>NZ_AYYO01000056.1 GCF_001436225.1 Lacticaseibacillus sharpeae JCM 1186 = DSM 20505 | reverse complement strand
CATTGATTTAGATGTTATTTTCAGAAGTGGCTAACTTGTACTTGAAATTTACCATGAAATTTTCACAAAAATAACGGGGACATTTCTGCAATGTCCCCGTTACCGTGGTTAAAGTTGATGCTTTTTGCCGTTTTGACAAAGTTGTGCGCGTTAACTTTGCACTATTCGTAACGTTCGTACGCACAGAACGCCACGTACCCCTTCGCGCGGGCCTGGGCCAACGTCATCGCCACGCGGCCGCCGCGTTGTTCGAGGCCGCGGCAGTGCGGGTCTTTGTGGTAGCGGCCCGGGATGTTCGCACTAACGTAGACAATCTGGCTGTCACCGGTCTTGGGCACCGGCTTGTACGCGTAATGGCGGGTACCGGTGTTAATGCCGGCACGGGCGGGGTTGTGGGTCGTGCCGCGGGTAGTGCTGTAGCGGGTCGTTGCCCGGGATGAGGTGCGGGCGACTGGGCGGGAGCTGGAAACAGCGGGCGCGGGTGTACTGCTGCTAACGGCAGACGCTTCAGTCGTGGTGTCGGTCGTGTCGCTGTCTGTGTCCGTCGTGTCGTCACTGCTTTCGTCCGTATACGACGTGTCGTAATCGTCACTGTCGTCCGTGGAGTCTTCTTCCTCGTCGTCACTGTCCGCGTACTCGTCGGGATCTTCGTCATCGGCGTCGCTATCGGCGGTGGCTACCGTGCTCTTTGCAGGTTCCGCAGATGAGGTATCTTGTTGTCGCACCGCCACCGCGGTAATCGTCAAGACCAGCGCCGCGAGAATCAGTATCGTCGCCCGGTTTGGGGTCATTTTCTTCTCACCCCAGTTCAGAATAATGTACAGCCACAGGGCAATCACTAAGCCCCACAGCACAATCCAACCTAATGTGTTCATAATTTCCTCCAATTTTACACAATAGGCATGAGTATACCGGATTGCTGAGGTGGAGGGAATACCGAAAATAATGGAATAACATCCCTTATTTACGAAAATAGCGGTTTAAAAAAGATTACAAACAAACAAAAAAATGCCTCCCGCAACATTTTGCAATGGAAACATTTAATTGGCCAAAGCTGTGATTACTATTTGTTAACAAACATTCCCTCTAAATCTGTAACCGTAATTGCCATGATTACGTCGCCATCAAGCTTATGCGGTTCACCAATGTCCTTGAATCCTCTTTGTTCATAAAATCCACATGCATCCGCCAAAGATTCAACAACGAAAAGACCAGCTCCAACCTGTCGAGTGACTGCCAGAACTTCTTTTAAAATTACGCTAAGAATTCTTTTGCCTACACCTCGGCCCTGGTACTCATCTGCGACCGCAAACCATATCAATTCGACAGTTGGAATAGCCATATTCTTGGCTTTATGGGGAATATGCGTTTCCCTACGAAATTTTTTGAACACTGTACGGGTGCCCGCACACAGCGAATAGAACGCAATAATGTTGCATTGTTCATCGAGGATTAGCGTGGTTCTGAACAGATGATTTTGTTCCATAGTTAATGCTCTTCGCTGTAAAAACTCATCAATACGTTGGTAATCCTTGGCCACATTATGAATTTGTTCATTCACTCTTGCCGGCATGCAGGTGAAGTTTTGTAAAGCCGCCTGATTGTCTAACTCGCTGATTCGCACCTTAGAAAATTCCACTAACGCTATCCTCGCCGCTTATCGATGATTTTTATATCTGATCTTTCATTCATGTCACGTGCAATTTGTTTTAACTGCTTTTTCCGGGCAGCTGTGGTTTTTTCGTAAATCATTCGCAGCATCTTGTCGTATGCCTTCTGTGTTACATACGGGTTCAGTTGACCCATTGACATATAATCATCCCCTAAAAGAATTGCTTTCCGCACTCCTACAGTAGCACACGTTTATGTTTTTTAATAGCACATTTTTCTTCGATGCTTATCGATTTTAGAACGCACTACACGTTATTAAATAAACAATATTAACCAATTGCATCTCAGAGACCATTTCTTCAGCGATCATCGCAAACAATATAAATTTTTAAATAAAAAAAGCACCGATGCCTGTTTCCACCAGTGCTCTAAAATAACGCTTCTACTGCTCTTCCTTCACCCGTCCCAGCACGTGCTTCGCCTTGGCGTGCGGGTACGGCTCGTCGTCCTCGGTGTAATACCCGACGCCGACCACGGTGGCCGGGGTGGCGGTGTTGTCCGCGCCCACCGGCACAATCACGTGGTCGCCCTCATCGTAGAGGTCCTGATCGGCGATGTAGTCGTACTTGCGGTCGCTGTCCTTGAACTGCACCTGAACGTAGATGCGCTCGTTTTGCCGCTGGCCATACGCGAACCGGCTCGGGTTGAACGCCTCGCCGATGGCACTCTGGCTGATGGCGTTGTACAGGATGTAGAGGATGTTCGGCCACTTAGCGGGCAGACTCGGCCGCAGGTAGGTGCCGCCGATTTGGCGCACGGTGCCGTCTGCAAACTCCATCTCCAGCAGGTACTGCGCCGGCGGAATTCCCGCCTGGCCGACGTGCTTGTTCCACCACTCCACATCGTCCATGTTGACGGTGTAGTCAAACTCGCTGAGCTGCTCCAGCAAGTCGGTTATGAGCAGCTCGTTGTGCAGCCGGCTGACGTTCTCGATATCGCCGTCTTTTTGCCCGTACTCCATCGTCGCCGTCTCTTGGTTGAGCTCAATCATTTCCTGCAGCTCATCCTTGGACTCATCCAGCGACAGTTTAAAGCGCGTCAGGTGGAGGTCATCTGGTGCGTCCGGGTCATCATCCGCCGCCGCATCCCCGTCCGGCATGTCGTCGGCGAACTGCTTGGTCAGCTCCGGCGCCTCACCGTCGAAGCCGAACTGCTTCTTCAGCAGGTCGCCGAACATATCGGCCAGGTGGCGCGCCGTGTTCTGCGCGTACGGCACGACAGCGAAAATGTCGAGGTCGTCCCAGCCGGTTGCCTGCGCCAGGAAGCGGTTCAGCTTGGTCTCCACCTCACTGGCATCCTCCGCTGGCATCGATGTGGTGAGCTTAATGCCTGTTTCATCGCTGTGGTCGATGGTGACAAAATCGGCGTCGGGCGCCATGGGTAGCGGCACCGACTGAATGTCCCGCACCAGGGCCAGGTACACCCGTGCGTGCTGCTCGTCAATCAGGGTTGCCCGCAGCTGCTCGGCATCTTCATCCGGATATGCCTGCGCGGACAGTGTTACCAGGCCGGTGCTACTCAACGTCAGCGTCGTTTCCATGGTGTCGCCGTTTTCTGGTTTCAGCATCCCCCCACGCGTGGCGGTGATACTTGCCTGCTCGTGGGCCTGGTGTGGCAGGTCGTGGGCCAGTTCGCGCAGCCGCATGAACAGTAGGATGAACTGGGCGCGCAGATTTGGCGTCCCCACATCCTGGCCGTCCGTGGCCGTCAGCTGGTGCCAGTAACCAAACGTCGCGTCCGCCAGCAGCGACGCGTCCGTGATGGGCGCCAGGCTCTGGGCCAGGCTATTCAGGTCTGTCGTTTGCGCCGCGGTCAGTTTTCCGTTCGCCTGCATTTTCGCCAGGCCATCCAGGTTCAGCCCCGCATCGATGGCATCGCGGCCGAACTCCTTACCGAAGTCGTGCTCCTCAGTATCAGTGAATTCGCGGTACCACTTGTCGATGAAGGCGGTTAATGTGTTGTCCATGCCGGCACTTCCTTTCTGCATCCATTTGTTTAATTATAGCGTGTCTGTGGCCGCGTGCTCAATCAGTTATCCGGATTTGTCCGCCACAGATATGGACCGTCGAACAGTTTGCTTGACCATTTCGCCCAGTTTTTGCAACAACATGCTACACCCTTAAAGATTGGCCGCGCGCGTTGTACAATAGAAGTATCAATTTTGCCCCACGAAAGGACCCCACCATGCGCCGCAACATCATGAATCTCGATACCACCACGCCCCAGACCTTCTCCGCCTTCTTCAACCGCACCGGTTACCGCGTTGACCGCGATGCAGACGACATCGAGCGCTTCGAACCCACGCTGCTGGTCACGAACGTCAAGGACGGCAACGGCCGGATGATCACCGACCACCTGTGGTTCAACTACAGCGCGGACTTCCAGGCACTCGGCCAGCTGAAGAGCGGCGAGCTGCTGAAGTTCACGGCCACCCCGCAGACCTACATGAAGGGCCGCCCCGGCGAGCACCACAAGGACTTCCAGCTGACCGACCCCACGGACATCGCGCTGGTGCGCAAGGCCGACCACAAGCCCGTACCTGACACCAAAGACGCCCTGATTGGCTGGATTATGAAGACCAACGAGAAGTTCTACCGCATTTCCGGCCGGATGATTGACCCGGACATGCTCGCGGCCTATGAAGAATGGCTGGCGGGACAGGAATAAGTACAGCAAAATAGCACTGGTGCAATCCTATCAGCACCAGTGCTATTTTGATATTTTAAGTCAAACATTTATTTTTAACGAGCTCAGCGGAACTCATTAATATTTTTAAAACTAACTATCCTGGTCTAACCAACCTTAGAGATCATAGAAGCTATCTCAGTCATACTAATTCCCAGATAAATATCTTCTCTTTGTTTATGCGGTTGGCCAATATCGACGAACCCACGATTTAAATAAAAGTTTCGAGCGACATAAAGCGAGTCAACCACAAACAAACAGGCACCAATATTGTGACACGTTTTGAGTACCCGCCTTAGAATCACCTTTAATACTTCAGAACCAATTCCTTGATTTTGAAATTTTGCCGCAACGCCAAACCACACCAGCTCAATTGTGGGCAATGCTGTATTTCTACCAATTGTAGGCACTGAATATACATGCCGAAACTGCTTGAAAACACGCCTTGTTCCAGCACACAACGAGTAGAACGCCAGTATCTCACCATCATCGTTGACTATCAGGCGCGTTCGCATCAGGTTGTCTGCATCATACTTAATTGCCGACTTGTGTAAAAAATCATCTATCAGCTGGTAATCATACAACACAGCACTAGGATATTTTGATGTAACCAGTGGAATACACGAAAATTGATCAATTGTCCTTTGATCTTTTAGCGCGGCTAAGGGTATGTCGCGTACTGACATATTGTTAATCCGTTAATCGGTCACAATGATTTCTATTTCAGGATGTGCATTTAAAAGCTTCCATGCGTCATCTAGCTGTTTTTGACGTTCGGGAGTAATCGGTTGCTCAACCATCTTAATCATCTGGTCGAATTCCTCCTGTGTAACGTAAGGATTCGTATAACCTTTCACAGAAATCACTTCCTTTCTCTACGGTAATTATATACCATGATTAGCAAAACTCAAAGAAATAATAACGTGTTTTGCTAATTTGCCGTTGATGTTCGGTAATTAAATATTATCAGTTATCCCTGTCAAAGCAGCATTATAAACGAATTAATATGGTAAAAGTGCTAACAATTGCATAACACCAGCCAGACGCCGTGCTAGTAAATATCTGATTATAAAAAACCACTGATGAATTTTACCACCAGTGATTACATTAAAACCTAATTTTTTATATATGCAGCAGTTCCGCCGGTGCCACCTGTGACATGCGCTGGTGCCCATCCGCGGTAATCAGGATGTCGTCTTCAATCCGGACCCCGCCAATGCCAGGCAGGTAAATGCCGGGTTCGTCGGTCAGCACGTTGCCGGGCAGAATCGGCGTCTCCATGAACTGCCCCCACGCACCAGGGCCTTCGTGGATGTCACGGCCAATCCCGTGACCGGCACCGTGGCCGAAGTATTCCTTGTAGCCGGCCGCGTCGATTGCACGGTGGGCCGCCGCCTGCATGGTCTTCCCCAGGGTCCCGGGATTCATGACGTCCGCCATCTCCTGGTTAGCCTGGAACACAATCTTGTAGACTTCATCCATCTTCGGGTCGGGGGTGCCGACCGCGAACGTCCGGGTGAGGTCGGACATGTAACCCTTGTACAGCGCGCCCCAGTCGAGCGTAATCACGTCGCCGGCTTCAATGACCTTGTCCACGGCGAATCCGTGGGGCAAAGCGGAACGGTAGCCGGACGCCACGATGGTCTCGAAGGACACCGCGGATGCGCCCTGGCCGCGCATGAAGAAGTCGAGGTCAGTGGCCACCTGCTGCTCGGTCATCCCCGGCTTAATCGTGGCAATCACGTGCTCGTAGCCGGCCTGGGCGATGTCGACCGCCTTTTGAATCAACGCAATCTCATCTGCCGACTTGATCTCGCGAATCTGTTCAACCATGTGCCAGGTTGGCACCAGCTCTGCCTTGGTGTTCTTGCGCAGCGCATCGTAGTTTTCAAACGTCATGTACGCGGACTCAAAGCCCACGGTCTTAGCGCCCCAGTCATCGACCATCTGGCCCATGTACGGCACGAGGCCCTTGGTGTGCAGCACGATGTCTGCGTCGTGCACCTCACCCTTAGCCGCCTCAACGAACCGGGAGTCGGTCACCAGCGCCGCTTGAGTCTGCGTCACCACGAGGCCGCTCTCGTCCCCACTGAATTCACTCACGTACGACACGTTCACGGGATCAGTGATAATGACCGCGTCCACGCCCTTGGCCGCCATCGCTGCCCGCAACTCTTTAAACTTCGACATGTTTCGCTCCTATCTGCGCGCCAGACTGCCGCGCCCTATGTATTCTGTATTGTTAATTATACGTCTTTTGGCGTGACGCCGGCCATTTAATTTTAATGTGGGGTTAATGGAAAATGTAGCCGCAGCTGGCGGGCGTAATTGCAGGAAATGGGGATTTGGGTCAGGAAAAATACGATGATTCACGTTATTAAATGGTACTGTGGAACTTTATGTGTTCCGCAAAAAATCAAGTGCTGCAATAGCGGCGTTTTAGTTTACGCCCAAACATAACTGGCAAATTGCAGACGGCTAGATGCTACACTTATTCTGCGGACAAGTGTGCCCGCAATTTTGTGTCAATGCGTAGGAGCAACGCGGTGCAGAGTGCTGTTCTGACGGCGATGCAGAAGGGAGGCAGACGCATCAAGACAACAATTGATGTCGTATTGCCTATGCACCAGCAGTCACCCAACTGACTACTGCATTAGCAGTGCTGGTTAAGTTCTTTGTGGACAACCACCACAAGAACCAATAGGCAACTGGCCTAAAAATCATCTGCAGGGAGGCTGCACCCTCCCGTACATAACTTGTTATCAAAGAAAAGTTGCAGTAGAATATATTTGCAGATGATTATACGGGCTCAGTTGCCTACAAACACTCGTGTCGGCCCACGTAAAAAGGCCACGTAGTCAACACCGCCATCTTTTGATGGTGGTGTTTTTTCGTGGCCCCAACCTTTAATTTTCAGCTGCAGGCAAATCGCCCATGAGCTCCCGGGCCGTCCGCAGCACAACTGGCCCGTCCATGACGCCATAGCTGTGCATGTTGATCATCTGTACCGGCACGTCGGGCATCGCGACCCGGAACCGGTCAATTACGAACCGCACTTGTGGCCCCACCAGCACGACAGCCGGGTGAAACTTGGCGTACTTGTCCGGCGCGGACTGCACGCCCGTGGCGAAAATGCGGTAGTGCAAATGTGCATCCGCCGCGGCATCTTGCATGTGCTTCACGAGCAAGCTGGACGACATCCCCCCGGCACACACGAGCATGATGGTTTTCTCGGCCATCGCCATTCCTTCTTTCGCAGCCAGCTACTTATCTGCCCCATCCAGCCGCCGGTACAGCTTGATGAAGTGCCGGGCCATCTCCGTCATCGCCGTGGCGTCGGTCAGGTGCGTCTCGGCGTGCACGAGCAGCACCGAGAAGTCGGGCCCGTTGCCCTGGGCTTCCAGACTCAGGATGTGGTTGTGCGCCTTTTGCGCCGCCGCCGTGGCGTTAGTTGCGCGGGTCACCCACTTGGTGGCCTCGGCGAAGTCACCCTCTTCGGCCGCGGCGATGGCCGTCAGTGCGGCGTCGCGCGCGGTGGCCGTGGCGGTGATGATGTCCATGACGCTTGCTGGATTATCTTCTGGAATTCCCATTGTCCTATCCTCATCTATGTATTGGGTGGCAAATTACACCACCCATTGCGCTTAGTTTTGCTGCTTCTTCTTTGGTTTACCCTTGCTCTTCTTGTCGCGTGCCCGGTTCTTCTTGTGCGGCTTGCGGGCTGGCTCGTCGCTGGCCTTACCCTGCCCGGTTGCGCTGCGTTTGCCGTTTGCCGCCGCAGCGTTTTGGCCCTTCAGTGACTTTGCGCGGGCCACCTTGCGCAGCTGGTCGGCGTCGACTTCGGGCTTCTCGGTGCTAATGCCGCCGTCCACCACGTACGCGCGCTGAATATCATAGTCCGCCGCAAGTTTGCGCAGGTCGCGCAAATCGTGGTCGTCCCCCATCGTGATGACCATCCCCGGCTGACCCATGCGTCCCGTCCGGCCGGCACGGTGAATGTAGGTCGTGGCGGTGCGGGGCACTTCGAAGTTGATGACCGCCGGGAGCTTTGGAATGTCAAGGCCCCGCCCAGCGAGGTCCGTTACCAGCAGCAGTTGCACCTTACCCTTGCGGAACAGCGCGAGGGCATTTTTGCGCGCAATCGAACGGTCGTTACGGTCGAGCACGGCGTAACTAACGCGCTGGTGGCGCAGAATTCCGGCGGCCTTGCTCAAGCTGGAGTTCTTGTTGAAGAAGACGAGCGCGGCAAAATGCGGCTGGCGGGCCAGCCGGCCGAGCCATTCAACCTGATGCTCACGGCCGCCCTGCAGGAAGTAGTGCTGCACAGGGCCCTGGGTCTTGTCGATTGGCCGCACGTCAATCACGCGGGCGTCGCTGCCGAACCACTTTGGCAGTTCGCGCAGAATGGGACTGCTGGTGGCAGAGAAGTATGCCATTTGCACGTCCGCCGGCGCGTCCTGGGCAATTTCGCGCACCTGATCCAGACCAGGCTGGCGCAGCAGTTCGTCCGCTTCGTCCACGACCATGGTCTGCAGGCGGGCCAGGCGGACTTTGCCCGCCCCAATCAGTTCGAGCAGACGGCCGGCTGTGGCCACGATGACCTCGGGGTGCTTCTTGAGCTGTTCCTTCTGCCGCGCCACGTTGGTGTTCCCGGTGATGGCCAGCACACGCACGCCGATTGCCTCCGCGTAGGGCTGCAGAACGTCGCGCGTCTGGATGACCAGTTCCTGGGCCGGCGCCAGAATCAATACCTGCAAGCCGTCGTCGGGGACAACTTTGGTGAGCAGCGGCAGGCCAAACGCCAGGGTCTTCCCGGAGCCGGTTGGGGCAAGACCGATAATGTTCTCGTCTTGTGTCAGTGGTTCCGCCACCGCCGTCTGGATTGGCGTCTGGTCGGTGAAGCCCGCCTTCTGCCATAAATTCTGAAATGGTTCCGCTACTACCAAAATATTTCTCCTCGTTAACGGCAAACCGCGTTCCGCGCCATCTGCCGCCAGTTAATTTTGTTCGTTCAATATCACAACTACGCTAATTATCCTTGTCACGGCCGGTGGGGTCAAGCCGACGGGGCATAATTATTTTACGCGCAATAATTACGCCCTACCAAAAAAGTCGGCAGCCCGCCCAGAAAAAATCTGCACGAACCGCCGACCACGGTTAAATCAATGTTCTTAACATCGAAATACCCTTCCAGTAATCATCGTAAGCATTTTGCGTTTGTTCTTTAAAGTTAGTCCAGGCCCGCGCTTGTGGTTCTGTCAACTGGTAATGGTCGACTGAGATTGCTCCGGAAATTTCTCGCCGAATCGGTAGCACTTCATTATACAATGTCGTCCCCTGACAACGTGGATTGGCAATCACGTTAATTGTTTCCTTAATTTTTCCCGCCACTTCCACCCCAAAAGTAGTTGGATTATCATCAGCAAAACTATGCATCAAATCGATTAGCGCGGCCATGATGTGTAACTTTTCGTCGTTCAAGTCAGACTAATGCCCCTTAGGTAAATTACCTAATCCAGATGCTCCACTTACAGCTGAAGATATTGCGTTGTTCCAAATATTCTCTGCAACTCGGTTGTAGTCAACCCAGCACTTACCATTTTTCATATTATCCCCTCCAAAAAGCGCTTACGTGATTACACACTTAGATTAATATTGTTGACTGTTAATGGCAACCACTACAATTTAAATCATGCAGGCTTTGAGACGTTTTTCACAAATCATCTCATTTTTCCAGTACTGAGTTAAATCACCGCAAGATTATTAATGACGCAACCACAGCTTCACGCACTAAAAAACGATGCCCTAAACTTTGGGACACCGCCTTCAAATTACCACTCAACTGTGTACAATGTGTTCCAGACGCCGTTTATATATACCTACTACGCAAAGGTAGGCTCCACCTTGTACCATGAGTGTCATAAGACAGGCAAACCATTCACAGAAATTGTGCATAATCTGACGTCTTGCGTTAGCTAGTCTTGGTCACTCGAGAAAACGATGCCTGCGTCGGTACGAATCTGGGTCATCACCGTGTGCACCCGACGTGCCAGCAGCAGTTTCTCGTCGCGGGCGGTGGTGTCGCCGGTGTTAATCGCCTTGGCGAAGTACGCCGCCTCGCGAATCATCGGGTTCTGATCCTGGGCGCCGGCCAAATCGACGGTGTCCTCGCTGGTCGTGTAGTCGATGCGCTGAATGCTCTCCGGCGCGTCGATGGTGAGCGTGTCGCGGCCCGTATAAATTTCACTTGGCAAGTAGCTCTGCGTTGTCTTGCCGGTAATCAGGTTGACGGAAAAGTCCGGGTAGTCGAAGTGCATGACCCCGGAGCCGTCAACCCCGGTGCGCAGAATCTGCGGACTGTAGTTGGCCTTGTCCGGCACGCCAAACCAGGAAATCGCCGCGTAGACCAGGTAGACACCGAGGTCTTCCAGGGCGCCCCCATCGAAGGTCGTGGTGAAGACGTTCGGGTTCTTGCCGGAGAGGAATGCGTCGTATTTGGACGAGTACTTCATGTACGTCAACGTCGCGCCACTGATAGGGTGCGTGTGGGTGAACTTGCTGACGCGCTGGAAGTTGTCCTCGTAGATGTGCCGGGCCGCTTCGAAGATGAACAAGTGCGGGTTGGCCTTGAGCGCCGCGTCGATGCCCGCCATCTGCTTGATGTTGGTCACCATCGGCTTCTCCACGATTACATTCTTGCCCGCATTCAGCGCCTGAACGGCCTGCGCAGCGTGCAGACTGTTGGGGCTGGCGATGTACACAACGTCAAAGGCTGGGGACGCGAAGAACGCGGTCAGGTTGGTGAACAGTTCCGCGTTCGCCCGCGTCTCGTCGGCGAACTTCTGCGCCGTTTCCTCGCGGCGCGAGTAAATCGCGGTCAGACTGTACTCACCCGTCTCGCGGGCTGCGGCCACGAACTGCGCGGTGATCCAGTTGGTACCAATAATGCCTAAACGTAACATAAATTTGTCCTCCTCATAAGCTAGTTACGGCCACTAGTTGCGGCGATAATCGGCCCGGGTCCATTGCAGAACGCCAAGGTGCTAACCATGTCCACAATCGGGCCGATTCTTAATTTGAATTCTTAAAAAGCTCCACAATTATTGTAACAGCTTTCACGGATATAATGCCAGTTTTTACCGCGCAAACCCGCAACCAATTTGCGCTTGCTTGTGAGAATTATGTGACATTAGTGAAAAGTAAATAATCTTTAGCAAAACAAATAAAGTAACAAGAGTTAGCTAATCCACATTATTTTGGTATGGGAACAATCCCCACCAGACGGGCAAAACTTTGCGCGGCAGATGTCAATTACGCATATTTTTGTAACATGAAAGTGGCAGAAAAGTTACGTTACACTCGCGGACAAGTGCTAATATGATGTTAGTGAAATAAAGTGTACGGGAGGTAGACAAATGGCTGGCAAGATTTCCTCAGCATTCAACGCAATTTCTCATAGTTTCGGACGCAAGAGTTCGGTTCGGCCCAATCCTGCGCTCGCGCTCGCTGATCTGTATCGCGGTGATTTCAACTTCATCGATAATAATACTCATCGTCACCACAGCCTGCAGGTCTCACCTAAGCTGGACATTTCAATCGATGGCAAACGCCTGCCCGGCAAGATTGTGGGGATTACCACTGACGCCCTCACCTTCCTCGACCACTACGGTTATGAATTAATCATTACCTGCATGGACGGCCTGCCAACGACGGTGTACGACGAAGCCGAAGATGAGACCTACCCCATCATTTACCCCGAATTAGAAGCCGAAGATTAACCAAAAAGCGACACCAAGCTTGGCCATTGTGGTCAACTTGGTGCCGCTTTTTGTGTACCCCAGTTGCTGGTTTATGCACAAGGGGATTATTTGTGCTGTAATGCACGCGCCCGCTACGGCAGCTTCTTGGCCACGATGCAGTGGTACTCAGTGCTGCCCCCGCCCGGAATCTTGGCGTCCGCGGCGTATTCCCAGAACATGGCGGACTTAGCCGCGCGCGCTTTGCTACTAATGACCATCCGCCCGGCAGTCGGTGCCACCGACTTGACCTTGGCGAGCATTGCTGGCGTGCCCATCAGAATTACCTGCACGCCGTAATGCGTCTGCAGCAGTGTCACCAGCTGCTGCAAGTTGCGCGTGAGTTCCGCCTGCTTGGGTACCGTGGTGTAATTGGTCACCTCAATGGCAAGCGGCAAGTCGCCGATGCTTCCGCCCACGTGCTTATAAAACGACGCAGCCTGCTTCCTTGGTGTACTACTGAAGCTGAAGTAGTGGTAGACGCCCACACGCAAGTTACTGCCGGTTGCCTGGCTATAGTTCGCATCGAAGTTATCGTCGAAGTAGCTCGCACCCTCAGTGGCCTTGAGGTAGACGAAGCTCACCTGCTGTTTCTTAAGCGCGTCGAAGTCCTGACTGCCATCGGTCTGGCTGATGCGCACACCGAGCTGTGGGTACTGCTGGGCATTCGGCCGCGGGTTGCGCAGGTGCAGCCACAAGACGCCGCCGACCAGCACGGCAAGGCACAGCACCACGATGACCGTAATCCAAGTCCGCCGGCGTTTGGTGAAGGTATTACTATAGATTGGTTTGACGCGGGGCATGGCTGCACCTCCTTATTTCCCTGGAAATCATTGCTTCGGCTTGGCCCGCCGCATTGCATACGTCAGCCAAAACAGCAGCAGTGCGGGCAAAATCAGCGTCTTGGCCAAGTCGTGATGGCCGGTGTACTGGGCGATGAGGGCCACCACGACCAGCGCGATGACGACCAACCACAAAAAGCGTACCAGCAGCGCATTGTTTTGCATTCGGAATCCCTCCATTTGTCGTGGCCAACTTACGGCCGGTTCTCAGAATACTTTACCACATTCAAGGCCAGACAGCATTCACTTGTGCAAAAGTGCATAAGCGCATTATCGCGGCCATGTAAGCGGTATGCGACTTTGGACTGATTTTGCATTTTAGGTGATTTAGGGTATTGCGTAAATTTTTTTAAAGGACAATAATTTTCATCAAGGAGGCGATACTCATGCTTGACGAACGACTACTCGGCACCACATTCACCCTCAAGACCGACGCGGACACCGGTTCAATTTCACTCTATGGAATTCACTACCACTACCGCGTCGTGGGGCTGGCTGTTGCGGGCGATCTAGTCGCCGTCACCCAGGTAACGCCTCTGGAACTGGTTGTCCGGCGTGCGGTGGACCTGTTGGAGTACTAAGTCCCCGCCTGCCGCAGTTAAGCTTTTCTGTTAATGTCGACGCGCGACATATGCGCGCGACCTGAGATTATTCGAATTGTTACTCGGCGCATGGCCAACCACAAGCGATTACTTGGGTTAGGGTCCAAACATCGTGAATGCGCGCACTGCGCGTTAAACTGAGGAGGAAACATTTATGCTTACATCGATTTTTTCAATTGCCGGCACCGTGGTTGCGGTAGTTGTTGTTCTCGTCTTGCTGTTCGTTCTGTTCACCCGCTGCCTGGCGATTATCCACACCGGGGAAGTAGGGATTGTGGAACGACTGGGGAAATACACCCAGACCCTGGAACCAGGCCTGCACCTGGTCATGCCCTTCATCTACCGCATCACCGAAATCGTCAACATGAAGCAGATTCCGCTGAAGGTCGACGAACAAGAAGTAATCACGAAGGATAACGTTGTGGTCCGCATCTCTGAAACCATCAAGTACCACATCACGGACGTCCACGCTTACGTTTACGAAAACAAAGACTCCGTGCTCTCCATGATTCAAGACACCCGGGCTAACTTGCGCGGGATTATCGGGAACATGGATCTGAACGACGTGCTGAACGGAACCGAAACCATCAACACCACCCTGTTCGACCAGATTAGCACCACCACCGCCGGCTATGGCCTGAACGTGGACCGCGTCAACATCGACTCCATCCAGGTTGACCAGACCATTCAGGAATCCATGAACAAGCTGCTGCGGGCATCGCGTGAACGTGAAGCCAACATCATGGAAGCCGAGGGGCACAAGCAGGCCGCCATCGCCAAGGCTGAAGGGGAAAAGCAAGCCGCAATCCTCGAAGCTGAAGGGAACAAGCAGACTCAGATTCTGGAAGCCCAAGGGAAGGCCGAAAGTCAGCGGGTCGTTGCCGAATCCGTTAAGGACCAGATTGACAGCATCAACGCCGGCCTGATCAACAACGGCCAGCTCTACCTGCAGTACAAGAACGTCCAGGCCCTCGAAGCCCTCGCCAAGGGCACGGCCAACACCGTCGTCATGCCAAGCTCCGCGGTCGACTCCCTCGGCCAGCTGCCAGCAGTCGGCGCCATCTTGAACCAAACCGCCAAGAACGACAAGTAATTTTTCACCCTAAAGCAGGTCACATGTGGCCTGCTTTTTTGTTGTTCAAGCAAGTTGACACCGTTTTCAAATCCTGCTATTCTACATTATGTAATGACATAATAAACGGCAAAAATGGAGGCACATCATGGCAGATTACACACTAGACGAATTAGCACGGTTCGTGGACCACACCAACCTGCACGCATACGCGAACCACGCGGACATGGACAAGCTGTGCGCGGAGGCGAAACAATACCACTTCAAGATGGTCGCCATTAACCAGGTGCAATCCAAGTATTGTTCAGAGCTACTCAAGGGCACTGACATCGACACGGGTGCTGCCATCGCCTTCCCGCTGGGCCAGACGAGCATCGCCGCCAAGGAATTCGAGACCCGCGACGCCATCGCGAACGGGGCAAACGAGATTGATTACGTCATCAACCAGACCGAGCTCAAGGAAAAGCACTACGCCTACATCGAAGACGAAATGACGCGCCTGACCAAGATTTGCCATGACGCCGGCATCCCCATCAAGGTGATCTTCGAAAACTGCTACCTGACCAAGGACGAAATCGTGCAGGTCGCCACCATCGCCCGGCGCGTCCAGCCAGACTTCATCAAGACGGCCACGGGCTTCGGCACGGGCGGCGCCACCGTCGCTGATGTCCAACTGATGAAACAAACCGTGGGCCCGGACGTGCAGGTCAAAGCTGCCGGCGGGATTCGCAATTCCGACGATTTCCTGGCGATGATTGCCGCCGGGGCCACACGCATCGGCACCAGCTCCGGGGTCAAGATCATCGACGCCCTGCGCCAGCGGATGGCCGACGACCACGTGACCACGATTCACGTCGCGCAGACCTGGTAGGCCGCGATTTGACCGCAGACGCCCTTTTTCGGTCCGTCTGCGGTTTTTTCGTATCGTATTATAGGTTATAATATATTACGTAAGCGCGTACAATGCCGTGATGTCGGCGTCGAGCGTGCATCTAGAAAGAAGGTCCACTGATGACAGTCCCTAAATATCGCACAATTGAGCAAGATTTGAAGCGCAAAATCACTGATGGCACCTACGCCAAGGGCAGCCTGATTCCCAAGGAGATGGAGCTCGCCGCTGAGTACGCGGTTAGCCGCCCCACCATCCGTCAGGCCGTCCAGGAGCTGGTGAACCAGGGCCTGCTGGAGAAGAAACGCAAGCGGGGGACCATCGTGTGCCAGAACAAGATTGCGCAAGAATTCACGCACGTCATCAAGAGTTACGACGCCGAAATGCACGAGAAGGGCCTGCAGACCGCCACGCGCGTGCTGGACTTCAAGCTTGAACACGCGCACGATGATGTCGCCTTCGCCCTCAACCTGACGCCCGGCGCCGATGTCTACAAGCTCGAACGGCTGCGGTCCGCCCAGGGCGAGCCCGTTGTGCTGGTCACCACCTACATTCCCGCGGCCGTGGACGCCGACTTGCTGGATGTTGATTTCACCACCGAATCCCTGTATCCTGAGCTCAAAGCGCGCGGCTACCAGGTGGCGCACGTGCACCGCAAGCTCGAACTGAGCACCGCCACCCCGACCGTCGCCAACATGCTGGAAGTGCGCACGGGTGCCCCTCTGTTTTACTTCCACACGTATGGTTCCACCAAGGCCGGCCAGGTAGTCGAATACTCGACCGCCCTGTACCGCGGCGACACCAGCTACTTCGAGATTTCGCTGGATAACGACTAACTGCTAAGGAGGTGCATTATGCCCGATTACATTAAAACCATCCGCGCCAAGACTGGGCACATGCCCCTCATCCTGAACGCGGCGGGCGGGATTGTCATCAACGCCCGCCGCGAGGTCCTGCTGCAGGAACGCGCGGACGGCGGGTGGTGCGTGCCCGGCGGCTACCTTGAGTTCGGCGAGACCTACCGCGAGGCCGTCTTGCGCGAGATGCAAGAAGACGCGGGTCTTGAGGTCGAAATCATTGCCGACCTCGGCCTGTTCGATAACCACTACTACATGCACTACCCGAACGGCGACTTGGTGATGAACATCGCCAAATGCTTCTTGGTGCGGCCGGTTGGCGGCAGTTTGGCTGCCGCAGCGCCGTGGGAGACCAAGCAGCTCAAGTACTTCCCGCTGGACGAACTGCCACCCATCATCTTCCAGCAAAACGAAGACATGGTGGTTAAGGCCCACGCGCTACTGACGGCCGGCAAAATATAGACACGCAAAAACGACACCCCGCGGGATGTCGTTTTTTGGTTTAGATTACCGTTGCGCCGAGCACCGATTGGAAGTGGTTCAAGGCAAATTCGCTGCCGGCTGGGTTGAACGTGGCGCACGCGTCGCTGTGGATAGTGATGTCATAACCGAGGTTGTACGCATCGATGGCCGTGTGCAGAACGCATATGTCAGTGCAGACGCCGACGATGTGCACGGACGTGATGCGACGTTCACGCAGCCACTGATCCAGCGGCGTGCCGGCAAAGCTGGAGTAGCGGCGCTTAGGAAAGGCGGTCACCTTGGCGTCTCCTGAATGGGCCGCCACCCAGCCCGCCAGTGGTCCGTAAAACTCCCGGCCCCAGGTATGCTCCTGGTTGTGCGGCGGGAACAGCTTGGTTTCGGGGTGGTACGGGTCGCCGGCCACGTGAATGTCAGTCGGCAGGTAGACAAAATCGCCCCGCGCGCTGAACTCCTCCGCCAGTGCCGTGATGCGCGCGGCAATCGCCTGTGCCGGCTTGCCCGCCGTCAGAGCCCCGTTATCCGCCACGAAATCGTTCGTGTAGTCCACAATGATCAGTGCTTCAGCCATCAGCATTTCCTCCGTAATTCACCTGTTTAACCAACATTCTACCTGTCTTGACACGTTTTGCAAGCCCTCTTCCGCAAAAAATGGCCGGCCCCTGTTGGCCGACCATTTACATGATTAATTATTTTATGCCCACCGCATGGCAACCCAGATGCTGGCAAATAGCAGCGCCAGCCCGAGGAAGAAGCCGATGGTCAGACCCTCGCCCAGAATCAGCCAACCCAGCAGCGCCCCAACGACCGGCTGAAACAGGAAGAACAGCCCCGACACGTTGCTGCGCATGCGCCGCAGCCCGTCATTCCAGAGCATAAAGCCCATGGCCGTCGACACGATGCCGAGGTAGCTTAGCCGCAAAAACACCGCGGGCCTGCCGAAGTTGACCCCTGCCACTGCACGCCAATGCATGAGCGACCACGGCGTCAGGCAAATGATGGCCACGACCGTCGAACACAGCGTCACCTGCAGCATGCTGACGTCCGGCGACACGAGCCGCACCAGCGCGGACATGAGCGCCCAGGCAATCCCGGAGACCAGCAGCGACAATGCGCCCAGCAGTAGTTGCCGACCGCTGAACTGCAAGCCGACGATGCAGATAATGCCGAGCATCGCTAAGGCTAAGCTCACCCAGTCCCCCGTACTCGGGTGGACCTTGAGAATCGTCCAGTTGAACACGACCATGAACGCGGGCGTGGAGGCTGTGACCACCGCGCCAAGTTGGGCCGATGAGAGCCACGTCCCCGTCTCCTGCGCCGTGCTCGACAAGGCGTACCCGACGACGCCCATGAGGATGATGAGCAGCACGTCCTTCTTGCGCCAGTGCCACTTGATGCGCTGCGCGAGCGCCACCAGCAGCATCACCACCGCGGCGATAGAGTAGCGAAACCACACCAGTTGCACCGGCGGGATTTGGCCCACAATCGACTTCACCACGACGAACATGCCACCCCAAATACTAGCCGCGATGGTTAACATCACTGCCCCAACTACTTTATCCCGTTGCATCATTTACTCCCAGCGCGGCCACAGCAATGGCCGCCATTAATTATGTAATAGGAATATAGTACACCTATTTCGGGCAGAAAAAAGCCCGGAAAACGGCTGCCAGCGGGCATTTTCCGGGTTCAATGTTGCATTAATAAATGCGTATCTGCATCTTAGACCAGCGTCTTGCCGAGCAGCACTAAATCCTGGTTGCGGTCGGCAAAGCGCATCACTGCGGGCAAAAAGCCCCACTGTTCATAGCCAAGTTTTTTGAACAAGCCGATACTGGGTTTGTTCGCACCGATAATTAACGTAATAATGGTGTTAATCCGGGCCGCGGCGGCATGCGCCTCCGCCCACTGCACGGCCAGCGTGCCGATGTGTTGCCCTTTGGCCGCCGCGTCGATGTAAATGCTAATCTCGGCGGTGCCACTATACGCCGCCCGCGTGTTCCACTGCGACAGGCTAACCCAACCGACGACCTGGCCGCCGCGGGTTGCGACCCACATCGGCCACTTATCCGGCGTGTGCTGGGCGAACCAATCTTCGCGCTCCATCACCGTGACCGGTTCAATCTCGGCCGTGACCATGTGACTGGCGATGTTTTGGTTATAAATTGCGACAATATCTGGCAAATCGTCGTGTTCCGCCAGGCGGAATTGAACGGATTCTGTGGTCATGATGTGCTCCTCTATCCATGCAAGTTTTGCACGAAATCTTCGTTAATGTCCTCATTCTAGCACCACCAACTTAGTTCGCCCATCTTTTGTGTTAGATTACCTAACACAGCCCCAATTCGACCGTTTTTACCAATCTAATACCCACAATCGCAACATTAGCCAACTTTCCCGCTTTTTTACTATAAAGTGCTTTCAGTTTGTGATATTTTAGGTATGAAAACTCGCGCGCAATCCCGCGTATGGAGGAACCCGCAATGGAAGAAAGCATGAAGCGGCCACGGCCACCAAAGCACACCCTATCAGCTTGGCAACTATTAATTTTTGCCGTCGTCGTCTTCATCGCGACCACCTTCGTCATGACCTTCGTCGTCAGCAAGGATACCGTCAGCGGGCCATCCATGGAACCTGGCCTCAGCACCGGCGACCGGCTGATTTCGCTGCAGCACAAGAAGGTGCGCCGCAACGACATCGTGGTACTCTACGCCCCCGACGAAGCGTCGAGCGCATACATGGAGCACACCGGCGCGAAGAACAGTGACCTCACCTACGTCGGCAACGGCAAGTTATTTAACGGCGACAGTCTCGTGCCGCTCAAGAGCCGCGAACTGTACATCAAGCGCGTTATCGGCCTGCCGGGTGACACCATTCGCAGCAAGAACGACAAGCTCTACATCAACGGCAAGCGCGTCAAGCAGCCGTACCTGAACAAGTCGTTCATGGAAGCCGCCATCAAGCGCTACAACATCGCGAACGGCACCAGTGAAAAGTACTTCACCAAAAACTTCTCGCTCAAGACTATCACGGCCAGCCAGACGGCCAAGGTGCCCGCCGGCGAGTACTTCGTCATGGGGGACAACCGGATCATCTCGCACGACAGTACCGCGTTCGGGTTCGTGCCCGCCGAGAATATCCAGTCCGTCGTCGTGTGGCGGTACTGGCCCATTAGCAGTTGGAAATTCTATTAAACAATTAATCCCCCGGCACGCTGGAAAATGCGCCGGGGGATTTTTGTCGTTAAATCATTGCTAAGGCGTGCAGTTCCTGCTGCACCGCTGGGTCAGCCAGCTGACCGCGAGTAGCCAGCTGACCATCCTTGACCACCAGAATCTCATCGGCAGCCAGGAACGCATCGTGGTTGTAGGTGTGGGTGATCATCAGGAAGCCCTGCGGCATGGCGCCTAGGTCGCGCAGCAGTTGGTCGGCAATCTGTGGATCCAGGCCGGTGGTGAGCTCATCGAAAATGTAGAAGTCATACCCACGCAGGAACAGCCGGGCCAGGGCCAGCCGCTGCTTCTCCCCACCCGACAATTCACCGCCAGCCTCGCTGATCTTGATCTCGAGGCTGTGCTGGGCGAGCCATTCCGTCAGTCCGGCGCGCGCCATGGCGGCCGTAATCGCACCGTCCGCGTAACCATCTGCAAAGAGGGTCATGTTCTCCCGCACGGTGCCGGCGAATACGTAGCCGCGCTGGGCGAGCAAGCCGACGCGGCCATACACCGCATCGCGGGCCAGGTCAGCGGCCGGTACATCCAGCAGCGTTGCCGTCCCGGTGGTGGGCGCCATTTCACCGAGCAGCAGGCGCACCAGCGTTGATTTGCCCCCGCCGCTCGCGCCGACCAGCAGATACTTCTTGGCTTGGGTCAGCTCCAGGTTCACGTCGCGCAAGATTTCGTGGTCGTCAATGGTCAGCCCCAGGTCGCGAGTCGTGAAGGTAATTGGACCAGCGGGCGCGGGTACCCCGCCCTCCTCCGCTCGCGGACTGTCGATGAATTCCAGAATGATTTCCCCCGCCTTCTTACCACTGATGATGGCGGGAATCGACTGGGTCAGCTCGGTTAGCGGCCAGGTCATGAAGTTAGTCAAGTTGGCGAATGCGACCAGTTGGCCCATCCCCATCATCTGCTTCTGCACCAGAATCGCGCCGACCACCCAAATCATGACGGTCATGATGTCGTTGAAGAAGATCGACAGTCCGTTGGCAATCTGGTTAATCTGCTCGTTCTTGCGTTGCGTCTGCAAGAGCGCCGTGTTCGCCTGCGCGTGCTGGGTAATGAGGGTGCCGGGCATGAGCGCATACTTCAGCGTCGTGAACCCTGACAGTAAATCAGTAATCCGGTTGGTGTAGCGTTCAATTTGTGCCACCTGCGCCGCACTTGCCCGCCCAATGGCCTTCTTGGTCACCAAGGGCAGCACCAACGTTGGGATGCAAAGCAGCAGCGCAATCAGCGTCACCAGAGGGTTGAGCATCAGCGTGCCGATGAGGGCGAAAGTGCCCGTGAAGGCGCGGCTAATCACCATCATCCACTCGCGAAAGTACTCGGTTTCCACCTTGTCCAGCTGCTTAGTCAGCTTGGCGATGATGCCACCAACGCCGACTCGGCCGAACTCGGCGGGTGACAGTCGCGCGGTGGTTGCGACAATCTGTTTGCGCACATTCGCCACCGCTTCAAAGAGCAGCGATTTGCGCAGGTACATGTCGGCGACGAAGATTAAATCCATGACGATGATGTAACCACTAATAAATAGTGCCAGGGTCCCGAACTGCCAGTTACCCTTACCCATCGCCGTATCGACGATTAACTGGTACAGGAAGGACCAGCAGGTAAGCGCGAGCCCGTCCACGACCATTAGCGTGATGACACCCCAGAATTTTCGGGGCTTGGTCATGAGGTACTTAAACATAATTTCCTCCGGGTGCGTCCGGGGGAATGAATCGCAAACTATTAATTTAGCGTGCACAACAAAACTTGGCCTTAAGCACGCAAAAAGAGACCGCCCGCGGCAGTCTCCACCGGTGAGCGCATACATGATTCATTCATTGGACGCACGGAACTAAACGTACGGGCAGAAGCGCCCCGCACGCGCCGATGTGCAACTTATCACGACTTAGGATAGTCGGAACAGTTCAAATCCAAACGAATTCATGATTTGCTCTCCTTATTAATTGATAAGGGTAGAATAGCAAACCCACACAGGGATTGCAACCGCTTACGGGATTTTGGGCAAAATAAAAACGAATCGGCCCAGATTACGCCAATTCGCATGCATTTAAAGTTAAATATTCGTCTGCAGGCTATCAAGCAGCAGCCCAGTCTCCTCGTCGAACACCGCGATGTTACCCTGGTTCTCCTTGTAGCCGGAGTGCACCCCACCATCGATGAAGTACCGCGGGGACTCGCCGTCGTAGTGGACGGCCAGAATTGGGCACTTCGGGAATTTGGTTTCGATGTAGGTTTCATCGCCATCATAACGGCCCTTGATGAGCCCCGTTGGCGTGTGCCCCGAAACCAAGGTGTAGTCAAACGGGTTGTGGGCGAAGATGGGTTCCGAGCGGTCGTTGCGGTAGATGTAATCCTCGCGAATCCAGATGCGATCCACCGCACTCGTGTCGCGCAACGGGTCGGCCTTGCTCAGGTCGAAGCCGGCGTGGATGAAAATGATTTTGCCGTACACACACATTGTCGGCAGCTGGGCAATGAATTCGCCCATGTCCGTGTACTTATCGATCATGGCGTGCCGACTCGCATCACTTTCGGGCGGCATGTCCTTGCCCGTAGCCGCGTGCACCATCGACGCAACGGTCTTGTCGCCGCCGTTCATGAACCATGCCTGCCGGTTCACGTCGTCGCGCAGGTAATCAAGCAGCATCTGGTCGTGATTACCCAGAATGGCGTACGCACGGCCATCGGCGACCTGCCGCATAATCGAGCGCACCACTTCCGCAGAGTGCGGGTGCCCGTCGATATAGTCGCCGCAAAAGACGGTGACGGCATCAGGATATTTTGCTTGCATCCGGCGCAGGTGCCCCATTACGGTCATGCTGCCGTGGATGTCTGAAACTGCGATAACTGTCATATATTTCCCTCGCTCGTGGGGGCATTCCCAGCGCGCCCCACTATTTGCGTTGGCCGAAGCTTACCGCCCCGAACCTTACATATCTATGGTAACACGAAATCGATTTCTTGTAAGCGCTATTTATTGTGTCGTGAAAAAGATAACAAGGTCGATTAACCTGCGCCAAACCGATGCGAGTCTGGCGGTGCTGCAGTAAAAATTAAATATGCACCGTTTTCATAATGGCCCTATTTCCTGGGAAATGACGGTCCCGCACTATTTCGGGTCGACTCTGCCTGACCAATTGTATTTTGCCGCAAAAATGCTTAGAATTAGAAGCAACTAGTTACTGGGGCTACAGAAAGTTAGGTTTAGTTATGAAAATTGCAATTGTGACCGACAGCACCGCCTACTTGTCACCCGCGCAGATTGCCGGGCTGCCGATTAGGATTGTGACCACGCCGATTATTCTCGATGGGGATACATATAATGAAGGGGTCGACATCACCCCGCAGGAATTCTGGGACAAGCTGAAGACGGCCAAGGAGTTCCCCCACACCTCACAGCCACGGCTCGGCGACGTGCTGGCCATTCACGAGCAGCTCAAAAACGAGGGTTACGACACCGTCATTAACATCTATCTCTCCGCAACGATTTCCGGAATTAACAGCACGATTTCCGCGCAGGCCAAGCAGATTGAAGACCAGCACGTCATTGTGTACGACAGCCAGATCACCGTGGCGCTGATGGGCGAAATGGTGCTGGTCGCCGGGAAGATGGCCGCGGCCGGTAAGAGTGTGGACGAGATTCTCGCCACCCTCGATGACTTACGCGCCACCACCGGCGAGTACTTCATCGTCAACGACCTGCAGCACCTGGTGCGCGGCGGCCGCCTTAGTAGCGCCGCCGGCTTCGTGGGCAGCATGTTACGCATCCGACCCCTACTCACCTTCAACGAGGAGCACAAGATTGTCGTGGCCGAGAAGGTGCGCACCGCTGCCCGTGCTAGTGCCCGCATCGAAGAACTCTTCGGCAAGGCGATGGCGGATGTCGACTACCCCGTGAAGGCCTGGGTCATCGACTCCGGTGCGCCGGAAGAAGCCGCCAAGTGGCAGGCCAAGCTGCAACAGGACTACCCACAGATCAATCTGGGTCGGTCGTACCTCGGCCCGGCCATCACCACCCACATCGGCCCCGGCGCCCTGGCGCTGGCGTGGATGAAGGATTGGGACGCGGAACAGAAGTAAACTGAAAGATATGAAACCGTCAAGCCGTTAACCGGCTTGACGGTTTTTGCCATAATGCATCCCGTGGGGTTGCGATATGACACTATTTGCCTTATTCTGTAGTTAGGAGGTGATACCATGGATTACAACGAAAAAAGTAAGGAAGTCCGCTTAAGCATCCGTCTCGACCGCGAGCTCAAAGAAAGCGCAAGTTCTGTTCTGAGTAATATGGGTTTGGACTTAACGACCGCAGTGAAGATGTTTCTTACCCAAACCGTGACCGACCAAGCTCTACCCTTCCATCCCCATGCACTCCCTGAAGCGACTCAAGAAGCATTAGCGGAAATGAAACATGCAAAAGAGTATCCAACCTACGCAACGGTTGCAGAAATGAAGCAGGCGATTGATGCTGAGGATTAACCCATTTAAAATCTTTGTCCGCGACTACAAAAGGTGTCAAAAGAAACATTGGACAATAGACGAATTGGATTATGTAATCCAATTAATTCAGGAAGACTGTCACGAAGAAGAACTAATAAAAAAATACGATGACCACCAACTTCAAGGAAAAAAATGGGACCATGCACGCGACTTACATGTAGTCGGCGGTAAAAGCGGAGATTGGTTACTAATTTATCAGATAATCCGTCCACAGAACCGTGTTGATTTATTGCGCACCGGAACCCATGATGAACTTTTCGGGAAGAAATAATCGCTTACCCAACTGCACAGATTTGCGCTACAATAGCCCTAACGCGTAGTCAGTTATTGTGATCGGCCTCTCTGGCTGGAATAGTTTGCTCGGCGTACTATTCCAACCAAAGGGGTATTTTTTATGGCTTCAGAACTCATTCCACTGAAGAACAAGCTGGCAATACTCGCTGCCGGCCTGCTCTCATTCATCGGCATCCTCGTGGAGACGTCGATGAACGTCACCTTTCCCACGCTCATGCGCACCATGCACGTCAACATTGCGATCGTTCAATGGCTCACGACCGCGTACCTGCTGGCAGTCACTATCGTCATGAGCGCCACGGCGTTCCTGCTCAAACGCTACAGCTTCCGCCACCTGTTCCTGCTGTCAGTGCTCATGTGCCTGCTCGGGAGCATCTGCGCCATGACCGCGCAGAGCTTTAGCATGTTGCTTTCAGGCCGCCTGCTGCAAGCCGTGGCCACCGGGATCTCCACCCCGCTGATGTTCCAACTCGTCTTCACCCGCATCCCCCACGACCAGGTCGGCCTCTACACCGGATTCGCCAGCGTGATTGTCTCCCTGGCACCCGCCCTTGGCCCCACGTACGGCGGCGTGCTCACCAGTTTGTGGTCCTGGCGCACCATCTTCATCGGCATCGTGCCGCTCATCGTCATCGTTGGCATGCTCGGCGCCTACGCCATTCACGGAGCGGCACTGGGCACGCACGGGCAGCGGTTTGACCTGGCCGGCATGATGCTACTGGCCTTGACCTTTGCCAGCATCGTCCTCACCTTCAATAATGGCGGCGAGCATGGGTTTCTCAGCGTGCGGTTCGTCATTGGCGTTGCAATTAGCCTAGTACTGAGCTTGGCCTTTTACAAATACGCCCAGCACGGTCAGCGGCACCTGTTTGACTACCACATTTTGCGCTCCATCCGCCTGCGCCAACGCCTCCTGCAATACTTCGGGCTGCAGTTCATCAACATCTCTCTATCCTTCATTCTGCCGGTGTTCGCCCAGGACGTCCTGCACGCCAGCCCCATGGCATCGGGGCTGATGCTGCTGCCGGGGGCCATCGTCGGGGCTATCTTCTCCCCAATTGCCGGTAAAATCTACGACCGGCGCGGCCCCAACCTGCCACTGATTCTAAGTGCCGCTTGTGCCGCCCTCGCCCTCGCGCTCTTTGCCGGTAGCACCCGCATTCTGAGCGTCGGCAGCATCGGCTTGTTCTACACACTCTTACGCATCGGCTTCAACACCGGCTTCGGGACGGCGGTCGCCGACGCCAGCACCACCGTTACCGGCCGGCAAAAGGCAGACCAAAACGCCATGTTCAGCATGATGCAGCAGTTCGCCGGCTCCCTGGGCACCAGCGTCATGGCCGCGGTGATTGCGGCCACGGCCCTGCGGCAACCAGTGACGCAGGCGACAATTAGCGGCAGCCAGGTGGACTTTGGGCTGCTGCTCGCATTCGCACTGATTCTGTTGGTTAGTGCGATACTGATACGCAAACTGAGTGCAAACCATAATTAGACCGCAAAACGCCCCCGCAATCGTGACTTGCAGGGGCGTTTACTTTCGCGCTATTTAGTTTGAATAATCAGTCTTGGCATTAGTAGAAGTACTGCAAATTACTCGCCACGCTCGGATAAACCGGGACCCACGACTGCAGTTTTGCGACTGGTTCACCGTTACTGATCATCTGGCTGAGGTAATTAATCAGCTCCTCGGCGTTCGTCGCGTAGGCAATTGCGCCCACCAGCAGACCACTATCCTTATTTGTGATGGTTGTTACCTGCGCGTGCTCGTCACGCACCCGGTTGTAGGTGTACCACTTGCCGACCTGCTGCGTGGTGACGGTGTACTTGTCCGGCTCGGCCACCGCTTCGTCGTACGTGCGGCCAACTTGTGCCAGTTCGGGGCCGGCGAAAACTGCATGCGGGATAGCTGGGTATTTGATGGCGTCCGTGTTACCCAGAATCTGCCCGGCAGCGTATCGGCCCTCAATGCCGGCCACCGGCGTGAGTTTCGGCACCGGACTAGCAGCAACATCCCCGATGGCGTAAATATTCGCGGCGCTCGTCCGCAGGTGGTCATCGACCTGGATGCCGCCCCGAGTCAGTGCCACACCGGCATGCTCCAGGTGCAGCCCGTCAACGTTGGCCGGCCGCCCCATTGCCGTGTACAGGTGGCTGAGGTTGAACTCGCCGGCACTGGTCTGGGCCACCACGCCGTTGTTTGCGGCCGTAACCCCCGTGACCTCGGTATCCCAATGCCAGATGACACCCTTTTGCGCCAAACTAGCTGCGACTAACTCACTGTAAGCCTGCGGGAAACCGCGCAGCAAGCGGTGGTTGTGCTGGAAAATGTGGACGGTCACACCCGCAGTCACCGCGATGTTGGCCAGCTCCACGGCCACGTAACCCGCACCGATGAAGCCAATTGTCGTTGGCCGGTCGGGCAGGCTCAAGAAGTCCGTGCTGGTTTCGAGCAGGTCGCTACCCGGAATATCTGGCCGCTGGGCATGAGCACCGGTGGCAATGATGATGTTCGTCGCCGTCACCTGGTCACCATCAACCAGCAACGTGTGCGCGTCCACGAACTCGGCGTGCGCGTGCCGGTGGTCAATCTGCGCTCCCGTCAGTCCGGCCGCGGTTCCCCGCGGCACGTTCTCCGTGTACCCGCGTTTGAACGCCATCATCGCCGGCCAATCAACAAGGGACGCCCCCGTCACGCCAAAGCCCGCGTAGGCCTGACTCTGGCGCACGTTCTCGACCACGCCGTACAGCATCTTCTTGGGGTCACAACCGAAGTTCGGGCAGGTGCCGCCCCAGAGGTTATCCTCCACGACCAGCACCTTCTTGCCGGTTAGCCCATATGCAGCCGCCAACCCACCAGGGCCGCCACCAATCACTACAACATCATAAGCTTCTGCCATCAACCTGCGCCTCTTTCTATCAATCATTCAGCGACATCTACTACTCCAGTGTGCGCGCATGCGGCAGCGGTTGCAACCGGCACCATTGCCGGTGTGTCGGTGGACGCAAAAAGACCAGCTATCCACAGGGGATAACTGGTCTGTCTGCAATGCGTATTAACGGGTCAATGCCGTCACGGATTCAACGTGCTGGGTCTGTGGGAACATGTCCACAGGCTGGGTCTGTTCCGCCTTGTAGCCATACGCAGCCAGGTCCTTGATGTCGCGGGCAAGGGTTGCGGGGTTGCAAGAAACGTAAACAATCTTCTTGGGTAACATCACGCCAACGGCTTCCTTGAATTCTGGGGCCAAACCCTTACGTGGTGGGTCAACCATCAGAACGTCGGCCGCGAGCTTCTCGTCCTTCCACTTGGTCATGACTTCTTCAGCCTTCCCGGTGACGAAAGAAACGTTGTCGATGTGGTTGATTTCAGCGTTCACGCGCGCGTCGTTCACGGCTTCAGGGACGATTTCGACCCCGTAAACGTGCTTCGCGTGCTTGGCCATGGTCAAAGAAATGGTCCCGATCCCGGAGTAGGCATCGATGACGGTCTCTTCGCCGGTCAGACCGGCCGCTTCAATCGCCTTGGTGTACAGCGTTTCGGTCTGCACGGGGTTCACCTGGTAGAAACTAAGGGGTGAAATCCGGAAGGTGCTACCGAGCAAGCTGTCTTCGAGGTAGGGCTTGCCGAAGATGGTGCGGGAACGGTCGCCCATGATGACGTTCGTCTTGTCGCCGTTGATGTTCTGAATGATGCTGGTGACTTCTGGTAGCGCGGCGGTGATGCCTTCAACCAATTGGTGCATCATTGGCAGCTTGTTGGTGCGGGTCACGATGACCACCATCATCTGCTTGGAGTAGTAACCGCGCCGAACCATGACGTGGCGGACAACACCCTTGTTGGTCTGTTCGTCGTATGCAGGCACGAAATATTGCCGCAGCAAATCACGGACAACCACAATGGCCTTATCAATCTCGGGGTCCTGAATGTAGAAGTTCGTAATGGGCAACAGCTGGTGACTGCGCCGCTTGTAGAACCCGGTCTCAAGCTGGCCGTTAACCATGCGTACTGGTACCTGGGCCTTGTTGCGGTAACCGGTCGTCAGCGGGGAGCCGATGGTTGGCAGCACGTTGATGTCCAGGTGCTGCTTCTTAAACAGCTGCTCAATCTGGTTTTGTTTGAATGTCAGTTGTGCGGGGTAAGCCAGGTGCTGCAGTGGGGCAATCCCCGTCTGCGTGTACGCCTTGTCCTTGACCTCGACCCGATCTGGAGAAACCTTACGCAGTTCCTTAACGAAAGCGAAGCCGTACTGCTTCTGCACCTTGATGACGTGCACCAGTGCAACTTCACCTGGAAGTGCGTTCTCGATGAACAGCGGGTACCCGTCCACCTTCGCAACACCGAGGCCTTCGTAGGTCAGGTCTTCGATGGTTACTTCCAATTCTTGGTTCTTGGCTAATTGTGCCATGTATTGTGTATCCTTTCACGCATTCCGCGTAGTTCACGTCCACGCACACCGGCTATTGGCGGCGTGGACAGTAATAAAAATGTTCCACTAGCCATTGTACACGATTGTTATGTGGTTGTCGCTAATGGGCGTTAAAAGTGATTCCAGACCAGTACCGGAAAATCATTTTGGGGCGCAATAATCAGCTAATGCGGACAAGCACAACACCGAAACGCAAACGAGCACGATTAAATGATGCTTGCCCGGCAAAAGTTATAACGCGATGACCTCTATTTATTTTGCTCATTTTTTACCAATGTAATTCCTCCGCATATAACGGTGCGCACTTAATTGTGCATCCCCAACACCAGGTGTATCGTGGTTGCGCAAATTAACCAAAGCACCAACACCCCAGCCTAATGGCGGATAAAATAACTCATGATATTCTTAGTTGAATTGGACTATTCTCTTTAGGAAATTTGCTGTATTCTGCGGGTGTGCCAGACAGCAACGTCTATATGACAGGGGGAAACCAACATGCAAACTGCTCTACGCAACGAGGCATTAGAACTGTTATGTGAATTGAACTTAAGCTTCCGTAAAACCAGCCGGCACACGCTGATCGAGCTTGAGGCCCAGCAAATGATTGACGACGTGCTCACAGTATTTTTCAACCCCAAAAGCGAGGGCATGACTACCAATTTTGCACTCAGCCGTTTCTATGGTGGGTTTAGCCGTTTGCTCGGTCTCCAGAACTTGCAATTAGCTCCAGAAACAAGGCAATGCTGGCGCCGCCTATTCACATTCATGAACGGCCCGATTCTCAAGGACTTTCGCGGGATGGGCGTACCGGTCGGATTAGCGTAAAGATATGCTGACAGCCAAAATGATTACCTGCCCCAATACAAAAGCGGCCCACCAGCTGGTAGGCCGCTTGTTTTATTTCCGGTTATGCACCACATGTCCCGCAATCCCCGTCCCAATCAGCGCTGATAAGCACGCGAACGCGGCCAATACCAAGTACTTCACCCACGTCGGCAGATCGAATTGATTCAGAATCAAGCTGACGACGAACACAACGACAAATACGATTGCGCCAACGATTAACATAATCGTGTTTTTCTTTGAACTCATTTCGGCTCCTCCAGTTATCCCGCATTCCCGCGCGTGCGGTTATACCCTTTATTGTACGCGTTAAAGGCGCGAATGGTAGCCTTTTCGGCGAATTTCATCACGGATAGAAAAACGCGCAAACCAGGCAGTTTGCGCGTTCACTTTATTTAGCTTTAGCCAATCTTGCCATCCCCGTCGAGGTCCTTCTGCGAAATGTTCTCGACTTCCTTGACCACGGCGTCCTGGGTTTCGTAGTTCTGCGCCAGGTTCTTGTCCGGAATCTCGTCCACGTTCGCGAACATCTCGATGTGCTGCGTGAGGTTGAGGAATTCCATCGGCGTGTCGCCACCGTATTCGCCGTCCAGGTTAATCTTGAGCGGCTCGCCGTCCGTGCGTTCAGCGTGGAGGCTGTGGGTCTTGGTGTAGATGATGTTGGGGTCGTCCACGTGCCTGCCGCCGTTGAAGACGAGGGTGATGAGTCGAATCATTTCGACCACGTTCGCCGTCTTGACGATGATGACGGTGAACTGGCCGTCGCCGAGTTCGGCGTCGGGCACAATCTGCTCGAATCCACCAACGGAATTGGTCAGGCCGACCAGGAACATGGAGGCCGGACCGTTGTATTCGCCGTCGTCAAAAACAATGTGCATTGGAATCGACTTGATGCCCGGCAGCATCTCTGCCCCCTTGAGCACGTACGCCAAGTAACCGAAGACAGACTTGAATTCGCTTGGGACGGCGTAGGTCAGCTCGGTCATGGACCCGCCGGCCGCGATGTTCATGAAGTACTTGTCGTTGGCCTTCCCGATATCCATCTTGAGCGTCTGCCCCTTGCCGATGAGGGCCGCAGCGGCGACGGGGTCTTCCCGCGGAATCCGCAGGGCCCGGGCATAGTCGTTGGTCGTGCCCCCAGGAATAATCGCCATCTTGGGCCGCTTCTTGGCGGGCGCCACCCCGTTGACGACTTCATTAATCGTCCCGTCCCCACCAGCTGCAACAATCAGGTCGAAGCCGACCGCACAAGCGCGGGCCGCTTCCTTCTGTGCGGAAAATGGCTCGGGGGTCGTCTGGAATGCGGATGACTCGTAGCCAGCCTTCTCCATTTCGTTCAAAATGTCGGCGACGTACTTGCGCATGCCCTCATTACCACTAGTTGGGTTATAAATCAGTCTTGCTCTCACGGTTTGCGTCCACTCCTTTTACAACAGATATTCTTTGCCATTGACGGCGCTCTCAATTTAACTTACTAGACCAGTATACACGAACGCCATTAACTGCGGAAAAGAATTTTGTAGCAAAACGGTGTTGTTGTCGCATTTAGACCACAAAAAGGACGCACCCTTGACGAGTGCGTCCTTTGCAAGTTTAGCGCTTAGCCAGTTCTGCATTCAGAATGCTGTTAACCACCTTAGGGTTAGCCTGACCGTGCGTCTTCTTCATAATCTGACCGACCAGGAAGCCCATCGCGCGATCCTTCCCGGCGTGGAAGTCGTCGATACTCTGCTGGTTGTCGTCAAGAATGGCGTTGATGATTGGCGTCAAGACGGCAGGGTCGGATTCTTGCACCAGACCCTTGCTGCGAACCCATGCTTCAGGGTCCGTGTCGTTCTTGATGATTTCCACGATGACCTTCTTGGCAATCTTACTGGAAATCGTGCCGTCAGAAATCAGCTTAATCATGCTTGCCAGGTGCGCAGGCGTGAGCGCAATATCCTTCAGCTCAATGTGCTGGGCGTTCATGTACGCGTTCACGTCACCCATCAGGTAGTTGGATGCGAGCTTCGGGTCAGCCCCGTCGGCAACCGTCTCCTGGAAGAAGTCAGACATTTCCTTGGTGATGGTCAAAACGCCGGCGTCGTATTCAGGCAGACCCCAAACGTTTACGTAACGGGCCCGCCGCTGGGCTGGGTTTTCCGGCAACTTAGCCTGCACTTCACTGATCCATTCATCAGATACCCGCACTGGTGGCAGGTCTGGTTCTGGGAAGTAACGGTAGTCGTCCGCGCCTTCCTTAACCCGCATCAGAATGGTTTGCTTGGATGGTTCGTCCCAGCGCCGGGTTTCCGGACGCACAGAACCACCAGCCAGCAACAAGCCGACCTGACGCTTCTGTTCGAAGGTCAGGGCTGCACGGACGTAGTTGAAGGAGTTCAGGTTCTTAACTTCCGTCTTGGTCCCCCACTTGTCGGCCCCGATTGGCGCAACGGACAAGTTGGAGTCCACACGCATGGACCCTTCTTCCATCTTAACGTCGGAAGCACCGGTGAACTGCACAATCTGGCGCAGCTGTTCCAGGTACTGGTAAGCTTCTTCCGGACTCTTGATGTCAGGCTTCGACACGATTTCAATCAGTGGTGTGCCCTGACGGTTAAGGTCGACGTAGGAGTAGCCATCCCCAGGGTGTGTGTTCTTCCCGGCATCTTCTTCGATGTGGAGTTCTTCAATCCCGATGCGCTTCTTCTTGCCGTCCACTTCGATTTCGATGTAACCGTTGCGGGCCAGTGGCGTTTCAGATTGGGTAATCTGGTATGCCTTAGGGTTGTCGGCGTAGAAGTAGTTCTTCCGGTCGAAGTGGGTGAATGGCGTGATCTCAGCGTGCAGTGCCAGGGCCACCATCAGGCCCAGTTCGTACGCACCCTTGTTGACGGTTGGCAGCACCCCAGGGTAACCCCAGTCGATGATGTTCGTGTTCGTGTTTGGTTCAGCACCGTAAGAAACGGGCGCTGGGGAGTACATCTTACTGTTCGTCTTGAGCTCAACGTGGACTTCAAGACCGATTGTTGTTTCGAAATTCATTAGTTCTGCCCCCCTGGAATCTTGTCCATGTAGTCGGTTGCGTCCTCGAACGCTGCGGCTGCCTGGTAAATTGTGGCTTCGTTGAAAGGCTTAGCGATGAACTGGAGCCCAACTGGCATGCCATCAACGAATCCAGCGTTGATGGATGCGGCAGGCAGCCCGGCGAGGTTCACGGGGATGGTCAGGATGTCGTTCATGTACATCGTGAGTGGGTCCGTCACCTTGTCGCCAATCTTGAAGGCCGTGGTTGGTGTGGTTGGGCCGATGATGAGGTCGTAATCTTCGAAGACCTTTTCGAAGTCGCGGGTGATGAGCGTCCGGACCTGAGCCGCCTTCTTGAAGTAGGCATCGTAGAACCCAGCACTCAAGCTGAAGGTCCCGAGCATAATCCGGCGCTTAACTTCACTGCCGAAGCCTTCTGACCGGGTGCGCACGTAGACGTCTTCCAAGGAGTGCACGTCCTTGGCGCGGAAACCGTAACGAATCCCGTCGAAACGCTGGAGGTTGGAGCTAGCTTCGGAGCTGGCAATGATGTAGTAAGCCGGCACTGCGTACTTGGTGTGTGGCAGGCTGACCGTCTCAACGGTTGCACCGAGTTCTTCCAGCTTCTTAGCGGCTGCTTTAATCTGGTCCGCAACGGCCTTGTCGACCCCCTCGCCCAGGTATTCAGCGGGCAAAGCAACCTTCAAGCCCTTGATGCTCTGGCCAATCTTAGCCCCGAGGTCTTCAGCAGGCCGGGGAACCGTGGTCGTATCGTGGTCATCGGCACCAATCAGTGCGTTCATCACGTAGGCCGAGTCGCGGACGGAACGGGTGAGCGTCCCGATGGCATCGAGGGAAGAACCAAAGGCAATCAGGCCCCAACGCGAAACGCGGCCGTAGCTAGGCTTGAACCCGAAAATCCCGTTGAATGCGGCTGGCTGGCGAATGGAACCACCAGTATCAGAACCAAGGGACGCAACCACTTCGCCGGCAGCAACGGCGGCTGCGGAACCACCTGAAGAACCACCAGGCACCTTAGTGTAGTCCCAGGCGTTCTTCGTGGTCTTCATCGCGGAGTTTTCCGTTGATGAACCCATGGCGAATTCGTCCATGTTGGTCTTACCGACAATCACCATGCCGGCATCCTTCAGCTTCTTTACGGCCGTTGCGTCATAGATGGGTACGAAGTTCGCGAGCATCTTGGACGCTGCCGTGGTGGTCAGGCCGTCGGTAACGATGTTGTCCTTGATGGCAACGGGAATCCCGGCGAGCTTGTTATCTTCAGCAACGCCAGCGGCATCAATCTTCTTGGCGGTTGCGGTTGCTTCGTCTTCGTTCAGGGCGAGGAAAGCCGCAACGTCTGCATCCTTAGCGGCAATCTGCGCGAAGGTGTCCTTGGTCAGTTCGCTACTGGTAAGCTTGCCGCTGACAAGGTCATCGTGCAGCTGGTCGATACTGGTCTTAAAGTAATCCACGCTAGTCCTCCTCCTTGTCGATAATGGCGGGCACTTGGAGCAAACCAGCCTTTTCCGTTGGTGCGTTCTTCATCAGTTCCGCCCGTGGTGTCACGAAGGTCGCAACGTCTTCGCGCATCACGTTCTCGAGGAGCACGTTCTGCGTCGTTGTTGGCACGCCTTCAGTGTCAACTTCACTGAGCTGATCCACCATGTTCAAAATTTCGTCGAGTTGACCGGTGAACTGCTGCAATTCTTCATCGGTAAATTGTAGTCGCGCCAGTTGTGCAACGTGGGCAACGTCATCCTTAGAAATCATCTAAAAACCCCGCTTTCTATATATACTTTGCTATTTTACCACAAACGCCGTAAGGGCCCTATTATTACGAACCCCGCGGGTAAATTTTCTTCAAAGGAACAATAATCGCTTTTTATACTCGATGTTTACAACAACTTGAAGAACTAAAACAGCTTTCAATAAAGTATGACTACTTTATTGAAAGCTACCCAGTTGTTATATTTGATTATTGCCTACATTTTTAATGTGGCACCATTCGTTTCAACTATATATTTATTCGGTGTCATCTTATGACAACTTTATCTACTTTTATTAAAGTAAATAAAGCTCGTTGCCATTTTTAACTTATTTCAAACAATCAAAAAAATCGTATAAAGTATCGAATGTAGCAAACGTATTTTTAACATAATAAATAATTACTAATCTCAGCTTTATATAACTATATAAAGCTATATATGGCCGTAGTGGTGTATATTCTAGTTCTGAGCAGTCTTACGATATTTTTGCCTTGGGCTAGTCGGTTTTTCAGGAATCGTTCTCTCAATCTGATTATGTTGTAGTAAGTAGTTCAAAACATGATCTCGGAAGTTAGCCATAGTAATATTCAAGCCACTAACTAATGCGTAGATTTCCTTTGCAGATAAATCGCCGTTCATAGATTTAATAACCAGCTCTCTAGCAATAGTAATTGAATCCATTTGGCTACCGTCATTTTCTACTGTCTTAAGCTGCTTGATTGCGTGGCTCTGACGACTAATTCCATCACTGGTAATTGGAAGACGAACCGAAAAAATCTCATCGTCGTTTACTACGGGTTGACCACCGAAATATGTTGGTGCATACTTCTCAACTTTCTTCATACCTGAGCCAACTTCATCAACTAACCCGAGATGATGAAAAACTGTCGCAATATTGGGATTTTTTGAGTAAGGCCTGATGTCATTAATATTTATAATCCCAGGCTGAAATGGCTTATTAGCATTTTCGAAGTCAATGCGATTTTTGTAAACTAGAATTCTTGATGGATAGGGACTTGCATACTCTCTGTGCACTAACATATTTACCACTAGCTCACGAAATATTATCTCACGTGGATTAACTCGTGTGGTTCCATCAAGTAAAAACGGCTCGCTGAAATACCTATCGAGAAACGCCATAATTTCGCTGTACGCATCAATCAAATTAATTTGTATCCGCAAACGATCATCATAACGCTCTTCATCAACAATCTTGATTAAAACATCAATTACATAGTATGGCGCTACAGATTTAATGGCCTCATCAGTTCCGAAGAGCAAAATAGCTGCCAAAGTTATACCTTCAGTTCCGGATTCCAAACTTCTTTTATACAAGCCCAGTGCCTTAAGCACATCCACTGGTTTCAAACCAATTAGTGGCTTTTCACCTGTTTTAGAGTTAGTTACCGAATTAGCCACACGAATAATCAATTTTTCCTGAAGATCTGCAATGTCGGCATATGGGTATACTTTGTTCTCAGAATATTCATTCTGTTTTTGCAGATAGACTTTTTGAACCCTTGAAGTTTGCTTTGTAATATCAACGTCTGCATCATCATTTCTATCAAAAATATGTGTTCCATTCAGTCGGTGCACCTGAGAACTGTTAGGAACGTAAACGTACAGAATGGCTTTGCCTTCACTGCAAAAAAGTTTAACATCCAAATAAACGGCTGGGGAAATTTTATTTTCAGACTGTGCCGCTAATATCAAATCTTTTCGCATTAACTTTGCACGCTCAACGGTCAGGCCTAAGATTTGTCCTGAGTCGTCCACTCCAAGAAAAATATTGCCCCCAAAATGATTAGAAAAAGAACAGATTGTCTCATAGATAGACTTAGGCACCCTACCCAAACCGTCCTCACCTTGGGCCGCCTTAAATTCGATGGTATCTGACTCAACACCATCATCAAGCATTTTCTTAAACTCATTTGGTATTTGCTGCACAATCATCACCACGACTTGTTTTTGTCTTGATTATAGCAAATATGAGTTTAAAAAAACAAAGCATCAGTGAATAGATATAGATTCAAATAGATGTTTTAGTACAAACAGCAAACCAAAAAGACAGGCTCTTCGAAATGAAAACCTGCCTTCCAATTGCAAATATTAATAACTGCTAAACACGTGCGTGTAGTAACTCTTCTCGGTCGCCTTGCGCGCCACGAATGCCTGCATCCCCTGCACGGACTGGATGGAAATATTGATGTCCGCACCCGATGGCAGGTACTTAGAAGCCGCAGTCGAGACGTACTGGGTGAAGCTGTTGATCTCAGTCTGGCCGTAGAACTGCGTGTTGATGGTGATGTTCATCCCTGCCAGCGCGCCGTTCTTGTAGTGTACCTGGGACGTAATGCCGGCGAGTGTCGGGAAGAAGGACTTGATCTGGTTGGTGAAATCAGAGAAGTCGTTGGCCACCGTGCTGTTAATGGCCTTGTTGCCGTTCACCACGGGCAGTACTTCATTCTGCTCGTCGACGCTCTTCCAGTTAGACACGTTCGTGCCGGACTTGGACACCACATAGCTGACGAAGGTCCCACCAACCAAGCTGTCCTGCTTGGTCTGCTTGTAGATACCGACGATGATTGGCGTGTTGTTGCCCACCTTCTTCATGCGGCGGAACCGCTGAATCACCTTTGCCGCCATTGCTTTACCCTCAGAGGTCAGCTTGGAATCGCTGATGTTCGTCTGGTAGGTTGCGCCATACTTCTCTTTTTGGAAGTAATCGACGGAGTTCATCCCCAGGGCAATCGCCACCCCGCCGAGGCTGAAACTACTGCCGTTCTTGACCATGTAATCCTGCTCCAGAATCTGCTGGAGGTAAATCGGGTTGCGCTTGTTCGCGTCGCTATCGTTGTACTTGTTCTTAGCGGGGTTCAGGCCCAGGCTGTTGTCCGCGAAAGAATCCTGGTCGTTCTTCTTGGAGTACTTCCCCTTTTGGCGGGCGAGCCAGTTCTCGGTCGTTGCGGTTGTGAGCAGCTGGCCTTCCTCGAAGTAGTACTTGTCGGTGGCGAACTGTCCCTGAGCAATCGTCTGCAGACCATCTTCCATGCTGCGGACGTTGAACGTGTTCCCATTCTGGTTATTCTGGGTCAACGTCAACCCACGCGCCTGGGAGGTCTTGTACTTGCCGCCCTGAATAATACCCTGGTAGGTGCCAGAGTCATTGGTCCCGGTGGTGGTGAAAGAGCCCGCCTTGGTGCTGGTCGAGCCGCTACCACTGTCATTATCAAAATTAAGCTTGCCACACCCTGCCAGGAGCAAGAGGACCGCACCCGTCAACGCGATTTTAAGTGTTTTGTTCATGATTATCCTTCGTCTGCATTCATTTTCGCGGTCAATTCGGCCTCGCTCAGCACCTCAATGCCCAATGTTTGGGCCTTGGTGAGCTTACTGCCGGCATCGGTGCCCGCTACGACCAGGTCGGTCTTCTTCGACACGCTGCCCGTGACCTTCGCGCCCAGCGCCTGCAAGCGGCTGGTCAAATCACTGCGGGAGAATTCGGTGAACTTCCCGGTGATGACCACCGTCTTGCCGCTGACGAACGAATCCGTCGCTGCTGGGGCTACCTGCCCATTGTAGCGCAAGTTCACGTTCGCCGCGCGCAGCTGGTCGAACAGAACGTGCGTTTCGGGCCGCGCTAGGTACTGCACCAGCGTGTGCGCGATGATTGGACCCACGCCGTCAACCGCGGCCACGGTGTCTTCATCCGCCGCCAGCAAGTGGTCGATGTCGCCGAAATGGGCGGCAAGCACGGCCGCCGCCTTGGCGCCGACGTGTCGAATCCCCAAACCGGTTAACAACCGCTCAAGTGAATTATCGCGGCTACCGGCTATGGAACGCAAGAGGTTAGCGATAGATTTTTCCTTAAACTTATCAAGTTGGGCCAAATCATCCGCAGTCAGCGTGTACAGGTCGGCAACGTCGTGCACCAGATTCTTCTGCTGGAGCTGGGCAATAATCTTCGGCCCCAGCCCATCAATATTCATCGCGGGGCGGCTGGCGAAGTGCGTCAGCTGCTCTTGTACTTGCGCCGGACACAGCGGGTTGATGCAGCGCAGGGCCACTTCATCCTCGATGTGCACCAGCTTAGCACCGCAGGACGGACAAGTTGCGGGCACCGTGTACGGCTTAGAGTCCGCCGGCCGCTTAGCGATGACCACGCGGGCGACTTCCGGAATGATGTCGCCGGCCTTGTGCAAATCGACGGTGTCGCCGAGCCGAATGTCCTTCGCCGCGATGAAATCCGGGTTGTGCAAGGTCGCGCGACTCACCGTGGTTCCGGCAAGTTGCACCGGATCCATGACGGCCGTCGGGGTGACAACGCCCGTCCGGCCCACCGTCCACTCAATGTCGCGGACGATAGTCGCTGATTCTTCCGGCGGGAACTTGTAGGCAATTTCCCACCGCGGCACCTTCACCGTCGCGCCGAGTTCCTCCTGCAGGTGCAGACTGTTAACCTTGACCACGATGCCGTCAATTCCGTAACTCAGGGCATCACGGTCGCTGGTGTAGCGCGTGATGTACGCGTCGATGTCCGCCAGGCTGGTTAGCGCCTGCGAGCTGGGGTTGGTGGCGAAGCCGAGGCTGGCCATGTACGCAATGGCGCCATCCTGCGTGGTCACACCGAACTTGTCGGGGTCCATGAGCGTGTAGATGAACGTGGCCAGCTTGCGGCGTTCCGTTACTTGCGGATCCAGCTGCCGCAATGAACCTGCTGCCGCGTTGCGGGGGTTGGCAAAGGTCGTTTCGCCCGCCGCTTCACGCTTGGCATTCAGGTCCGCGAAGGCCGCCTTGGGCATGTAGCATTCGCCGCGCACTTCAATCGTCAGTGGCTTAGGCAAGGTCATCGGCACGTCCGCAATCTGCATGACATTGGCTGTGACGTCTTCACCGACGCGCCCGTTGCCACGCGTGGAGGCCCGCACAAGCTTACCATCAGTGTACTCCAAGGCCAGTGACAGCCCGTCGATTTTGAGCTCCACGTTGTAATCCAAATCGCGCTCGGCGTCGGCATTCAGGTGGTCAATCCAGCCGCCCAACTCTTCCAGGGAGAACACGTCCCCCATCGAGAGCATCGGCACGGGGTGTTCCACCTTCCCGAAGTCTGGCAGCAACGCATCACCAACCAGTTGCGTCGGCGAATCTGACGTGACCAACTGTGGGAAGGCCGCCTCGAGTTCTTCCAGCCGCCGGTACTTTTGGTCGTACTCCGCGTCCGTCACGCTCGGCGTATCACGCGTGTAGTATTCGTCGCGCCAACCATTAATCTGCGTCCGCAGCTCCTGCAGTTCCGCAGCTGCTTGCTTTTCATCTACAGCCATTAGCTTGTCCTTTCTGCCACTGGCATAGTTAAACGTGGTCTGAACCTAATCCGTTACCTGCTTGATGGGCGCAAAGGCCGCGAGCAGACGCTTGATGCCCATGCCGTCAAAGGCCACATCCAGCTCCTGTTCCTCGCCCTTACCGGTCACCTTGACGACCGTGCCGACACCCCACTTGCGGTGCTCAGCCTTATCGCCGACCTTCCACGTGATTGCGCCCGCACCCGTCGTGCTGGGGCCCGTGACGCTGGCACTAGTGGCTGCCACTGTCCGTGTGGCACTCCGCCGCTGATTGTAACTGGCCGTACGTGAACCGGTGCTGACCGTGTTGTCGTGGCGGTAGTCCGTGCCGGTCGCGTAGGCGCCGCGGCCGTAATCTTGCCGGTTGATGAACGGAATGTCTGTCCGCTGGGCCGGGGCACCGACCGTCTCCAGCAGGTTCTCGTCGATTTCGTCCACAAAGCGGCTAGCTGGGTTGTTCTGGTGCTGACCGTGGAACATCCGGGAGTACGCGTTGGTCAAGAACAGCTTCTTCTTCGCGCGGGTAATCCCCACGTACGCCAGGCGCCGTTCTTCTTCCAGTTCCGTTTCGTCCATCGCCGCCCGGGACAGGGGGAACAAGCCCTCTTCCATGCCGACAAGGAAGACCACGGGGAACTCAAGCCCCTTCGCCGCGTGCAAGGTCATCAGGGTAACTTCCTGCGCGTCTTCTTCAACCTCATCGACGTCACTAACCAGCGACAGTTCACCGAGGAAGTCAGCATAGATGTCGGAATCTTCGTCTTCGGGTTCGTACTTGTCGTCGAAGGTCTTGGTCACCGTCAGCAGTTCCTCCAGGTTATCCACCCGGGAGTCGGCTTCGAGGCTGTGCTCGTTGCGCAGCGCATCCACGTAGCCGGTATCTTCCAGAATCGCACTCATCAGGTCGGTAATCGACGAGCCGGTCTGCTGCTTCTTGCGCAGATCTTCGATGAGGGTGGCAAACTTGGCCAACTCCTTGCGTGCCCGCGCCGGAATGTTACTGAGCTCCACGTTCTGCGCCGCTTCGAGTAGTGACCAGCCGTTCTCGTCCGCGAACTGCCCGAGCTTCTCGAGGCTGCTAGCCCCGATACCGCGCTTAGGCTCGTTGACAATCCGGCCGAAACTCAGGTTATCCACTGGGTTCACAATCAGGCCGAAGTACGCCAGCGCGTCGCGGATTTCTTTGCGGTCGTAGAACTTGTGGCCGCCGACAATCTTGTAGGGAATGGAACTCTTGAGGAATGCTTCTTCAATGCTCCGGGACTGGGCGTTGGTACGGTACAAGACGGCAAAATCGCCGTACTTGTAGTGTTCCTGACGCATCATCGTTTCAATCTGGCGGATGATGAAGTAAGCTTCATCACGGTCACTCTGGGCGCGGTAATAGGTAATCTTGTCGCCCTTACCATTTTCCGTCCACAGGGTCTTCACCTGCCGCTGGGCGTTGTTCTTGATCACCGAGTTGGCGGCGTCCAGAATCGTCTGCGTACTACGGTAGTTCTGTTCCAGCAAAATCACCTGCGCGTCCTGGTAGTCCTTCTTGAAGTCCAGGATGTTCTGCATGTTGGCGCCACGCCAGCCGTAGATACTCTGGTCCGCATCCCCCACGACACACAAGTTGCGGTAGCCGGCGGACAGCATCTGCACGAGCTGGTACTGGGCCTCGTTGGTGTCTTGGTATTCGTCGACGTGGACGTAGTGGAACTTGCGCTGGTAGTACCCGAGCGTCTCGGGGTCCTGCTTAAACAGGATGATGGTCTGCATGATCAGGTCATCGAAGTCCAGCGCGGAGTCGGCCCGCAGCCGCCGCTGGTATTCGGTGTAGACGTCGCTCACAACCTTGTCGAACGGGTTGCCATTATTAGCGTGGTCCTTCGCGTAGTCCGTTGGCGTCAGCAAGTCGTTTTTGGCACTCGAAATCGCGCTCAGTACCGCCTTGGCGTCGAATTGCTTGGGGTCCACGTTCTGGGCCCGCAGCACCTGCTTGACGAGCGTCAGTTGCGCGGAGGTGTCGGTGATGGAAAACGCGCGGTTGTAGCCCAGCTTTTCGATGTCGCGCCGCAAAATCCGCATGCACAGGGCGTGGAAGGTGGAAACCCACACGTCGCGCGCCGCTTCTTCATCCAGGAGGTTCCCAATCCGCTCCTTCATTTCCCGAGCGGCCTTGTTCGTAAAGGTAATCGCGAGAACATTCCACGGATTAACGTGCTTCTCTTCAATCAGGTACGCGACCCGGTGCGTCAACACCCGCGTCTTCCCTGATCCAGCCCCAGCCATGATGAGGACCGGCCCTTCAGTCGCCAGTACAGCCTCACTCTGCTTGTCGTTCATCCCATTCAGCAATACATTCTCGCCCATTATACGTCCTTTCGGTTCACTCGGTGTTCGTGCTGCCGGTGAACGAATCGTTGTTCTTGCCTTCCAATTTTACCAAACATTTGCACGTAATGCGACGCACAGACGGTGGCAAAACGTCGCGAATCACCTGCCGGCATGGTCAACCCTGGCAACTGACGCCACAACAAAAGGGTAGGACTAGCGGGTCCTACCCTTTTGCATGCATCAATTCTATTCCAAGCCCACGCGGTGGAAGATTTCGTCCACGTGCTGCAGGTGGTAGTGGTAATCGAAGGCGTCCGCGATGTCTTCTGGCTTCAGTACCGCCGTCACTGCGGGGTTGGCCTCAATCAGCGTGCGGAAGTCCTTGCCTTCGTCCCAGGCCTTGGCCGTCATTGGCTGCACCAAGTCGTACGCAGCTTCGCGGGACAAGCCGCCTTCATCGATGAGCTTGAGCATGAAGCGCTGGCTGTAAATCAAGCCGTGGGTCGCGTTCATGTTCTGCAACATCCGTTCGGGGAAGACGTCGAGGTTAGCCACGATGCCGGTGAAGCGGTGCAGGATGTAATCGAGCAGGCCGGTGGCGTCGGGCAGCATCATCCGTTCCGCAGAGGAGTGGCTGATGTCGCGTTCGTGCCAGAGGTTGATGTCCTCAAGCGCCGCGGTCTGGTAGCCGCGAATCACGCGGGCAAGCCCGGAGACATTCTCGGAGGAGATGGGATTGCGCTTGTGTGGCATTGCCGAGCTCCCCTTCTGGCCCTTGTTGAAGTGTTCTTCGACTTCGTGCACCTCGGTCCGCTGCATGTGGCGAATCTGGGTGGCGAAGCGTTCAACGGAGCTGGCAATCAGCGCGAGCGTCTGAATGTAGCGTGCGTGCAGGTCGCGGGGCAGAATCTGGGTGGAGATTTCCTGGGCCCGGATGCCAAGGTGTTCGGTCACGTAGGCTTCAACGGCTGGCGGGGTGTTGGCGAAGGTGCCGACCGCACCGCTAATCTTGCCGGCTTCCACCTCATCGGCGGCCTCATCGAACCGCTGCAAGTTGCGCTTCATCTCGGAGTACCAGGTAGCAAGCACGAGGCCGAATGTGGTTGGTTCGGCGTGGACCCCGTGCGTGCGGCCCATCATTGGCGTGTCCTTGAACTCACGCGCACGCTTAGCAATCACGTCGATGAGTTCCTGAATATCTTGGCGCAAAATAGCATCGGCCTGCTTGAAGATGTAGCCCTGCGCGGTGTCGACCACGTCGGTACTGGTCAGGCCGTAGTGCACCCACTTCTTCTCGGGCCCAAGCGTTTCGGAAACTGCACGGGTGAAGGCCACAACGTCGTGGCGCGTCTCCAGTTCAATCCGGGCCACTTCATCGGCGTCCACCGAGGCGTTGGCGCGCACGGCCTTGGCGTCTGCTTCCGGGATGATGCCCAGGTGTGCATGCGCCTCGACGGCCAGAATCTCAACTTCAAGCCATGCCTGGTAGCGGTTTGCTTCCGTCCAAACTGCCGCCATATCCGGGCGGCTGTAGCGTGTAATCAAAGTTTCTCCTCCTCGAATTACGTACGGTTTCCCGCACGGGTTCAAAATACCCTACAAGCTGCTGCAACTCTACGCGCGCTAATGCGCATTACGTATTCATTATTTAGACTGCATGTTGAAAGCGTCGGTCGCCGCAATCGCGGGAATCGTCGTCTTCAGCGGACCCGGGACGATCACCTCGCCCACGGGATTACTGCCGGCCGGGAAGAACTGCCAGCGCCAATCCGGCTTGATCTGAATCTGGGTGTTGATGGCACCTTGTTGTTGCTGCCGAATCGGTAGCAATACAGCTTCACCATTCACCTTAACGTTCGGGATTGGCCAGCCCAGGATGGCCCGCAAATGCAAGTTGTACTGCGTGGTGTTGGTCATGCCGCGCAGCACATCCCCGCCAGGACGGGGACCAGGGGACAAGCGCTTAATGTACAGACCCCCGGCATCGGTGTAGAAGAACTCAATGGCGAAAACGCCGGTGTAGTTGAGGCGCGCAGAAATTTTTTCCGCGATGCGCAGGATTTCCATGACGACATCGCCATCAACCTGTGCGGGAGCGACAGTCGCTGTCAGCTCGTGTCGCTCGTGCTGGTTCTCCACTACCGGGAAGACCTGCAGGCCCGCTTCAGTCTTGACGCAGGTCACCGCCAGTTCGCGCGGATTGTCGAGCCAGGCTTCCAGGATGTACGGCCGCTTCTGGAGCAACCCGCGGGCGCGCCAAACATCGACGTCGCTGGCCAGTAAAAGCTGCTGGTCGGCGCCAATCCCCTTTTGGATTGGCTTGAGCACACTCGGAAAACCGACCGTGGCCACAACCTTGTCAATGTCTTCAGCGGTAATCACCTGCCCGTACGGCAAGACGTTCAGGTTGAGGTCCTCCATGAACACCTTCTCCAGGTACCGGTCTTGAGTCATCGACAACACGTCGGTGCCACTAGGCAGCTGCTGATCCGTGAAAATATTGGCTAGTAGGTCCGCATCAACGATTTTTTCATCACTGAACGTCACCACGCTGCACACCGCAAGCCGCTCGTACGCCGCGCGATCCGTGCCCACGATGCGAATATCCGCACCCTGCAGCGCCACGTCGTCCGCCCGGGTGGTCAAAACCGCCACGCGCATGCCGATGTTCTTCGCGGCCCGCGCGAGCTGATAAGCACCAACGCCGCCACCGATAATCCCAATGGTGGCACCAGGTTCGACAAATCCGGCCATCATGAATTCCCCCTTTTTGCCGTCCACCTTGGCGCACGGCAATGTCTATGCGTTTCGGCAGCAGCGGGTGCGTGCATGTCACGTAGCCCCGCATTTTTGTTATCGAAACGTTCCTATAGACAATTAAACGACACACTGGTCGATTCGTCTACCGGTGTGCCGTTTTTTAATTGTGAAAGAACTAACTTTCGTGAATATTATATTTTTTAAGTGGAAAATTAGGCAAAGTTGGCTGGTTTGCGCACCATTTCACCGCTATTCGTCTTTTTCGTTCAGGCCAGTCTCGCTGTCCATCTCTGGTGCGGGGTGCTTGGCGTTAAAGAGTAAGTTGAGAATGACCGCAGACAGACTGGCCATCAGAATCCCGGAGGAGCAGAACAGCTGCAACGTCTTCGGCAGGAACTGCACGATTTCGGGCTGCACGGTGACCCCGAGACCCAGACCGATGGAGATGGCCGCGACGAGCAGGTTCTTGTCGTTATGGAAATCAACCTGTTGCAACATGCGAATCCCCTGCACGGCGACCATGCCGAACATCACGAGCATCGCGCCCCCAAGAACGGGTGCGGGAATAATCGTGGCCAGCGCGCCGGCCTTGGGCAACAGTCCGAGCAATACGAGGAACCCGGCGGAGAAGATCACCGGCTTGCGGCTCTTAATCCCGGACAGCTGCACGAGCCCAACGTTCTGGCTGAAGGTGGTGTACGGGAACGTGTTGAACAGACCACCAAGCATGACGGCAATCCCTTCAGCGCGGTAACCCCGCTTCAGGTCGTCCTGCTCAATCTTGCGGCCCATAATGTCCCCCAGGGCGAAGAACACCCCGGTGCTTTCGACCATCGACACGAGTGAAATCAGCACCATGGTCAAGATACTGCTCCATTCGAACTTCGGCACCCCGAAGTAAAATGGCGTGGGCACGTGGAACCAGTGCGCCTGCGCAACGGGGCTCAGGCTAACCATGCCCATCCCGCCGGCAATCAGGGTACCGACGATAAGGCCGACCAGAATGGCGATGGAGCGCAGGAACCCTTTGGCCCAGACGTTAATGGCGAGAATAATCAGCACGGTGATGGCGCCGAGGGCCAGGTTCTGCATGCTGCCGAAGCTCTTGGCGGTCGTGCTCCCGCCACCAATGTTCTGGAACGCGACGGGAATCAGCGACAGGCCGATGACCGTGATCAGCGTCCCGGTCACCAGTGGCGGGAACAATTTGCGTACCTTAGCGAACAGGCCGCTAATCAGGAAAACAAAGAATCCGGCCGCGATAATCGCCCCGTACATGGTTTGAAAATCGTACTTCTGGCCAATCATAATCAGGGGCGTAACGGCCTGCACCGCACAGCCCAGAATGACGGGCAGGCCAATCCCGAACACTTTGTTCGCGAAGACCTGTAAGAATGTGGCGACCCCACACATGAAGATGTCAATCGACACGAGGTAGGTCATCTGTTCGGACGAGAAGTGCAGTGATGCACCAATCAGGATGGGAACGAGGACGGAGCCAGAATACATGGCGAGAAGATGCTGTATACCCAGTACAGCCGCTTTTGGGTTGGATACATCTTGCTTACGTTCCATGCTTCCTCCTATGCGTCCTGTTCGTCAGCGAAAACAACCTGACCGTCTTCAAATGCCGCAATGCGAGCAAGGGAAACGACGCGGACACCCTGGTCATCGAACATCTTGCGGCCCTTCTGGAAGGTCTTCTCGATGACAATTCCGGCGCCAACGGTTTCAGCTCCGGCCTGCTTGATGATGTCGGTGAGACCCTGCACGGCCTGGCCGTTAGCGAGGAAGTCGTCGATGATGAGTACCTTGTCGTCGGCGCTCAAGAACTTCTTCGCGATGGCGATGGTGTTACTGGTCTGCTTCGTGAAGGAGTAAACGGTGGCGGTGAACATGTCATCCTTCAGCGTCAGCGACTTGTGCTTGCGTGCGAACACGAGCGGCACGTGGAATGACATTGCCGTTGCCAATGCCGGCGCAATCCCTGAACTTTCAACCGTCAAAATCTTGGTGATCTTGGAATCCTTAAACTGGTTGTAGAATTCCTTCCCCACTGCGAGCATGAGGTCTGGATCAACCTGATGATTCAGGAAGTTATCAACCTTGAGCACATCGGCCCCTAGTACAACACCGTCTTTACGAATGCGATCTTCAAGCAACTTCACCCGAATATCCCTCCACTTTTCATATATTTTAGATTGTTATTTAGATTAACACAAAGCACGTCCGCATACAAACGAATATCAACGTTGCTAATCAACTTTTCATTCGGATATTTTGCTGTTTTCACGATTTGGCGGCCGAGCATTCGTGATTTTTGGCTAAAAGACAAATAATGGCGTTTTCATTTTCCCGTTTGCAGATGAAACATTCCGCGTTTCCGAATAAAGCCGAACAATAGACGAAAAGCAGCCGGCAAAAGTACGCGGCCCGACAGTTCAACGTGGAAACCAAAAAAGTCACATATTTGCATATTCGAACTACGCAAACACGTGACTGGGCGGCGCTGGGCCGGATGTTAGGAATATGAGATTTTGCTGCGCTTAGTTAGCGTCGTAATTATCCAAGTCGTATTTTTCGACCACCTGGATAATCTTCTGCGCGTAGCCGGGATCGGTGGCATAACCGGAACTCTGCAGGGCGCTGGCCGCAGTCTTGTAGTCGCGCGCCGCAATCACCTGCGCGTACTGGCGCTGATTCCAGGTGGTTCCGTGTGCGAGCAGCTGGGCGTGGTCGCGCATCGAGGCGTAATCGTCGCTGTAACTGCGAAAACGGGCGGTGACTACTTTCCACTTGCCGTTGACGTACTCCTGCGTGGTCATCTCCTGACCCGCCTGCGCTTTGGTCGCCTTCACCCCGAACAGGTTGTGGTACTTGGCGGCCAGGTCGCTCGTGCCCCAGTTGCTCTCGAGGATTGCCTGGGCGATGGTGATGCTGGGCAACACGCCGTAGTTGACCTTCAGGGTGCGCGCGTATGGTGCCAGGTGCGCGATGAAGGCCTTCTTCTTCGCCAGCGTTGCCGCCCGCGACGACGCGGCCGCTTCATCGGCGACCTGCACGCCATGTTCGTATTGCCCGACGACCGTCACCACGCCGACCGTCAGTGCAATCACCACGGCCACAATCCCGACATACGCCGGGTTACGCCCGCGCCGGCTTCTCCGTCTTGCCACTAACTTCGCCCCTTCCGCTGTATTTAACATCAAGAATACCACAGCCCTGGCGCCAATTTCTGTTAGTATTGTGTTAAATATACTTCATTGGAGGATTCCATTATGCCGAACTATAACTGGGCCATCGTCGGCCTTGGCCGGATTGCCACCACCTTTGCGAACTTCTTCCCGCGCACTGACCAAACGCTGTACGCCGCCGCGGCCCGCGATTTGACCCGCGCGCAAACATTTGCGGCCGCGCACGACATCCCGCATGCGTACGGCAGCTACGCGGAGATGTTCGCCGACCCGAACGTAGATGTCGTGTACATCGCGACGCCGCACCCGTTCCACTACGCGCAGATTAAAGCCGCGCTCCTGGCCGGCAAGCACGTGCTGGCGGAAAAATCCATCACCATGAATAGCACCCAGTTGGATGAATTGGTCACGTTGGCTGCCAGCAAGCAGCTGATTTTGATGGAGGCCCAGACCATCTACCACATGCCGCTGTACCCGGCGCTGCAGGAATTCGCCGCAACCAACCAGCTCGGCCAGCTGAAAACCATCCAGGTGACGTTCGGCTCCAGTGTGCCGTTCGCCCCGGATGACCGCTTGTTGAACCCCAACCTGGGTGGCGGCGCGCTGCTGGACATCGGCGTGTACGCCCTCAGCTTCGCCCGCCGCTTCGTCGCCAGCAATTTGGAATTGGTCGCCACCCAGATGACTGAAACCAGCACGGGGGTTGACGGCCAGTCCAGCTTCCTCCTGCGCACCGCGGACGGCGTACAGATTACGGTCGCGCTGAACCTGCAGGCCAAAATGCCGAAACAGGGTCTGGTCGCCTACACCAACGGCTTCTTCACGGTTGATCAGTACCCGCGGGCCGACGTCGCGACCTTCACCACACCCGCTTTGACCAGCAGCACCATCACCGCGGGCGACCGCACCACCGCGCTGGCCAACGAGGTCCGTGACATGGCGGCCGCGATTACTTCCGGCGCTAACCCCACGCTGGCGTGGACCCAGAACGTCATGGCCATCATGACGGCGGCCCGCGAGCAGTGGCAATTCAAATTCCCCAATGAATAGCAAAAATCCCTGACCAGGCACCCGGTCAGGGATTTTTTTCGCACTGATTTAGACCAGCACTTGAATCTTGTTCAGGAACTTCGAAACCTTCTCGGATGCTTCATCCTGCTGCTTCTCAGCGGCATTGAAGGAATCAACGTCAATCTGCTTGTCGTCGCCGAGGCTGTCGGTCATCTGCTGACAACCTTCAACGAAACTTGCAAACGCCTTGGTCAACAACTTGTGGTTCCCGATGAAACGGGCAGGGACCTGTGCGCTTTCGAACTTCTTCAGCATTTCGGCATATTCGGCCGTGCCGGCAGCGAACTTGCTGCGGATGTCTTCGTAATCATCCTTCTTGAAGTCATCTACCTTGTTGTTGTCGATTGCTTCACGCAACTGAATGAACAGGGGATTAAGCTCGTCCTGCAGTTCATCGGTGCGGGACATTACGTTGTTAATCGTGTAGCCGTACTGGGCCATTTTCTGTTGGTTCTTATTCATCGTCATTCACCTCTCCCGTATTATACCCAATTCGCCGCGTGGCGCAAAATATAATCCAGGCAGCGCCATTACTTCTGCCGGCGCCGTTCAAAGAGTTTGACAATTTCGACGATGGCCACCATCAGTACGCCAGCACCGAGCACCATCCCCCACTGGATCAGGTCAAGTTCGGTCACATGGAACAGCCCGTTGAAGCCCGGGATCAGGACGGTAACCGCCAGTGCGGCTGCCGCAATCAGAATCGCCCAGTTGAAGGCCTTGTTGCCAAACGGCTTGATGGTAAAGAGGGACTGGTGCAGTGACTTCACGTTGAACGCGTGGAACAGCTGAATCAGGCCCAAGGTCACGTACGCCATCGTCAGTGCGTCGGCGTGAATCGCCGCGCTACTCGTGTGGATTGGGAACGTAATGGCCAGCCAGTATACGCCGAGGGTCAATGCGCCTTCCAGCAGACCCTGCCAGATAATTGCACTGCCGACCCCACCGCTCAGGAAGCTAGAGTTGCGTCCGCGCGGCTTTTGTTTCATTACCCCCGGTTCGGTGTGCTCCAGCCCCAGAGCAATGGCTGGCAACGTGTCGGTCACCAGGTTAATCCAGAGAATGTGGACGGGCGCGAGGATGTCCCAGCCGAGCATGGTCATGGTGAACAGGGTGAGCACTTCACCCAGGTTCGCCGAGAGCAGGTACTGAATGGACTTCTGGATGTTGGCGAAGACCTTGCGTCCCGCCTTCACCGCCCGGACGATGGTGCTGAAGTTGTCATCGGCCAGAATCATCGCACTGGCGCCCTTCGCAACTTCCGTCCCGGTAATGCCCATGGCAATCCCGATGTCGGCAGCCTTCAGGGCGGGCGCGTCGTTCACCCCGTCACCGGTCATCGCGACGACCTTCCCTTGCTTCTGCCATGCGTTCACGATGCGTACCTTGTGTTCCGGCGCCACGCGGGCGTAGACGGAGTAGTCCTGGACGTGCTGCTCGAAAGTAGCGTCGTCCATCTGGTCCAGGTCGCGGCCAGAAATGACTGCGGCGCTGTCGCCGCGCGGAATGATTCCCAGACGTTCAGAAATCGCCTGGGCGGTATCCCGGTGGTCCCCGGTAATCATCAATGGGCGAATCCCCGCAGCCTTCGCTTCGGCCACCGCTTCCTTAGCCTCTGGCCGTTCAGGGTCAATCATGGCCACGAAGCCGGCAAAGACGAGGTCATGTTCAATGCTTGCGGGCGTCACGGTTTCGGGTAAGGACGGCAAAATCTTGTACGCCATCCCCAGCACCCGCAGTGCCTGCACCGCTAGTTCGTGGTTCGTCGCCAAAATAGCGTCGCGGTCCGCAGCGGTCATTGGCCGTGCGGAGCCCGCTTCGTCAATCATGGTCGCCTGGCGCAGCAGTTCGTCCGGTGCCCCCTTGGTGGCCACTAGAATCTGCCCATCTGGCAGCGCGTGCAGCGTCGTCATCAGTTTGCGTTCGGAATCAAACGGCACTTCCGCCACGCGCGGCGTCTTCTGCAACGCGTCTTGGTAAGCGAAACCGTGCTGCTTAGCGAACGCCACCAGCGCGGTTTCGGTTGGGTCCCCGAGCAGCGTACCGTCAGCCTGTTCCTTCGTGTCGTTGGCGAAGGTCATGATTGGCAGCAGCTTACTCGTATCTGCCACGCCATCAGCGGCGGCATGGAGCTTACCGTCGTAGTACGTCTGCTCGACGGTCATCTTGTTTTGCGTCAGCGTCCCGGTCTTATCGGAAGCAATAATGTCCGTGCTCCCCAGTGTTTCCACGGCGGGCAAGCGGCGCACAAGCGCGTTGTGCCGCGCCATTTTCTGCGTCCCGAGTGCCAAGATGATGGTGACAATAGCCGGCAAGCCTTCCGGAATCGCGGCCACGGCCAGCGAGATGGCCGTCAGGAACATTTCGGCTGGCGATTCGGTACCACGCATAATGCCGACGATGAAGACAATCACGGCGATGACCAGGATGAGCCAGGTCAAAGAGCGGCCCAGCTTAGCCAGGTTCGCCTGCAGCGGCGTCTGATTTTCCTTCTGGTTGTCCAGCATCTTGGCGATGTGCCCAACTTCGGTCTCCATCCCCGTCGCGGTGACGACCCCGACCCCGCGACCGTACGTCACGTTGGTGCTCATGAACGCCATGTTCGTGCGATCCCCGATACCGGCCTCGTCTGCGATTACATTGATGTTCTTCTCAGTCGGCACACTTTCACCAGTCAGCGCCGCCTCTTCAATCTTGAGGTTCGCCGACTCAATCAGACGCAGGTCCGCGGGTACCACGTCCCCCGCTTCCAGCAGCACCACGTCGCCGGGCACCACGTCGCTGCTCGGGACGATAACCACTTCACCATCCCGGCGCACGTGCGCACTCGGGCTGGTCATGGCCTGCAGCGACTCGATGGCCGCCTCCGCCTTGCTTTCTTGAATCACCCCGAAGACGGCGTTCAAGATGACCACCGCCAGAATAATCCCGGCGTCGGCCCATTCGTGCACCACGACCCCGGCAATCAGTGCCGCCACCAGCAGCACAATAATCATGAAATCCTTGAACTGATCCAGGAACCGGGCCAAAGTGGTTTTCTTCTTCTTGCCCGCAAGCTTGTTTTGCCCGTGTTCTGCTAGGCGTTTGCTTGCTTCCTGCGCACTCAATCCTGATGTCTGCACCTGCTCTTTGGCAAGCACTTCATCAGTACTTAGTTGGTAGATATGTTTTTCTGCCATTGTCGGCCCCTCCTGTATTGGTTGGTCAGCAACCGCCGTCTGGATAAAAAAAGAGACTTACAGACCAAATACATGGTCCATAAGTCTCACCAGTTTAATGCGACACCAGAATATTGTCCTAGTTGATGATGTCGCCACAGCTGTTGCTGCCGGTTACTCCCTTATTTACATCTAATATTTTACATTAGTATCAGCCTGTTAACAAGCGGCTAAATGTAAAGGTTGTGTATCTTGCGACTACTTCCAGAAGGTGTCGTACGGCGTGATTGGCAAGTGGCGCTTGTGCTCGGTCTTCGTGTACCAGTTCTCAATCTTCTCCGCGACCTTTTCCGCCACGTCTTCGCCCCGCAGGTAAGCGTCGATGTCCGCGTAGGTGACGCCGAGAGCCACCTCGTCAGCCAGTGCGGGCCGGTCTTCCTCGAGGTCAGCGGTTGGTGCCTTCTTGTACAGGTGGGCCGGTGCGCCCAGTTCCTTGAGCATAGCCGCACCCTGACTCTTGTTCAGGCCGGTCAGGGGCGTCAGGTCAGCTCCACCGTCACCGAACTTGGTGTAAAAACCGGTGATGGCTTCGGCCGCGTGGTCCGTCCCGATAACGGCGCCGTGGGTCTGGCCCGCGATGGCGTACTGGGCAATCATGCGGGTGCGGGCCTTGATGTTGCCCTTGTTGAAGTCGGAAACGGTCAGCTCGTTCGCGTCCACGGCCGCAACCATGGCGTCAACGGAAGCCTTGATGTTCACGCGCTTGGTCTGGTCGGCCTGCATGAAGGCGATGGAGTCCATAGCGTCCTGCTCGTCGGCCTGTTCACCATACGGCAAGCGTACCGCAATGAACTGGTAGTCCTTCCCGGTTTCCGCGCGCAGTTCGGTGACCGCCTTTTCAGCAAGCGCCCCGGCTAAAGTCGAGTCCTGGCCCCCGGAGATGCCGAGGACGTAGGTGGTAAGGAACGGGTACTTCTTCAGGTAGTCCTTGAGGAAGTTAACCCGGGTCCTGATTTCGGTTGCTGGATCAGATTCTGCTTTGGCGTGCAGCGTCTTGATGATTTCTTTCTGCAAAGTGCGCATGATATTCCCCTTTTTACTTCATGATATTTTTTACGATAAGCCTGCTGGAGCCAAAATGCTAGTGTTTTTGTCAGCATTATTGCCAAAAAACAGCACAAACCAAGTCAGATAGACTGACTTGGTTTGGCGGTGACACTATTTAGCTATGCCTACTTGCTCTGTTCGATGTTGCGCGCCACGTCTTCGTGGACCTTCTTGATGTAGTTCATCTTGTGGTCCCAAAGCGCCTGTGACAGGTCAACCGGGTAATCTTGCGGATTCAGAACCCGCTTGTATTCATCCCAGAGTGATTCGAGGTTGTTAGCCGCAAATGCGCGGATGTCGCGCAGCGCGGGCATCTTGTACACCAGGGTCCCCTTGTCGAAAATCGTCTGGAGAACTGGGCGTGCGGTGAAGTTCCGCAGCGTCTTGTTGATGTAGGTGTACTGAGGGTGGAACATGAAGAGCTCGTCCTGCTTGGTTGGGTCTTCATCCATGCGTGCCACGTAGTCCCCTTCGGATTTGCCGAGGTGGTTGGACGTAATCCGCCATACCTGCTTCTTGCCTGGAGTGGAAACCTTCTCGGCGTTGCTGGACAACTTGATGGTGTCCACCATTTCGCCGTTGCTATCTTCAATGGAAACGAGCTTGTAGACGGCCCCAAGCGCGGGCTGGTCAAAGGCCGTGATGACCTTCGTGCCGACGCCCCAGACGTCAATCTTGGCGCCCTGCATCTTCAGGTTCTGGATGGTCTTCTCGTCCAGGTCGTTGGAAGCGTAAATCTTCGCCTGGTCAAAGCCGGCTTCATCCAACTGCTGGCGGACGCGCTTAGAGATGTACGCCATGTCGCCACTGTCGATACGGACCCCCTGGAAGTTGATTTTGTCGCCCATTTCGCGCGCCACGCGGATGGCACTAGGCACCCCGCTGCGGAGCGTGTCGTAGGTATCAACCAGGAAGACGCAGTCGCGGTGGGTCTCGGCGTAGGCCTTCATCCCCTCGTAGTCGCTGCGGTAGGTCTGAATCAAAGAGTGCGCGTGGGTCCCGCTAGCAGGAATGCCAAAAATCTTGGCGGCACGCACGTTACTGGTGGCGTCAAAGCCCCCAATGTAAGCCGCACGGGTGCCCCAGATGCCGGCGTCCATTTCCTGGGCGCGGCGGGTCCCAAATTCCATCAGTGGGTCGTCACCGGCAGCCGCACGAATCCGTGCCGCCTTGGTCGCAATCAGAATCTGGTAGTTCAAGATGTTCAGAATTGCGGTTTCGACCAGCTGGCACTGCGCCAGGGGGCCCTCAATCTGCATCACGGGTTCGTTGTTGAAGACGAGATCGCCCTCAACTGCGGAACGAATGCTGCAGGTGAAGCGCAGGTTAGCGAGGTAATCAATGAACTCAGAGTCCCAATCCTGAGTTTCGCGCAGATATTCAATATCCGTTGTGGAAAAGCGCAGGGTCTCGAGGTAGTCAACTACCCGTTCGAGCCCGGCAAAAATTGCGTAACCATTACCGTACGGAATGTTGCGGAAGTAGCTTTCGAACACCGCGTTGCGCTCCGAAATGCCTTCCTTCCAGTACGTGTACATCATGTTCAGTTCATACAAATCCGTGTGCAGCGCAAGGCTGTCATCGGGATACGTCGTTGTCATAATTTCCTCCAAAAGAATCTTGGGCGTATTGCCACTATGCTGTGAATCTACGTTGAGCACCCACAAAAGGCGGGATGCGTATGTTTACACGTTATCTATGCTGCGACTTTCTCACTTCCACCAAGAATTTTGGAAGAACCATCATCCGCCCAATCCGACTCGGCTGTTTGAGCAGGCGGTAGAACCACTCTAGATGCGCATTTTGCATCCAGACTGGGGCCCGCTTGGCCGTGCCGGAAAGAACGTCAAAACTACCACCGACACCCATCAAAACCGCGGTGGGCAATGCCGGCTGGAGTGCAGCCAGGAATTGTTCCTGGCGCGGGAAGCCGAGTGCGGCAAACACGATGTCTGGCTGGGCGCCAATAATGCTCTGGCGCACATCCAAATCCTCCAGGTCGAAGTATCCGTCCCGCGCACCCACAATCTGCAGGTGCGGGAAGTCCTTAGCGACCCGAGCAACAGCCATCTGGTTCACGTCGGCCTTGGCGCCAAGCAGGTAGACCCGCTTGCCGGTTCGATCCGCATCCGCGAGCAGCTCGAGCATGAGGTCATACCCCGTTACCCGTTCTGGTAGCGGCGTGCCGAGCATGCTGGCGCCCTTGATGATGCCAATTCCGTCCGCCGTCACGAGGTCGGCATGCCGCTGAATCAACCCGGAATATTCTGGGTGGTCCCGTGCGTACATGACGATCTCGGGGTTGGCGGTGACGATGAAAGTCCCCTGGGCATTGCTGGTGCGGTCTGCAATCAGCTTGATTGTTTGCTGCATATTAAGCTTGGCGAAATCCACGCCCAATACTTTGACAGTGTCGATAGTTAGTTCCTCGCAATACATGCGGGCAGCACCCGCGAATAATCTACCGGGTGGCAAGACAGGCCAACCAGTTATCGGTATTGTACCATAATCCGGCAGTTCGGTCATATTGGGCGGGCTTAAACCAAAAAATCCACATCCCGGCCAGAGCCAAGATGTGGATTGCATTGTGCTGCTTAACGGTCGAGGAAGAACTCGAACCGGGACCCGACGTACTGGGTGCGCACGTATTCAAATGGCAAGCCATCCTTCAGGTAGGACACTTGACGCAGGCGGAGAATCGCATCCCCGCGCTTCACGTCCAGGTATTCCGCCGTCCGTTCGCTGGCCAGCGTCGCGCTAACCATCTGCCGCGCGCCGCCGATTTCGAACCCGCCCTTTTTCTCCAGTGTGTGGTAGAAACTGCGGGTGACTTCGGCCTTGCTGAAGTTCTTCACCAAGGAGTACGGCACGGTCGCCACTTCAAAACAAATCGGCACGTTATCGCCGAACCGAATCCGCTCCATGCGCAAGACTTGTTCAGAATCGCGCAGACCGAGCTTTTCAATTTCGGACAGTGACGGATTGGCGATGTGGTAGCTAATGGTGCGGCTCGATGGGTGCTTCCCCTGCGCCAGCATCACGTCAGTAAAACTGGTGACGCCGGACATTTTTTCCTGCACCTTCTGGCTCGCAACGTACGTCCCCGCACCTACGCGCCGTTCAAGAATCCCTTCGTCCACCAGTGTTTGCACAGCCTGGCGCAGCGTCATTCGGGAAACGGAGAAGGAAACAGCAAGCTCGCGTTCAGAGGGAATCCGATCGCCAACGTGCCATTTGCCAGCTTCAATGTCTTTTTTAATCTGGTTATGAATCTGAATATAGACTGGAGATTCCATCTATTTGCCTCCCGAAAAACCAATTGTCGTCATAGTTGTGCTGACTGCGTGCAGTATCAGTTAGTCCTTAGTTGCGTGGAATGCACCGTAACTGTAGGTCGCCTGCAAATCAAGTTCCTGGTCCATGATGTTGATGTCGGCATCCTTACCAACTTCGAGGGTCCCCTTGGAAGCAAGGTTGAATTCCTCGGACTGGTTAACGGCACTCATCTGCACGGCGTCAGCAACACTGGCACCCATGAAGTTAACCGCGTTCTTGAAGGCGTCCTTGTACATCAGCACGGAACCGGCGAGCGTGCCGTCAGCCAGTCGCGCCTGCTTGTCCTTAACGTAAACCTTCTGGCCGCCCAGTTCGGATTCGCCTTCTGGCATCCCCTTACTGCGCATGGAGTCGGTGACCAGGTCAATCCGCTTAGCACCCTTAACGCGGAAGGCGAGCTTCAGCATGTCAGGTACGATGTGGAAACCATCGGCGATGAGTTCAGCGTAAATCTGGGGCTCGAGCATTGCGTGGCCGGTAACACCAGGTTCGCGGTGCTTGAATTCGCGCTGAGCGTTGTACAAGTGGGTCACGTGGGTTGCCTTGCTTTCGAGCATGTCGGCCCGCGTTGCGTTACTGTGACCAGCGGAAGGCGTGATGCCCATCTCAATCAAAGCATCTTCGAATTCACGTGCGCCTGGCTTTTCTGGTGCGTACGTGATCAGCTTAACGCGGCCGCCGGACAGCTCGTTCCACTGCTTAACGAGGTTAGCGTCTGGCACGTGGATGTACTGTTCAGGCTGAGCACCCTTGAAGTCCTGGGCGATGAATGGGCCTTCGAGGTGCACACCCTTGATGATTGGGTTGCGGTCAGCGGCGGCAGCAACCCCGCGCATTGCCTGGTCAATGTTTGCAACTGACTGGGTCATGGTGGTGGCGAACAGGGTGGTCACCCCTTCGTGTTCCATCATTGCGGTTGCCATCTGGTCAATCTGGTCAGCATCGCCGTCCATGGCGTCGAAGCCGTAACCACCGTGTGCGTGCACGTCGATGAAGCCAGGAATTACCAGCAAGCCGCGCAGGTTCTTGATCTGTTCGCCGGGCTGGGGACGGTAGTCAGCCATGGGGCCAACGGCAAGAATCTTGTCGTCGAACCGGATGTATCCTTCGTCAATCTTTTCCTTACCGGTGTAAATCACAGCGTGCGTCAATACAGTAACGGTCAAAATGTCCACTCCTTAATCTTGCGTCCAATACGGTCGTCCCGGTATCTCCGGGTTTACAATTATTGTATATCGGTATAGACCAAATAGCAATTGGTTTAGACCAATTTTTCGCAACAAAAATAACTTTGGGGACCGCAACCATTCACAGAACGCTTAATCGCCGCCGTTCTCCCGCGCAATCGTGGCGTCGAGCCCGGCAACCACGCTGGAGCTAAAGCCCTTGTCCTCCATCGTCAGGTAGCCGCGAATCGTGGAGCCGTTCGGGCTGCAGACCTGGTCGATGAGGTCGCTCGGCGAAGTGGTGCCCGCCAGCACCATCTCGGCACTACCGGCAACCGTCTGCGCGGCAATGCGGACGGCATCGGCCTTGCTGATGCCGTGCTTCACGCCGGCACGGGCCATCGCATCGATGAACAGGTACGCGAATGCGGGGGCGGACCCGGCGAGCGCAACGAAGGTGGAGAAGTCATCTTCGTTCAGCTCCATCGTCTTGCCGATAGCATCGAACAAGCCGAGCACTGTCTGTGCGTCGTCTTCAGCCGCGTCGTTAATGGCGTACGCGGTCATCCCCGCACCAATCTTGACGTTCAGGTTCGGTAGCAAGCGCACGATTGGCTGGCCGGCCGGCACGTGCTGACTAAGTTCAGCCAGACTGACGCCGCTGACAATGGATGCCAGCACAACCTTGTGCTCCGCAAATGCGGGCTGCAGCACATCCAGCACGCGCCCGTAAATCTTGGGCTTAACCGCCAGCACCACAATATCGCTGTTCGCCACCACAGCCGCATTGTCGTTCATGACGTGCGCGCCAATGGTCTGAGCGTAGTCACCGTAGTGTTCGATGTGCCCACTGTGCAGGTACAGGTCGCTGCCGGCAACAGTCTTGTTTGCCAGCAGGCCATCAATAATGGCGCGCGCCATGTTGCCGACGCCGATAAAACCGATACGCATTGGGGTTACCTCCATTGAATGACTGAACGCCGTCAACGCGGTTCCAGCCATAATTTTAATTGTAATATCCGGATTTTAGTAAATTGGTATGCTTTGATTTGCTAGGCATTATAAAACAGTTAACCGTGTTCAAGCCTAGATTACTGTAATAATCGTAGTCAATAACATTACTGATGTCAATCCAAAAAAAGCCGAAACTGGTATAGCATAAAAGCAGTTTATTCAAAACAAAAACCGCCAGACGGGAGTTATCCGACTGGCGGTTGCGTATTAGCATGCGTTTTGGCGCTGATCAAACTGGGCGGGGGCGCGGAGACCGAGGTCGGCGGCAATTATTGGCAAGGGTTTGATAGAGTGCACACTGCTTTTGAAAGCCAAAATACAAGCATTTCTTCTATATTAGGTTGAACAAAAAAACACCACAGATTCAACAATCTGCGGTGCCGTCTGATGGAGGATCTAGGATTCGAACCTAGGAACCCGAAGGAACGGATTTACAGTCCGTCGCGTTTAGCCTCTTCGCTAATCCTCCATGTCTTGTGAACGAAAATAATCTTATCGAAAATTCGCGCAAAAGGCAAGTACTTTCAGGCAAAAAAGCACACTATTGCAAATCTACCACCTGCAGCGTGGCCCGCCACTCGGTCATGAAGTCGCTTGAATTCCACTCGTGCCGGCGTGCGGTACCGTAGCCCACGGGCGTGTGCAAATACTCGGTGCCATCCAGCACGCGCGGCGCATCCCGGTGGTGCAGGTGGCCAAACGCCGCATAAGCAACCGTGTTTTGCTGTAATAGCACCCCGAGCCGCGCACTACCCAGCATCGCGGCGGCCTTGGCGCCCACGTCATCGTGCAGCATCCGCGGATTCAGGAACTTCGCCCGCGGGACAAAGTGTGTGGCAAAGAGCACCCGGCGCCCGGCAGCCGCCCGCAACGCCGCTGCGACCTGCTGCAGCACCACGTCCATGCGCTCCGGATCAGTCAGCGGCTGTTCAATCACGCCGTCAATCCAGTAGGCCTTCTTCCAGTGCCACAGCGCTTCCGGTGTCAGCTCAGCAGCCGCTGGTGCAAACGAGTAATCATACCAGCCGTTATTGCCCACCAGCGTCCAGTCTGTGCCCGGCAAGTTTTCCGCCCGATTGTGCTGATATAGCGGGTCGGCCAGCCCCTCCAGTTCCGCATAATTCGTCCCACGAATCATGTCGTGGTTGCCGGCCAAGTAGCGTACCTGCGTTGCCGGACCGACCAGTTCTTGCAACTGGGCATAAAACGCCCGCGTCTTGCGCATATCGTTGAACGTGTCGCCGGTATTCACGTAATAATCAATCTGTCGGGTGCGCAATTCAGCCGCCATGGCGTGCGCCGCCGCATCCACGTCAACGCGATTAATATCTAAATGGTTATCGGAACTAACCGCAATCCGCATCACGGCACCACCTTCCTGCGCGTATTGTACCACGCCTACGACCAAAAACGCCCGGACGCTCCAAGAAAGGAGTGCCGGGCGTTTGCGGTCAGCGGTAAATCGATTTAGTTAACCCCAGCCATAAGCTTTTCAATCCGTGGGGTGACGAACAGGAGGACAACGGCGAGGAGGACGGTTGCGCCCCCAACCAGGCCGAAGAACCAGAATTCGTTGGCAGGCGTGTAGAGTTTAACGACCTGCGCATTAATTGCCTGAGCAGCGGCGTCAGCGAGGAACCACATACTCATCATCTGGGAACGGAATGCGCGTGGTGCGAGCTTCGTTGTCACGGAGAGGCCGACTGGAGAGATCAGCAATTCCGCAATTTCAACGATGGCCCATGAGAGCACCAGCCACAGTGGTGACACCAGGCTGTGCGTGCCGTGCATGCCGACTGGCAACATCATAACGATGAAGCTGAGACCGGCGAAGACGAGGCCAAGCGTGAATTTCTTCGGGCTGCTTGGCTGCTTCTTGCCCAGGTGCATCCAGAGCCAAGCGAAGAATGGCGTGTAGAGCACGATGAACAGTGGGTTCAAACTCTGGAACCAACTAGCCGGAATGGTGAAGCCAAGGAAGTTCAGGTTCGTCTGCGTCTGCGCGAACATCGCCAGCACAACGGAACCTTGTTCTTCAATCGCCCAGAAGATTACGGCCGCGATGAACAGTGGAATGTAGGCCCAAACACGGCTGCGTTCAACCTTGGTGACCTTCTTACTGGTCAGGAACATCACGAAGTACGCGATTGGCACGATGATGGCAATCAGAGTGATGAAGTTGATGACGTTGGTCAGGTTGAAGTTGCCGGTAACGCCCATGATGCCGAAGATGGCAGCGACGACGACGATTGCCGCAACGACCTTGATAACCAGGGCCTTCACTTCGTCAGCCTGCAGTGGATCCGGCGCAGCAAAGTCGTCCTTGTTCAGGTACTTGTTCCCGTCAACGACGAAAAAGAAGAGCCCGATAGCCATCCCGATGGCAGCGAGGGAGAACCCAAGGTGGAAGTTAACCTTCTGTCCGAGCCAGCCAACGATCAGCGGTGCGATGAAGCTCCCGAGGTTAATCCCCATGACCAGCATGGAGAACCCACTGTCCCGCCGCGTGTCTTCTTCGCTGTAGAGGCCCCCGACCATTTCGGAAATGTTGGGCTTAAGCAGCCCGGTCCCGATAACAATCAGTGCGATTGAAGCGAACAGCGCCATTTCGCCGAATGGCAGCGCGAGGAAAATGTGGCCGAACATGATGAAAATCCCACCAATGAACACGGTCTTGTGGCCACCCCAGAGTCGGTCAGCGGCGAACCCACCGAGGATTGAGCTGAGGTAAACCAGTGAACCGTAGATGGCAGTCACAGACATGGCGGTCGCCTTGTCCATGCCCAAACCGCCCTTGGTCACAGCGAAGTACATGTAGTAAAGCAGGATGGCCTTCATCCCGTAGTAACTGAATCGTTCCCAGAATTCGGTGAACGCCAGCGTTGCTAGCCCACGGGGTTGACCAAAGAATGCGTGGTCGGAATCTTTATTCACGGAGAAACTTCCTTTCGAAAAGCGTAAATTTATAAATTGTTTCGTAATAAGAACATATTTTAATCTTAAAATGGCCGTGACACAAATCAAAATGAGACATTGTGTCACAATTCGGCATTTTGATTAGCGCGGTTTTGGGGTTTTCTGACCTGAGTTTTGCATTTAAATTGCGTAAGTGTGGCGTAATACTGAAATTTATCTCATTTACACAAATTCGTTCAAGTGACACAAACACGCGTGTTTTGTAGTAAAAAATCTATAAATTCCGCCAGTTCAGGTGTGGTTGCGCTTACTATTTATACGACACTGTGTCATAATATGCATATCCGGAATTTATTTGTTCACAAGCGCCGAACAAGCGTCGTTTAAAGCTTGATTTGCACGCTAAAATTATTTATAAATTAGGTAGTTGGCCGAACCCCGTATTATGAGGACAACGGCAAGGAGGCAAAAGCATGCGTATTGCTGACACATTATTGACCGACAATGATCGGCGCAAACTCGACTTGTTTGTCTTTCTCCGCGAAATGCCTACGTCTGCGCGTGAATACGCGCTGGAACGCCGCATTCCCTACTCCACGGCCTTGCGTCTGTACAAAGAGCTGCGCACGGACGTTAAATCGTTATGCCCGGATGCCACCAAACGCGAGCTGGATGAACTGACGCCCCTGACCATCAATGACTACCGGCGTTTCCTCTATAGTTCGAGTGTCACTGGGCAGCTGATTGACCAAGGCTTTACCCACGACGTGCCCTCGATGGCGGATTTCGCTAAGGCCCAGCACATTAGCGTCATCACCCTGAAGCGCCGCATCGCCCCCTATATCAGCGAACTGGAGCGGCATAATATTTGGTTCGACGGCGGCAAGCTCACCCTGTCTGTCTCCGAGCCGGTCACAGAAAGCATTCAGTACTCATTCTTTAAAACAACCGAAATCAGTATCCCGCAAAAGATGACCCCCGCGGAGTTAACGGTTCTGGAGCAAATTGCTTCCTTCTATGAAAAGAGCGATTTGTTGCAACAAGACCATGCCGTCCAGGCCGACCGGCGGATTATCATCAGTATCTGGATTGTGCGGCTGCGCAACCTGCCCAACGTGCTCAACAATCAGGACCAAATCGGCCGTGAACACGCGCTGGTGCACCCGCACGCGGAACTGGACCCAATTTCGCAAGCCGTCCAGTCAACCGGACTGTGGAGCGGCACCGTCAGCCAGCTGCACCACGCAATCAAGCAGCTAGATTATCTGGTGTGCTACATGCCGTACCAGGTGCAATACCTCTCCGCCGCCGGCCACAAGAAGTTCATGCAACAAGTCGGCATCGGTGCCCCGAAAATGCCCAAAATGCTGCGGCCAATCAAACGCGGTGATGCCATTGAACCCAAGATTGCCCGCATCTACTTCCGCATTGCGTCCATTGCGGTATTCATGAATATTTTTGGCGTCGTCCCGTTCTTTGACGGCGGGTTCATCAAGCTCGAGAACTACGCGCCGGAATCGGCGCAACTGACCGCCCTTGTCAGCGAAGTGCTGCCCACCGAGCTGCTAAACAAGCTCTCATCCAGGAACGTGGCCATGCTCGTCCAGTACGCCCACAAGCACCTGGGGATGCTGATGATGCAGGGCTGGCGCACCACCGTGTACATGTCTGATGAGTTCACCCCACTAGAACACGACGTCATGTCCAACTGGTTCTGGGGCCTGATCGACATCAAGCCGCAAAGCGCAATCGGCCCCGATTCTGTGCCCGGGAGCTTCCTGATCTATCAGCACCACTGCGATGATACGGAGGCATTGATGACCAAGTACCACTTAGAAGGAATGCAGTGGATTTCTGAACTGCCCGCCGCCGTTAACGCCGGCCGCTTATGCAAGAAGTTGCGCATTGATCAGCAGTCCATCTTCTCCGTGTAAATATTAAAAAGTCGCGGGCCCATCAGTTGTGATGGACCCGCGACTTTTTGCACAAAAAAAGCGCCGCCGGATTGCTCCACGCGACGCTTCAGAACTCCGGTTGTCAGACTCGAACTGACGACAACCTGATTAACAGTCAGGTGCTCTACCAACTGAGCTAAACCGGAATAAGTATTCTTAGCACGAGAAAAATAATACAACGGAATTGCCTGCCCCGTCAAGAATTTTGTGACGAAAAGCGCAATAAATATTTTCGCCCGCACCAGTACGGGTTCCCCGCCCCGTTTCTGAAAGAAAAGGCACACTTGTGGCATAAATGCTCGACTTAATTCGGCCGCAGAATGCCCAGTTACCGGCAATCTCGCGGCCAAATTGCAGAATATTTTTCACAAATACCAAAATTTCGTCACTTTTTCTGTAAAAAGGGGTAGACAGACTTCCACAATCTTAGTATAGTATATCTTGTTGTTGATGACATGGCCCGTTGGTCAAGTGGTTAAGACACCGCCCTTTCACGGCGGTAACATGGGTCCGAATCCCGTACGGGTCATCAATATGCCAGCTTAGCTCAGTTGGTAGAGCATCGGTATCGTAAACCGAGGGTCACAGGTTCGACTCCTGCAGCTGGCATCGATATACACGGATAACACCTCGCATTTGCGGGGTGTTTTTTTGTCCCCCGCCGCTAACCAAAGAACACCACCCGCCAAATGCGGGTGGTGTTCTTCGTTAATGATTATGTTCGTCGTAGGCTTGGAAATCAGAAATCCAGCCGGCCAGATTGTCCGCAATCGGCTTAAACCCACTGTGGGCCTTTCTGTTCGTCCAAAAATGCTTGCGGCGTCTGCGCCCAGATACTGGGCGATCCTGCAGCGCCCGAATGGATAAACTAATCTTGTGCGTATATTCGTCAATGTCCAGAATAATAACCTGGACTGCCTGCCCAACCTGGAATACATCATTGAGTGACGCCACGTAACCTTGCTGACACTCAGAGATGTGAATCAGACCTTGTTCCTCGTCGTCCAGGGCAACAAACGCCCCGTACGGCTGAATTCCGGTAACCTTGCCAGTCACGATATCACCGATGCGATAATTCATACTGACACTTCATTCCATTAGACTTCCTCAAAATTATAACAGTTGGTCGCAGTTAAAAAAAGGCACCTGCTGCATATTCACGCACAATGCCGCGCATCAGGGACCAAAAAAGGCCGGATTACTCCGGCCTCAGCGATAATTTATTCAGTTACGGTTGCAGAAATAATGGTGACGTCTTCTGCAGGCTTGTCGCCAGGCAGTGTCTTCACGCCGGCGATTTCGTCGACCACGTCCATACCGGTCATTACCTGGCCAAAGACGGTGTGCCGGTGGTCAAGCCATGGCGTGCCCCCCTGCTTGTAGGCTTCAATGATTTCGGCTGGGTAACCAGCTGCGTCCATCTGCTGGAGGAACCCGTTGTTGATGTTCTTGTTCTGCACGATGAAGAACTGACTGCCGTTGGTGTTCGGACCAGCGTTAGCCATGGAGAGGGCCCCACGCAAGTTGAATGCCTGGTTGCTGAATTCATCTTCGAAGCTGTCGCCGTAGATGCTCTCGCCGCCCATCCCGGTACCGGTTGGGTCGCCACCCTGAATCATGAAGTCAGGAATCACGCGGTGGAAGATAATGCCGTCGTAGTAGCCCTTCTTCGTCAGACCGACGAAGTTCGCAACGGTCTTCGGTGCAACGTCTGGGAACAGCGCAATCACGATGTCGCCGTGGTTGGTGTTCAGTGTCACTGTTGGTCCCTGGTGGTTTGCCAGGTCAAGCTGTGGATAAGTCATGTTTGCCTCCCAATATTTATAAACTGTCTTCTATCATAACCGATTATCGCGCTGCTTGCACCGTCTCCGCCATTTTCGCCGCGAATATTCACGCGCTGTCACTTTGAGTTACGCTAAATTGCCTTTCCCGCAACCGGTAAATTCGTGTAAACTATGGATTAATAAGAAAGGATGTGGATATTCGTGCACATTTACGATATCGCCGTCATTGGTGCCGGACCCGTCGGCATGTTCGCGACGTTCTATGCCGGGCTGCGGTCCGCGGACGTCGTGCTCATCGAAGGCACAGCACAGGTTGGCGGGCAACCGACCGCGCTGTACCCACAAAAGAAAATTTATGACATCGCCGGAATGCCAGAAATCTCCGGCCAGGACCTCGGGGTAACCCTGGCCCAGCAGATGGCGCGCTTTGACCCCACCATCAAGTTGAACACCAAGGTGACCAGCATCGAACAGGCGGATGAGTACCTGGACCTGACTGCCGGCAGCGAGCATATCTACGCCCGCGCCGTAATCTTGGCGACTGGTGCCGGTGCGTTCGCGCCCCGGCCGCTAGCGGCACCGTACGACCACGCGCTGGACGGCAAGCGCGTGCTGTACACCATCACCGACCTGGAGCAGCTCCGCGGTGCACACGTTGCCATCGCGGGCGGCGGCGACTCGGCCATCGACTGGGCCCTCGCACTGGAGCCAATTGCCGCCCACGTGGATTTGATTCACCGGCGCGACCAGTTCCGCGGACTAGAAAGCAGCGTCACCGCGCTGCAGCAAAGTCATGTCGAGTTGCACACACCTAAGTTGATTGCGGAACTCCACCAAGACGGTAGCCAGCTGGACCTTGATTTGCGCCCCGTGCGCGGCGAGGAACACGAGCATCTGCACGCCGACTACCTGCTGGTCAGCTACGGTTTTGCCAGCGACAACAAGCAATTGCGGGCTTGGCACATCGATCTGGAGCACAACCAGGTCCAGGTCAGCCGCGAATTCGCCACCAGCCGCCCCCACGTGTACGCAATCGGCGACGCGGTCACCTACCCCGGCAAGCTCAAGCTGATTGCCAGTGGCTTCGGTGAGGCCCCCACAGCCGTCGACAGCATCATGAAGGAACTGTACCCACAGCGGCGGGCGCCACTACATTCCAGCAGCATGATTCAGGACCACAAATAAATCGGTCAACTGAACCAGGGCGCCTCGTCCTGGTTTTTTTGAACCCGCGACATTTTCAGCAATGTTACCGATTTTTAATGAATATTTGCACTAATGCTACTGCTAAGGCCCGCAAACTTAGGTATACTAGGCAACGTACACTACTTTGGAGGATACATATGTCCACATTAATTGATTTCGTGTTGCACGTTGACGACCACCTGGTGAACATCGTGCAAACATTTGGCGGCTGGACCTACATCATCTTGTTCGCCATCATCTTCATCGAAACCGGCGCGGTCATCCTGCCTTTTCTCCCCGGGGACTCCTTGTTATTCGCGGCCAGTGCGCTGGCGGCCAACGAGGTTTACCACCTGAACATTTGGCTCTTCGCCGCGCTGTTCCTGATTGCCTGCCTCGCAGGGGATTCACTGAACTTCCATATCGCGAAGAAGCTCGGAAAGGCGGCCACGAAGAGCTCGTTCTTCGGCAAGTACATCAATGAGGAGAAGCTGCACGAAGCGGAAGGGTTGTTCGACCGCATGGGGGACATCGTCATCACCCTCGCGCGGTTCATGCCCATCATCCGCACGTTCATCCCGTTCGTTGCCGGGGGCTCCACAATGACCTACAAGCGGTTCTTACCTTACAACTTGCTGGGCGCCGTCTCCTGGGTTGCGCTCTGCTGCATCGCCGGTTACTGGTTCGGGAACACCGCCTTCGTGAAGGCCCACTTCTCCGCCATCGTGCTCGGCATCATCCTGGTGTCGCTGATTCCAATCGCATTCACCGCCATCAAGGGCTCACTCAAGAAAACTAAAGCTTAACTATTGACTATGCGTTCGGCAACTGCCGGACGCTTTTTTTGTGTCTGGCGCGCAAAAAACCGCCCTTCCTGGCAGAAGTGCGGTTCCATGGTTAGTTTAATTTTGCGTCCTTTTTGCCCGTGTAAATCAGCCAACCCAAAACGCTGAGGAAAATGGCAAATCCCAGCACGAAGCACACGGCAAAGAAGTTCTCCGGCAACACGTTGATGATTGGGTCCGTGCGCGGATCGAACAGCCAGTCGTTGTTCCGGAAGAGCAGCTTGTGGAAGCCGATGAAGAACGCATCGAAGTTCATGGCCATGATGGCGACCATGGCGACGGAGAACAGCACCCCGCCGCGGGCCTGACCCACCAGTTCGTACCGCTCCCGGCGAACGGTCAGCTGCCGCAAATAGCGCAAGGTCGGCCACGCGGTCACCAGCATCACTGCAATATCGAACACGAACAGGTTACGGACATCGGCAAAGTGCCGAGCCCCCGAAGTGCTGACGATGAAGTTATTGAGGTGCACCACATCCCCGGAGAACGGGTTGTACAGGTACAGCATCAGTTGCAGGTAGTTGTGGTACAGCTTGCCTGCCCCCATCCCCGCAATCTTGGTGAGGTGTTCGACCTGCACGGCGATGGGGAAGAAAATCAGCGAGAGCAACGTCACAAGGAAAATGCTGGCGCTGATGAGGAAGAGCCAGAATGCCAGCACATGGCCGGCACGCCGCATCATACTTCCCACTCAGCCAGACTGTTCACGACGTGGGTTGGCTGAATAGCCTGGCCCGCGACCTGCGCTGGCGTCGAAATGCCGGTGTAAACGAGCAGCTGGTCAATCCCGGAGTTAATCCCCGCCTTGATGTCCGTGTTGTAGTTGTCCCCAACCATGACGCAATCCTTGGCGTCGAGGCCCATGACGTCCAGCGCGGCGTCCATGATTGGCCGGCGCGGCTTGCCGATGTAGAAGGCCTGCTGCTGGGTGGAGCGTTCAACCAGGGCGATAACGGACCCGGCACCAGGCACCTGACCGCGTTCGTTTGGCAGGTTGGTGTCTTCGTTGGTCCCGATGAACATGGCCCCACGCTTGATGGCCAGGGTCGCGAGTTCGAACTTGTGGTAGGTCACGTCGTAATCAAGCCCGACCACCACGTAATCAGGGTCGTAATCGTTCAGCTGAATTCCGGTGTTCAAGATGGCCTTCTTCAGCCCGATTTCGCCGATGATGTAGACGGACTTGTTGCTTGGATCCCCGCCATTTTCGCGGCTGATGTAGTTCGCCGTGGCCATGGATGGAGTGTAAATCTCGTCAGTCGTCACGTGGATGTCGTGCTTTTCTGCTAAGAAGTCAACGACCATTTGTGGCGTCCGCGTGGTGTTGTTGGTTAAGAACAAGAACGGAATCTGTGCCGCCTGCAAGCGTTCAACGAAGTCCTTTGCTTCCGGAATCCGCTCGTTGCCACGGTAGATGGTGCCGTCCAAATCAATCATGTAGCCTTTGTATTTCGTCAAAATAAAAATTCCTATCCTTTAATCAGTTTTGCGCACGGTAAAATGGCGTCCGTGCCCCTTACCGGCTGTGTGGACCTGCTCATTACGTCCACGCTCCGGCCGGCTGGTGGCGCCGCGCTTTTCCGCGTAGGGCTTGCCGCTCCGGGGCGTGTGCTTGCGGCGCGGCGCTTCGTCTTTGTGCCGCCGGTCAGTACGGTCCCGGCCGTAGCGCGACTCGTCAACCGGGTTGGGCTGCCGGGTGCGCGGTCGGCGCGGTTTGCGCACCACCACGGGCTTCTCAGGCGCGTCGATGCGCTCCAAAATGAAGTACGCACAGCCGAAGTTACAGAATTCGAGCAAGTAATCCTGCACGTGCCCAATCCGCTGGTCCGGGTCGGCCTGGTGGTTGGTGTCCGCGTAGAAGCCCTTGAGCCGCAACTGTTCGTAGCCCCAGTCGCCAACGATAAAATCGTATTTGCCCAGGATTTCGTCGTAGCGTTCGCCAATCCGCGTTGTATCCACGGCGTCCTTATGGTTCACGGCCACCTGGTACCGGCGACTGTTGATGGTAATCAGCGTGGGTGTCACCTGCGCCACGTGGGCGCGCGGTTCAACCGGTGCCGTTTCTTTGTCATCGTCTTGGTGCATGCGGATTCCTCCCGTCCCTGTAGTTGCAAACTATTTCAGTTTAAACTAGTTTGCCCGATTACGCACTATTTACTCTTCGCCAGCACGTCCGCCTTGCCGCGGGCGATGGTTTCAATGTCGCGCATATTGAGCGGCGACCCCCATGGCAAGTCCGGCACAAAGTCACGCTCGGGCGCATCCACGCCCACGTTGATGTTCGTGGCCGTATGCACAGAGCTGTGGTGGATGTGGCCATGCAGATTCAACGTCTGGTGCACGATGCCCATCATGAGCGGGTAGTGCGTCATGAAAATCTGCTTGTGGTTCTCCTTGATGATCGCACCAACGTCGTGAAAACTGAACTTATCCTGCCCATTTAACTTGGGGTCGTGCGCGTGCAAGTACTTGAATAAGCTACGGTAATCGTGGTTTCCCTTAATGAACACAATACGTCCATGCAGCTGCGCCAGAATCGCCAGCACGTCCGCATCATCCGGCACGTTTTCGGGATTCATCGCGATGTCGCCGAGGTGGTACACGACGTCGTTAGCATCCACGCGAGCATTCCACGCGTCAATCATGGCCTGATTCATCGCCGCCGTGCTGGCAAACAGCCGCGGGGCGAAGTCATTCCAGCCGAGCAAGTCGGCGTGGAAAAAATGTGTATCAGCAATAAAAAAATTCATGAATAAATTGGTCCTTAGTTTAACTTCACTTGGTTTTCCCCGCCAGTGCCCGGCGCCGAACCACCCAACTGGTGACTGGCACCGTCAAAATCACCGCGATGACCGAAAACAGCACATCGAGCAATTCACCAACGAAAATTTTGTTGTTCACAATCATCCACAACGGGTACTTCAGCTGCGCGAACCAGATGAACAGGCCCGCAAAACCGCCGAAGAAACCAAAGAACAGCGTGTTAATCGCCGTGCCGATGATTTCCCGCCCCATCTGGACGATGCCGCGCCAGTCGCGGACCACGTCGAGCTCGTTAATGCCCGCCGCCACCGCAATCGCGGCTTCAGCAACCGCCCCGAGCGTACTAATCAGCCCCGCGGCCACGGCGATATCGGGGAACGACACGCCCAGCGCGGTGCTCATGCCCTCAAGCTCTTCGCCGTCCTCAGCGCCAAAGCCCGCGGTGTAGCTGCGACTAATCACGCCGACCACCACGAATACCAGGATGGCCATCACGATGAGCGACGCGACGAACGCCGGCCCAGCAACGCGGACATCCGCGGAACTGAGGAAAATGGTGGCGGCCAAAATGATAATCGATGCGACCACGCCGACGGTCACGGGGTTAAACCCGCCCGCCATCAGGATGACACTCAGCAGCAAGACGATGGCGTTGACCATGAGCGCGGAAAAACTCCGCAGTCCGCGCCGGCCACCCACCAGGAGCATGAGTACCGCCAAGGTCAAGATTAACGCAAACATTGAGTTCATGCCTCTTGCCCCCTTCCCGGCAGCAGTGCGGCGAGGCCACTAGTCAGCGGCACCGCTAGCACTATCCCGAACGCGGAGATGAGCGATTGCGTGAAGCCCAAGCCCATCACCCACGAGACCGTGTACGCGATGGTGTTGTTATTGCGCAGCCACAAGATGGTTTCCACGAACGTATCCGCCATGAAGATCATGAACAGCACCGCGATCAGCGGGCCCATGACGGAGCGCCCAATCGCCATCCCCGCCATAAACCGTTCTTTGCGGCTGGCCGGTAGCTGAAAAATCGCCACGGAGATGTCGCTGGTTTCATCCAGGACCGCCCCCAGCGAACCAATCACAATCTGGAAGAAGAAGATTAGTTGCGGCTGTTGCGTCACGTACTTCACGGTTTCCAAGTGGATGCCGTGATACCCCGTGCCGGTCATGATGCCATAGCCGAGTGCAACCGACAGCGCGGTGGCCAGCACGGTTGACAGTGCGATACAGACCGCAACGGGGCGCACACCAATAACGAAGAGCACCGTGAGCACGGTGAACACCAGCGCGAGGCCGCCGACCAAAAGCCAGGGGCCCTTGCCCTGCAACGCCAATTCGTGGTGGACACCCCAAAAGAAGATAGCCGCGTTCAGCGTAATCGAAATCAAGGTCACCAGTGCGTGCTTGCCCGCGAAGATGATGAGCAAAAGCACCGTGACCACCAGCAACCCGCCCAGCAGCGTGTCGCGCTTGGTGTCATTGAGCTGATAACCGTCCTTGCTGTGGGTCAGGAATACCTGTTGGCCGCTGCGGAGCGGAAAGTCCAGCGCCTGCGATTTGACGTAGGTGTTACGCAGCACCACGGTCTGTCCCCGACGCTTGGTGTTCAGCAACCGCACGCGCACATGTTGCACGATGCGCCGGTCGTGGTTATTGAACGAGTCGGTTTCCGCCGTGCTGGTGGTCTTCGTGATTGCCGTCACCTGGGCAACGGGTGTGCTGTACAGCCCCGCGTCATGCCGCAAACCAAAAATCACGGCGGCTAGTATCAGCAGACTACCAACGATAATGCTTATATATTTTTTGTTTGCCTTGTGCACAAACACCAATCCTTTCACGCCTACCCAACGTGGTTAGCGCGCAGGATTTCGTCGTATGCGTCTTTGACTTTGCCCTCCGGCTTGGCCCATTCTTCCCAATGATCAGGATGCAGGTCGGGGAAAGTGTATGTCTCATTAATATACTGTTCGTAAATCCGCACTGAAGTCCCATGCGGAATGTTCAGCTGGACGATGCGCACCATCTTGATGTAGCCGTCCAGGGCACAACGTTCCGCAATCCCGTTCATGTAGATGTTGCCCAGTTCAAAATACCGGGTGCCATCATTGCGGGTAATTTCTTGAATCAAATCTAGCGTTTGGTACTCTGCCAACTAGAGTTCCTCCTTCAACATTGCCTCAACTTCGGCCGTCGTTGGAATGGCTGGCTGGCCCCCAGGACGGGAGACTGCCAGTCCGGATGCAGCGGTGGCGTACACGATGGCGTCTTCAATCGGCTTGCCCACCGCAATCTGGGCCAAAAAGCCGCCGATGAACGTGTCGCCAGCCCCAGTTGTGTCCACCGCCTGCACGTTGAATGCAGGGGTGGCGAATTCGTCCCCGTTCGCGTTCGCGTAGTAGCTCCCGTTTTCGGCCAGGGTAATGATGACTTGACCCGCACCCCGGCGGCACAGTGCCGCCGCACTCTCGGCGGTCGACGCCGCGTCCACGGTATCAATGCCGGTCAACGCCGTTGCTTCCCCTTCGTTCGGGATGATGATGTCGGTCGCCTTAATCAAAGAGTCCGGTACACTACGGCGGGCAGGTGCCGGGTTCAGCACGGTGGTCACCCCACGCTTTTTGGCTGCTTCGAAGGCCGCCGTCACTGTATCCAGTGGGGATTCGAAAGTTGACAGCAACATGTCGCCAGCCCCAAGGCCATCGAGCAGTGGCTGCACGTCTGCGAGTTTAACCTCAGCGTTGGCACCACTAGCCACCACAATGCGGTTCTGGCCGGATGGTTCAACGAAAATCACGGCGCGGCCGGTTGGGGCATTCTCGTCGGTAATCAGGTGCTCAGTGTTCACGCCCGCGTCCACCAGGCCCTGGCGCAAACCGGCGCCGGCACCGTCGTTCCCGACACGGCCGACGAAGCGCACATCCAGGCCATTGCGGGCGGCCGCAACGGCTTGGTTAGCGCCCTTCCCGCCGTTTGCTTCAATCAAATCATCCGCGATGAGCGTTTCACCGGGTTTGGGTGCGTGGTTCACGCTGAAAAGTTGGTCAAGGTTGATACTACCGATAACTACGAGTGTCATATCGCTGCTCCTTTTTTCGTCACCATTATTTGCCGAAACATGTCTGCATTTGAGGGCGCAAACTAGCGCCCGTTCGTTCTTTATCATAGCAGAGCGCCGGGTGATATTGTAGCTTTTCCCGGCCACCAAATGTGCGAATCTACCATCAGGTTACACCGCATTTTCTGATGTATGCGTGCACATGGGTGAAAGGTAAACAAGATTTAATGTATTATCGGCCCTGAAGCCCCCGCATGTTCCTACCAATATGTTATTCTAAAAGCATTGATATTTTCACGTGCCATCAAGGAAAGAGGGACAAATATGGACTACGATTTCAAAACCGCTGCTGCCAATTACGAGGATGCAATGATTGCGGACCTCAAAGCGCTGGTCGCAATTGACTCCGAACGCGACACCGACAACGCAACCACAGACGCACCTCTGGGCCCCGGCCCGGCGCAGGCCATCAAGCACGCACTGGCAATGGCTCAGCGCGACGGCTTCACCACTAAGAACGTCGAGAACGTCGCGGGCCGCATCGAACTTGGCTCCGGCAACGAAATTCTCGGGGTACTCGGCCACGTCGACGTGGTTCCTGCCGGCGAAGGTTGGACCACCGACCCATTCAAGCCTGAGATCAAGGACGGCAAGATGTACGGACGCGGGACGGCCGACGACAAGGGCCCTGTCATTGCGGCTTACTACGCCCTGAAGATTCTCCGCGACCTGAACGTACCACTGAACAAGCAGGTGCACATGATTCTCGGCTCCGATGAAGAATCCGAATGGTACGGCATGGACCGCTACCTGGCGAGCGAACCAACGCCCGACTTCGGCTTCTCTCCCGACGCCGAATTTCCAATTATTAATGGGGAAAAAGGGATTGCCAGCTTCCTCGTCAGCCAAAAACGCGTGGCCCCAAAACAGGCCGCAACCACGCTGACCAGCTTTTCTGCCGGCATCCGGCCCAACATGGTGCCCGTGAGCGCCACGGCGACATTGGCAGGCACCATCCCCGCAGATTTTGCCGACCAGGTGCAGACCTTCGCCATGACTAACGACGTGACGGCCGAACTGACGCCAACTGACCGCGGCGTATCCATCACGCTGGTTGGCCAGGGGGCCCACGCCTCCACGCCAGCCATCGGGGTCAACGCTGGTACCTACCTGGCTGCTTTCCTCATTAACAGTAGCCTGGACCTCGACCCAGCAGCAATGGCTTACCTGAACACGATTACCGCCTACATGCACCGCGACACCACCGGGAAGCTCCTCGGCATCAACTACGCGGACCGCAAGATGGGTGAATTAACCGCCAGCCCGGACATCTTCAACTTCAGCCAGGACGGTAAGCAGACCGTGCTCATCAACATTCGCTACCCACAAGGCACGACGGCTGACCAGATTCGCGACCAGATTGAAAGCACCATCGGCGACGACCTGGTGACCGTGACCATCGATGGCCACGCCCAAGAACCGCATTACGTGCCCGAAAGTGACCCACTCGTGCAGACCCTACTCGATGTTTACACCGAGCACACCGGCCTGGAGGGTCACGAAATGATTATCGGGGGCGGGACGTACGGCCGGATTCTTGACCGTGGGGTTGCCTTTGGTGCCCAGATGCCAGGCGCGCCAGACATCATGCACCTCCCAAATGAATACATTAAGATTGAAGACGTTGTGCGTGCAGCAGCCATTTATGCTGATGCAATCGCTCGTCTAGCAAAATAGTTTTAGGGCACCCGCAAAGCTGCGTGGTGCCCTAAAGCCCGTAAAGGTGGCACGTATTACTGTGAACAATTTCCTGCACAACCTGCGCCGCGCTTTTGCCAGCGGTTCAGGCAAGCATAATTCAACCAATTCAAAGACAAATCCAAACGGGGTGCGGCCCAAACTGCCGCCACTAACCAAAGACAACTGGTGGCTCTACGTTGACACCGGCATTCAGGTGCTGCGTGGCATCGTGATTGCCGGTATCTGCGGCATCATCCTCGCTGGGTTCCTCGGCCTGGGGGTCGGACTTGGCTACTTCGCGTCGATTATCGACAACACGCCGGTTCCGGCTAAGGCCGCCATGCGCAAGTCGATCAAGCGCGCAGACAGTGCGGCAACGCTCTACTACGCCAACGATGTGAAGCTGGGCACGGTCAAAAGCGACCTGGTGCGGACAACGGTCAAGCTCGATCAGGTGTCCCCATGGCTACAAAAGGCCGTGGTGGCAACTGAAGATGAGGATTTCTTCAACCACTCTGGGGTCATGCCCAAGTCCCTGATTCGCGCCGTGATTTCGAGCGTCACCGGGATTGGGAGTCAAACCGGGGGGTCCACCCTCACCCAGCAGCTGGTTAAAATGCAGCTGCTGTCCAGCGAAACGACCTTCAAGCGCAAGGCCAAAGAAATCGTGCTGGCTATGCGCGTGGACAAGTTCATGAGCAAACAAGACATCCTGAACGCCTACCTGAACGTCGCCACCTTTGGCCGCAACAACCGCGGGCAGAACATCGCCGGGGTTGAAGAAGCTGCTGAAGGACTGTTCGGTACCACCGCGGCCAAGCTCAACGTGGAACAGGCCGCCTTCATCGCCGGCCTGCCCCAGAGTCCGTTCGGTTACACACCGTACACGCAGACCGGGGCTTTCGCCAAGACGCTCGATGTCGGGATTAAGCGGCAAAAGACCGTGCTCTTCCGGATGTACCGGGCTGGCTACCTGTCCAAGAAGGAATACGCCCAGGCCAAGGCTTACAACATCAAGAAGGATTTCCTGAAACAGTCATCCGGCTCGACGATTGACACCAAGTCCACAGACTACGCCTACAACGCCGTCTTCAGTCAGGCCGTGACCATCCTCGCCAAGCAGCTCGCTAAGCAGGACGGCATCACTGGCGCCAAGCTCGACAGCAAGGAACTGACGGCCTACAAGACCGACGCTGAGACGTTGTTCAAGACTAAGGGCTACGAAATCCACAGCACCCTGCTTAGTTCTGTGTACAAGAAGATGCAGGAAGTGATGAACGAGTACAAAGCCAACTTCGGGGTTGACCACACGTACACCGTGACCGACCCCAATACGGGCGAAATCAAGACCGTCACTGAATCCCCGCAAAACGGGATGGTGCTCCTCGACAACGATACCGGGGCCATCCTGAGCTTCGTCGGTGGGACCAACGGTGAAGTCAACCACACAACGACCTCCCGTTCCCCAGGGTCCGCCATCAAGCCAATTCTTGATTACGGCCCCGGGATTGAGCAGAAGGTCATCGGCTCGAACAGTGTAATTGCCGACTTTCCGCTCACCAAGTTCGGCGACTACAAACCAACGGACTTCGGCGACACCGTGCAAAACAAGTTCGTGCCCGCAACCACCGCCCTCTCCAAGTCCTATAACATCACCGCCCTGAACCTCTACAACGTGGTCCGGCAGCGGATGAACGTTCAGGACTACATGAAGAAGATCGGTATCACCACCCTGACCAACAATGACTACGCACAGATTGGTCTGGGGATTGGGGGGACCGACTACGGGGTGACGGTCAACCAACTGACTTCCGCCTTTGCCACCTACGCTAACGGCGGGGTCCACGCATCGACCTACATGATTGACAAGATTACCGATCCATCCGGCAAGGTGGTCTACCAGCACAAGCAAAAGCGCACTCGCGTTGTATCTAAGGCAACCTCCTACATCATGAAGCACATGATGAACGCCGTTGTTGATTCCGGGACCGCTGCGTCCCTGAACAGCTACCTGTCATTTAGCACCAAGAACCTGATGGGTAAAACTGGTGAAAGTAACAACGAACGTGACTCCTGGTTCATCGGGAGCACCCCTGGGGTCAGCCTGGGTGCCTGGATGGGTTACGACAACAACTACCGGCACTCGTTCAACCTGGCTTCTAGTGCCACCCGGACCGAAATCCATTACTGGGCGCAGCAGATGAATGCCATCTACAAGCTGATTCCAAACCGGATGCGGGTCAACGAGTCGATGGCCAAGCCGGCAACCGTCAAGAGCGTCGCCGTCAACAGCATGACGGGGATGCCAAACGGTAGTGTTAGCTACAACGGCAGCACCATCAAGACCTCAGGCAACACGGTCACCAGCATGTACAACGACTGGACCCCGGGCAGTCTCACCAGCCAGTTCGGGGTCGGCGGGACCTCAGCAGACTACAAGCTCTTCTGGGACTTCATGGGCGGCGCCAGCAACGGTTACGGCACGCAGACTAAGGGCGACCAAACCCTGGACGACGTGCTCAAGACTAGCGACGACACCACCGATGGCGACACCACGGGCACGGACGGGACCCAAACGTCCAGCTCCTCCAGCAGCGCGTCATCTGGCAGCTCGACCTCGAGCTCCTCATCGAGCGTAATCAGCAGCTCGAGCAGTTCGACGGCCGAGACCGCCGTTAGTTCATCAAGCACCGCGCAATAAAAATCACCCGCAGTGACGCAACGATTCGGTTGTGTCACTGCGGGTTTTGTTTTGGGCTAAACTAGCAGCAAATGCTCAGCAAAAAAGACGCCGCATAAAGCGGCGTCTTTGCAGGTATTACTTGGTTGAGTCGCGTTCGGTCAGGTCAAAGCCCAAACGAATGGTCTTCTCGTCGATGTCTTCCTTGTTCATCATCTTGGTGAGCAGGCGCATAGCAACGGCACCGATATCGTACAGCGGCTGGTCAATGGAGGTCATGCGTGGCCGGGCCATTTCGGTCAGCTTCGTGTTGTTGCTCGTGATGATTTCGAAGTCATCCGGAACGGAAACGCCAGCGTCGTGCGCCGCGTTCAGAATCCCGATGGCAACTTCATCGTCAGCAACGATTGCGGCAGTCGCCTTGCTCTTCTGCAGTTCCGCGAAGATGGCCAGGCCTGCCTGGTAGCTGTATTCAGATTCGAAGACGAGGCTTTCGTCGTAGGCAATGCCCGCGTCGTCGAGTGCTTCCTTGTAGCCCTTCAGGCGGTACTGGGCGTTGATGGCGTCCTTGAGTGGGCCGGTAACCAGCGCGATGCGTTCGTTACCGCTCTGGATTAACTGCTTGGTGGCCCCTTCAACAGCGGCGATGTAGTCAATGTTGACGCTCCCGAGCTGGCCTTCAGGGTCAACAGAACCGGCAAGCACGATTGGCGTCTTGCTGCGGGCGAACTCGTTGCGGATGTTATCGCCAATGTTGTGGCCCATGTAGATCAAGCCATCAACTTGCTTAGCGAGCAGGTTGTTCACAACTTGAACTTCCTTCTTGTTGTTCTCATCGGAGTTAGCAAGGATGATGTTGTACTTGTACATCGTTGCCACGTCGTCAATCCCCCGCGCCAGGCTGGAGAAGAACATGTTTGTCACGTCAGGAATGATTACCCCAACAGTGGTCGTCTTTTTAGAAGCAAGACCACGAGCGACCGCGTTTGGCCGGTAATCAAGGCGGTCAATTACCTCCAAAACCTTCTTACGGGTGGCTGGCTTCACATTGGGGTTACCATTAACAACACGTGAAACTGTAGCCATTGAAACGTTCGCCTCACGGGCAACGTCGTAAATGGTGATTGTCTGCTTTTCCATAGTGCACAAAGAATCCTTTCAAATTTAAACTTATTTTCAGTCGAATACGATTTGTGTTCTTTTCAAAGATAGCAGAAGAACATCACAAATGCAAGCGTTTTACTGATAATTGCATGAATTTTTCAGAGCGCTTTTCAGAAACTTTTACTTGCGTCCGCGTGGTATACTGGTTGCAAGTTGAACCGCATTGGAACGACGCACATCTAGCGCACACTGCACGCGCGCGATTGGTGGCAGCTTATGAAAACCGCTTTCATCATGACGTAAATGTAGTGGCGCACCATTGGAGGAATTAGTGTGAACCAACATCTACAAGGCTTAATTAAGTGGGTTCAGGACAAGAACCTGGACATTGCTTACATTAGCAACCCAACCAACATTAGTTACTTCTCCGGCTTCTTCCAGGACCCCGAAGAACGTGTTACCGGCCTCTTTGTCTTCCCCGACAAGGACCCATTCCTGTTCACCCCCGCACTGTCCATTCAGGAAGTTAAGCGCTCCGGCTGGCCCTACGACGTGTACGGCTACCTCGACCACGAAGACCCATTCGCGCTGATTGCAAGCCACATCCGCGAGCGGATCGCCGACCCACTGCGTTGGGGCATTGAAAAGGACGACCTGCCCGTTTACCGCTTCGAAGCCACCATGCAGAACTTCCCGAACGCCACCTTCCCTGAAGATGCGAGCCGGTTCATCGAGGTCAAGAAGTTGATCAAGACCCCGGATGAAATCGCGCTGCTCGAACAGGCCGGCCGGGACGCTGACCGCGCTTTCGCTGCTGGCTTTGCCGCCCTGCACACCGGGGTGACCGAACAGGCCGTCGTCGCCGAAATCGAATACGCCATGATGAAGTCCGGCGTGATGCAGATGAGCTTCGACACCATCGTCCAGGCTGGTGCCAACGCCGCTAACCCCCACGGTGGTCCTGAACTGAACAAGATTCAAAGCGGCCAGATGGTCCTCTTTGACCTTGGGACCGTCAACAAGGGCTACATCAGTGACTCCACGCGGACCGTTGCCTTTGGCCCAATTGACGACAAGCAAAAGGAAATCCACCGCGTCTGTCTCGAAGCTAACCTGGCCGCAATGGACGCCGCTCGTCCCGGTGTGACCGCCGCGCAGCTCGACAAGATTGCGCGCGACATTATTGAGAAGGCTGGTTACGGTGAATACTTCAACCACCGTCTCGGCCACGGGATTGGGACCAGCACCCACGAATTCCCATCCATCATGGAAGGCAACGACCTCGTCCTCGAACCCGGCATGTGCTTCTCCATCGAACCCGGGATTTACATTCCTGGCTTTGCCGGTGTCCGGATTGAAGACTGTGTCCACATCACCGCTGATGGGAACGAGCCTTTCACCCACACCACCAAGGAACTGCAGACCTTCACCGACTAGTCCGCGGACACAAAAACGGCATTTACCCATTTTGCGGGCAAATGCCGTTTTTTTTATGCCAAAATCCGCTTGGCCGCGCCGGATAGTTCTGCCGGTGTGTTGATAATCTCGCTCGCCCCGGCCTTGCGCAGTTCTGCCAGATCCCCGAAGCCATACGTGACCCCGAGCGTCTTGATGGCGTTGTTCCGCCCACCTTCGATATCGGTGAAGCGGTCGCCGATCATCAAACTCTCCGGCTTGTCCGCGTGCATCTCTTGCAGGGCGTATGCCAGCACGTCCGTCTTGGTCACGCGTGTCCGTTCGTCCTTGGAGGCCCCGTACAGGCCGCTGAACAAGTCGCCAAGCTCGAAGTGAGCCGCAATCCGTTCAATCATGTGTTCGGGCTTGGACGATGCGACCGCCAGCTGGTAACCGGCCGCCTGCAGCTGCGCCAGAGTTTCGGGTACGCCCGAGTACACCTTGAGTTCGTAAATCCCCTGGGCGTTGTAGTATTCCTGGTACATGTGAATCGCGTGCCGCACGCCGCGCTCATCGAGCTCCGGGAAGTACTTGTTGATACTGTACGCGAGGCTGGGCCCAATCCAATCACGGTACTGGGCGTCAGTCAGTTCACTGACCCCAACTTTGTTAATCATGTACTTAATCCCATTGACGATTCCCTGTTCGGAATCCGCAATGGTGCCATCAAAATCAAAAAACAAGGTCTTGCTCATGCGTATAATATCCTCCGTCGTGTTAGTTCACAGCCCATTATCCCCGAAACGGCGCGATAATGCCAGTCAGGCGGCCCAAAGTGTCCCCGTAATTGGCGGGACAAAAAAAGGGGCCGGATTTGCATCCGCCCCCGATAGTGCTGATTATTCTTCAGTTGCTTCTGGTTCGGCAGCAGGTGCTGCTGGCTCTGGGTCTGCGGCTTCTTCTGCCGGCGCTTCGTCTTCCGCTGCGGCTTCAGCATCTTCTGCTGCAGCTTCACTAGCTTCCTTAGCCTGGGCAAAAGCACTCTTGCCATCAACCACGATGTCATCGAAGTTTTCGTCTTCTTCATCGTCATCGTCGTCGGTTACGGCTGCACGCACTTCAGCGGTGGCAGCATCGTAATCGTCAAGGTCCAGTGGTTCTGGCTTTTCGATCTTCGTCTTCAGGCCGGTCACGAATTCTTCGGCACTGTTGCGCAGGTCGCCGGTTGCGTCCTTCGCGTATTCGAAGTAGTCAGCGGCACGGTCCGAAATCTGGTCCTTGCCTTCCCGCAACTTGCGCTTCAGCTCCGTAGTGGTCTGTGGGGTGAGCAGGTACGTCGTGGCGATTGCTGCGGCACTACCAAGAACAAATCCCAGAACAAAATTCTTACTCTTTGACATAATTGAATCCTCCAATCATCTAATAGGAATACTGCTTACTCTTTGTTTTTCTTGCTCATTTGGTTACGTAAAATCGAGAATGCCGTTTTGCCGGCCTTAACTGCCATAGACGTCTTCGCGCTGCCAGCAGTATCGTTCAGGCGGGTCGTCAGGTTGCGTGCAGCACCGTTCAGGTCACTGACACTTTCGCCCAGTTCGCCCATTGCCGTGAAGACGGGGTCAATCGCCGCGACCTTACCGTTAACATCCTCGAGTAAGTCGTTCGTCTTAACCATCAAGTCTTCAACCTCGTGTGTGAGCGTACCCAGTTCCCCGTTCACCACGTTCAATGTTGTTCGCACCTCGCCAATCGTCGGCTTGACTTCTTTAATCGCACGACTGATTTGCCAGCCAACAACCAAGATTGCCAGGGCGATAATCAAAAATGCAATCGCCGCAACGAGTCCTGCGACTTGTCCTAATGTCATGCCACACCATCCTTTCTTCACGCTTTTGTATACCAAGAATACCATCGTTGATTGAAGCATTCAATTTTTCGCTGGATTTTCCTGCCATTATCAGTAAGTGTACGCGGTTTAACGGAAAATGTCACCACTAAACTGTATCCGCTTACGAATGGATTTTTTCGCCCGCACCCCGGATACATCTGCTAAACTACTAATATGGATACAAAGCGAAAGGATGGACGCACGTGATTTACTTAGCAAGTGCAGATCTAGCAACCAAAAAGGCCAACGCAATCGTGCGCTACTTAGAACGGGTGAATTGGGAAAACATCGCCGATTCACTCGTCAGCCGCGTCTTGCAACTCATTGCCATTACGATTTTATTTTTAATTGTTAAACGGTTCGGCAAGTTTCTCATTCACCGCGGCTTCGAACATTACCGCCAGCGGATTGACGCGACCGGCCGGGTGAACACCATGGGCGCACTCGCCCAAAACACGTTTGCCTACGTGCTCGCATTCTTTTATGCTTACACGTTCCTGACCATCATCGGCATCCCTATCGGCACCCTCATCGCTGGGGCCGGAATCGTTGGGTTAGCCGTTGGGTTCGGGGCCCAGGGCTTCGTCAGTGACCTGGTCAACGGGTTCTTCATCATCATGGAAGGCCAGCTCGACGTCGGGGATTCAGTCCAAATCGCGGACATCGCCGGTACCGTCACCGCCGTGGGCCTGCGCACCACCAAGGTCACCAGTGCGGATGGCACCTTGAACTACATTCCTAACCGCAGCATCACCATCGTGCGCAACCTTTCGCGCAACGCGATGACCGCGGTCGTCAGCATCCCCCTGGCAAATGGCGGCAACTCCGCCAAGATTGAAGAAATCTTGACGCAGGTGAACGAGTCACTGACACCCAATTCACCGGAGTTAACCGCCGAGCCTGCACTCTTAGGCCTCAACCAGACTAGCTGGGGCGGTTTCGTCTACCAGGTGCAGCTCACCGCGAAACCGGGCACGCAGCTGGCGGCCCAGCGTAAGTTCCTCACCGCCTACGTTGACGCGCTCACCGCGGCGGGCATCAAGATGCGCACCACGGTTCCAACTAAATAATCGGCACACAAAAAGCAGTTAACCCACTGTTCACGAGGTTAACTGCTTTTTTGATTCGGCAAATTACTTTTCAATGCGGTTAAGCTTGTACTCCTTGCCGATATTGTGGGTCAGGTAGTTGAAGGTCTTCATCCATTCGCGCCGGGTCACAATGCCGGTGAACTCGCCGGTGCTGGCGACAACGGGCAAGAAGGGGTTATCAACCAGGAGGTGCAGCACCTCTTCGGTCGCGTACGGGTTCTCGATGGTTGCCACGTCCTTTTGCATGACGTCGCCCACACAGAGTTCATCCAGCTTCGCAAAACTCAACTGTTCGAGGCCGAGCATGGTCTCCGTAATCATCGGCATCGACAGCAAGCCAACGAACTGATCATCTGCGCCGAGCACCGGAATCTTGGAGTAGCGCACCTTGGTCAGCACGAGGAAGGCGTGGGTCAGCGAGTTATCCGCCTGGACGGTCGCCACGCTGGATGCGGGGATGACGAAATGTTCCTTGTTTTCCATTAAAATATCGTTTATTGCGGGGTCAATCAATTGGCATATTCCCTTCTTGACTGAACGGGTCACCACCCGTTCTGGATTTTGCAACACGGTTTATGCGGCGTTTCGTTACCACACAACCAGACTTATAGGTAATATTTTACGCGGTCAACATTAAAAATACAGTAGGTAGCGCTAACATTCAAAGAAACTTCAATTCTTGAATGACACGCCTGCATTTATCTGATAAACTTTGGTCTGCTTGGTTATTTTTACATGTAGATACATACAATCATCGACGTATTTACACCGGTTGGACATGCGCCCGACCACTATGTACGCTGAGTTAAAAATTAGGAGGAAATATCGTGACTTATGATTTAGGAGTTCGGCTCGTTGCTGAATTCATCGGTACTGCAATTATGGTTATTCTTGGTAACGGGTCAGTAGCGAACGTTGACCTGAAGGGGACTAAGGGTAACGGTTCTGACTGGATGCTCATCGCCGTTGGGTATGGGTGTGGGGTGCTGATTCCGGCCCTGATGTTCGGTTCCATCTCCGGTAACCATATCAACCCGGCCTTCACCATTGGTCTCGCTGTTTCCGGCCTGTTCCCATGGAAGGAAGTTCTGCCATACATTCTGGTTCAATTCGCCGGCGCCATTGTTGGTCAGCTCCTCGTTGTGGCTGCATACAAGCCCCACTACGACATGACCACCAACCCCCAGCACATTCTTGGGACCTTCTCCACCATCAACGCCACCAAGAGCAAGTTCAACGGGTTCGTCAACGAATTCATCGGTTCCTACATCCTCTTCATCGGGGCGCTCGGAATTACCAAGGCGCCATTCTTCGCCCAGAACGTTGGGGTCGCCCACTTCGGGCTTGGCTTCCTCGTTGCCACCCTGGTTGCTAGTCTTGGGGGCCCAACCGGACCTGCCTTGAACCCTGCCCGTGACCTTGGTCCCCGGATCGTGCACGCCCTGTTGCCCCTGCACAACAAGGGCAACTCCGATTGGGGTTACTCCTGGGTTCCAGTCGTTGCGCCAATCCTCGCGGGGATTGCCGGCATCGCAACCTACAAGTTCATTTTCATGTAAACTCCAGCACTAATATAAGTAATTCTCGCTCCCGCAGCAGCGCGCTATATCATCCGCGCTGCTGCGGGAGTTTTTTTGACTGCCAATCGCACTTGTTCCTGCCTGTGTTCATGTTGCTTAGGCAAGAATGTTGCATTTGTGCAAATTCGTTTTCGTCACATGCACTTACAAGTTATTTCACCGATAAGGTTTACCTTTTCAAATTCAGTAACGTAAACCGCTAATTACCGATTGGTTGGCTCATTTCTGTTGTGCCGCGCCAGATGTGGGTTTAGCTGCAACACCAAAAGAGATTTGCACATGGTACAAATAACATATATGATACTTCTCGGGGAACTTTTAAAATATTTATGGGAACGGCACGCGCTTTGCACAGCCCATAAAACAAGGGAGGTATACACGTTTGGATACCAATTCGGCAAAACACAACGAACCATTAGGTCAAAAAATTAATGAATTGCGTAAGCAGAAGAACATTACGATCAACCGCTTGTGTACATACTGTGGCATTTCTAAGGCAACTTACGTTCGGATAATCAACGACAAAACCGAGATTCGACTTAGCGTCCTGCAAAAAATCATTGCGCTGCTCCGGATTGACTACCGCGAACTGAGCGATACTAGTACCCAAATGGACTTGCCCGTGCTGGTTTTGCAGCGGCTGGAAAAACTGATTTATGCAGTCAGTCCCGATGCTGAGCACCTGGCGCCAGAGTTCTACACCTTGCAGCAGCGCATCCACGACCGCGCCATCTCCGGCCATAACGATGGATTCCGCGAACTGGACCAGTTATGCCGGATTGTGAGCGCGCGGGCGCAAGACGAGCTGCAGGTAAGCCGTGATGTGGCCACGCAGTTAATTCAACGACCCGCCGCTTATGGCGCCTGGACGGCCTTTGAGCGCGGCCTCGCCATCGACGCCATGCCCTTTTTGCCCTACTCCCAGATTGTCACCGTGGTGACCCGCATTAAGCACGACGCCTTGGACTGCAGCGCTGAGTGGCCGGAACCAGCCTTGTACACAGACCAGATGAACCACATGTACCTGTTCTTACTCGCTGCCGCAGTCGATACCGGCCAGCTGATTCCCATGCGTAACGCCATCACCACCATCAATAAGTTTGCGATGAACGGCGACAACATGAACTTCCGACTCGTGCGCCAGCTCGCCCACATCTGTAGTCTGCACCTCGACCGGAACCACAAACAAGCGATGAGCCAGAGCGTTTTGGCCGAATCCGCCGTCGACTTCTTGGGTGCACTCGACGCAACCGACGAGCATTCCGCGATCGAGCACATCGTGACTAATTGTTTAACCGCGATTGAAGCAACAGATTGGTCTGCGATTAATTAGACTTTATTTATACCTATATAAGTTTATTACGGTAAAAATTAACCCATGGTCCCCACCAATTTTCGGACGTGAAATTAGTCACAATACGCCAAATGTGGGCCAAATCAGCTGCACAGCACCAAAAATGGTCCCCAGCAGGACAGACACAGCCTGCTAGGGACCATTTTCATTTTGCTTGTGACTACTTACGTAAGCATTTGCGTTATTTATCTACTCGCTTGCGGAAAAATCCGTGCGCGGTTAGTACTCCCACCAGACCACTAACAGCAAACACAGCCCACATCCAGGGCGTGGCCGCCAGTAACATGGTCGTGCGGCGACTAGGAACATACCGCAGTGTCAGCGTGTTCCGGCCCGCTTTTTGGTGCACAATCAACGCGCCGATATCCGTGCGTGCATAATCACTGGCATCAAGTCGCCGCCCGTTAAGCCGGACCTGCGTGTGCGCGTAGGCGACTGCGGGCACCTGAATTTCACCCTTATGCTTAGCGTCCCAGCTAATAATAAGGCGTCCGTTGCTGCCAGCACGCTTCGTGAACTTCCCGTCGACGTTTTTGGCAACAATTTGATCATAGTAGATTACATACGGGCTGGCATCGTTGATGGTTTGGGCCTGCTCCGCGTAGGCATTGGCGTCAATCTTGTTGCCAATTTGGCCCTTAGCCGCCGTTTCTGGTGTGGTCACCAGCACGGTCTGGTTGTGGTACAGCGCGTACTGGCTATTGTTTTGCAGCCAGTCAACCGAAGCTGCCGGCACGGGCAAATAATCCGGCGTGGCCTTGGTCACCATCTGCAGGGGCAAACCCAAATCCGTGCCGGTGAACGCCGTCCGAATTTCCGTCATGTCCGTTGCCTGCAGCGTCACACTGGACGTTGACTGGAGTAATTTGGGCTTATTCCATTCATCCGCAATCCGGCCGACATCCGACAGCGTTTGGTAGCCCACTAACACCAGGGCAAACGCCAAAATTCCGGCCACGACTTTGCGCCCGTTCACGGTCAAAGCCGGTGTCACCGCCGACAGCGTCCGCGCCAGTCCCGCCAGCAAGAGCAAGGTGGCTACGGGAGCGAACCGGGACGGGAACTGCAGGTAACTGCCCACGATGTTATGCTGGGCAACAATCGTGTTCCACGGAATCAGCGCCGACGAGAGGACGAGGAAAAAGGCCCCCGTCGCCGTCAAAATAATGTCCGTTTGGCTACGTTTGCGCCGCAGCACCACCGCCGCGATTTGGGCGATGAACGCCACGGTGCACACCAGGCCGAGGCTGCCACCCAGGGTGCCGCGGCCGTAGTTGCCCAAAGACAACTTGCTCGTGTAAGTGCCCGAATTCAGCGGCATGTACGGGGCCAGTACGTGGTTGGACCCGAAGACCTCAAGCATTGCCCCCCAGACGTTCGCCGTCAGTAAGAGGACAATGACGATGCTGGCTAATAGTTCCAGCACGAGGCGGAGTTTGTGCTGCGTCCGCCAGAAAGTTACGACAACAAACGGCACCATCGCGACGGCCACAATCACTAAGCTTAGCGCATGCGTCTGTACCAGCATGGCCGCACTCCCGGCCAGCGCCCAGATTGGCACATGCTTGTCTGGGTGACGCAACATGTACACACCACAAGCAAGCACGAAGGGTGACAATGCGGCCCCCCAGCCCATGAATTCCTGAGTGGTCAGCCACGCGGGCACCCACCCGGTCAGCATGAAGATGAGGCTCGCAACCAGCGCGTACCGCCGGCGGCTGCCCGCCACGCGCACCAGGATGTAGGCCCCAAAGCCCGCGAGCATTTCAATCAGCACGCCGCTGAACAACTCGAACCGAATCCACGACCCGGCGTGTAGGAGCAGCCACCCCAATCCGTATGCGAGGTATGGCCCGTAAAGCGCGTTAACAATCCGCCCAGTCTGTTGAAAACCATAATTGCTTTGGAAATAACTGAAATTATGGTGCGTAATCTGCTGCGCAACGTCATAGAAGCGGTTGAAGTGGAACAACGCATCCATGCCCACGATTAAGCTGTGATTTAGGTACTGCGGGAGCACTGTCAGGATTGCCACCAAAATGATGACCCCGGCCGCAACCGCTTCGTCGCGCCACACACGCGGAATTTTTCGCAAAACGTTCACCTCACACATTTAGTTCACCACCTGCGCGGCGAACCCGTCCCTTCCACTTTACGAGAAAAACCGCGTTTTTGCCACTATTTGCCGTGAATCCACCTTTTTCTTAAAAGTTAAACACCTTACCCCGGGGTAAAGGCGGATAAATAAAACGCTCCGAGTTGTCCACAGGGGATAACTTGAAGCGTCAATTGCCTAGTTAAATTGCTGGGTCAATTCCGGTACGATGCCTTTGCGCGATGCGAACTGCACCGTCACGGCCTTGCCGTCAACATCGATGAGGGCGTAGGTGCCGCCGAGGCCGCGCAGCTCGCCACGAGGCTGGCTGATACTGCCGGGGTTGATGCAGACCACGCCGGCATGCTGCTCCGCCATGGCCACGTGCGTGTGGCCATAAATCGCGATGCGGGCGCCCACTGCGCGCGCAGCTTCTGTCAGCTCGTTGCGCCCGAAGCCAACGCCGTACAGGTGCCCGTGCGTCATGAAAATCGTGGTGCCCTGAATGGTTTCCGTGCACGTCTTGGGGAAGTCCCGGTCAAAGTCCATGTTCCCCAGCACCGCATGGTAGGTTTGAAACAGCGGATTGCTAGCCTGCAGCTCCGAATCCCCGGCGTAAAAATAGCCGTCGAGATCAGGATACTGCACCAATAGCTCCTGCAAAATCAAGTCATCACCATGGGTATCACTAACTGCCAGTATCCGCATGTTCAGCCTCCTATTTAGCGTCCAACTTCTGTCCCAGGGCGCGCAGAGCGTTACCCCGGTGGCTAATCGTGTTCTTTTCATCCGTCGTCAGTTGCGCCAGCGTGCGGCCGAGTTCCGGCACGAAGAAGAATGGATCGTAGCCGAAGCCGTTGTCCCCTTCTGGCAGGGTACCAATGCGACCCTCAACGCTGCCTTCCGCCACCACGTCGTCTTCCGGGCGGTCTGGGTGGGCCAGCACCAATACGGAGCGGAAACGGGCGGTGCGCTTAGCGGCAGGCACCCCACCCAGTTCCGCGAGCAATTTGGCATTGTTGGCCGCGTCGTTGTGCGCATCCCCCGCATACCGGGCCGAGAAAACCCCGGGGGCGCCATCAAGGGCGTCCACCATCAGGCCGGAGTCATCCGCGAGTACCGGTAGACCCAGCTGCTGGGCATAGCCATGCGCCTTGAGCGTCGCGTTTTCTTGGAAAGTCGTCCCCGTCTCGTCAACCGGGACCACGTCCGGGAAGTCAGCCAGGCCGCGAACCTTGACCCCGCGGTTCGCGAAGAACTCGGCGATTTCGGCCACCTTGCCCTTATTACTGGAAGCCACGACAATTGTCTGCCCCGGCGTCGCAATGTCTTCCACGTAATGGTCAGCCTCTGTGCTAATATCGGCGTGCTTGGCGGCGATATCGTCCAGCTGCAGCCAATCCGCCGCAATCTCCTTGAACATTCCGGGGTGGCCGGTGGTGTAAAATGCACGGGTGCCGACGCCGCTTTGGTCGTTAGCCAGGCCGAAGTAATCCAGCAGCACGGACACTTCACTGACGGTCTCGGCCCCGGAATCAATCAGCTTCACGTTTTCGCCCATCGTTTGCTGGATAAAGGGCCGGAGCAGCGGGTAGTGGGTGCAGCCCATGACCAGCGTGTCCACGCCCGCCGCCACCATTGGCGTCAGCGTCTCACGCACCACGCGCTCAGCAATGGGGTCGGTGTACTCATTGCTTTCCACAATCGGCACAAACTTCGGAGCCGCCAAACTCGTCACTGCTAACTGGTCGTTCCGCCGGTGCAGCGCCTTGGCGTACGCGTCACTACGCACGGTACCTTCCGTGGCAATCACGCCAATTTTGCCCGTCTGGGTGGCCTTGACGGCTGCGCGCGAACCGGGAACAATCACGCCAACCACGGGGATATCGAGGTGGGCCTTTAACGTGCTCAAAGCCGCCGCGGTGGCCGTGTTGCACGCAATGACCAGCATCTTAATGCCTTTGCGGCGCATGAAGTTCGCCATCTGCCAGGTGAAACGCACCACCTGTTCGGCCGGCCGGGGTCCGTACGGCAAGCGGGCCTGATCGCCCAGGAACACCACGTTTTCGTGGGGCAACTGGCGCAACGCCTCCTTGACCACCGTCAGACCACCAACACCCGAATCAATAAAACCAATTGGTGCTTCGTTCATCTGCTTATTCCTCCTACATAACTGCATTGACCGCGTATCTTACGCATCGTGCGCCATGACTGAATTGATTGCTTCAGTTGGTGCACGCCGATAAAACCCTGAAACTACATTGTTATCCGCTTCCAGCAAAAAAACAAGTCTTCTAACGACATGTTAACCTAATTCTAAGTCGCCAGCCGGTCATTTGCGCCGACTGAATGTGGAAGTCTTAAACAACCGTAACTGATTGCGTTTTTTTGCCGCGAACAATGTTTTTTGCGCCGGCAATTCTGTATACTGAATGTATTATCTAGGAGGCGGAACCCCATGGCGGAACCACAATACACGGAATTAATGAACGCGGACACGAACACCCCATTTTTCGGACAGTTAATGCTCCGGGATGTTGTGTTGCCCGACCTACTTGGACAACAATCAGGCTCGATTAGTTACTTTGCCGGCCGCGACCTCGCAATGCGGTTGCCAGTCGCCGACGACCAGATTCCAGCCCTCTTCACGGCGCTGGGCCTTGGCACCCTGGCACAGGACAAGATGAAACTGAAACTACGGACGTACACCCTGTCCGGCACCACAGTTACCACCCGCATCAAGAACTTCAAGACGGCTGATTTTCAGCTCGAAGCTGGCTTACTGGCCCAGCTGATTCAACAAAAGCTCGGCATGACCGCCGAAGCCACCAGTGAGATTCACGGCACGAATGTGTTGCTCACCGTCGGCATCGACCCTAGCGAGGAACAACCGCTGCTATAGCAGTAAACGCAAAAAGAGGAACGGCACGCGGCCGTTCCTCTTTTTGTGCAATTAAGCGGTGTACTTGTTCAGGATGTCCGTCAGCTGGTCCTTGGTGTGGTAACCAACAATCTGCTCAACGACCTTGCCGTCCTTCTTCACAATCAGGGTTGGAATTGCCTGAATGCCGAAGCTCTTCGGTGTCTCTGGGTTGGCATCGACGTCCATCTTGGTGAACTTAACGTTGTCCATGCTTTCGTCCAACTTCTCGATGACAGGTGACTGCATCCGACATGGGCCACACCAGGTTGCCCAGAAATCGGTGAGCACAACACCGGTATCGGTCTCAGCTGCAAAATCTTGATCAGTTACTACTTTAACCATGAGAATACCCCCTATATTGCGCCAGCTCGCCTGACGCTTACCTTTTGTAAGTTAATTATACATGATTGGGCGCGCTTTAGCAATACTATTTGAACACCACAATCGTTGCCCCGCTACCGCCCGCATTCGCCGGTGCGTAGCCGAACTTCTTCACGTTGCGGTTGCGCTTCAGGTACTCAGTCACCCCGTTACGAATCGCACCCGTCCCGAGCCCGTGGACAATGGTGACGGTTGGGTAGTTCGCAAGCAGCGCGGCGTCGATATAGCGATCGAGGTTGGCCATGGCTTCGGCGTACCGCTGGCCACGCAGGTCAAGCGTGGCGCCCGGACCGCTGTTGGCGCCGCCCTGGACGTGCGCAACCTGACGCTTCGGCTTAGTCTGGTTCGGCTCCTTGAGCTTCTCCAGCCCGTCTTCGGCAACGGTCAACTTGATGATACCGACTTGGACCTGCCACTGCTTGTTGTCCAGTTTCTGCACGAGCGTCCCGTTCTGGCCGTACTGCAACACCTTGACCGTGTTGCCGACCTTAAACGACTGCTTTTCGCGGGCCTTGCGCAACACCTTGTTGTTCGCCAGCGGCTCGTCTTCGTGCAGTTGCGACAACCGGGTCTTGGCATCAATCAGCTTGTTGTCCTTGATCAAGTGCGGTGCCTGCGTCTGCAGTTTGCGCAGCTCCTTGATAATCTTGTCGGCCTCATCCTGCGCGTGCATCACCAACGCGTTCGCCTTGGCCTTAGCTTCCTTCAGCTGCGCGTCCTTGCGCGTGTTGAGGTCAGCGTAGGCACTCTCCAGTTCATTATGCAGCTTGGTGGTTTCGTCCAGTTCGCGCTGGAGGTTGGAATCGGTCATGGCAGCTGCCTGCCGTTCCTTCTCCAGATCCGAAATCATGTCGTTCAGTTCGTGCGAGTCGCTGCTAATCAACAACTTCGCCCGGTCGACGATGTCTCCGTCAAGGCCGAGGCGTGCGGCAATCTCGAACGCGTTACTGCGCCCCGGCACCCCAATCAGCAGGTGGTAGGTCGGCTGCAGGGTGTCGACGTCGAAGGCCATCGAGGCGTTAATCGTCCCCGGCGTGTTGTAGCCGTACAGCTTTAATTCAGGGTAGTGGGTTGTGGCCACCACATCCGCGCCGATGGTTCCAACCGCATCCAGAATCGCAATGGCCAGGGCGGCCCCTTCTTGCGGGTCAGTCCCGGCGCCCAGTTCGTCAAACAGCACCAGGCTGTGGTCATCGGTGTACTTCAGGATATCGACAATGTTGGCCATGTGCCCGGAGAAGGTACTAAGGTTTTGCTCAATCGACTGTTCATCCCCGATGTCCGCGAAGACGTTGCTGAAAATGGCGACGGTGCTATCCTCGGCGGCCGGAATGAACAGGCCGGCCTGGGCCATAATCTGCAGCAAACCCAGTGTCTTCAGGGTGATGGTTTTACCACCGGTGTTCGGACCGGTAATCACAATTGCCTGGTAGTCGCCGCCGAGCTTAATGTCGTTTGGCACCACCTTGTGTGAATCCAGCAGTGGGTGCCGCGCATCGTGGAGGTCAACGAGGCCTTTATCCGAAATGTGGGGCTCGGTCGCCTTGATTTCGGCCGCGTACTTGGCCTTCGCGTTGATGAAGTCGAAGTGGCCTAACACACGCGCGTTGTCGAAGAGCTGGTCGATATACGGCGTCACCTCTTCACTAAGTTCCGCCAGAATGCGGGCAACTTCTTGTTCTTCCCGCAGCTGGGCCTGGCGCAGGCGGTTGTTCATGTCCACGATTGCTTGTGGCTCGATGAACAACGTCTGTCCGGAGGCACTCTGATCGTGGACCACCCCGCCGAAGTGGTTCTTGTTTTCGGCGCGCACCGGAATCACGTACCGGTCATCGCGAATCGTGATGATGGGGTCGCTCAGGTACTTGGCACTGTTGCCACGCGTGAAACTCTCCATCCGTTCGCGAATCTGGCCTTCGAGGGCCTTGATGGCGCGGCGAATGCTGCCTAATTCCGCACTGGCCTCATCCGTGACGTGCCCATCGTCTTCAATGGACGTCTTCAGTTTGCGTTCCAGGGCCGGCAGCACCGTGAGCTGGTCTTGTAGCTGGTAAATGCGGCGCAAATCAATGGTTTCGGCCATGTCGGTCAAGAAATCATCGACGCCACTAACCGTCCGCAACACGCGGCTAATCCCGGCCAGTTCTTCACCGTTCAGTACGGCGCCAATCCGCACTCGCTTCAGGCTTTGGGCGATGTCCGGCAAACCAGGCACAGGCAGGCCACCACGGAGCCGCAAAACATCGGCGCCATCCGCGGTTTCCGCCAGCATCTCTTCAACTTTGTCGGCGTGCGCGCGTGGTTCAAGGCGCGCCGCCATTTCTTGACCCTTAGCCGTGACCGTGTAGCGCCCAAGGCTTGCACGAATCCGACCGAACTCCAAGGTCTGGAGTATTTTTTTACGCATGTTTCTCCCTCATATCTTTAACGATAACGATTAATTCATATTAGTCTGGCTGCCCGCAACGGGACGAAAAAAGGCGCGGTATTAACCGTGCCCCATCTCTAAGCATTGACAATCCACCAGTTAGCCAGTAACTGGGAAAGAATTGGTGTGTATCGAACCATTAATACCGCCATGTGCGAATTCCCCAGCATGGTCTGAATCCCGTCGACAGGGATGAACGCAACCAGGTACAACAGCATGGTCATAAACACGTACCCGCACAGGAAGTTCATCACGCCACCCGCAAGCCAGTTAACAGTCTCATCGCTGGCCGGCGCGAACTGCAGGTCATTAACCGTCAGCGCGATTAAGTGCACCACAATCCAGCACAGCGCGAGCACGAACATGAACGCCGCCGCGTAGTAAAACGCCGAATCCAGTGTTACCCCAACGCTATTCGTGAAAAACACAAACTTGCTATCCGGCGTCGCTGATGGATATGGAATCCATAATTCTAATAATGGTCTAAACACACCCGCCAAGAGCCGGGCAATAAAAAAGCTGATAATGTAGCCCACCGTGTAGACCCCCTGCAACTTCATGCCGCGCCGGGCGCCCGTGTAAAAACAGTAGGCTAAAAATATCAAGACAACCAGTGATAACATCCAAATCCTCCGCTAACCTTGCGCTCCGTCAACTTGCTGCTGTGTCTGCGCAGAAACCTGCTGCGACAACGCGTTAAACGCAAGCAAAACCGCTGCGTCTTCACGACTCAGTTTGGGCTGGAGACGGTGAATCTGGGCCAGCTGATCATTTAGAATTTGCGTCACGGCGTCGAAATGAGCCGTGCTGCCGGGGCCGATTAACGTGTAATTCCGCCCCGCAATGTTTGCCTTGTACCGTCGTTTGTCTTCCGCCATGTCCGCACCTCCTTTAGCTTCGATTGCTGAACGACCAACCAATCTAAGCACAATTATGTCTCTGATTTTACCATTAGTCTGGGGGCAAAGCAAAATGCACTCGCACGTGTCTGTCCGGCGACAAAAAAATAACCGCCTTGCCCCCACATCCTGACGGCAAAACGGTTAAGGTTGATTAGTTCTGGTGGGTCTCCAAGTACGCCAAGGCGCTGGAATAGTCGGGCTCTTCCGTCTGTTCGAGCACGAGCTCACGGTAGACAATCTTCCCATCGGCATCGGCAATCCAGACACTGCGCGCGTCCGTGTTGTTTTCAGCCACGTACAGCCCCATTGCTTGACCGAAGTGCTTCTCTACATCTGACAGCAACACCATGTTCTGCACGCCTTCTGCCGCACACCAGGTTTGCTGGGCACTCGGCAGATTAGTGGAAACGGTGATGAAGTTGATATCCGTGAAGTTCGCTGCGTTGACGTTGAACTTCTTGGTCGACAGGCTGCAAACGCGGGTGTTGATATCCGGTACGACACTGATTAGCGTCAGTTTACCCGCAAAATCAACGGGTGTGACCTTGTCCCCCGCCGCACCCGTTAACGTGAAGTCCGGTAGCTGCTGGCCAATTGTTGGTACTGCACCATTAGTTGTTTGCACAATTCCGTGACGTGTAATCTCCATGTCGCGTCCTCCTTTATTTTGCTTCTCTACTTATTTTAACAAAGTAAAGGGACTAAACACAAGGACGTTACTTCTTCTTATCCGCCAGCGCTGAGTGCCGGATCCCGTACGTTAGGTAAATCACCAGCCCGATGACAAACCAGATGCCCGAATAGAGCTTGGCCTGAATGTCCAGGCCCATAAAGACCGCCAAGGCGCCCAGGAAGGCAATCGCGGGCAAGACGGGGTAGAACGGCATCTTGAACGCGGGGTTCGCAATGTCCTTACCTTCGCGCGGTCGCAAGCGGTAAATCCCGAGGGCGACGAACATGAAGGCAATGAGCGTGCCGGCCGAAATCAGCTGGGCGAGGAATTCAAACGGGAAGAAGGCGCCAATCACCACGCCGATGATGGTGAGCGTCAGCAGTGCGTTGTTCGGCAGGTGGTTGTGGTTCAGCTTGCCCAAAAACTTCGGCAGCATCCCGTCACGACCAAAGCTGTACAGCAGGCGCGAACCCGCCATCATCATCCCGATGAGCGCGGTGAACATCCCGATGACCGCCACGGCCTCAATCACGATGGCAGCCATTGGGTGGCCCGCCTGCGTCAAGGCCCAACCAACTGGGGCCGCGTTGTTCGCGTACTTGTGGTAATCGAACATCCCCACGAGCACCAGCGAGACGGACACGAAGAGGATGACAGCAATAATCAGGGAGCCGATAATTCCGCGTGGCATCGTCTTTTCGGGGTCCTTAGCCTCCGCGGAGTTGGCCGCGATGGAGTCAAACCCGATGTACGCCAGGAAGATCATGGAGACGCCGGCGTAAATCCCCTGCCAACCACCAAATGCGGTGCCATCAGCATTCAGGTGGAACTTCGGAATGAACGGCGTCAAATTCTCGATGTGGATCGCAGTCAGCCCGATGCCGACGAAGGCGAGAATGGCAATCACCTTCAGCACCACGAGGATGTTCTCCACCCGCGCCGCATTGCTCAGGCCGCGCGACAACAGCAGGCCAACCAGCACCATGACGACGACCGCGATAATGTCGACAATCCCGCCGTTAGTGCCCATGGGGTTCGCCAGCGCGTTAGGCATGTGCACCGAGAATGTCGCCAGCAGCCCGCGGAAGTTCGCCGACAACCCCGAAGCAACGAACGCCACGGCGATGAAGTATTCCGCCAGCAACGCCCAGCCGGCAATCCAGCCGAACACTTCGCCAAAGACAACGTTAATCCAGGAATACGCCGAACCGGCAAACGGCATGGCCGCGGCCATTTCGGCGTAAGCAAAGGCCACAAGCCCCGCCACAATTGCCGCCACCAAACAGGACAGCGCCACCGCGGGCCCCGCATGCGTCGCCGCAACGACCCCAGGCAGGGTGAAAATCGTCGTGGACACAATCGTCCCCACACCAAGTGCTAAGAAATCTTTCACCTTCAGCACCCGGGGCAGATGTGAATCCTTATCTTCGTAGACGCTCGGATCTTCCTTTTTAATCAAACGTTGCCAAAATGCGCGCATGCCAGCCTCCTAATTGGTTTAGACCACACCCCGCCACAGCAATGAAAAATAATAGCGAAATGTGAATTTGCATGTTTTCCATTGTAGCAGAATTTGACACACAAGGACAACTGAATTAAGTCACAGTGAAAATCTGGGCTTAAACCTGCACGTCCGCTTCCATTAACCAATCGTGCTGCGGGTCGTCGCCCACAACGAAGGCATGCTCCCCAACTTTTTTAAAACCCCGCCGCTGATAAAAATTCTTGGCCGGTTCGTTGTGCTCCCATACGCCCAGCGCAATCTTCGTTTTGCCCAGAGTCTGCGCCAGCTGCAACGCGTGGGCATACAGCAGGCTGCCCAGTCCGTGGCGCTTGTACGTAGGCAGAATATAAATCCGTTCTAGCTCCAGTGCGTTCTGTGCCAACACGTCCGCCGTCACTGCCGCATCAACGTTCAATTTCATGTAGCCCGCCGGCACATCATCAATCGTAACGAACCAAAACGTCGTCCCGGGCGTCCGCAACTCGGATAACAGCTGCTCTGGCGCGTACGCCGTGGCCAGGAACGCCTGCATGTCTGCCGGGGCCGTATTGGCGTTGAACGTGTCCGCGAAGGTGGTGCGGGCCATGTGCACCAGCGTGTCGATATCTGCTTCTGTCACCCGTCGAATTTGTTTCATCAATAAGTCCTTTCGTTTGCCGCGACTAATACCGCCGCTTGCCGCCATTTTTTACTAGTTGCCAATCCGCATCAATGTTGGTCGCCATCTGGTTGAGCAAGCGCGTTAGTGTCGCTTGTTCGTCTGCGCTCATGCCTGCCACCGCCTGGTTCAGGGAATACAAATTCTCCCGGTGAATCGGGCCGTAAGCTGTCTGGCCCGCAGTCGTTGCGTACAGCAGACTCGACTTCGCGTTGGCCGGGTTCGCCCGCTTTTCAACTAGCCCCTGGTGGCAAAGTTTAGCCACACTGCGCGCCACTGTCGCCCGATCGACTTTCAGCTCATTGACCAGCTGCTCCTGAATAATACCGGGCTGTTCAACGATGCGCACTAAGTATAAATATTGCCCGCGCGTAAGCTCCAGGTCGCGGAATTCGATATTCGCGATGCCATCCAGTGCGCGCGCCACCACCCCAATTGCCCGTAATGCATCCATGCTGACCACCTGCTTTCTGATAAACATTATACACAGGTATGTTGCAATTGCAACACGCAAAATGATTCAACCCCCGTTTTAGCCAACAAAAAAACACCGCCCGCATTGCCCCCGTTAAGCAATACGTTCGGTGTTCAATTCGGTTCAGGTAAAATTAGTCTTTGTTGACGTTAACTGCCTGAGGACCGCGGTCGGACTGTTCAACTTCGAAAGTTACAGCCTGGCCTTCTTCGAGGGTCTTGTAACCGTCACCCTGGATTGCGGAGAAGTGTACGAAGACATCGCCGCCGTCCTGACGAGTGATGAAACCGTAACCCTTTTCAGCGTTAAACCACTTAACTGTGCCGTGTTCCATTATAGAAATTCCTCCTTGCGCATCAAGCGCGAACTGATATGCATTTCTTGTTTGGTGCAGACGGAAGAAAGTCTTAGAACCTCGAACCCTGACCATTCAAAAAGTACATGTTTATCATAGCACGCGCCAATATAGCATGCAAGTAATAGCAAAGCGGAAGCCTGAATCATTTCTGGCTTCCGCTAATATTTATATTTTCATATTAAAGCATTATAACCGTGCTGAAAACGCTTAGTCGCGGCGGAACCGTACCAGTGCCTGCCCTAGTAGCGGCGTCACAATCCCGGCCGCAATGGCCTCGGCGATGGCGTTCACCCCGAGCATCGCAATCATGATCCAGCCCAGGTTGGCGCTGCTGGCCCCATTGCCCACCAGCGTTGCGGCCTTGCTCGCGTAGAACAGCCACGTGAACGCAATCACGAGCAGCGTGTTCGTGAGCGCACCCGCGATGCCGGCGAAGATCATCTTGATGGTGCCCACCGTGCCCGTGCGCATGCCGGGCCGAATCTGGTTGAAGATCAGGCCGGCAACCACGCCGGTCATGAGCCGCGGCACAATCGCGATGATGGGATTGTGGAACAGCAGCAGAGACAACGGATCAGCAGGCCGCGTGAAGGCAACAATCAGGCTGGTAATCCCCCAGATGAGGCCAAGCTCGGCCCCACCGCTAGTCCCCAGCATGACGGCCCCAATGATAACGGTCAGGTGAATGGTCGTAATCGAAACCCCACCGAAACTAATATAACCAATCATTGGTACGAACGACTGAACAATAATGAGTGCTGTCAGTAACCCCAAGGTACTAATACGATATGCTTTAGAACGTGTTCGGTTCAAAATACTGTCTCCTTTACTCTTGAACAAGAATTAGCACCACAGAGTAACTACCTCTGCTAAGTGATGAGTAAATAATAACAGTCACGTTCCTGAAGTGCCATGGTCCGGCAACATGCAAAAGTAAAGAAAAGGTTAAGGCACCGCGCAAACATTAGTGTTGACGCAGTTTGGCGTTAATTTGCCGCACCGTGATTTGGGCCTGCAGCCACCAAGCAAGCCAGACAAGCAGATAGATGATGATAAAGGGCAAGCCAAAATTGAGCCAGGCAAAACTGCTCAGCCAGTCCCAACCGAAGACAAAATTTGCGCCGACCAAACAGAGTAACGTCGCCAGCATGTGGCTAACCATCGACTGAACAAAGCTGAGGCGGTCGGTCTGCAGCAGCCAGGAGAACGCGCCGATAACCGCGCTGGTCAGAATCAATTCAAGCGCACGCTGCGGTGACAACGTGAAGAGCTGCCAGTGACAAGCCAGGCTAACGACGTAGATTGCACAGCCCACCAAAACGCCCTGCAGCATATTTTTAATCATTTGCATGTCTAGTCCTCCTACAACCCAACGCTACGTTTCAACTGCGGCAAGAATTTGCGACTGACCACAATCTTGGTGCCAGTTGACATTAATGCCAACATATTGCCGGAAAAGGCTTGCTCCAAAGACCGCAAATGCTGAATGTTCAGCAGCGAATTACGGCTGACCTGGACAAAATTCGGTGCGGTCAGGCGCTGCAATAACCCATTCAGTTGTCCTGCATACTCATACGTGGCTTCCGTGGTCGTCAGCGTCAGGCGCTCGCCGAGCACACTGGCCGCCACAATCTGCTGGCAATCGACAATCACAATCCGATCGGCAACCGGGATGGCTAATGTTGCCGCCGCCACGCCGTTTTGCAGGCGCGCCATGAGCGTTAATACCTCAGGCGATAGCGCCGCCGCCCGCACAATCACCTCGGGCTCAGCACTTGCGCCCGCGACTTGTTCAAATTTAACCTGCATATTCCCTCACCTCATCTATGCCCATAGCATACGCCATCGCCCGCATTTCGTCCCGACTTCGGGGCTGAGTGGGTGCAATTCAGCCCTGAACGGTCAAATTGAGGGCACAAAAAATCCCCCAACCATCATCTGGTTGGGGGACGCTGTTATGCGGGTGAAAGGACTTGAACCTTCACGGCCGTAATTGGCCACAAGATCCTTAATCTTGCGCGTCTACCAGTTCCGCCACACCCGCATCATTGGTAGTGCTCCTTAACAGGAACAAGAACTAGTATACGGGGAAGCACGAACGATGTCAACAAATTTGCGTGAAATCCGTCACATTTTTGTCCCGCAAGCGCCCAAGCCTACCCGATTAGCCCTTCTGCTTGCAGCTGGGCCGCGCTGACTACGGCCACGCCCACCAGGTGTCCGCGACACTTGCTGCAGACGTACCGGTTGGTGTTGAAGCGGCGACGCCGGGGGTACTTCTGCCCACAGCGTTGGCACTGATAAACATAATAAAATTCGTGGTCACTTGCTGGCGGCGCGGGCGCGAACCGCGTCCCGCCGACCCGGGCCAGTAGTGCCTTGAAGTCGGCGTCCCCATGCTTATACCCGCGATGCATGCGGTACAAATGGTAGTGGGTCAATTCGTGTTTAATCACGTCATCGCGCTGGGCTTCAGTGTAACCCGCAAACAGTTTAACGCTGAAATCCAGGCTCATGGTTGCCGGTAAAAACCGCCCCGCAGCACGGCGCAAACGGTTATTGTACACGGCCCGGTCAGTGAATGGTAAGTGGAAGAATTCCCGACTAATGTATTCGACCCGCGCTTGCAATTGCTGCTGCGTTAACATCGCTGATTCCCCCCCTTTTCGTGCAAATATCCTGCTTAGATTACCACGCAAAGCCAAAAAGCACCATCCACTTTAACGCGTGGATGGTGCTTCTGCTAGCCATTAACCAAAGTATTGCAGCAAGGCGGCTTTATCCAGGTTCGCCTTCTCCTGTGCGTTGTAATCGGCCACAATGTGCCCAGCATCAACGACCAGCAGGCGATTGCCGTACTTCAAGGCATCATCCATTTGGTGGGTGATCATGAGGCACGTCAGGTTATCTTCCGCCACAATTTTGTCCGTCAGCGCCATGATTGCTGCACTGGTGTGGGGGTCAAGGGCCGCCGTATGTTCATCCAGCAGCAGCAAATCTGGTTCCTTGAGCGTGGCCATCAATAGGCTCAGTGCTTGTCGCTGCCCACCGGAGAGTTCCTCGGTCGGCTTGTCGAGCGCCTGGTCGAGCCCGTTTGGCGTCCGCTTAGTGAGCGCCAGGAACTGGTCCTTCTTCTTGGCAAGGGCGCGGGAACGCAGGCCTAGGTGCTGACCGCGGTGGCTAGCAAGGGCCAGGTTCTCCGCCACCGTCATCCGCGGTGCGGTGCCCATCTTGGGATCCTGGAACACGCGCGCAATGTGTTTTGCCCGCTTTTCAGGCGAATCCTTCTCGACCCGTTTACCGCCCATCGTGATGGTGCCGGCGCTAATCTGGAGGTCACCACCAATGGCGTTGAACAGTGTGGATTTACCCGCCCCGTTCGTCCCAATGACCGTAATGAAATCGCCCCGGTGGATTTCCAGGTTAATATCGTCCAGTAAGGTCTTGACGTCGTGGCCCGCAACCACGTTCACCGTCACATTTTTAAGTTCAACTTGGGTTTCAGTCATTGCTCTTCACTCCGTTTCGTAAGAGTCTGCGCAGCCGGACACGTTCGTCGATTTGGGGAACGATGATGGCCACCGCCAGAACAATCGCGGAAATCAGCTTCAAATCGTCCGGGTTGAACCCTAGCTTCAGCACAATCAGGATGACGAAGCGGTACACGATACTCCCGAGGACCACCGCCACCAGCCGTTCACTGAGCGTCAAGTTGCCGAACATCACTTCACCAATGATGATGGCAGCCAGGCCGATAACGATGACCCCGGTACCCATGGAGACGTCCGCGTAACCATCGTTTTGGGCCACCAGACCGCCAGCCAGACCAATCAGTCCGTTACCAACCACCAGGCCAAGAACCTGCATGTTGTCGGGGTTGATGCCTAAGCTCCGGGCCATCGTGCGGTTGTCACCAGCGGCGATGAAGCCCTGGCCCAGCTCGGTGTTGAGGAACAGCACCAGGAGCACAACCACCACGACGATTACAATCAGGCCGACCACGACACTGCCGACGTATGGGGGCAGACCGGCAAGAAACTTAGAAGAGAACAAGTTGGGTTGATTCAGCAACGACAGGTTGGCTTTGCCCATCACCCGCAAGTTAATCGAGTACAGGGCGGTCATCGTCAGAATCCCGGCAATCAGTAGCGGCATGTGGCCCTTGGTGGCCAAAAGCCCGGTGCACAAACCCGCCAGCATCCCCGCCACCATTGCGAGTACGGTCGCCATAATCGGGTTCACGCCATGTGTGATGGCGGACACCGCGACGGCCGCGCCGAATGGGAACGTACCTTCAACGGTCATGTCGGGAAAATCGAGAATTCTAAATGTGATGAATAAGCCAATGCCGAGGGCGCCGAACAGCAGCCCCTGACCAATTGCTGAAACCCATAAGTTCATTACTTAAATACCTCCCCGGACTTTTCTGCCTTTGCAGTCAGATTAGCCGGAATCTTAATGCCGAGCGTCTTGGCAACCTTTTCGTTGATTACCAGGTCCCCTTCAGACATGAACTTAACCGGCGTGGTTGCTGGCTTGCTCTTGCCCTTCAGGATGTTTGCTACCATCTTACCAGTTTCAACCCCCAGCTGGTACTGGTTCAGACCAACTGTTGCGAGGCCGCCATCCTTAACCATCGTGTCAACGGTTGGGAATACAGGGATCTTCTTGGGGTTCGTCGCGTTAACCAGGGTCTGCATTGCCCCAGCAATCGTGTTGTCGGTTGGCACGAAGACGGCGTCAACGTCAGTGGCCATCTGGGCGGCAACCTGGTTCAGGTCGTTAGTGGAGCTGATGGAGTACTTCTTCAGTGTGAAGTTGTACTTGCTGGTCAGGCCCGCGAGAATCTTAACCTGGGCCTGAGAGGAAGCGTCGGAGCTGGTGTAGATTACGCCGAGGGTCTTCGCGTCCGGCATAATCTTGCGGATGAGCTTAAGCTGGGCTTCGATTGGTGCCTGGTCGGAAACCCCGGTGATGTTAGCGCCGGGCTTGTCGTTACTCTTAACCAGCTTAGCGGCAACGGGGTCGGTGATGGCCCCCATGACGATTGGAATCTTCGTGGTGGCGTTGGCCAAAGCCTGCGCGGAAGGAGTGGCAATCCCGACGGCCGCGTCAACGTTTTCGTTCACGAACTTCTCGGACATGGACTTCAGGTTACTCTGGTCGTTCTGGGCGTTTTGGAAGTCAATCTTGACGTCCTTACCCACCGTGTAACCATTCTCCTTGAGGCCGGCGTTAATCCCCTTGTGAATGGCGTCCAGTGCGGGGTGGCTCATGAGCTGCAGAATCCCAACGGTAGGGATATCCTTCTTCTTCGGTGTTGCGTCCTTCTTGTTGCCGTTCATCGAGATGCCGACCCCGATAGCGACGATAGCGATAATTGCGACGATAAATGCGATCATTTTCTTCATAACTGATGTCCTCCAAGACACGTAATGCAGCGTTTAACAAAACAAAAACAGGGACTCACGCAGTATTCATGCGGAGTCCCTGTTTATGGTCCCCACATAGCCAATCCAAGATGGAATGTCTATGCGGCGTTGTTTAAAGAAACCAACATAGACACAATCTGCGCGTCCGGCAGATTGCGTCCGCAACCCACCTAAAGTTGGCTTTGCCACCACCCATTAAGCTGAACATTAGGTTTGTGCATGTTGGTTTCCTCCCTCGTTAAATGTTGGCTACAGTATACCGTCAGTTTTTGGCACGTGTCAACCGCAAATTTGCCCTGAATAATCCATTTATACACACATATCCGCGACAAGCGCCGATGTTAAGGCTTTCGCGTGCATAAATATTGCCGTAAAAAAATTTACTTTACGCCCGCCGCTGCGTGCAAATCCAGCTTCCGGAGCAGCAGCCAAAGTGTGCCGGTAAAAACAGCACCCAGGCCCAGAAACAGCACAACCAGCAGCAGCGGGCCGACTGCCGGAACGTTCACCAGCAACTGGAGCCAATTCATCGCGTTCCCACTACCCATCAGCACCCGCGGCACCCAGTTGATGAGCATAATCCCCACCGCCGTAATCAGCCAAATATAGACCATGAGGCCCCGCTGGTTGCCGTCCATCCGCAGCTTAAGCAGGGTGAGGCAATAACCCAGCAGCACCGCCATTGAGTACAGCAGCCATAATGCCACGACGTTCAGCACCATCACAACCAGCGGCCACTGCCCGGTGTAGCCAAAGTAACTAAGTAGCCCAATTGATTGGTTGCCAAACAACTGTTGCACGCCCCACCAGATGGCTTCGGCTAGCACGCCAACCGCCGCAAAACCAGCACTGGAACCGAGAACCGCGCGCAATGTATTCCGCCGCGACACACCATTTTGCAAGCCGAAAAACGTCCAACTTTCACCGCCAAACAGGCCGACAAAGCAGAGAAACAAAACGTTCCAGTAAACAAGGCTGGCACTGAGATTCACCGTTTCGTGCGCAACTACCTGCACAACCAGTTGCAAGCCCGTCAAAAAGATGATGGCGGCGCAAAGCGAGACGAGCAGTCTTGTCCGCCCCTGGAGTAGCTGAAACCTGATCAATTTACGTGTTCGCATCGCGCACCCTCACTTTCGCGGTAAATCAAAGCGGCGAAAACCTTGGCGAACGATTAGTGCCAGCAGCACCGTCAGCACGCACACCACGATTAACACTACCGGCACGCGCCACACGTGCACCGTGAAGCGACCGATTACCATGCCGATAATCAGCAATACCATCACGCCCATCCCCACCAATGCCGCGCCCAACCACGCGCGTTTGCCTAACAGTTGCCACTTAATCGTGAGCATCTGCAGCGCAATTCCGGCCAGCTGCAGGCAAAAGAATGTCACAACGGTCAGTACCCAGCGCGTAATTGTGTTGCCTACTCCTGAGTCAGCGTGGGCAAAGTAGTTCAGCAGCAAGATTGGCCGCAAATGCAGCGCATGCAAGCTGCCGACTAGCCCAAAATACAGGGTCGCAATCAGCACACTGGCCGCCGCAAAAATCAGCACTAGCTGGCGCAACTGCGTCCGGCGGGAAAAGCCGCCGGTGAGGCCCAGCTGGGTGGCAATCGAGAACTGGGTGCTGCCGATGATGGTCAAAATCACCCCCAGCATGAAGCTGAGGTTCATCCCCTTGAGCATCTCGATGCCAAGGCCATACGGCAAGACCCCAAAGACCACAACCATCATCAACGCCATCATGCCCAGGTATTCAGCGTACATCTGCACCTGGACTTTGAAAAAATTAATCCGCCGTTCACGCATTGGCCTGCTCCTCCGTTAACGCGATGAAGAGACTCTGCAAGTCCACCCCGCCGACTTCGACCGCGGCCGGTTGGAACGTCTGCGACACATCCATGACGATGGCGCTAAGCTGATTGCCCACCTGCTGGCGCCGCAACACGTGCTGGTGCGCGATTGCCGCTTCAACCGCAGCCGGCGTGCCGGTCACCGTCCGCGCACTGTTTAAGAGCGCATCCGCATCCTGATCCACCTGCATCCGGCCATCTGCCAGCACAAAGACGTGGTCAATCATCCGCGCGATTTCCTCGATTAAGTGCGTGGCAATCACGAATGTCCGCGGCCGGTCGCCGTATGCCTGCAGTAGTTCTTGGTAGAACAATTCCCGGTTGGGCGCGTCCAATCCCAGCACCGGTTCATCCAGGAGCACAAAGTCAACCGGCACGCACAGGGCACAAATTAGTTTCATGATGGTCCGCTGGCCGGTCGACAGACTGCGAATCTTGGCCTGACCGTCCAGCTTAAACACCTGCTGCAGATGTGCTGCCAGTTGCCAATCAAAATCCCCGTACAGCATCCCAACCATTTTGAGCACCCAGCTAACTCGCTTATCGCTCGGAAAATAGTTCAGGTCGTTCATGAGGTAAATGTGGGCCTGCGCAGCTTCGTTTTCAATTGCACTAACGCCATCATAAAGCACATCGCCAGCAGTCGGCAGCACCCGGTTGTTGATAATACTCAGCAGCGTACTCTTGCCCACCCCGTTGCGCCCGAGCAGCGCGTAGATGTGCCCCGAAGCAAAACTTAGATTAACATCCTCTAGCACCCGCTTCTGCCCAAAATGTTTCTGCAAGTGTTGCACTTCAATCACGCTCATTTGTCTTCCTCCGCTAGTAATGCCCGACTGAGCTCATCCTTACTAATCCCTAACTCCTTGGCCGCCTGAATCAATTCTGGCAGACGCTCAGCGAAAAACGCCTGCCGCGCCGCCGCCTGCAACTGGGCGTGTGCCCCCGCCGTCACGAACATCCCAAGTCCCCGCCGCTTTTCCAGCAATCCACCCGCGACCAGCAGGTTCATCCCCTTCAGGACGGTTGCGGGATTCAACTGGTACTGCCGCGAAATTTCCGTGGTCGATGGCACCTGATCGCCAGCGGCATAAATGCCACTTTGAATCGCGCTGGTTAGTTGGTCCGCCACCTGCTGGTAAAGGGGCACCATGCTCCCTGCATCGAACTGCAATTGACCCGCCTCCTTCAAGCTGCCTTTGCCGGTTAATTAGTTAGTTACATGACTAACTAACCTCCGACATAAAAATAACGCAGATTTAACTCTGCGTCAACATGTTGGCCTAAATTATTTTGCCGGCGTAAAACTAGGCGCCAGACGCGCAATGGTGACCAGCGTTTCCGCGAGCGTCGCCATGGCCTCAGCGGTCACGTATTCGTACGGGCCGTGAAAATTAGCGCCACCGTTGAACAAGTTCGGCGTCGGCAACCCCATCGCCGTCAGCTTGGAGCCGTCCGTGCCGCCCCGAAACGGGACCACCCGCAACTTGAGGCCGACTTCAGCGTACGCCGCTTTGGCTAAATCTACGGGCAGCGGGAACGTCGTTAATGCCGGGCCCATGTTGAAGTACTGGTCGGTCCACTTGGTTGTGATGGCAACGGCCGCGCCCTGGTCGTTGAGCTGGTCGACAATTTCCTGCAGCAGGTGGCACCGCTGCCGAAATGCGGTCAAATCAAAATCGCGCACGATGTAGGTCATATCTGCGGCCCCCACATCCCCGTGCAAATTATCGAGAAGGAAGAAGCCCTCATAGTCCGCGGTTTGTTCGGGTACCTGCTTTTGCGGCAGCGCCTGGTCAATCTGTTGCGCCACCTTGAGTGCGTTAATCAGCTGCCCCTTAGCGCTACCCGGGTGCACCGACTTGCCCACAATGTGAATCTGGCACTCAGCCGCGTTGAAGGTTTCGTATTCCAAATCACCGACGGCCCCGTTGTCGAGCGTGTACGCGAAATCGGCGCCAAAACTGGCGACATCGAAGCGGTCCGCCCCCTGGCCGATTTCCTCGTCGGGGCCAAATGCCAGTTTAATTGTGCCGTGCTGCACTTCAGGATGCGCCAATAAATAACGGCTCGCATTAATTGCCGCCACAATCCCCGCCTTGTCGTCCGCTCCCAATAGCGTGGTGCCATCGGTCGTGATGAGGGTCTGACCAACACGTGCGGTTAAATCCGGGAACGTTGCCGGATCAAGAACCAAGCCGTTGCCAAACTTAATTGGAGCCCCCGAGTATGCGCGGTGCACTTGGGGCTGCACGTGCACGCTGTTGAAATCGGCCGTGTCTACGTGCGCAATCCAGCCAATCACTGGTGCGGCCGCATTAGCCGGAATCGTCGCCACCACAAACCCATTGGCCAGTAGCTGTACGTCCTGAAAACCGGCCGCGGTTAAATCCGCAACCAGCACGTGCGCGAATTCCGTCTGCACCGGCGTTGACGGCACGCTTCCTGTCGTCGCATCCGAGCGGGTGTTCATCTTAGCGTAGCGCACGAACTGCGCCGTTAGTGCTTGCAAGTCAAAATCCATCTGCCTACCTCCACACTGCTTTGCCCGTATTGTACCGCGCGGCCAGAAAAAAGGGCAAAAAAATCCCGATTGCAGCTAAAAGCAACAACCGGAATGGATTAATTTATTTTTGCAAACCGAAGTCTTCGGCCCACGCGAACCCGTCACGGCTGAGGAGTGCGTCCCCCTCCGCGGGTCCCGGCGTACCGGCCGTGTACATTGGCAGGTCCGTGCTGTTGTCCCAAACATTGCGAATCACATCAATGTAGTTCCAGGTGTGTTCTTGTTCCGCCCAGCGTGTGAAGTTGGTCTGGTCCCCGGCCAGTGCATCGCCAATCAGCCGTTCGTAGGCTTCGGGCGCACCATTGATTTCATCCTGGTTGTGCACGAAACTCAAGGCATTTTGTTCCAGCTCGTAGCTGGCCCCCAGCGTCTTGCCGTTTAGCGTCAGCGTGTAGCCTTGCTGCGGCTCGATGAAGACGGTGAGCCGGTTCACGCGGGCGTTGTTGCAGCCCACGGTGTCGAAGATGTTGTGTTCGAGTGGCCGGAAGTTGATGCTAATCTGCGTGCTCTTAGCAGGCAGGCGCTTCCCGGTCCGGACGAAGAATGGCACACCCGCCCAGCGCGGATCATCCAGTTCAATCCGGCCGGCCACGTAGGTTTCGGTCATGGATTCGGGGTCAACGTTGTCCTCGTTGCGGTAGCCAAGTTGGCTCGGGGAAGCACTGTACTGGCCACGGACCCAATCGCGTTTTGCCTGCTCCGGTGTCAATACGGGCAGGTGGGTGAACAACTTGTTCTTGGCCGCGTGGACGGCTGCGGGGGTGAAGGTTGCCGGTTGTTCCATTGCAACGTAGGCAATCAGCTGCATAATGTGGTTCTGGACCATGTCCCGCAGTGCACCGGCAGTTTCGTAATAGCCCGCGCGTTCTTCCACCCCGACCTTTTCGGCCAAAGTGATCTGCACGTCACTGATGTAATCCTTGTTCCAGATTGGCGTCAGCAGCGGGTTCGTGAACCGCAGTGCAAGCAGGCCCTGCACCATTTCCTTGCCCAGGTAGTGGTCAATCCGGTAGATCTGGTTTTCCGTGAAGGCCGCACTAATGGAATCGTTGAGCTCCTTAGCGCTGGCGAAGTCACGACCAAATGGCTTCTCGATAATCAGCCGGTTGTAGCCAGTTTCAGAAAGCAGATTCTCGCTGCGGATGTGACTGGCAATCGTCCCGAAGAACCGGGGCGCCATCGCCATGTAGAACAGCCGGTTGCCCTCTGCTTCATAGTCCGCGTCGAGCTTAGCCGCCAGTTTCTTCAGCGTGACGTAATGCTCCGCGTCGGTCACGTCATGGCTCTGGTAGTAGAAATGGTCGGCGAAGTGCTTCACGGACCGGTCGTCAGTGTTGGGTTCACCCTGCAGGCTGGTGCGCACAATGTCGCGGTAGAAGTCATCGCTCCATGGGCGCCGCGCCGTCCCGATGACAGCAAAGTGTTCACCCAAAAAGCCCCGGTGGTACAGCTGGTACAGTGCCGGGTACAGTTTGCGCCGCGCCAAGTCACCAGAGCCACCAAAAATCGTAATGATACTTGCTTGTTCTTTAGCCATCATGTTGCCTTTCTCAATCACATTCCTCGTCGTCAGTTAAGTGGTGCTACTAAATAATTGTACCAACATGTTTGATGCTGTTCACAAACACATTCGTCGCGTTGTCCGCCTGCATGGTCAAAACTTGCTTGGTGCGGGAGTTGCGCAGCGTCAATTGCTTCGGCGTGGCGGCAACGACAAAGAGTGCATCGCCAATCTTCACGTCGAGCACGCTCAGGTAATCCAGCAGCGCCGTTTCGTCAATCACCCGCTCCACCGTAGCTTTATCGCCCACTGCAAGGGACGCCAGGGTCACCGTGCTTTGCTTAGTGTAGTGCCCGTTGGTGTCCGGAATCACGCCCCCATGCGGGCAAAATTCAGGGTGTTTCAGTAAATAATCGAGGCGGTTGGCCAGATCATCGGTCGTCGCGTGTTCCAGCGCTTCTGCTTCCTTATGCAATGCGTCGTAGGGGTACATTAGCTGCTTCATTAGGAACACTTCCCAAAGCCGATGGTTCCGCACCAGCTTGGCGGCACTGATAATGCCCTTCTCGGTTAGCTGAATCCCTTGGTAAAGTGTGTGGGTCACGTACTCTTGTTTAACGAGCTTGGTGACCATCTCACTGACCGAAGCCGCGGACACGTTCAGGCTCGCAACGATTTGCTTGTTGCTGACCTTGCGCGTGTCGCCGCCCAATTCCAAAATAATCTTGAGATAGTCCTCTTTATTCGGAGTCATTTTTTCCCTCACTTTTGTCTACGGATTACATTATAGCAAATATCCCCGGCGATTTTCGGACTAGAAGTTAGGTCAGCCGTAATTTTTCCGGACGTTATTTTCAGCAAGCGGCTTGTAGCCTGTTTTGCCGGAGAAATTGGGACCATTACGGCGCCGCAGCTGGATATTGTTCAGTCCCAGCGCTGTTTTTAAATCAAAATAATTGCGTTTTTTGGAAAAATATCGTTGACAAGCATTAGAGTTCGGGGTTAAGCTAGCGTCAATCAGATGGCAATGAAAGAATAAGTACTTCGGGTACGTGCCCAGAGAGCTGACGTTGGTGCGAGTCAGCCACTACCCCCGGAGGAAAATGGTTCTGGAGCCATAGTAGTTGCGAGCTGCGGTTAGCGACTTCCGGGAGCGCCCGTTAACGCGCTAAGGTATCGCGTCATGAAGACTGACGCCGTACCTAACGAGTGGCTAGTAGTGATGCTAACCAAAAAACGGGTGGTAACACGAGTAATCGTCCCGGAGAACACGAATTGTGTTCTCCGGGACTTTTTTTGTTTCCACGCCCCTGATTGCACATATTGTAGTAACCCACACACATTCACAAAAGGAGTTTGACATTATGACCAAACAGAAGCTTACCTACAAATTCGACCAAGTTGGCTCTTACCTGCGCCCAGCAGCACTGAAGGCCGCCCATAAAGATTTCGCCGCCGGTGACATCACCGAGCAGCAATTGACCGACATCAAGCACACCGCGATCGAAGCCGTTGTCGCTAAGGAAGTCGCCGCCGGCCTGCACGGCATCACGGACGGTGAATTCAACCGTTCTTGGTGGCACCTCGATTTTCTCTGGAACCTGACCGGTGCCGCGAAGTTCGACTACCACGCATCCTACAAGTTCCACGGCAGCAAGACCCGGACCGACAACGTTGAACTCGTCGGCAAGATTGCAGCCAACCCAAACCACCCATTCTACGCCGACTTTGATTTCCTGAAGTCCATCCTGCCTGCTGGCGTGGAACCCAAGGTGACGATCCCATCTCCAAGCATGTTCTTCCGTGACAACCGGTCCGATAACTGGCACAAGTTCTACGCGACCTGGGGCGCTTACCTGAACGACTTGGCGCAGGCCTACCACGACACCTTGCTCCAGTTCTACGCCCGCGGTGCCCGCTACATCCAGCTCGACGACACCACTTGGGCATTCCTCATCGCCCGGCTCACCGAGAACCAGGACGACCCAACGGAATTCACCAAGTACGCCCAGATTGCTGAGGACATCGTGTACGTCGTCAACAAGGTGCTCGCTGACCTGCCAGATGATTTGAAGGTATCCACCCACATCTGCCGCGGGAACTTCAAGTCCACCTACCTGTTCGAAGGTTCGTACGCACCCGTTGCCGCTTACCTCGGCCAGTTGAACTACGACGCCTTCTTCTTGGAATACGACAATCAGCGTTCCGGGGACTTCGAACCACTGCAGCAGATTTGGAACGGCCGCGACAACGTAGAAATCGTCCTTGGCCTGGTCACCAGCAAGTTCCCTGAATTGGAAGCCAAGGACGCGGTCAAGGCCCGCATCACTGAAGCCACGAAGTACGTGCCCCTGAGCAACCTCGCCCTTTCCACCCAGTGCGGCTTCTCTTCTACCGAAGAAGGTAACGAACTGACCGAAGCCGACGAGTTCGCCAAGTTGAACCTCATCCGCGAAATCAGCGAAGAGGTATGGGGTTAATCCCAGCACCAACTAACTAAAGTATTCGCAGAGCAGCGTGGCTACTCTGCCCATGGGCGCAGCTGTGTGTGGGTACGTCCATGGGCAGGTTAGCCACACTAACCGCACCAACATTCATGAATTGGCAGTTATGTAGACTGATTGCGCAGTCAGCCTGCAATTAATCAAACCCGACACTAAGTAATTCGGCGCCACCGCGGGCCCCCTGGCACACCGCGTGCTTAGTGTTAGTCAACCACAGCACCGCAAAATCATTTGTCCTAGGAAGGAAAAATCACATGACAGAATCCAATTACCGTTTTGAAACCTTGCAACTCCACGCCGGCCAGGAACAACCTGACCCCGCAACTGGCGCCCGCGTAACGCCAATCTACCAGACCGCGGCGTTCGTCTTCAAGGACGCCAAGCAGGCCGCCGACCGCTTCGCCCTGCGCGATGCCGGTAACATTTACGGCCGTCTGACTAACTCCACGAACGCCGCCCTTGAAGCCCGCATTGCGGCACTTGAAGGCGGGACCGCCGCAATCTCCCTGGCTTCCGGGGCTGCGGCCGTGACCGCGGCGCTGCTCAACGTGGTCGGTTCCGGCGACCACATCGTCAGTGCCAGCACCATCTACGGCGGGACGTACGAACTGTTCTCCGAAACGTTCAAGCATCTTGGCATCGACGTAACCTTCGTTGATCCCGACGACCCGGCGAACTTCGAAGCGGCCATCCAGGACAACACTAAGGCAATCTTCTATGAATCACTCGGCAACCCGGCCATCAACATCGTCGACTTCGACGCGGTGAGCGCCATTGCCAAGAAGCACGGAATTCTGTCCATCGTCGACTCTACCTTCGCAACACCATACCTCATCCGGCCATTCGACCACGGGGTTGACGTGGTGGTTCACTCCGCGACTAAGTTCATCGGCGGTCACGGTGCCACCCTGGGCGGTCTCGTGATTGAAAAGGGTGACTTCGACTACGCTGCTAGTGGCCGTTACCCTGGCTTCACCACCCCAGTCCCATCCTACAACGGCATTGTGTGGCAGGACCTCGGCAGTGCGGCCTTCACCACCAAGATTCGCGCTGAACACCTGCGCGACACCGGCGCCACGCTCGCCCCACAGTCCGCATGGCTGCTGGAACAGGGACTGGAAACTTTGTCGCTGCGCGTTGAACGCCACGTCGCTAACGCCCGCAAGGTAGTGGAATTCCTCGAAAACAACGACAAGGTTGCCTGGGTTTCCTACCCCGAAACGGCCGACTCCAAGTACAAGGACCTGGCTAAGAAGTACTTCCCGAAAGGTGCGGGTTCAATCTTCACGTTCGGCCTCAAGTCCGGTGAAGAAGGCGCAGTTAAGCTGATTAACCACCTCAAGCTGTTCAGCCTCCTCGCTAACGTTGGGGACGCCAAGAGCCTGATTATTCACCCGAAGTCCACGACGCACGCCCAGTTGTCGGACGAGCAGCTGAAGACCGCCGGCATCACCCCAGACCTCATCCGGATCTCCGTCGGGATTGAAAACATCGACGACATCCTGGAAGACCTGCAGCAGGCATTGGATCAGATTTAAGTATATGTAAGAATCCCCCGCAGCCGAATGCTACGGGGGATTTTTGTGGCTGGCAGAATTAATAACGGTGCCCCGGTGCCACCACAACGCCAGCAACCTAAAACCGCGGTAACTCAACAATTGGTCGTTGAGTTGCCGCGGTTTTCTTTTTACCGGTGGTTAGTGCAAATTGAATTACACCCGCCGCACGTCGAAGTGGACCCCATTTTTATAGCCACTGCCCATGATGACAATGAGCACCACACCGATGACGGCCCAGGCCCCGGCATAGATGAGCGAGTTCAGGAACCCGCCGGCAACGGCAATAACCATGACGCCCAGCATAATGCCCATCTGCAGCCACTGGATTTTGGCCGTGCCGCCCTTATTGGTGGGGCTGAACTCCTGACTGAACGGCAAATCGGCGCCGAACATCATCCGGCCGAAAGTTATCGTCAACGCGTACATGAGCACAATCATCGCCACTGAGGTCAAAAAGCCTTTAACCCCGCCAACCGCACTGAAAATAACCAGCAAAAACAGCATGAGTGGCAAGCAAATTCGCGCAAACATCGCGTTGATAATTCCGCGCAGCAGCAATCCGTGCTGCTGCAGAGGGACCCGCTGGAATAGACGCATGGCTAAGGGCTGGGCGGAGAAGTTCAGACTCCACAGGCCAAAGGGAATGCCCATGAACAGCCCGAGCAACATGTACGGTGCAAACTTGCGTATCAGCTCCAGCGAATTGCCCAAAGCATCCCCAATGGAAACAAAGGAGAAGAGTAGGATAATCGGAATAATCATCCCGTACGCCAGCTGCGGGTACACACGCAATTTGAACTCGCGCTCTTCCCGGATAATTGACCAACCGAAGTCGAAGTAAGTGCGTTCCGCCTGCGAGCGGGCGAACAGCTTTTGCGTCAACCGGAAGTACCAGCCTTGCTTGTGCCGCGTGCCGTTTGAATTGTTGAGTTTTTCCAAATACTGTTCGAAATTACCCGCATTCTTGGCGTACACGCCGGTCAAAACGACCGTCACTAGCACCGCCATGACGCTCATCAATACGCTAAGTAGCGTCACCTTGCCCATGGCCAGGAGCGGCAAACCGGCAAACCACATCGGGACAACCAAAATGTAGTACCAGATAAAACGCGGCGTCACGTCCGAGGTCAGCAGCATGTTCGTGCTGACCCGTGGTAAAATCTGGCTGCCCACGTAGATGCCAATCATCATCGCAATCTGGACGATGTTCAGAATGTTCTTGAGCCGTTCACCGTCGAAGTAGCGGAGCACAACCAGGTACAAGAACAGCGCGAGGGTGAAGGAAAAGAGCGCCAGCAGTAAGACGGCCACCAATTGCCCGAGAAACGCCAATATGCCAAAGCGGATGAAAATCGGCACGAGTCCTGGTAACCCAAGCGCCGCCACGGTGAGCAGCAGGTACATCCCCACCACCGTCAGCCGCGCCGCATTGAGGGTGCGGTTGCTGACGCCGCGGACGGTGAATATCGGGTGGTCGTGCGGATCCAGCATCATCCCCGAAAAACTCGTCAGCATGCTGAGGAAGGTCATGACAAACAGGATGCCGAAGTACGCCGATAGCATGTAGAACACCGGCCCACTGACCAGGTAGACTGCAAACAGCACCCCAATGACTAGGTACAGCAAAAATGAGGTGCGCAAGGGGTGCTGTGCCGGTTTGTTGGTGTTCACGGTGGCACCCAGGCCTACGTGTTCGCGATTTGCCAGCTTGAGCTTCACGCCGACAATCAGGCGGTACTGCGCGTAGTCAATCCCGAGGCGCGTGATGACGCCCTGAAACCGGTCGAGAACGGCCATTACCTGGGGCATGGCCTCCCCGCTAGATTCGTAATCACTCGGAGTCTGATTCTGCATCGGCTTGAGCATTTTCATCATCAGCACCTCCCATCACGATGTCGACGAACGCTTTGGCCTTCTCGCCGTGCTCCGCAAATCCAGTCATTTCGTTGAACAGCTGTTGCAGACTGGTGTCCGGGCTCGCCGCCAACTGATTGAACGGGCCATCTGCAACCACCGTCCCGGCATTCAGCAGGATAATCCGGTCCGAGAGTTTTTGCACCACGTCCATGATGTGACTGGAGTAAAAAATCGTTTTGCCGCGGTTGCGTAACTCCTGCAGGATTTCTTCTACCACCAGCACCGCGTTGGCATCCAGCCCGTTCAGCGGTTCGTCCCAGAACAGAATGTCAGGGTCGTGCAACAGACTGGCGATAATCAGCACCAGCTGGCGCATCCCCTTGGAATAGGAGGCAATCCGGCGGTCGAAGGCGGCACCCAGCCCGACAATCTCGGCCAGTTGCTGTGCTTTGTAGTCCGCCTCACTTTCAGGCAACCCGTACAGCTGCCCCACCAACTGCAAGTATTCGCGGGCGGTCAACGCCTCGAACAGGTCGGCCCCTTCTGGCACGTAACCGATGCGGCGCTTGTACATTGGGTCATCCCGGTCGACGGCGCGGCCGAAAATCGAGACCGTCCCCGCGTCCTGGTCGAGCAGACCCAGAATGATTTTGACCGTGGTACTCTTCCCGGCCCCGTTCTGCCCGATGTACCCCACAATCGTCCCCGGCGCGATTTTTAAGTTCACGTCCCGCAAAACTTGCTTGCCGGCAAACGACTTGGCAATGCCATCCAGCTCAATTGCATATTGCTCCATAATAATCCTCCTTGCATACCCGGCGGAAACCCCAACATCCGCCACCTCAGTGCATAAACTGCACACGATATTAGAAAAAGTATGCGCTTGCTTGGCGCACTTGTCCACTGGTTTACATAGATAACTGCTGTTATATAGTTGGCTAAGTTCTACCCGCTGCCTATAACGCATCACAGTTAACTGATATACCTATTATCGCGGGCCGCAGTCCACTATAATAAAGTAAGATTCATTAATCCGTCCGTGTCCATAACCCAAGCCGGGCGTTATCACTGGAGGTTACCATGACCGTAATTTTAAAAGCAAAACCCGTAATTGAATCCTTAACAACCAGCCTGACCGCGGACGCGGCGCACGTCACCGCTACGCTGGGCCGCAAGCCACACCTGACCGTCGTCCTCGTCGGCGATGATCCGGCCAGTGCCATCTACGTCCGCAACAAGCAGCGCCGCGCTGAAGAAGTGGGCGTGCAGTCCGAGACTATCCGTCTGAACGCCGATGTTTCCCAGGCTGAAGTGGTGGCTAAGGTGCAACAACTCAACGCCGACCCGGCCGTGGATGGCATCATCGTCCAGCTGCCCTTGCCAAATCAAATCGACGCGGACGTCATCATCAACACCATCGCTGACGCCAAGGACGTGGACGGCTTCACCCTGGCTGCTACCGGCCGGCTGTGGACTCTGCCAAAGAACAGCCAGGCAACGGTCGGCCCCTGCACGCCTCTGGGCATTATGGCCCTGCTGGATTACTACGGCATTGACGTTGCCGGCAAGAACGCCGTGATTGTGGGCCGCTCCAACATCGTCGGCAAGCCGATGGCGGCAATGCTCTTAAACCGTGGGGCCACCGTCACAATTGCCCACTCGCAAACCACTGACCTCAAGGCAGCAACACAGACTGCCGACATCATCGTCGCCGCAACGGGCCGCCGCAACCTCATCACCGCCGACATGGTCAAGCCTGGGGCCACCATCATCGACGTCGGCATGAACCGTTACGTTGATGCCGCCGGCAAAAAGCACCTCACCGGCGATGTCGATTACGCGAACGTCGCACCCATCGCCGGCGCCATCACCCCCGTGCCGGGGGGCGTGGGCCCAATGACAGTCAACATGCTGCTCAAGCAAACCATCGCGGCCGCAGCACGCACCGCAGCTGAATAAGTGCAAAAAATAGGAACTGGCTGCACGGCAATTGCCGCGCAACCAGTTCCTTTTCGTTTAGTATTTAATGTCTGCAATCGGGTGTTTCTGCGTCAACGCGTGCACCGCACCGGCCACTTGTTTCATTGCGGCATCATCATTGCGGTGCGCAATTGCTTGCACAATCAGTTGCCCAACGGCATAACAATCCGCTTCATCAAAGCCGCGCGTGGTAATTGCCGCCGTCCCGAGCCGCACACCACTGGTGCGGAACGGGCCGTTCTGCTCACCTGGGACCTGGTTCTTGTTGGTGGTAATCATCACCCCGTCGATCAGGTCCTGCACTTCCCGGCCGGTAACCCCGTAGCCGGTAACGTTCACGAGGGCCAAGTGGTTATCGGAACCACCCGAAACAACCTGCAACTTGGAGCCATCCGCAGTTAACCCGCGCACCATCGCCTGCATGTTCTTAATAATCTGCTTGGCGTAGGTGGTGAATTCGGGCCGCAGTGCTTCACCCAACGCCACGGCCTTAGCCGCAATCACGTGTTCCAGTGGGCCACCCTGAATGCCAGGGAAGAGTGCGGAGTTCACTTGCTTGATGTACTTTTCTTTGCACAGAATCATGCCGCCACGGGGGCCACGCAACGTTTTGTGCGTCGTCGTGGTCACGATGTCGGCGTACGGGACGGGACTCTGGTGCACACCGGCGGCAACCAGGCCGGCAATGTGGGCCATGTCGACCATCAGCAGCGCGCCGACCGCATCCGCGATTTGCTTGAACCGGGCGAAATCAATGGCGCGACTGTACGCGCTGGCACCGGCCACAATCAGCTTGGGCTGAACTTCCTCAGCCTGACGGGCAATTGCGTCATAGTCCAGCAAGCCGTTAGCGTCCAGTCCGTAGTGGAAGAACGTGTAGGTTTGGCCGGAAAAGTTCACATCGGCACCGTGGGTCAAGTGACCGCCATCGGTTAGATCCATCGCCAGCACGATATCCCCGTCGTGCAAAAGCGCCCGGTACGCGGCCATGTTCGCCTGCGAGCCAGAGTGCGGCTGCACGTTAGCGGCCTCGGCGCCAAACAGTTCCTTGGCGCGGTCGATGGCGAGCTGCTCAACGACGTCGATGTACTGGTTTCCGCCGTAGTAGCGCTTGCCCGGATAGCCTTCGGAGTATTTGTTCGTCAGCACGGAACCCTGTGCCGCCCGCACAGCCGGCGACACTATGTTCTCGGACGCAATGAGTTCAATGTTGTCCTGCTGCCGCTGCTCCTCGTTTGCGATTGCCTGCCAGAGTTTTGGGTCTTGTTGTTTGAAATTAGTCATGAATATGCTTCCCTTCTTGTCATACGGTTCGGCCACTTGCGGCCTACAACTACATTAGTAATCAGACGTTGCGACACGTTTGTGCGTACGATCGGGGTACTTCACTGAGATCTAATCTTTGGGCTTTTGTCCTCCACATTTGGTTGTTACGTTTTCTGCAAGCTTTATTATACCGGATTGACTACCTGAAAAACCATCTTTACTTACAGAAAGTTATTAAGTCATGTGATTCGTTGCAAAAATAAGGTGACGGGCACGCAAAAAGCGAGGCGCACGCGCCCCGCTTTTGTTAATTACTTGTCTTCGGTAGTTGTGTCTTCAGCCTTAGCTTCGTCAGCCTGAGCTTCACCAACTGTGGTTTCTTCAACCTGGTCATCCTTGGCTTCGTCAGCAGTTGCGTGCTTAACTTCAACCTTGGAAGTGGATGTGTGCGTAACCTGACCAACAGCCTGGAGGGCGAAGGTGAGGAAGACGCCGTTAGCATCGAGAACCACGGTCCCCTTCTTCAGGTTAACGGAGTCGATGACACCGTGCAGGCCCCCAACAGTGACAACTGTGTCGCCCTTCTTCAGGCCGTTGTACATCTGCTGCCGCTTCTCCTGCTGCTTCTTAGGACCACGAACTGATGTGAAGTACATCATCACAACCATAATGATGATGAAAACAATCACCACAATACTATTTCCGCCCATATTCTACTGCACCTCATTTTTTCTTAATGTCATATTCCACTGTAGCAAACTTTGCGCCATAACGAAAGCGTAATCCCATATCTGTCACCGTTAATTGGCGAAAATTTAGTTTTCCGGAAAAATCCGGCCCATATGTGCATATCCGGCCTTGGTCACGGTCCGCCCCCGCGGCGTCCGCTGGATGAACCCAATCTGCAGTAAGTACGGTTCGTAGACTTCCTCGATGGTCGTCATTTCTTCCCCAATATTGGCCGCAATCGTGCTCAGACCCACGGGACCACCGGCGTACTGATCAATCATGAGCGCCAGAATCTTCCGGTCCGTGCCGTCAAGCCCGCGGTTATCCACCTGCAGGGCATTGAGCGCGGTATCCACCAACTCGGCATTGGCCGTGTCGAGGTCCGCCACGTCGGCAAAGTCCCGCACCCGCTTGAGCAGCCGGTTGGCAATCCGCGGAGTGCCGCGGGAACGCAGCGCAATCTCGTGGATACCATCCGGGTCGATATTCAGGTTAAAGATGCCGGCAGAACGGGTCACGATTTGGCTGAGATCTGCCGTGGTGTAGTAGGCCATGTGCGCAGAAATTCCGAACCGGTCGCGCAGGGGCGCCGAGAGTGCACCCGCGCGCGTGGTCGCGCCAATGAGCGTGAACGGCGGCAACGGGAAGTGGACTGGGTGGGCGGCGGGGCCTTGCCCCACCACGATGTCGATGTAGAAGTCCTCCATCGCGGAGTACAGCATTTCCTCAACCACCTTAGGCAACCGGTGGATTTCGTCAATGAACAACACGTCCCCCGCCTGCAGTTCGTTCAGCAAGGCCACGAGGTCCCCGGGCTTGTCGATTGCCGGGCCACTAGTGGTGCGGATGTTCACCCCGAGTTCATTGGCAATCACCAGTGCCATCGTGGTTTTCCCCAAGCCAGGCGGGCCATACAGTAGCACGTGGTCCAGGGACTCTTCGCGCTTCTTGGCGGCGGTGATGTAAACATCCAGCTGGTTCTTCACGGCGTCCTGGCCGACGTATTGCGCCAGCGTGCGCGGACGCAGCGTTATATCCGCAGCCGTATCCGCGTCTTGGGCGCCGGAATCGAGCAAGCGTTCATCTTCAGCCATGGAATCTCCTTTCTGCGCAACCAGTGCGGCTTATTTTAGTGTTTCGTCAGCAGCTTCAGCCCGGCACGCAGATAGGCGTCGGTATCATCGAGCTGCTCTTTGACTAGCTTTGGTTCAATCTTCTTCACTTCGCGCTCGGTGAAGCCCAGCGCGGTGAGGGCGGCCAGCGCATCGGCGAGTTTAGCACTCGCCGGCGCCGCGCTATCCGCCACTTCCGGTGTGAACAGGTCGAGGTGCTGGTCGATTTTGCCCTGCAAATCCAGGATAATCTGTGCGGCGGTCTTTTTGCCGATGCCGGGGAACCGGGTCAAGAACGCCACGTCATTGGCGCTAATCGCCTGGGCCAGGCCCTGGGTGTCGACGTTGGCCAGAATCGCCAGTGCACTCTTCGGCCCAATACCGGTCACGGACAGTAACAGGTTGAATAACCGCTTTTGTTCCTGGTCATTGAACCCGTACAGACTCTGCTCGTTTTCACGAATAATTAACTGCGCGTAAACCAGCGTGTCCTCCCCGACGTGGAAGCTGTATGGATTGGCAACCAGCAATCGGTAGCCGACCCCATTCACATCAATAACCACACAATCCGGCGCAATCGCGGCGACCTGCCCGCGGAAAAATTCGTACATATTGTCCTCCATCACGCCGGTACTCCCAGCCATTTCACTTCACGAACGTATATTCGCTTCTAATTCTAGCACAAGGCTGCAGCAATTACAGCATGCGGACCAGTGTGCTAATGGGCAAGCCCATGACGTTGTAGTAATCCCCAGCGATGCCCTTAATCAGCAGGGCCCCGTCGTCTTGAATCCCGTACGCTCCGGCCTTATCCCGGTAGGTACCGAAATCTAGGTACCGCTCGATTTCAGCGGGGGTCAGCGGCCAGAAGGTCACCGCGGTGGTAACCACCACGGCGTTCTCGCTGCCGTCTGGGCGGCGTACCACCATGCCGGTGTGGACGTGGTGTGTCCGCCCCGCCAAGCGGGAAATATCGGCGTACGCGGCCGCGCGGTTTGCCGGCTTACCTAACAGTTCAGCCCCCAATGCGACCATGGTGTCGGCCGCAATCACCGTGGCGTCAGGGTTTTGGGCTGCCACGGCGCGGGCCTTAGCAATAGCCAGTTCCTTGACGTAAGCTTCCGGGGCAAGGACTGGTAATGCGCGCTCGTCAATTGCCGCGGGCTGCACCGTAAAGACGGGAACAATGCGCGCCAGCAACTCCTGCCGGCGCGGCGAGCCACTTGCGAGAATTATCATTCACTCCACCGATCACTTTCATGGCTATCCTGAATCCGCTTGAACATCTTCTCGAGGTCGGTGTTGCTAAACGAGACCAGAACGGGCCGGCCGTGGGGACAGTTGTACGGATTTTCTGCTTCCGCCAGCTTCGTCAGGAGGGCCTGCGCTTGGCGTGCATCGAGGTGGTGGTTCGCCTTGATTGCCCGCTTACAGCTCATCATGATGGCCGCCTTCTCGCGGAACGCCGCTACTGAAATGTGTCCGTCAGCGAGCACCCAGTCAATCATTTCCTTCAGTGTGTCCTCTTCCTGGCCCGGCTTGAACCAGGTCGGATGGGCACTGGCGATGAAACTATTCTGGCCGAATTCTTCCAGGTCGACGCCGACTTCATGGAGAACATCCCGGGCCGCACGGATTTTCAGCGCGTCCCCTGCCGGATAGTCGAGCACAATCGGCGTCAATAATTGCTGCTGAGCAGGCTCAACCTTGCCGATTTCGACCCGGTAGTACTCGTAATTAATCCGCTCTTGGGCCGCGTGCTGGTCAACCATGTAGAAGGCTTTTTCCGTTTCTGCCAGCAGGTACGTACCGTGCAACTGACCGAGATAGCGCAAATCCGGGAAGGGTTCCGTGCTGCCCGTGGCACCAATGGCAACGGGCGCGGCCGCGGTTTCGGGAGCGGGCAGATTGCCAAACGGTTCGGTCTGCGCCGGCTGGGCGTACTTCTTGTCCCAGGCTGCTAGTCGGTCCGGTTCCGTGAAAATGCTGGTGCCGTCCAAATCATCGATACCCAGATCCACCTTTTGGTCATCGGTGGTTTGCTGGTCATCTTGGCTAGCAGCGCGCTGCTCGTCCGCTGGTGCCGGTGCTGGTGCTGGCTGGGCCCACGTTTGGTTTTGCCGCCGCGCATTCACGTCGGCGGGCATGCCAAAGAGGGAGCGCCCGGTGCTCAAGGTGCGCGCTTCTGTCGCATCGGCCCCGCTGTCGCGCACCGTGCTGACGTCACGCTGCACGTTGAACGTAGTCTGCTCGGCCTTCTTTGGTTGTACTTGTCGGTTCAGGTTGTGCAACGCATCGGGAATCAGGTTCTGGTTGCTGAGGCGAGCATAAATGCTGGTTTTCAGCAGGTCCGCCAGTTCACGTTCCTTACTGATGCGCACCTCTTGCTTGGTTGGGTGCACGTTGACGTCAACCAGCTTCGGGTCCAGTTCAATGGCGATGACCGCCACGGGGAACCGGCCCACCATGAGCTTAGAGCCATAGCCGGCGATGATGCCCTTCACCAGGTTGTAGTTCTTGAAGTAACGGCCGTTAATGAGCAGGGTAATATTGTTCCGGCTCGACCGGGTTGTGTCTGGCAGGCTAACGTACCCGGAGATGCTGAAGTCGCTGTCCGTCGCCGCAATTGCCAGCATCGACCTAGCAATGTTAACTCCGTACACGCCGGCAATGGTTTGCTGCAAATCGCCGTTACCCGTCGTCTTGAAGGCCACCTTGTCCCCGTTGCGCAGGGTGAACGCAATCTCCGGGTGGCCAAGCGCGAGCCGACTCACGATATCAACGATGTGACTCAGTTCGGTCGCTTGCGAGCGGACATACTTCAGGCGCGCCGGCGTATTGAAGAACAGGTCCGCGACCTTGATGGAAGTTCCCTGGCGGAAGGCTTGACTGTGCTGGTCAACGAGTTTGCCCCCGACCAGATGGGCTTCGGTGCCCACGCCGGCCACCGTTGCGGTTGCCAGCGTCACATCCGCAACGGAGGCGATGGAGGCGAGCGCTTCACCACGAAAGCCAAGCGAGTGGATGGCAAACAGATCCCGCACCGTCGCAATTTTGCTGGTTGCGTGACGCTTAAACGCAACGGGGACGTCTTCGCGGTCAATCCCGCTACCGTTATCCATCACTTCCATCAGCGTTAGACCGGCATCGACCACCCGAATGTCAATCTGGGTGGCCCCGGCGTCGATGCTGTTTTCCGTCAGTTCCTTAATCAAGGACGCCGGGCGTTCGATGACTTCCCCAGCCGCAATCTGGTTGGTTAAGGCTTCGGATAATTCGTGAATGTGTGGCAACTAATCACTTCCCTGCTTTTAGTTTCTGTTGCAATTCATACAGTAAGTTCATGGCGGCCATCGGGTTGGCGCCCATGAGGTCAAAGTTACTCAGTTCTTTCAGTACCGCGTCCTCGCGCTTGCTGTGCGCGGGTTTAACGGGTGCTGCCGGTTCGGGGGCAAACAACTCCAGCTGTTGGTCCGCGTCCGCATCCGCAGTTGCCGGATTGTCGGCCACCACCGGACTTGCCGGCGTCTGCGCGTCCGCGTATGCATCCGTGTGCGCAGTCGCCAGTCCGGGCAATGCACCGTGTTTGGCCGCCGGAATTTCTGGCTGGTCGCCACCTTCCAGGGCGGTCAAAATCGTGTCGGCCCGTTGCAACAGGCTGTCTGGCAACCCAGCAAGTTTCGCCACGTGAATCCCGTACGACTTGTCGGCGGGGCCATTGAGCATTTTGTGCTGGAACACCAGGTTGCCGTTCTCGAGCGTCGCGCCCACGTGCACGTTCTTCAGGCGCGGCAGGGTGTCTGCCAGTGCCGTCAGTTCGTGGTAATGGGTGGAAAATAGGGTCTTGGCGTGCACGTGGTTGTGCAGGTATTCAATGATGGCCTGGGCCAGCGCCATCCCGTCGTAAGTGGCCGTTCCGCGTCCGATTTCGTCGAACAGTACCAGACTGCGGTCGGTCGCGTGGCTCAGCGCTTCATTTGCTTCCAGCATTTCGACCATGAAGGTACTCTGCCCGTTGGCGAGGTCGTCCGCGGCCCCGATGCGGGTGAAGATGTGGTCGAAAATCGGCAGGTCCGCACTGGTTGCGGGCACGAAACTACCCGCCTGCGCCAGAATCACGATCAGGGCCATCTGCCGCATGTACGTACTCTTCCCAGACATGTTCGGCCCGGTAATCAGCAGCATATCGACATCCCCGCGCATGTCCACGTCGTTCGGGATGTAACTGGCCTTGCCAATCACCTTCTCCACCACGGGGTGCCGCCCCGCTTCAATATGCACATCGTGGCTGGTCATGCTCATCTGGGGCCGAACAAAGTGCTGGTTCTCGGCAATCTGGGCGAAACTCTGGAGCACGTCCAGTTCAGCCACCTTCGCCGCCAGCGTTTGCAGCCGTTCAATTTGGGCCTTGATTGCTTCCCGCAGTTGCAGGAACAGCTTGTATTCCAGCGCGGTTGAGCTAGCCTCGGCCTCCAGGATTTCGGATTCCTTCTCCTTCAGTTCCGGGGTCATGAACCGTTCGGCGTTGGTCAAGGTCTGCTTGCGGTCGTACCGGTCTTCAGGCACCAGGTCCAGGTTGGCCTTCGTGACTTCGATGTAGTAACCAAAGACCTTGTTGTACTTAATCTTCAGGTTGTGAATCCCGGTTGCTTGACGCTCTTGTTCCTGCAAGTTGGCCAGCCACGTCTTACTGTTGCGGGAAACGTCGCGGTAATGGTCGAGCTGCTCGTTGTACCCATCGCGAATCACGCCCCCATCGGTCACCGAAATCGGTGGTTCGTCGGCAACGGCCCGGTGGATGAGGTCAGCGATGTCCCCCACAACATCCAAGTTTTGGTACGGCGCCATACTCTTGGCGTTCATTCGGCTGAGCACGTCTTGAATGCTTGGCATCTGGTCCAAACTGGTGGCCAGTTGCAGCAGATCCCGCCCGTTGACGGTGCCAAATGCAACCCGACCGGCGAGGCGTTCCAAGTCATAAACCTTCGTCAAGGCATCCGCAAGTTCAGTGCGTTCAAAGAAGTTATCAATGAGCGTTTGCACTTGCTCCTGCCGGGCGGCAATCGCGTTGACATCCAGCAACGGCCGTTCGAGCCAAGAACGGAGCATCCGGCCACCCATTGCGGTTCGGGTGTTATCCATCAGCCCGAGCAAACTGCCGGCTTTGCGCCCAGTGCGGCTGTTGCTGACAATATCGAGGTTGCGCCGGGCGTCAGCATCCATGTCCAGGAAGGCCGCCGGCGCGTAGGCCTTTGCCTTTTGGATGTGCGCCAAACTGCGCTTTTGGGTCTCCAGCAAGTAGCGCATGAGCATCGTCACCACGCTAATCTGGGCGCTATCCGTCAGCGTCTGGGTCACGTAGCTGATTTCGGCGTGCTTGCTGCCATCGTCGGGCTGCACACTGAGCATCCGGTCGCTGGTTTGCAGAGCATTCGCGACAGCATCATCCAACTGCTCTGGTACCACCACTTCCACCGAACCCAGGGCGGCCAGTTCGTTTTGCACACTGAACATGTCTGCGAGGGTCGTCACCTGCAGTTCACCGGTGGATAAGTCGCTGTACGCAAAAGCAAAGCCGGACTCTAGGGGCAGCACGGCACTCAGGTAGTTGTTGGTCTTGGCCGCACCCGGCTGCACGTTCATCGTCGTGCCGGGGGTCACCAGCTGAATGACGTCGCGTTTGACCATGGTGCCCGTCGGTACTTGTTTCGGGTCTTCCATCTGTTCACAAATGGCGACTTTGTACCCCTGATCAATCAAAATATTAATGTAATTGTCCACAGCGTGGTGCGGCACCCCACACATCGGGATGGGGTTATCTGCGGACTTGTTCCGCGCAGTCAGCGTGAGTTCAAGGAGCTGCGAACCCTTAATGGCGTCGTCGAAGAACAATTCGTAAAAGTCACCAATGCGATAGAACAAGAACGCGTCCGGATATTGGTCCTTCACGGCCTTGTATTGCTGCATCATTGGTGTGTCGGTTACTTTCTTGGGCATAATATTCCCTCTCAATTATCATTTCCGCATTGCACGCAAAAATCGCGCGTCTATAGTACATTTTCCCGCGAATGCCGCAAAAAGTCCACGGACAGAATGCAGATACGGACTAAAAGACCAAAATTCATGGCAATGGCCGTCCGTTGCACTTTTCTTGAAACCAAACATACCAAAATGCCAACTATTTGCCATTTTCACGCAGTTTTTTTCATTTCCTTCATAATTTCTACATATTTAGCGACGAAAATGTACCTTGTAAACAAACACGCACGTACCTTTGGGGGAGTATCAATGACAAAATTAACGGAAGCATTCAACACCCAGTTAGCGGCCCATCAGTACAGTCGCTTCATCAAGGATTTAACCGCTGACCAGTGGTTTACCGGCAGTGACATCGCCATCGCCCGGGACCAGCTGCGCACCAAGTTGCAGGAACAGGGCGTTCATAGCGGCGACCTCGTCCTCATCAGCCTGCCCAATTCAGTCACCCACGTGGTCGCACTCATGGCCACGCTCGATCTGAACGCCATCGCCTACACCATTAACCCGAACATGCCGGCACCGGAGCTTGCAGAAATTATTGGTCGGCACCACTACGCCGCGGCCATCTTCAATCCGGACCACGCGGACGCCACCGCCGAATTGCAGCGCTTGACCGGCGTGACCTTCACGCCTGTGGCCGCCCAGCTGCTCGGCCACGCGCAGCAAGTCTTCAGTCTCGGCAACCAAAAGCAGGACGCAAATCCGCTCTTCACCCAGTTCCAAGCGCACGCGGACAGTCCGCTCGGGGTGCTCATGTACACCAGTGGCACCACCGGCTTACCCAAGGCGGTAGTTCTCACGCACAACCAATTGTTCGCGGCGGCAAAGGACATCAGCCAGTCGCAGCAACTAACGGAAAACGACCGGTCGCTGCTCATCTTGCCGCTGTTCCACATCAACGCGCAGGTCATCACCGTCCTGTCCACCATTATCTCCGGGGGCAAGTTGCTGGTCGCCCCGAAGTTCTCCGCCAGCCGCTTCTGGTCCACGATTGAACGCGAACAAATCACTTGGGTGTCCGCTGCTCCCGCCATCATCGCGATTCTGCTCAAGACCAAACCGGCCGTGGCACCAGTGACCCCACAACTGCGGTTCATTCGTTCGGCCAGCGCGCCCCTCTTACCCGCCGTGCAGCAGGAGTTTGAAGCGTACTTTGGCACCCCCATCCTGCAAGGTTACGGCATGACGGAAGTTGCCAGCCAGATTACCTTGAACCCGCTAGGTGCCAGCAAGTCTGGTTCCGTTGGTAAGGCCACCGGCACCGAGCTCACCATCCGCCGCGACGACGATACGGTTGCCGCACCTGGCGAATCCGGCGAAATTTGCCTCCACGGCGATCACGTCATCACCGGCTACCTGGATCCGCAGTACCACGCTGATTTCCAGAATGGCTGGTTCCACACCGGGGACGTCGGGTACGTCGACGCTGAGGGGTACCTCTTCATCGTTGGCCGCAAGAAGGAACTAATCAACCGCAGCGGGGACAAAATTAGCCCCGTAGAAGTCGAGAACGTCCTGATTCAGCACCCTGCAATCCGCAGTCTGGCCATCGTTGGTCTGCCCGACCCGATTTACGGTGAAAGCGTAGCGGCCGTCATCATTCCGGAAGACGACTACATCGGTAGCGCAGAATTATCCGCAAACCTGCAGGACTTCGCGGCCACGAAGCTGGCGAAGTTCAAGGTGCCAACGCGGTTCTTCTACACCGACCACCTCGCTGCCGGCCCCACCGGCAAAATCCAACACACCCGCGTCCGCCGGGAACTCATGAACAATCTCGCAAATGCTTAACCAGCAAAGGAGCTCATTATGCAGTTAGCTGAAACTACCAAACCCACCCGTGTTTCCCGTGCCGGGGGCGCAGTGGTTAAGTCCATCCTGCCATGGACCATTCCAATTCTCATCATCATTTTCTGGCAAATCGCATCCAGTATCGGCCTGATTGATGCCAGTGTGCTGCCCGGTCCCTGGGCAGTGGTCAAAACCACCATCCAAAGCGCCAAGACCGGCGTGCTCGAACGCAACATGGCGATTTCCCTTTACCGTGCGGTCTCCGGCTTTATCATTGGTGGTCTGATTGGTTTCATCCTCGCCCTGTGCACTGGCCTGTCCAAAACCTTGAACCTGTTGCTGGACTCGTCCGTGCAGATGCTGCGGAACATCCCGCACCTGGCGCTGATTCCGCTGGTCATCATCTGGTTCGGGGTTGGTGAAGCTTCCAAGATTTCCCTGGTTGCCATCGGGGTGCTCTTCCCCATCTACATCAACACGTATCACGGTCTGCGTTCCGTTGACCCGAAGCTGATCGAGATGGGCCGCTCCTACCAGCTGTCCAAGTGGGAACTGTTCCGCAAGATTCTGCTGCCAGGCGCGCTGCCAACCATCCTCGTCGGGGTCCGGTACGCACTGGGGGTCATGTGGACCACCCTGATTGTTTCTGAAACCATCGCCGCAAGTTCTGGGGTTGGCTACATGTCCACGAACGCCCAGAACTTCATGGACATGCCAACCATCCTGATGTGTATCGTAATTTACGCCATTCTCGGGAAGATTTCTGACTTAATGGCTAAATCTCTAGAAAACTCACTACTGCAGTGGCAGCACAACGGAATGGAGGACTAACCATGACCGAAGCACTTCTTGAAGTAAACGACATCCAAAAGTACTACGGCGACGCGCACGTACTCCGTAACATCAACTTCGACATCCAGCCCGGCGAATTCGTCGCGCTCGTCGGTCAGTCCGGGGGCGGTAAAAGTACCCTGCTGCGCCTCATCGCCGGGCTCGAACACGCCACGTCCGGTTCCATCAAGCAGGATGGCACCGAAATTAACAGGTTGAACGCGCACAGCCGGGTTATGTTCCAGGACGACCGCCTGCTGCCATGGCTGACCGTCAGTGAGAACCTGACGTTCGGGGCTACCCATTCAAAAGAGCAAAAAGAGCACGTGGCCAAACTGCTAGCCCGCGTGGAACTGACCGATTTTGCGGATGCATACCCCAACTCATTATCCGGGGGCCAGCGGCAACGGGTCGCACTCGCCCGTGCCCTCATGGCTAATCCGCAGCTGCTATTACTCGACGAACCCCTCGGTGCACTCGACGCGCTCACCCGGCGCAAGATGCAGGATCTCATCATGGATCTCTGGCAAGAACGCAAGATGACCACGATTCTGGTTACCCACGACGTGAACGAAGCCGTGCGCCTCGCTAACCGCATCTTCGTGGTCCGCGACCACCAGATTGCGTGGGCCGGCAGCAATGATCTGCCCTACCCCCGCACCGATCAGGCTATCGCGCCCCTAGCCAACACCATTTTGAACGAAATCATCACCGAAGGCTGACCATACTAATAGAACGCCGCCGTGCTCACGGGCACGGCGGCGTTCTTTTTTGCATTAACAGATTAATCATCAGGGAACAACGCTGCAATCAAGGTTAGCATGAACATGAGTAGACTAGCGAAGACGCACAACCAGGTGGCGGCACCGACGTGCTGCATGCTCACGTGCATGCTGTTGAAGGCAAAATTGACCATGCGGTTAGTGCAGACGGCCAAAATTAGTTGCAGCGTGAAGTTTAGTCCCGCTGCGCACGCGGCAAAGATGCGGGTGAAGCGAGTGCTGACCAGCACGCAGAGCAGCACAATCAGCGGCATCCAGATGAGCAGCCCTTCCAGCAGGGCGAGCGGCCACACGCTCAAAACAAAACGGTTAGTGAATGCATTGTCGGCCGCCACTAAGATTTGCCACACCGAGGGACTGGTGGTGCTGTAGCCAAAATTCAGGTAATCGGGCACAAAGAGCGCCGCCAGGTTGATGATGGCAACGATGAAGGTCCCTTCCAGAACGCCGATGTGAATGCGCGGCGCGTGCACGCTAATTTTCTGTAACATATCCCCAAGCTCCCCATTTGCATAACCTAATCCACCGTTATTATAGTGGTTTACCAGCCGTAAACACAAGTGGGCTAGTTCACCTCGCCCGGCGCTTAGCGTATACTGAAACCAGAGATAACCAACCGATGGAGGAAATTATGCGTAAAATCCAGCAAAAAGCCAGCCAAATCGCCGCGGCCAGCCCCCTGTTCGCCTGCCCCGTATGCAGTGAACCACTGAGCATCACCGACACCAGCCTAATCTGCAGCCAGAACCACCGCTTCGACCTCGCCAAGAAGGGAACGGTGAATTTTCTGAATGCCCCTGTGGCCACCGAATATACCGAGACCATGCTTGCGGCGCGGCGCCGCGTCTTGCAGGCCGGTTTCTTCGATCAATTCCTGAACGCCATCGCGGATAAGCTGACAGCCACCGACCGCGTGCTCGACATCGGCTGCGGCGAGGGTACCCCCACCGCCAAGCTGACCCCGGAAAGCGGAACGGCCGTTGGCTTCGACATCTCTGCCCCCGCCATCAAGCTCGCCGGGGCCCTGGATACCAGCGCCATCTTCTGCGTGGCCGACCTTACGCACCTGCCATTTACGGACAATTCTTTTTCGGCCATCACCGACATTTTCTCCCCCGGCGCCTACAACGAATTCGCCCGCGTCCTACAGCCCGGCGGTAAGATTTACAAAATCATCCCGGCGGCCGGCTACCTGCGCGAACTGCGCCAGGCACTGTACGCCGACACGCCCAAAGCCACGTATGATAACAGCAAGGTTCTGAACCACTTCATGGAGCGGTATCCGGACGCAACGCAAGAATCCATCAGCTATGACTTCCCCGTTCCCGGCGCCCTGTTTGCCGACCTCGTCGAGATGACACCGCTGAGCTGGCAGGCACCAGCCGCAAAACGCGCCGCCCTGCTGGCTAATCCGCCCGCAACCATCCACGTTGACGTCCTGCTGCTGAGCACCACGGTTTAACCTAAAGTTTACGGTAACATGCAAAAAGAGAGCGGAAAATCCGCCCTCTTTTTTTGGTTACTTCTTCAAATGGTAAGAATACGTCGCCAGAATGATGTTCTCACGGCTGGAGAACGCCCGCCGCAACCGGAACGTGGTCTGGTTGTGCAGGATGTCCTGCCAGCGCTCCTTAGGCACAAACTGCGGAATGAGCACGGTGGTGGTGAAGTTGCGTTTAGCCGCATTCCGGGCAATCATGTCCACGAAGCGAATCGTTGGCCCCTCAACGGAACGGTAGGACGAATGGACGTCAACAAACCGCACATTCGGGAAGTCCCGCTTGAATTCATTTTGCGTTTCTTGTTCCTTATTCGGATTTTCATCCATCGACACGTGCATCGCAATCACGTAATCGCCGATGGTCTGCGCGTAGTTCAGCGCCCCGCGCGTAACCCGGGTGACGTTGCCGACCAGGACGATAACGGTACTGCCGTCGTAATCGTGCAGCGCCACTTCTTCAACTGAATCAGGCAGGCGCAGCTGCTCCGCCACGTTCTGGTAGTGCCCGTGGATGCGGTAGAAGATCCACAGCAATACCGGCATGATGATGAAGAACGGCCAGATGTCCCCGAGACGGTAAACGAACAGGATGACCAGGATGGCGAAGGAAATCAGCGCCCCGGAGAAGTTGGCGATGGTTTTGCCCATCCACCCCTTAGGCCGGTTGCGCAGCCAGTGAATAATCATCCCGGTCTGACTCAATGTGAACGGAATGAACACCCCGATGGCATACAACGGAATCAGACGTTCAGTGCTCCCGTGGAAAATCGCAATCAGAATAATTGAGCCGATTGCCAGGGTCATAATCCCGTTCGAGTATCCAAGTCGGTCCCCACGGTCTTGGTACATGTGGGGCATGAACTTGTCCTTCGCCAAGTTGTAGGCGAGGACCGGAAAGGCAGAGAACCCGGTGTTCGCGGCGACCGCCAGAATCAAGGCCGTCGCGAACTGGATGATGTAGTACATGACCCCGTGGCCAAAGGTGAAGGCCGCCACCTGGGACAGCACGGTTACCTTCGCTACGGGTACAATCCCGTACCAGTAGTTCAGGAAGGTGATACCGGCAAAGAAGAACCCGAGGATGGATGCCATGATTGCCAGCGTGGACGCCGCATTGTGCGCCCGCGGCTTCTTGAAGAACGGGACCGCGTTACTGATGGCTTCAACCCCAGTCAGGGATGATGACCCACTACTGAAGGCTTTGAAAATCAGGGCCGCACTGATGCCGGGAACGACACTGCCGACCACCCCACGGGCTTGCATCGGGATGTCCCCGGTCACAATCCGGAAGAGTCCCCAGATAATCATCGCCGTGATGGACACAACGAAGAGGTAAACGGGAATCATCAAGAAGTTAGCTGACTCACTCATCCCCCGCAAGTTCATCGCCATCAGTAGCAAGACGATGACGATGGAGATGACGACCTCATGCCCGTAAAGGAACGGAATCGCCGAGGTGATGGCCTCCGAACCCGCCGAGACGGAAACCGCCACGGTGAGCATGTAGTCAATCAGCAAGGAGCCCCCAGCAAGGAGCCCAGCGTTTTGGCCCAGGTTCTCGCTTGAAACAACGTATGCACCGCCACCACCAGGGTAGGCGTGAATGATTTGCCGGTAAGACAAGGTCAGGCTAAGCAGCAAGACGAGCACGAACGCAGCGATTGGGATTGAGTACCAAATGGCCGCGGCTGAGAGCGTGGTCAGAACGAGTACAATCTGTTCGGTCCCGTACGCAACTGAAGACAGCGCGTCAGAACTGAGCATCGCAAGTGCTTTTAACTTGCCTAACTTTTGCCCACCCTATTCGGACGACTTGAGTGGCCGCCCGATGAGGAAGCGTTTAAGTTGTTGCATTTCACTAACTCCTGATTTTTAAGATATGGTAAACAAACGATATGTTAACACTCTATTCCGGAAAATGCTATATCAAGTGTTGGCGGCGGTGAAAACACCCGTCGCGCCCTCAGCCTTTTTTCATAAAATGGGTTGTACGCACCCCGTAACACTCCGGTAATGTCATCATAACCGATGCAGCACCAAAAAGCCCATACAAAAAGGCGAACGAAGAGGAATTCCGTTCACCCAATGATTAATTTGCTTCTTCCAGACTGTTCACACCCACATTGTCCTGAAGCTGGGTAATCAGCTCCTCGAAGTTATCGGACACGAACACGTTGTCCAGCACGGAGGCGTTCGCGAATTCCTGATCCACGAACTTGTCCAGTAAGTCCACCATGCCGTCATAGAAATGGTTCATGTTGAAAATACCGATTGGCTTAGCGGGCAACAAATCGATTGCCATCCAGGACAGTGCCTGCGAGATTTCCTCGAGCGTTCCGAGGCCGCCGGGAAATACGAGGAAGGCGTCTGGTTCTGACAGCAACAACCGCTTGCGTTCGTCGATATCCTTGGTCACAATGTTGCGCGTGGCGTCGTACCGGGGCACCTCACTGGCAAACAAGCCTTCGGGGGAAATCCCGGTGACCGCGCCCCCTGCGGCGAGAACGGCCCCACTAATTGTGCCCATGATTCCGGACTGGGAACCACCATAGATGAGCTCGATGTTGCTGCGGCCCATGTACCAACCCAGGGCGGTTGCAACCTGTTCGTAGCTCTTCTTCTTGCCAAAGCGGGCGCCGCAAAATACAGAAATCTTCAACTGCGTCACTCCTTCTTGCCGCTTTTATACGGCTTGATATTTGAAAGTTAATAAGTATCTAGTTTACTCTATTTGGCAACAATAAAACAACCCACCAAAATTGGCGGGTTGTTTTGTTGGTACGATTTTAATTAATTCATGGAAGGCAGAATTACATCATGCCCATGCCGGGGTTCATGCCCCCAGCTGGTGCTGCAGGAGCTGCTTCCTTAGGTTCAGGCTTGTTGGCCACAACGGCTTCGGTGGTGAGCATGAGGGCTGCAACAGAGGCAGCGTTCTGCAGTGCGGAACGGGTAACCTTGGTTGGGTCAATAATCCCAGCAGCGGCCATGTCTTCCCAGGTGCCGGTTGCGGCGTTGAAACCAAAGCCGACCTTTTCACCCTTCAGACGTTCAACAATGACGGAACCTTCGAGACCAGCGTTGGCAACAATCTGGCGGACAGGTTCTTCAAGGGCACGCAGCACGATGTTGATCCCGGTCTGGACATCGCCCTCTTCGCTGAGCTTAGCAACAGCAGGAATGGCGTCAACCAGCGCAACACCACCACCAGCAACGTAACCTTCTTCGACGGCCGCACGGGTAGCGTTCAGCGCGTCTTCAATCCGGTATTTGCGTTCCTTCAGTTCAGTTTCAGTTGCGGCACCAACCTTGATGACGGCAACCCCACCGGCGAGCTTAGCCAGGCGTTCCTGGAGCTTTTCGCGGTCGAAGTCACTTGTGGTTTCAGCAATCTGGGACTTGATGATGTTCACGCGTTCGTCGATGGCATCCTTGGAACCAGCACCTTCAACAATCGTGGTGTTGTCCTTGGTGATGGTAACCTTGCCGGCCTGGCCGAGCTGTTCAAGCTTGGTGTCCTTAAGTTCAAGGCCGAGGTCAGAGGTGATAACCGTCCCGCCAGTCAGGGCAGCGATGTCTTCAAGCATTGCCTTGCGCCGGTCGCCAAAGCCAGGTGCCTTAACCGCAACCACGTTGAAGGTCCCACGAATCTTGTTCAGAACCAAGGTTGGCAGTGCTTCACCATCAACATCATCGGCAATGATGAGGAGCGCCTTACCCTGCTGCACGATTTCTTGCAGCAATGGCAGGATGTCCTGGATGTTACTAATCTTCTTGTCGGTAATCAGGATGTATGGGTTGTCGAGGTCGGCTTCCATCTTGTCGTTATCGGTCACCATGTACTGAGACAGGTAGCCCCGGTCGAACTGCATCCCTTCAACAACGGAGAGTTCGGTCTGAATCCCCTTGGACTCTTCAATGGTGATAACCCCGTCGTTACCAACCTTCTCCATCGCGTCGGCAATGAGGCTCCCAACTTCTTCGTTAGCGGAAGATACGGAAGCAACCTGCGCGATTTCCTTCTTCGTGGATACCTTGTGGGAGTTCGCGTGCAAAGCGTCAACGGCGGCGTTCGTTGCCAGTTCAATCCCGCGACGAATACCAACTGGGTTAGCACCGGCGGTCACGTTCTTCATGCCTTCACGAATGATGGACTGGGCCAGAACCGTTGCGGTCGTGGTCCCATCACCTGCGATGTCGTTCGTCTTGGAAGCAACTTCGGCCACGAGCTTTGCACCCATGTTTTCGAAGTGGTCTTCCAAATCGATTGACTTCGCGATGGTCACACCATCGTTCGTGATTTCTGGTGCGCCGTAATCCTTATCCAAAACAACGTTGCGCCCCTTAGGACCAATCGTGGTCTTAACGGTGTTCGCCAACTTATCGACACCGCGGAGCATTGCCGCGCGTGCATCTTCAGAGAACTTAATTTCTTTAGCCATTGTTCAAATTCACCTCAAAATGTTCAGTTATAGTTTCAGCGCCAATGATTTAATCCAGCGTCGCGTACTACTTATCTTACTTAACGATTGCCATGATGTCCTTGTCGTGCATCACAAGGTACTTCTGGCCTTCGTACTTCACTTCAGAGCCAGCGTACTTGTCGTACATCACAACATCGCCCTCGGCTACGGACATTGGCAGGCGCTTACCATCTGGTGATAATGCACCAGCGCCCACGGCAATTACCTTACCGGTCTGTGGCTTCTCCTTAGCGTTGCTGGCAAGAACGATGCCACCCACAGTCTGTTCCTCTTCTTCGGCCACCTCAACAATGACACGATCTCCTAATGGTTTTAGCAAGACAATCCCTCCATGAAGAATATTTTTTAGCACTCATTCGTTTCAAGTGCTAACACAAGTATTACTATAACATGCACGGCTTCGATTGCAACCCCTAATAATTGCCACTTGGGCCAAAAAAGCGGGCTGAATGCCGTCATGACGCGTGTTTGCTGATTTTAGCACTTTTTTGCCACGAGTGCTAAGTTGCGGGTTTCTTAACAAAATTCGGGCGTTTTAGCTGCGTTTTTTGCAAACACGCTACCGGTTAACGCCAAAAAAAATCCCCCACGCACACCGCGCAGAGGATAAATGCCTATTCTTTAGTATCCAAGAAGTAAATGATGGTTTGGAGTTCAGTGGCTAAATCAATGTTTTGCACGTGCACCGTCTTCGGCACCGTGAGCCGCACCGGCGTGAAGTTCATAATGCCGCGGACGCCCGCAGCCACAAGCTTAGTGGCAACGGCCTGCGCCTTCGCTTCATCAACCGTCAAGATAACGATGCGAATCTGCTGGTCGCTTAATTGCTTCTCCAGTTCCGCAACATCATACACCGGGACCCCCGACTGAATCGTGCCGATGAGCTTTTCGTCCTCATCGAATGCGGCACTAATGCGAATGTTGCTCGACGCGCGAAAATTGTACTGCAAGAGTGCTTGACCCATTGACCCCAAACCGACCAACCCAACATTCGTGAGGTGATCTTGACTCAGCGTCTTCTTGAAGAATTCGACCAAGGCCTTAACGTCATAACCATAACCACGCTTGCCTAGTGCGCCGAAATACGAGAAGTCGCGGCGAATCGTTGCTGAATCCACCTTGACCGCATCTGCAAGTTCAGTTGAAGATATTCGCTCGGTGCCGGATTCCGCCAAGAACGACAAGTAGCGATAGTACAGTGGTAACCGCTTGGCGGTCGCCTTCGGAATTGCAGAACCAGACATGTTTCACCCTCCGTTCATTTGTGAACATATTCCAAAAAAATACCCGCTCATCAATGTACATCTATAGATAATCATATTCGCAATGACACAAAAAAACAAGCGCTTGCATAACGCTTTTAGGAATTAATTTAAATGTAACCAATTTCAGTTTCTTTGAGCCAATGCATATTGGTACCCATAAAATTGCCAATATGCCGTTTTTGTATAACAAAAACCATTATATTGTGTTTATAGTTTGATTATGCCCGTCATGTACAATTTTGAACAATTTTGCCGAGCGGCGTTTGCGTGGACCTGCGCAAGCCCCACCTCGGCCCCACCTCGACATGGAGTGCGGACAGACGGGCTAGTTACCGTGGGGGCGCGCTCTGTGTTATATTTAAACATAGAACTTTTAACGGAGGAAACACACGTGATTTTACTGCAAGCACAAGGTGTCGGCCGCGCTTTTGACGGTGCCGACCTGTTTACCAATATCTCCTTGCAAATCCAAGAAGGCGGCCGCGTCGCCCTCGTTGGCCCCAACGGAATTGGGAAGACCACACTGCTGGAAATTCTGAACGGCGACAAGGAGCCCGATTACGGGACCGTCTCTACGAAGAAAAACATTTCCATTGGTTACCTGGCCCAAAATTCGGGGCTGGACTCGGATAAAGAGATTTACGCCGAAATGCTCGACGGGTTCAGCGACCTGCGCGCGATGGAAGCCAAGTTGCACGCGCTGGAACAGGACCTGTCCGATCCCGCCGTTCTGAACAACGAAAAGCGCTACAACGAGACCCTGACCACCTACGACAACATGAGTCACGAGTTCAAGGAACGCAACGGTTACGGTTACGAGGCGGAAATCCGCAACGTCCTGGCGGGATTCAACTTCCCCGCTGACCGGTACCACGACCGCGTGGCGACCCTCTCTGGGGGTGAACGTAGTCGGCTCGCATTGGCCAAGATGCTGCTGCAAGGGCACGACCTGATCATCCTGGACGAACCAACCAACCACCTGGACATCGACACGCTCACCTGGCTTGAAGGTTACCTGCGCGCATACAAGGGCGCTATCCTGATTGTCAGCCACGACCAGTACTTCCTCGACCACTCAGTTAATGAAGTGTACGAGCTCAGCCCAACCGGTGCCACCCATTACCACGGGAATTACACGGAATACCGCAAGCAACGCGCGGCGAACATCGACCAGGCGTGGAAGGCCTACAACAAGCAACAGGAAGAAATCGCGAAGTTGCAGGATTACGTCGACAAGAACCTGGTGCGCGCAAGTACAACCAAGATGGCGCAGAGTCGGCGCAAGCAACTCGAGAAGATGGACCGTCTCGCTAAGCCAACCGGTGAAGCGAGCGCCCACTTCAGCTTTACGGCTGATCACCCTAGCGGTAACGTGGTACTCACCGTAAGCAACGCCACGGTCGGGTACGAAAGCGATGAACCCATGGCCGGCCCGATTGACTTCGAACTGCGCAAGGGCGAACGGCTCGCGATTGTCGGGCCAAACGGGGTCGGCAAATCCACCCTACTGAAGTCCATTCTGGGTAAGATTAAGTTCCTCGCTGGCTCCAGTAAGTTCGGCGCCAACGTGGATCCCGGTTACTATGACCAAGACCAGCACAATCTGCACGAAACCAACACGGTCATCGACGAAGTGTGGAACGAGCACAAGATGATGCCAGAAAAGGACATTCGCAGCGCCCTGGCCGCTTTCCTGCTGACCGCTGAGGACGTTGACAAGATGGTCAGCTCCCTGTCTGGGGGGCAGCGGGCACGACTGCTGCTGACCAAACTCGCCCTGAACCACGCGAACCTGCTCATCTTGGACGAACCGACCAACCACTTGGACATCAACAGTAAGGAAGTCCTCGAAGCCGCCCTCGCTGACTTCGACGGGACCGTCCTCTTCGTTTCCCATGACCGGTACTTCATCAACAGCCTCGCCAACCGCGTAATCGCCATCGCGCCAACTGGTAGCACCACTTACTTGGGTAACTGGGATTACTACCAGGAAAAACTGGCGGAGCAAAACGCACCGGCAGAAACAACCAGTGATGCCCCCGCGGCAACCACTAGCGCTGCGAGCCAGGCCTACCAGGATTCAAAGGAAGACCAGAAGGCGAAGCGCAAGTTGCAGCGCCAGATTGATGACGCCGAGGCCCAGATTGATCAGCTAACCGCTAAGCACGAAGAAATCGAAACCGAAATGGCCAAACCCGAAAATGCCGCCCGCGCACTGAAGCTGGCGGACATGCAAAAGGAATTGGAGGAGCTCGACCAGCAGATTGCCGCGCAAGAGGAAATCTGGGAAAACGTCAGCTTGGAACTGGAAGAATATTAAAAAAACGGCCGCATCCTCGAGGGTGCGGCCGTTTGTGTATCTAGTTACGGAGTAGTTTAGAGCCAGCCAATGTGCTGCAGGCCCAGCATAATCCCGTCGCTTTCGGAATCAGCGGTCACCCAGTCTGCCGTCGCTTGAACGTCTGGCGTTGCGTGACCCATGGCAATCCCAATCCCAACTGAACTGAGCATTTCCTTGTCGTTTTGGTTATCGCCGAACGCCACGATGTCTGCGTTGGCCACTCCGAGGTGCGCGGCTAGCTGCGCAATCCCCGCGGCCTTCGAACCATCTGCGGGCAACACATCCACCCCGATGGGCCCAAAGCGCTTGAAGATGATGTGCTTCAGCTCCGGTGCGTTTTGCTCCTGCTGCTCGCTGATAATGGCCAGTCCCTGCACGATGTCGTGCTCCAGGCCGTAGTTGTGACCCGGCAGGAAGAAGGTGCCCGTCCCGGCGATGATTTTCTCCATCACCGGATCCGGCGTCTTGTCCGCATACAGTTCCGTCGCCGATTCAGCCAGAATATTCGTCCCGATTGTGCGGATATACTCGGTGAAAGTTGCCACGTCCGTGCGGTCCAGGGTTCGCTGACTGACGAGCTCATCGTTGACGAAGATGGCCGAACCGTTGCAGACCACGTAATCGTGAATGTGGGTGGCCTCAATCACCGACTGGGCCATCTTGTAGTTACGCCCCGTGGCAATCGCGACGTGAACCCCACGTTCCTGCAGCTGCGCAATCGCGCTTAAGGTGCTGGGCAAAATGGTGTTTTCCATCGTCTCCAGGGTGCCATCAATATCAAAAATTGCTAATCGTTTATTACTCAAGAATTTTTACCTCGCAACAAAATCAGATTTGACCAACTGGTGGCGAATACCCGGGCGAATCGCCTGGTTAAACGCAATGTGGCCAAGGGTTTCCAAATGGTGGTTAATGGTCGGTAGGTGCAGTAACTGCCCGGACAGCTGGTTTTCCGTGCCCATAATTCCGGGCATCGGGCCGCCCAGTTCCTTGTATGCCGCGTACACCCCCGCAGCAATATCATCGCCGTTCGCCATCACAAAGTCAATCTGGGCGTCGGTGGTGGCTAAGAATTGGGCGGCAGCGTAGCCATCCTGCCGGGTCGCGACCCCGCCGCGAAACCGCGCTTCGCTAAGCGGCGCGTGGAAAACGTACTCGTACGCTGCAAGCAAATCGCGCGTGGTTTCACTGTGTTCCGGCCCCCGCAGGCCTAAAATGGCCACGTTCCGGTACCCGCGCGTCCAAATCCACCGCAGTGCCGCGCGGTACGTTGCCGTGCGGTCGGAATACACCGACGTGATTTGCCGGTCACCCACATTCTCACACGTCACAACCTGACCGTACCGCACGTAGCTCTCCAGCTCAGTCAGGGGGAGCTGCCGCGACACGAAGATCATTCCGGCGTACATTTTTTGCTGAAACTCGCGCAGGTACTGCCGCTCGAATTCTTCCAGGTAGTTGGTCGGCAGTAAGGTCACCCGGTACCCAGTGGGAAAGGCCGCATCCGTAATCCCGTTAACGATGTGGGCAAAATACGGGTGGTGGCTATTGGGCAACACCACCCCCACATTGCGGCTTTGACCCAGGGACAAGCCCCGCGCCATCGCGTTTGGCGTGTAGTTCAGTTCCGCCATGACTTGCTCAATCTTTTGCCGCGTTTTCGGCGCCACCCGCTCCGGCCGGTTGATGACGTTCGATACCGTTCCGAGCGAAAAGCCGGCAATGCGCGCCACATCATGAATTGTCGCCACTACACCTCAGCTCCTTTCTGTGCATATTTCCCGGGAAATACTCGCATGCTATGTAATGAATAATGATGACGCTTTCTATCATAGCATGAAAAGCAGCGATAACGATTACAATATTAATAGAAGCAACGAAAAATTCCCGCCCTTTACGCGGCTAAACCGTGTAAAAAGCGGGAACTTTCCCCATTAAGCACCAATATTAAATTAATCTGGTAATGGTTAAATTACGCGCGTGCGAAGTTCAGGTTCGGTTCCGCATTCAACGTTTCGCCGGCAAAAACGTGCTTGCCCCGCAAGATGTGGGCTGCCGCGCCAATCATGGCGGCGTTGTCCCCGCACAGGCGCAGTGGTGGCACAATCAGTTCGACATCCGGCATCTGGGTAGCAAGTCGCGCCCCGAGCGCCTCGCGCAGGCCCTGGTTGGCTGCGACCCCGCCGGCGACAATCAGCTGCTTCACGGGATGCTGCTGCAAGGCCGTCATGGTTTTGTCCACCAGCACCTCGACCACTGCCGCCTGGAAGCTAGCCGCCAAATCCTCACGACTGAGCGTCTGGTGCAGCTGGTCAGCGTGGTGCACCGTGTTGATGAACGCGGACTTCAAGCCACTAAAGCTAAAGTCCAAGTTGTCGCTATTGTCCATCGCACGGGGGAAGTTGAACGTGTCCTGACCCAGGTGTGCCAACCGGTCAATCTCCTTACCCGCGGGATACGTGATGCCCAGCACCCGACCCACTTTGTCGTAAGCTTCACCGGCAGCATCGTCGCGCGTCTCACCGATAATGCTGAAATCAGCCGGACCATTCAGCATCACCAGCTCCGTGTGCCCCCCAGATACCATGAGGGCCAGCAGCGGGTACTGCAACTTGGTGACAAAGGCCGCGGCGTAAATGTGCCCGGCCATGTGGTTCACCGGAATCAGTGGCAGGTGGTGCGCGTAGGCAATTGTCTTGGCCGCCGTCACCCCGATGAGCAGGGAGCCGACCAAACCGGGACCATACGTCACGGCCACGGCATCGATATCGTCGTAGCTAATGCCAGATTCCTTCAGGGCATCATCGATAATAATGGTGATTTCTTCCACATGGTGCCGGCTGGCAACCTCTGGCACCACCCCACCGAAGCGCTTGTGACTATTAATCTGCGTGGCGATAATATTACTCATAATCGTGTCGCCATTCTTAATGACAGCAACAGAAGTTTCGTCACAACTAGATTCAAACGCCAAAATAATTTCGTCTTGAGACACAGTTATACCTCACTAATACTGCCCGCCAAATTGCGGCGGGTTTTAAGTTCATCCATTCACGCGGTGGTCCCAGTCTTGGGCCAGCGCTTGCTGCAGCTGGCCATCTAGCTGCAACGTCATGTCGAGCGCGTCCGCATGCTCCCGCGTGTAGTAATTGCGCCGGACCCGCCCGTCAACAAAGCCGAGCGTCCGGTACAGCGACTGCGCGTGCACGTTATCGAGCCGCACTTCCAGCGAAACGGTCCGCATGCCCATTGCTCGGGACAAGGTCAGCATGAGTTCCAGCAACTTGCGCCCGATTCCCTGGCGTTGATAGTCGGGGAGCACCGCGATATTCGTGATGTGCGAATCGGTACGTTTGAACGAAATCCCGATGAACGCAACAATGGCGGCGGTCTGCGGATCCACCAGTACCAGGTACATCGCGGTTGCCGTCTTGGCCAACTCAGACATGAACGCCACCCGCTCCCACGGGGTATCCGCATAAACCGCGCGCTCAATGTCCAGCGCCGCCGGAATATCTTCATTCGTCATGCGCCGCAACGTGTACGGCTTATCATTCACAGTGATTGTTTGGGCCGGCACCGGCGCGCTCACTGCGCGGCGGCGTTCAAGCCATTCCTTAAACCTTTTGTACATAATTGCTCCGGTCAGCATTCGGGTTGTTCTTCAGCCAGTTCGTTTCTGCTTCGGTGAGGCGCAGGTAGTTCGGGACGAATGACGCCACATCCGCTGCGGGCAAGTCGCGGCCAAGTTCAGCCGCCCGACTAGCCCGGGGCAGGTTGTCCAGCTCATCGGTGAACGCTGCCTGCGTACCGAGGGTGCTGCGGATTTGTTCCCGCATTACCGGCGTGGTGCCGACAAAAATGGCGGGCTGTTCCAGTGCTGCAACTTCCTTGACCAACTGTTCCAGACTCGTGTGTCGGTCCAGGAGCACGTTGACCAATTTATCGTCCGCCCACTGGTAGATGCCGGTGAAGACGTTGCTGCGCCGCGCATCCATCACGGGCACGATGAGCGCTGCTTCTTTGCGGACGTTCGCCGCCAGCACCGCCAAACTGGAGACGCCAACCAGTTCAATGTTGAGCGTGTACGCCAGGGTCTTGGCCGTGGTGACGCCAATCCGCAGCCCGGTGTAACTACCCGGACCCGCAGCAACAACGACCCGATCAATATCGTCTGGCGTCAGGCCGCTCAGTGCAATCAAGTTGTCCACGGTGGGCAGCAATTGTTCACTGTGCGTCTTCATTCTGTTCAACGTCGTTTCCGCAAGTGGGGTCGCATCCTGCATCACCGCCACGCTCATCGCCTTGTTCGACGTATCAAGCGCCAAAATATTCATCGTTTTGCCTCCTGGTCCCTGCTGCAAAAGTAGCAGTCCTCCATCATAATTCTGACTTCTAGTTTACCACAATTGCGAAAATTATTGTTTTTGTTCACCGCAAAGCAAAAGGGCAGACCAATTCGGCCTACCCCTTGCAACGTGTCCTGCGCTTTAAGGACACTTAGTATAACTCTGGACGCACCCGTACCACTGCCTTCAATACAGTGTAGGCAAGTACGGCTTGAATTGGCAACACGATTAAATTCTTAATCACCCGTGGCCAGATAATGACGTCGAACTTGAACCCCATCATGACCAGCCATAAGGTGTCCAGCCCAATGTTCACGACCAGGACGACCAGCGCCATTGCCACCACGACGCGCCAAACTTTAACGACCTTCTTGTGGAAAAATAGGCCGTAAATCAATGCCCCCACGGCTGCGGAAACGGTGAACCCGAGGAAGTTAGCCCCGGTCCCCCACAGCATGAACGCGATTTGATCATTCAGCGCTCCGGCCAACGCGGCAAGCCACGGGCCAAAATAATACCCCAAAATCACGGTCGCGATGAACGCCGGACTGATTTTAATCCAGTCATTCCCGACCGAAAAGCGGCCGAGCACCAGTTGCATTGCCATCAGCATGGCTAAATACACTAAATTCCGCGTCGTGAGCTTGGGGCTTGCCAAACTAACTATTTGCATGTTGCCATCTCCCTTTTGGAGACGCCCTATTCAGGCGAATGCGGTCCCAACATCGCATCAAAAGATTTCGTCCGGTGTTCACATTCCGTTCCACCGGCACTTAACGCGTTGAGGCCTACTCCTTATTATTTGTAAGTGTCCTACTTACTCAATAACATTACCATGAAACCAGGGCGTACGCAACAGCTGTGCCTACTTTTGCCACCCCTTAGTGCAACCGCACAATTCGATACCCAACCCCGTTTAACCCGCGATCCACAATCAGCTTGTACGTGTCACCCTCACGCCACAACTCCGTCAGTGACTGATTCAAGCGTCTGCGCGCGGCAGTTTCGCTACCCATAATGACATCCGTGCGCAAGATTACGTTGGTCAACCCATCAACGTAAGTCACCATAAGCGCACCGCGATGGTGATCCTCCAAGACCCGACTAGTGATGTTACTAATGCGCATTTTGTACCGCAACCGGTCAAACGCAACTGCTAACCCCGTTATTTGCATCTAATCACTTTCTTCCAAATGTTATGCGAACATAACTCCCTTGAAGATAATTATATTCGCTGCATCAGACCCACCAAATGCAGGATTAGCAAACTAATCTTTCGTTTTTTTAAGCACCACCACGAAGACAAAGTAAAAGGCGAACAATGGATTCAACTGTCCGCATCCATTAGTTCGCCCGCACGGGTTCGTTATTAAATTATTTGTTTTGCCATTCTAAATGGGCAGTGGCGTTGACGGTTTCGCCCACCCGCACCTGGTGGTAAGTGGCAAGCTTGCCGTCTTCTTGCACCACCTTGTACTGCGACTGCAACTGGGTGCCGGGTTCAACTTCCCGCTCGTACTTAATGTTGGCTGCGGTCAATGTGTGCGTACGCATCCAGTCATAGCCGATCGCGTCTTGCATCCAGTCAAAATAATGAACGTTATTCACGTGGTGGTTGGTGTCGATATCAAAGTAGCGTACCCAGTATGTGCGCTCGCCTTCAGGGTCGGCAAACTTAGGCAGCCGGGGCAGGCGCTTCACCCGCGTCACTTTGGCCGCGCCGAAGTCTTCGACAATGGCGTCGATGACCGGTACAATCTTGCGCGTGCTTAAATCCATCATCACCCACGTGCTGTGGACAGTCACGATGTCGTTGCCGTCTGCATCAATCACGCCGTAATCACGGTAGCACAGCAGCCGGTTGTACGCAGTTGCTTCAGTCCACAGGGTGACCTGTTCCTCGGCCTGTGGCATGCGCTTAATCTCGATTTGGGATTGCGTAATCACCCAACCGATGTTGTAGCGGGCAACCAGGTCAAGCTGGCTACTGCGCCCGTGCAGTTGGTGTTCTGACACCTGTTGCACCAGGTTAACCAGGTTGGCCAGGGTCAAGGTGCCCTCTTCATTCACCATGTAAAATGGAATGCTAATTGATTCAGAATATCGCACAAGAACTTCCTTTCTGACTACTGCCAGCACCTGGCGGGACCAACGTGCAGCCCCACTACCGCTTAATCGATTTCGTGGAATTCATTGTAGACCGCTTGGCGCTCCAGCCCGCGTTCCTTTGCCACCTGCTTAATGGCCGCGTTTGGCTTCTGCCCCGCATCAATCAGGGTCTGCACCGCTTCCACCACGGGTAGCTCCGGTCCGGCAGCTTCTGCTGGTGCTGCCGCGGGACCGGGCGCAACCAGAATCACGTACTCGCCCCGCGGATTGGCGGCCTGCTCAATGAGCTCGGTGAGCGTTCCGCGCGCGAATTCTTCATAGCGCTTGGTTAATTCACGAGCGAGGACCGCACGCCGGTCGCCGCCAAATGCCGCCGCCATCGCCGTCAGCGTTTTGGCCAGCCGGTGCGGTGCTTCATAGAAAATCAGGGTCGCCGGGTGGTGCGCTAAGCCGGCTAATTCCTCAGCCTGCACCGATTTTTTGCGCTGCACAAAACCGTAGAAAGTAAATGGCTGCGGCGCCAAACCAGATGCAATCAGCGCGGTGATGCCGGCGTTGGCCCCTGGTAGCGGCACAACCGGAATGTCCGCGTCGATTGCCGCGGCCACGAGTTCCTTGCCGGGATCGCTAATCGACGGCATGCCGGCGTCACTCACCTGCGCAATGCTCTGACCATCCCGCAGGTACTGCAGCAATTCCGGAATTCGCTGCTGCGTGTTGTGCTCGTGGAAGCTAATCTGCTTGGTGGTGATTTCGAAGTGGTTGAGCAGTTTGGCGGTATTCCGTGTGTCCTCCGCCGCAATCATGTCGACATCCTGGAGCGTCTTCACGGCGCGCATAGTCATGTCGTCCAGATTGCCAATGGGGGTGGGCACCAAATATAGTGTCCCGGTATTGTGGTTTGCAAAACTAGATTGAAGCTGCATAATCGATCCTTCCTAATCCACTGCCACCGTCAGCAATTGGCTTAACGGCCGCGGTCACCGTAGATGATGTCCGTGCAAAAAGCGCAGGACTCGCCGGGCTCCAGATGCTGACCGTAGAATTTCGAGCACACGTGGTACCCCTCCATATAAATCTTTTCGAGGTTTTGGCGGGACTTACTCATCCCCGTCTCGGCACTTGGCGCCACCGTCTCCGGTTCACTGGCCTCCGCCTCAGTGGTTAGCTGTTCAATCCGTTCACGCAGCCGGCCGTTGTTCATCCGTAATTCTGCATTTTGCTCCAGCACCACCGTCACCGCATCCTTCAATCCGGCCACCTTGGCACTGAGCTCCTCGGCTTGTTTGCTGAGGGTCATGAATTCTTCCAAAAGATTCGTCTGTTCCATGTTGCATCTCCCCGTGAGCCCCTGCCCACCGTTTAATTACTTGGTTAATTCTGGCGCCCGCTGCAATAATTTCAGCACCAGCTGTTCACAGTTCGCCTGGAAGGCCACGTTGCCCTCCAGCTGCACGGTCGCGGTCAAAATTGCATCGAGCCCGTCACTCAGCTGGCGCAGGGACTTGCTGGCCAGCTGGTCTACCGCCGCATCATTTTTTAACAATTGCGCTGGTGCGCCGGTGCTGCGCCGCATGGCCTCCGCGTAAATCAGTGCGAGCAAACGCAGTACTTGGCGCTGGTCGTTTTTGTCACTGACTTGCTTCATCAGGTCCGTCTGGATGAATGGAAAAGCCAGGCCATCGCCGCTGGCCAGTAATTGCACCAGCTTTTTCACGCTAGCCAGGCGGTTGTTAAAGTCCTCATCACCGGCCAGAGTGACGCCCGCCGCAACATCACTGGTCAGCCGGGCAATCAATGGGGCCAGTGATCCTGATACCCCCGCAGCACTTAACGCGTCGACGGTTGCCTGCCACGCTGGCGGCGGGAACTGCACAATCTGCGCCCGTGATAACACGGTGGGCAGCAGCCGGTTCTTGGCGGTGGTGGTCAGGATAATAATCATCCCCGGCAGTGGTTCCTCGAAGAACTTCAGCAGGCTGTTGGCCGCGCTGACGGTCATCCGGTCCGCATCCTGAATGATGAAGATGCGCCGGTGGCCTTCAACGGAGCTCTTGCCCATTTCTTCCTTGAGTCCGCGAATGGCCTCGGCCTTAATGCTCTGGCCTTCTGGCGCCACGGTCAACACATCGGGATTATTCCCCGTGTCGATGCGCAGGCACTCACCGCACGCATTGCACGGCTGACCAGCTTGCAGGTTCGTGCAAAAAAGGCGCTTGGCAATCCACATTGCCAGCGGCACTTTGCCCGCACCCGCAGCCCCTGCGAAAATGTACGCCTGACTGAGTTGGTCACGGTCGATGACGTTGCTGAACTGCCGGACTAACCCTGCCGGCAAATTTGTCCCCGTCGCCATTAGAACTGGTGGAATGAATCCACAGGCATCACGAAGACGGTCGCCCCGCCAACGCGGACCTCAATTGGCCGCACTGCCGCGGAATCGCCCGCCGCTGCGTCAACGCTAATCAGTGGCGGCGTCGTGTACTCTTCCCGGGATTCACAGTTGCGCTTGATGATGTCGAGCACTTCCTGCACCCGCTTATCGTCCACCCCCACGATGTACGTGGAGTTGCCGGCGCGCAGGAAGCCCCCGGTCGAACTGAGCTTAGTCGCCCGCACGTTGTTGTCGACGAAGGCTGCACTGAGACGGGCAGCATCCTGATCCTGAACGATTGCTAATACTAATTTCATGTTCATCCTCCTAAACTGGTAGCACTAACGCGGAATGTTCTCGGTTAGTACTGCCTGGACATCGGCAATGACTGCCGCCAAGGGCTGCATTGCATCAACGGTGACGATGCGCTCCGGATTGGCCTGCGCCAACCGTAAGTACGCCGCGCGCACCCGGTCGTGAAAAGCCGTTTCTTCCTGGTCAAGCCGGTCATACTGGGTGTCTTTGCGGTGCGCCTTAATCCGGTCGAGTCCGACCTGAGCGGGCACGTCGAGGTACACCGTCAAATCAGGCGTGCGCCCGTTCGTTGCGAACTGGTTGAGCGCGAAGACTTCCTGTTCACCAATCTGGCGGCCAGCGCCCTGGTACGCAACGGAACTGTCCACAAAGCGGTCGCAAATTACGACTGCGCCCCGCGCCAATGCGGGTTCAATCACATCTTGCAGGTGTTGCCGCCGGGAAGCCGCATATAACAGCGCCTCCGTTCGGTCATCCATCCGCGTGTTTTGGGGGTCCAAAATCACGTCGCGGATTTGCTCGGCAATGGGGTCACCGCCCGGTTCACGCGTAACCACTAACTTATCGCCCATCTTGGCCCGCAAGTCCGGGATAATCGCGTCGAGCACGCTATCCTTCCCCGCACCGTCTGGGCCTTCGAACGTAATGAATTTTCCAGGCACTGAATTCACTCCTTGTTAATCTTCTCGAGGTTAAACCGCACGGAGAATTCTTCCACCTGCTTGGCACTAACCTTCCGCGCCCGTGCTTGTCGGTGCAGGAAATCAAAGAGCCCTTCCTGGCTGGCAATGCTGGCCTTCTGCCGTTCGGTCATTCCGCCGACATTGGCGCTGGCAAGCGAACGTTCCCGGGCAATCCCGTCGCGCACCGTGTAAATCAAGTTTAACAGGTTAGCGTCTTTTTGCGCCTTCGTCACGGTTTTCTTTCGTCCAAACATGTTCCGTTCACCTCAAGTGTTTTGTCTAAATCTCGGTGCGGCCCTCAACGGCCTTCATCAAGGTCATCTGGTCCGCGTATTCAATGTCGCTGCCGACCGCCAGTCCGTGGGCTAGGCGCGTCACGCGGATGCCCGCGGGCTTGATGAGCCGGGCCAGGTACATCGCGGTAGCTTCCCCTTCAGGCGTGGCGTTCGTCGCAACGATGACCTCGTTCACGGCGTCGTTATCCTGCAGCCGGTGCAACAAACTAGCGATGTTGAGGTCTTCCGGCCCCGTACCTTCAAGTGGGGACATCACCCCGTGCAAGACGTGGTACAGGCCGTGGTATTCATCCATCCGGTCGATACTCATGACGTCCTTCACCTGTTCCACCACTAGAATCTTGGTCTGGTCGCGGCTGGTGTCCGTGCAAATGCTGCAGGGGTCATCATCCGTGATGTTGCCGCAGACGGAGCAATAGTGCAGCTGCGTCTTGGCTGCGGTGAGACTGCTAGCAAAAGCCGCCACGTCATCCTGGTCCATGTCGATGGTGAAAAAAGCGAGGCGGGTGGCCGTCTTCTCCCCGATTCCGGGCAGTTTCATGTAACTATCAATTAAGCGTTCAATTGGTTCTGGATACTGCAAGAGCAAACCTCCACGAATATTATGCGCAACAGTAGCAACGCAGGGGGCAGATTAGAAGCCCATGCCCCGGGTGTACTTGCCCATCTTGGACTGGGTCGCCTTTTCAACGGCGGCCAGACCGTTATTCACGGCTTCGAGTACCAGGTCGGCAACCATGTCGGGATCATCAGGGTCGATGGCTTCAGGCTTGATGTTCAGTTCGGTCAGCTTCCGCTCGCCGGTGAAGGTGGCGGTGACCATGTCCTGCGCACTGGTACCCGTGAACGTGGATGCGTTCAGTTCCTTTTGCGCGTTCTCGAGGTCCTTTTGCATCTTCTTGGCCTGACGCATCATGTTCTGCATGTTACCCATTCCCATATTTGGCATAATTGTTCTCCTTTTAATTGCGGTCGCAACTGCTGCGCACCGCTTTTGCTATTTATATTTTAGTCGTTCTTAACGTCAACGTTCTCGCTGCCAAACAGATTTGTCAGTTCCTTAACCACTCCGTCATCGGTGGTTGCCGGTGCAGCGGGTGCTGGTTGGTCTGGCGTGCTGGTTGGTGCTTTGTCGGCCGCGGGCGTTGCTTCTATTGCTTGTGGCTCTGCTGCCGGCGTGTCCTTCGGGGTGCGGGTGAAGCCCACTTCCTTGATGAAGTTCTGCCGCACGCGGGGCCACTGGGCTTTTTCAACCAGGACCACTTTTTCATCCCGGCCCGTCATTGCCTTCAGTCCATCGCGCATTTCTTGCAGCAACGTCGCATCGCCCAAGACCCGCTCAATGTAAAAGTCGTTGTCAAAACTGACAATCACGCCTTCCTTGCTGGCGGCCACGGGTTCCGACACGTTCATCATGCTGTGCTTGATGTCGCTGAGCCGATTCAGTACGTCCGGCCAGACATCCTGCAGAGCGTTGAGGTCGTCACGGGTGGCGTGTTGCAAAATTGGGTAAATCGCGGCGGTGTTCACCTTGGGCTTCCCGCTTGCTTGGCGCTGGCGTGGCGCCCGCCGCACAGCCGTTCCGGCACTTGTCGGGGCTGCAGCGGCTGGCCGTTCAGCAAGACCGTTCACCTGCGCCTGCAATTGGGCCAGTTGCGCCTTTAGTTGCGCGACCTCGGCATTGTCGGCAGTAGCAGTTGGCGTTTGCGTCTGAACGACGGGCTGGTTTGCTAGCTCTGCCAGGCGCACCGTCGCCACCTGCAAGTACAAATCGGGCTGGTTGGTTGCCCGCAACTGCTGCTGCGTGCCGTTCAAAAGGTCCACCACCTGATACAACCAACTCGCCGGCAACGCTGTGGCCAAAGCCGCAAAGCCGTCGTCAAGCAGCGCCATATCCGCTGCATCCACCAGCTTCGGTGCCGCCTGGTACACCAGAAGGTCGCGGGCGTAACTAATCAAATCTTCAATCAGCCGGGCCGCGTCCCGACCCGCGCTTAAAATGCGGTCGATGGTCGCTAACCCCGCCGCCACGTCGCCGCCATGCACCGCCTTAAGGTAGCCGCCGAGGTCCGCCGTGGTGACCGACCCCGTGACGTCGCGCGCGTTTTGCTCCGTGACGTGGTTGTCGCCGAAACTCAGCACCTGATCGAGGATGGAGAGTGCATCCCGCATCCCCCCATCGGCAGCCCGGGCAATAACCGCGAGTGCCTTGTCGTCGTAGGTGATTGACTTATCGGCCAGGATTTCGGCCAGGTGGCCTTCAATATCGGCACTGGTGATGCGGCGGAAGTCAAACCGTTGCGTCCGGGAAATAATGGTGGCGGGAATCTTATTTGGTTCCGTGGTCGCCAGAATGAACACCACGTGCGCGGGCGGTTCTTCCAGCGTCTTCAGCAGCGCGTTGAATGCCCCTGTGGACAACATGTGCACTTCGTCGATGATGTAGACCTTCACGCGGGCTTCGGTCGGCGCGTACTTGGCCTTATCCCGAATTTCGCGAATCTCGTCCACACCGTTGTTACTGGCCGCGTCGATTTCGATGACATCTGGTTGGCTACCGTTGTTAATCGCGGTACAAATGGCACAGGTGTTGTCCGGCTCGCCATCAACCAGGTGCAAACAGTTCAGTGCCTTGGCCAGAATCTTCGCCACAGAGGTTTTCCCCGTCCCCCGCGGACCCGTGAACAGGTACGCGTGACTGGTCTGTCCGGACACAACGGCATTTTTTAGGGTCTGGGTTATCGCATCCTGCCCGACCACCGTGCTGAAGGTCTGCGGACGCCATACGCGATAAAGTGCTTGATAACTCACGGTACCCTTCCTTTCTAATTGCGCCGCGCTAGTTGACCCGCATTGCAACTTACCCAATAATTTTGCTCCACTACTTGCGAGCATACTCTGGTCTTAATTCTATCATTGATTCAGACAAATTGCCGCCACGAGATTGCGCGAAAATAAAAACTCGGTCACCTTGACGCCTTCAAGCGCTTCGCTAATCGAGTTCTCAATCTACTAACTATTGTACAACCGGTAATAATATCCGTGCTTGGCCAGCAAGTCTGCGTGCGTCCCCTGCTCCACGATGCGGCCGTCATCCACCACCAGAATCTGGTTGGCATTAGCAATTGTGGACAAACGGTGGGCAATGACGAAACTGGTCTTGCCCGCCATCAGTGCCGTCATCGCTTTTTGCACCTGAACCTCGGTGTTCGTATCGATGGACGAGGTCGCTTCATCGAGCACGAGCACGGGTGCACCCGTGATGAACGCCCGGGCAATACTTAGCAGTTGGCGCTGACCTTGGGACAAGCTGCTGGCATTTTCGGTCAGGACCGTGTCGTAGCCATGTGGCAACTGGCGAATGAAGCCATCCGCGTTAGCCGCCTTGGCCGCCGCCACCACTTCGGCATCGGTCGCATCCGGTTTGGCGTAGCGAATATTATCCTTCACGCTGCCAGTAAACAGGTAAGATTCTTGCTGCACCACCGTGATCAGCCGGCGCAGACTGGCCCGCTTAATCGTCGTCACGTCGCGCCCATCGAGCAGGACGTGGCCGGAACGCAGCGGGTAGAGGTTCGTGAGCAGGTTCATCATCGTCGTTTTCCCCGCCCCCGTTGGCCCGACAATCGCCACCGTGTCCCCCGGCTTAGCGGTCACGTTGACGTCGTGCAGAATCACCCGGTCAGCGTACGCGAACGTCACGTGGTCAAACTGGACGTGGCCGCTAGTGGTATTCACCGCTGCGGCATCTTCCGCATCGGTTTCTACCGGCTTGTCGATTACTTCGAAGACCCGTTCCGCACTAGCTAAGGACAGCTGCAGGGTATTGATGAGGGACAGAATGTTGTTGATGGGCCCAGTGAAGTTACGCAGGTAGATGAGGAAGGTGAAAATGACGCCGACCGTGATGCCCGCATAACCATAAACAATGGCCAGCGCCCCGGCCGCCGTAATCAAGAGGTAGGCGATGTTGTTGGTCATGTTGTTGAACGGACCCATGGTGCCACTGAATACCTGGGCGCGGAACGCCGCCCGGGTGTATTTGGCATTCACTTGCTGAAACCGATTCAGGGTCGCGGTGCCGTGGCCAAACAGCTGCACCACCTGCTTACCCGAAACGGCCTCCTCAATCTGGGTGTTGAGTTCGCCCAAAGCGTCTTGCTGGGTCACGAACGCCGTCTGCGTCATCCTGGCCACGAACCGGGTGAACAAGTAGGTCATTCCCGAGCTCAGCAGCACAATCACCGTTAATAGTGGGCTCAAAATGAGCATTGCCGCCAGCATCCCCACTACCGAAACAATCCCGGTGAACAGCTGAATGAACGTCTGCATGAGCGCCATGTTGATGTTATCCACATCGTTACTCAGTCGGCTCATGATGTCCCCGTTACCGTGCACGTCAAAATAACGCATTGGCAATTGCTGCATCCGCGCGAAGATGTCGTGGCGAATCTGGGCACTCGTATCCTGGGCCACCTTAATCATCACCCGGTTCTGCCAGTACGTGAACCCACTCGCGATGAGGTAACTCACGGCCATGATGGCACAGACAAGTGCGAGCGCGGATAACCGGTGGTGGGCAATGTACGTGTCCACCACGATTCCGTTATAGCGGGTCCCCACGATGGTCGTCACCGTGGTCATCAAGAACACGCCCAGCAGCGCCATGCGGTAGTTACCCAAATACCGAACAAGGCGGATGATGGTGCCCCGGGCGTCTTTGATTCCGACCTTTTCACCGCGCGGGATGTAATGCCGGTGCCGGCTTCCTGGTTGCATCATGTTAATCCACCTCCTTTGCATGCAGCTGCGTTGCCGCTAATTCCTGGTAGAACTGTGAGGTACGCATTAACTGCGCGTGCGTGCCCTTGTCCGTGATGCGGCCGTTTTGCAGCACAATAATTTGGTCGCAAGCCATGACGTTGGTCAATCGCTGCGAAATAATCACCGTGGTGCGGTTCTTCCGGCTGGCAGTCAGTGCCGTGCGGATTTGCGCGTTAGTGGCTTGGTCCACCGCCGATGTGGCGTCATCGAGCACCAAGATGTCTGGATCCGGCGCTAGGGCGCGGGCAATGTTCAGCCGTTGCCGCTGGCCACCAGAAAAATTGCGGCCCATCTGTTCCACCGTCACGTCATAGCCGTTATCCTTGGCGAGGATGAAATCTTCCGCCTGTGCCACTGTTGCCGCAGTCTGCAGCGCCGCTTGATCGGCATCCGGGGCCCCATAGCGCAGATTCTCCGCTACGGTGCCAGCAAACAGCGTGCTGTCTTGAACCGCCACCGTGATTTTTGCGTGCAGCGCATCCGCACGTAAGGTGCCAATATCCTGCCCGCCAATTTTGATGGTGCCCCGATTACCCGTGAGCAACTTGGTCAGGAGGTTAATCAGGGTTGATTTGCCCGCACCCGTCGTGCCGATAATGCCCAGCCACTGGCCGTCCGCCACCTTAAAGCTGACGTCCTTGATGATGTCGTCGCGGTCGCTGTAGCCAAACGAGACGTGGTCGAACGTCACGGAACTGCTGGCCGGCAGTTCCGCTGTGGCCTTAGTTTCCGTAGCTTCAGCTTCATCCAGCACGGCCCGCACCCGCGTTGCCGAGGTGCTCGCCCGGGAGAAGGTCGTGATGGTGTTGACCATGTTAATCATCGCGTTGGTAATCTGAATCATGTAGTTAATGAACGCAATGATCTGGCCGTCCGTAATGCCGCCCACGGCAAATTTGTGGCCCCCGAGGTACAGCGCAAGGACAACCCCGAGATTGAGCATGAGCATAATCACCGGCGACATGATGATAGTCGAGCGCTGGGCCCGTTCGCTCTGGTCGCGCAGCTGCGCGTTGGCCACCTTGAATTGCTGGTACTGCCCCGGCTCCAATACGTACGACTTAATGGTCTTGATTCCATTGAGATTTTCCCGCATCACCCGGTTCAACTGGTCAATTTTTTGCTGCGCCACCGTGAACAGCGGAATACTGCGGTACACAATGTAGAACATGAAGGCCATGAGGAGCGGCATGATGATGAACAGAATCCACGCGAGTTGCGGGCTCACAACGACCGACATAATCATCCCACCCAGCAGCCACATGGGCGAGCGCACGAGTGACCGCGTCAGCATCATCACGAGGTTTTGCATCTGCGTGACGTCGTTAGTAATCCGCGTAATGATGGTCGCCGGCTCTAACCCGCCAATCTTGCGACTCGCCAGGGCAACCGTCAGCATGTGTTCCCGCAGTTTGGCCCCCATATTCAGCGACGCGTAGTTGGCCAGGGCGCCACAGCCAGCCCCGCAAACTAGGCCCGTGACCGCAAACAGGAGCATGATTACGGCGGTGCGCACAACGTAGTGCATGTCGCCGCGACCCAAGCCGTTATCCAAGATGTTCGCCATGAGTGTTGGTTGCTGCAGGTCGCAGAACACTTCGCCCAGCATCACGATGGGCGCCAGAATGAAGCAAAGGCGGGAAAGTCCGTGCATGTGTTGCCAGATTGTTTTAAGCATGTTCCCTCCACGTAACGGTATGTATTTGCCTAAGTCAGTAGATGCAAAATGGGTCATGAATCCCTTAGTCTAGTTTAAAGGACTAAGAATCCCTGACCCATTATTGCTGCGTTACTTTAAGCTCCATTACCCTTATAGATGATAATTATGCGCGCAAAACCGGCCGCTTGGCAAGCCGGTTTATTCACCTTGGGCACAAAAAAACGCACCTAGTTTCCTAGGTGCGTTCGCGTTGTTGCACTGGGCAACTATCTGCCGCAAACAGGAGTCGAACCTGCACATGGTTTCCCATACAGCGACCTGAACACTGCGCGTCTGCCAATTCCGCCATTGCGGCAACAACAGAAGTTAGTATATCAGGAATGGACAACTTTGCCAATACTTTTGTTACAAAAGTCTCCGGAAAAATTTTTTGACCCCCACCGCTAAGTTTACGGTTGAAAAATAGAACGGACGTTCGTATAATAAACTCGTACGAACATTTGTTCTAAAAGGAGGCTTCGCGCATGCTAAATTACGCCAACGAACCACACGGCATCTTCTTCTTGATTGATAGCAAATCGTTCTACGCCTCAGTGGAGTGCGTGGCGCGCGGACTGGATCCCCTTAAAACGGCCCTGGTCGTGATGTCGGAGCAGGAGAACACCAACGGCGGCCTCGTCTTGGCCACCTCGCCCGTCGCCAAGAAGGAATTCGGGCTGCAGTCCAACGTTTCCCGGCAACGGGACCTGCCCCAAAGCCCCGATTTGTTCGTCGTCCCGCCGCGCATGAACCTGTACATCCAGAAAAACCTGCGGATCAACAGCATTTTCCAACGCTTCGTCGCCCCTGAAGACCTGTGGCCGTACTCGATTGACGAGTCCATCTTGGACATTACCCGGTCCTGGCGCCTGTTCGGCAAGACGCCCATGGCTGTGGCCGAACGGATTCAAAACGTCATTCACGATGAACTGGGCATTTATACAACCGTGGGCATCGGCGAGAACCCCGTTCAGGCCAAACTAGCACTGGACCTATACGCCAAGCACGCGGATAGCCGTATCGGCGTGATTACATACGCCACCGTCCCCGACAAAATCTGGCCCATCACCGACATGACCAGCGTCTGGAGTATCGCGCACCGCACCGCCGCGCACCTCGCCCGCATGAACATCCACTCCATGTGGGACCTCGCCCACAGTAACCCCTACGCCATTAAACAGGAAATGGGGCTGGCGGGTGAACAACTCTTCGCCCTGGCCTGGGGCGTTGACCGCGCACACCCCGCCACACCAATTCGGGTGCACCATCCCTCAATCAGTAACTCGCAGGTACTGCCCCGCGATTACAAAATGCAAAGTGAAATCGAGCTGGTCATCAAGGAGATCGGCGAGCAGGTGGCTTCACGTCTGCGCCACCACCACTACCAGTGCGCCCAAGTCAGCCTAGGCGTCGGCTTTTCCTACGCCGGCGCCGAACTGGACGGCCGTTCCGGTTTCCACGGCGCCCTGCGCATCGATGTGACCAACAGCAACACCGACATCGTGGCGGCCCTCATCCGCATCTTCCGCAGCCAGTGGGCCAATCAACCTGTGCGTAACTTATACGCTGGGTGCGGGCGGCTCAGTCCCGATACGGGGCAACAGCTGAACTTATTCACACCCATCAAGGCGCAGATTAAGAACGTCAACCTGGAGCGCACCGTCGACAGTATTCGCCAGCGATTCGGGTTCACCAAGCTCGTGTACGCATCCAGCAACGTTCACGGCGGCACCGCCATCAACCGGGCTAGCCTGGTTGGCGGCCATAACGGAGGCAACGCTTATGACTAATCCCCAAGTGGATAAAATAGAACTTAGTAAATATTCACAGGTGATTTACGCCCGCGCCCAGGAGTTATTCACCAAGCACCGCAACACCCGCTACTGGCTCACCGTCGTCAATGAAAGATACGACCAGCAATTCAACTTCTTCTTCAACATCGTTCCCCGCGGCCAGCGGCACAAGTCCATCCCGCTGCACACACTGGAACGCTACAGCCTGCCGCTGCTGGAGCGCACGGTGGCCGAGTTGCGCAGCGTTTTGCCCGTCACGTACGAGTTTGTCGGCTTCACCGGCATGACCTGGCCGGAATCGGGGCGCGTCATCCAGTACCGGCGCGAGTTCGACGAATGAACTTCCAAAATGGCTGGTCGGAGGAGCTCGTCCAAAACTATTTCAGCCACGACTACCGCGACCGGGGGATGACTAAGTGGCAGGGGTATTACCTTTCTGATCACACTAGCGCTCTGAACAAGGCCAAACACGCCGCCGCCCGCACGTTCCCCGCCCGCCCGCAACAGAGCCAAGAAAGAATCGGGGCGCTACTGGCCAATGCGTTCGCCAACAACCACCCCGTCGCTATTCAGTTAGCGTCGATTTCGCCGGACGGCTTATTCGGCCCCGACATCATGGGCATGGTGCGCGGCTACACCGAAACTGACGTCGTCATCGGCAGCGACGAAATCAACTTCGAAACCATTCGCAATGTGATTGTCCTGTAACTAGCGGTAAGACACCGCGTGTTGGTACGGCGCACCCATGGGCAACAGCGCGTCCAGTGCATTGGGCAACAAATGCCCCTGCACGGAAGTTAATGGCTGCCAAACCAGCTTGGTGTCGGGTGCGAGGTCGACTTCATCCAGATGCAAATTCACCACGTGTGTGGCCTGTTTGTCAGTGAGGAGCGCCCGACTAATGAGAATAATCTGGTGGTAATCAACCCCAGCAAGCGTGAAAAACGCCTCAACGGTTCCCGCGGGTTCGAAATCCAGCTCCGTCAATTGCAACTCCTCTTGCACCTCACGGACAGCCGCAGCTATTGCCGACTCGCCGAACTTAACGGCCCCACCAGGCAGCTTGAACATTCCGGGTTGATCTGCTTCCGGGGTCACCAACAGCCTGCCCGCATTTTCAAGTAAGACCGCCGCCCGCACGTTAAACCGCTGCGTCGCGTTCAAAAAGTAACGAATATCTCCTGGTTCCTGCATCACGCACCTCCGCCATCTAATCGTGGGCTAAGTTTAGCGCGCTTGGGGTGCTTAAACAATACCCAAAGCGCCGTAAATATGCGAAAATAGGGGCAAACAAACACCGCACTGGAGGCTTACCAATGGCACGCACACCAATTACCGACATGACGTTCAGTTCCATTTACCCACTCTATTTGCAAAAGGTCGCACGCAAAGGCCACACCGAGGCGGAACTGAACACCGTCATTAGCTGGCTAACTGGCTACGACGAACAGGGACTGCAGGAACAACTTAAGTCAGCTGCCACCTTCAGCACCTTTTTCGCCCAGGCCCCGCAAATTAATCCGCACGCAAGCCGCATCAAGGGCGTAATTTGCGGCGTGCGCGTTGAGGACATTGAAGACCCCACCGTGCAGCAAATTCGTTACCTCGACAAGCTCGTCGATGAGATTGCAAAGGGCAAAAAGATGACCAACATCCTGCGTTAACGCATAGTGCAAAACAACCCATGCCGCGGCATGGGTTGTTTTTATTGCTGCTCTTTTTCTAAGTTACGCAGTTCTTCCTCGGTCGCCACCATGTGGTCGTCGAAGTGTGTTAGCTTCCACTGAAGGTGATCAATTGCGGCCTGCAAGTCGTCCCGCTTCTCTTCCATAATGGCAAGCTGTTCCTGGAGCAGCACTTTTTGTTCGGCCAGATTGTTCTCTTGCGCGTCGAACAGCTGGATATACCGGCGCAGTGCCTCAATGCTCATCCCCGCACCGCGCATCTGCTTGGCGAAGTTAATCCGCCGAATAATGCGGTCATCAATCTCACGTACGCCGGCCGGGCTGCGGTCAATGTCCGGAATCAGCCCTTCTTTTTCGTAATACCGAATCGTTGCTGCTGGAACCCCAGTCTGGGCGCTTGCTTCCTTGATGTTCATCGCGTACCTCCGTTTTTGATATTAAATAAATTATGCACTTCTAGCGTCGGAGTTGCCACTACTGCGGCCGGTTAATCCCGATACTTTCACGGGCGTACAGTTGATTATCCGCCAATAGTGCAACCACTAACTGTGCAATTGCCCGCCGCGAAACATCGTGACCGCCAAAGGGTGCGCCTTCCCGGGTAACTTCGTAGTCATCACTGCCGTTATCAAACCAGCCGGGGCGAATCACCGTGTAGTTCAGCGTTGACGCCGCAATAATGTCCGCAGCTTCGCGGTAAGGCCGCAAAACTGGATTGTGGTGCAGATTGCCCTGGGCGCCGACACTCGCGGGAATTTCGTCGTAAATCCCCATCGAGGAAATAAAGACAAGCCGCTGCGTCTTGCTTCCAGTCATCGCGGCCGTCACCGCCGTCGCGATTGCGGGCAACGCACCACTGACGGCCACAAAGACCGCATCCACATCCGTTAATGCTTGCGCGACTGCCGCAGCATTGCGGGCATCCAAGTTGAGTGCAACTTCGCGCTGCCCGTCAATTTGCATCGTACTGGCATGCCGGGAAGTAAGCACTAGCTGGTAATCCGTTGTCTGGAGCAATTGCGTGCGCACTGCGCGGCCAATTGAGCCCGTTGCGCCAATAAGTAAAATTTTCATCATTATCTCCTTTGTGCGCCTTAAGCGCGCTTGCCCGGCCGGACAATGTTCAAGGTTGCAAGTAACGCAAGCAACATAAAGCCGGCCATTAACCATGCCGAATGGTTGTATACGGCAACTGGACTACTAAAGTTTGCCGTCAGCGCCACAATCACGGACAACCCAAACGAACTACCAATCTGGTGCACTGTATTGACCACGCCCGAAGCGGAACCGGCAATCAAGACATCCGTGTGGGCAACACCAGCCACCGTAAGCGGACTGAGGGACAGCCCCTGACCAATCCCGATGATGACCATCGGGACGGCTAAGGCCCAGAAATATCCGCCGTTGATGCCCACGATTGCACCCATGATCACACCAACGAACGTAATCAGGACACCAGCAGTCAGCAGTTGATTGTTGGTAAAGCGGTCATTGAGCCGTGCCAAAATTGTGGCGGAGAGGAACTGCGGAATCGTTTCGGCCAAGAAACCCACAGCCGCCATCAAGGGGGTGTAGCCATAAACGTTTTGCATCGCTTGCGGCACCAAGAAAAAGTAGGAAATCATCGCCCCGAGGTAGAAGAAACGTGCCACATAGGCACTACTGCGCTCACGGCTTTTAAACAACTGCAGCGGCATAAGTGGTGATTGCTGGTGTGCCTCGACAAGGACAAAGGCAATGAGCGCAAATGCCGCAATAATCCCGGCTACCCCGCGAAGTACCGTCCCGTTAATACTATAGATGAGACCTGCAAAACCGACCACTGAGGTAATGGCCCCCGGCCAGTCCAACCGACCGCCCTGACCCGGACGCGCCGGCACGAAGATGATGGTGAGCACCAGCAACATGATTCCCACCGGCACGTTGAGCAAGAAGCCGTCCCGCCAGGTCAGGAAGCTGGCAATGAAGCCCCCCACTACCAGCCCAAAGCTGGCGCCAATCCCCGCGGTCGCACCGTAATAAGCAATCGCCTTGGTGCGCATATTGCCTTGGTAACTATCCATTAATAAGGCCAACGTGGTCGGTGCCAAGATTGCCGAGCCTACGCCCTGCAACGCCCGCATGGCGATAATCATCGCCCCATTTTGCGCCAGACCCACAAGAAGCGAGCCTAAGGTGAAAATGACTAAACCGAGCGTAAACACCCGCCGGCGCCCCAGAATGTCGCCGGCCTTCCCGCCCAGCATGAGCAGTCCGCCAAAGGTTAGCGCGTACGCATTGGTCACCCACGCCAGCGCCTGGGCATCCATTTGCAGGTCCTGCGCGATTTTCACCGTGCTGGTAAACACAATTGAATTATCCAGTAAAATCATAAAGTAACTAATCAAGATAATGGGCAAAACCGGCCCAAATTTTTGTTTTTGCATTAATAGCTCCAATCAAGTCGTCATGTAAGTCAGGCCATTTCCTAACTGATGAATTCAGCTTAAACCTTAAAGTTCACTTTAAGACAAGGGCTAATTTGCAAAAAAATGCCCCAATCCACAAAAACATTCGTGGATTGGGGCAAACAGCCAATTTACATAATAATCAGTGACTTAATCGCCGTCCGCTGGTCCATTGCGGCGTACGCGTCCTGGATGTGATCTAGATCAAACCGCTGCGTGAACACCTTGCCGGGGTGGATCTGCCCGTTCAAGACCGCCTGCAGCAGCACATCGCGGTCGTGGGTGGTCACACTAGCAATCCCGCCGCGCAAGCCGATGTTGCGCCAGAACAAAGCGTTGGTGTTCATCTCGGGCTTTTGCGGAATTCCTACCCGGCCAACAACACTGCCGGGGCGGCCCACCTGCACGGCGGTTGCCACCGACTGCTCGTTGCCGACACATTCGAGTACGGCATCCGCGCCGGCCCCGGCAGTTAATTCCATGACCCGCTGCACTGCTAAGTCGCCGCGTTCTGGCACCACGTCCGTCGCGCCAAACTCACGGGCGAGCTGTGCTCGGTCTTCGTGGCGGCTCATCGCAATAATGCGCTTTGCCCCCAGCAGCTTAGCGGAAAGAACCCCGGACAGGCCGACCGCACCATCACCCATAACGACCACGGTGTCACCAGCGTGCACCTCAGCCGAAACGGCGGCGTGGTAGCCCGTTGCCATCACGTCCGACAACGCGAGCAGGTCATTCAGCTGGGCATCCGTATAGTCTTCCGGCTGGCCGGGCACCTTAACCAGGGACCAATCGGCGTTTTCGTAACGCAAGTATTCCGCCTGGTAGCCCACGGGACTGCCCTGGTGGTGGAAGGTCAGGCAGTTGCCCTCAAAACCGGCCAGACAAGCTGCACAATGCCCGCAGCCATGGGTGAACGGCACGATGACGAAATCGCCAGGTTTAACGGCAGTGACCGCAGCGCCCACGCTTTCAACCACCCCGATGGCTTCGTGGCCCACGGGTTCGTTCGCCGGCCGCTTCGACAATCCGCGGTACCACCACAAATCTGAACCACAGACACACGCCCGCACAATCTTGATGACTGCATCCGTGGGGAATTCCACCACTGGCTGGGGTAATTCGCGGGCTTCCATTTGCCCTGGCTTAACAAAAATCGCTGCTTTCATGCTCAGTCCTCCTCTGCGGTCAGCGCGCTGCTGACCACAATCCACTAACATCATTGAATTACCTTACCGTACACCTTAAAGCCCACTTTAAGGCAAGCACCAATTCCATTTTCGCATAAATTCACCCAGCAAAAAACCACCCCGGGGTAATTCCGGGGTGGTCAATCTTATTCCGTGTAAATCTTCTTGGCAAGGCCAAATGCGGACCACGCCTTGGGCCAGCCAGCGTAAAACGCGAGGTGCGTGATTAACTCCACCATCTCGTCCTTGGTCACGCCGTTGGTCTTCGCGATGCGCATGTGCGCTTCAAGCTGGGGGAACAACCCCTGCGCCATCAGTGCGGACACCGTAATTAGGCTGCGGTCGCGGGCGGACATCTGCTCCTCGCGGGCCCACACCTCACCGAACAGCACGTCATCATTTAATTCCGCGAACTTCGGGGCAAAATCCCACAGCTGGTCGCGGCCAGCCGTTTGTTTTTGGGCCATCTTAGTCCTCCAATGCGTCATACTGTGCGTCGCTGACTGGTTCCAACCACTCTGGCGTCCCGGCCGTAATGGCAATGTGGCTGAACCAGCTGTCCTTCGTGGCGCCGTGCCAGTGCTTCACGCCGTCGCAAGTGACGACCACATCCCCCGCGTGCAACTTGCGCGCGGGTTGGCCTGCATCCTGGTACCAACCAGTTCCGGCGGTCACCAGCAAAATCTGGTAACCATCGTGGTGAATGTGCCAGTTGTTGCGGCACCCCGGCTCGAAGGTCACGTTGCCGACCCCGACGTTCACGTCCTTATCGGCCACAAGGGACTGCAAATAGCTCTGCCCCGTGAAGAACTGTTGGTAGGCGTCGTTCTTGGGTCCCATTTCAAAAATCCCGTTTTTGACTGTTTCTGCGTTGTTGCTCATGTGTCCACCGTCCTCGATTAGTAATACATTCATTTTAAGCCCGATGCATTCATGCACAAAATGCTTATTTTGTCCCAGTATATGCTCTGAAGGCATTGTATTGTGGACAAAAAACCGCCACCCAGGTTCGATGACGGTTAAACATATTTGAATTTAAATGACGGGGTCAAAATCGAAGGCCAGCGGTTCAGTCAGCGCGTTCGCCACAATCGTTAGTTCCTCCGCCAGGGCTTCCCGGTCGTTGTGCGCAACCCGAATCAAGTCGCCGTGCTCCGGCAAGTTCGGCACGTTGTCCGCAATCAGCACGGTTTTGCCCGCACGCAGCGCCTTCAGCACAACGCTTTGCACGTGGGGCACCGTTGACGCCACGTAAACTACATCAATGTCGGTGCGCTTCAGCAATGGCCGCACCTGCATATAAATGGAGTCAATCTCATGCTTCATGCTGAACTGTACGTTGCATTCGAATGTATCCGCGTAGGCAGCGTTCACGAAATACCGGCCGTCTTCCCGGATTGCGGCGAGTACGTTATCAGTGTTCGCGTCAATTCCAATCAGTGCAAGATTAAGCATCAATTCTCCTCCTTACCTGCATGCGGGCGCGTTGGTCCGCACACATATCCACATCTTCATCGGTGCCGCGCATCCCCCAGACTCGATGGACGGCACCACTTTTTTAACAGCATTATCCATTCTACTATCTTTTTGTAAGCATGTCAATATTTTCAGAAAATGTCTGGCCAGCTGACACGAAAATGAAAGCCAGCAGCGAGAGCCCGCCAGTATTTCTGTGCGGGTAACAAAAGTCACACACGATTTAGGTTATAATAAACTGCAGCAATGTTACTGGGACTAATGGGGAGGAAAAATATTGGGTGCAACAACCAAGCCGGTGATTGTGCGCTTACCGGCGGAAATTCAGGCACAACTGGGCGTCAAATCAAACACGCCAATGCAACTATCAATTCGCAATGGGCGCATTATCATTCAGCACACGGCGACTGACCGAATTAACCACAATCGGCTGTTCCTCATCTGGCCGCTGATCGCCGCGTTAATCACGACCATCGGCAGCTATATCTACTGGCTCAGCAAGGGACTAACTTACGTCCCCCTGTCCGGTGACGTCTCCGTTGCCAGCTTCATCATCGGCATTGGCGTGGTCACGGGCGTCACGTTGTTCACCGCGTTTTTCATCCGCAGCCGCAATGATGATCAGGGGCGGTTCTCCAGCCGCATTTACTGGCGGAACTTGCCCGTCATCATCATCTCGTTCACCATCATGCTGGGCCTGGCACTACTCGGGATTACCTGGCTGCTCGGAACCCTATTTCCGGGCGCGACCTTCGATGCCTTCACCGCGGCGCTGATTCTCCTGCTGCTGACCTTCATCGCGGATGCGTTCATGGTCGCAGCGGCCATCACCATCAACGCGACCATCCTGATACAGCTGCTGACCACCGTCATTATTACCGGCGTCGTCGTGGCCATGGCCGCAAACGGGGAGCGCCGCTGGTGGCAACACAACCTGAGCTTCCTCGGCACCAACATGGCCAGTAACTCCTGGCAGTTCAACCTGACCCTCATCATTACCGCCCTGCTCATGGTGGCGCTCATCGATTACATCTTCGTCACCTTGCGCGAGCGCTACCCCGAGAATCGCCGGCTCATCGTCCTGCGTATTCTGCTCACCCTAATCTCCTTAGAGGTCGCCTGCGTCGGGATTTTCCCCAACAACGCCGCGTCCCACTTCCTGCACGACCAGGCGGCGGGTCTGCTCATCATGACGATGGTGGTACTCATCATCGGCGTGCGTTGGCTCCTCCCGAACTCGTCCCGCGAGTTTCTCATCACGTCCTACGTCGTCGCCGTGCTGTTATTACTCTTGGATTTGGGTTTTCGCTTCTTCAAGTATCCGTCCCTGACCTCGTTTGAAATCCAGGCATTCATCCTGGCGTTTGGCTGGCTGCTCCTCCTCTTCAACCGCCTGCAAGCGCTGATGGCCCAAGGCGTGATGCGCTGGCCCGTCGTCATTCGCCGCCTGCATTAATTCAGACATCAAAAAAGGTTCGCCGCATTTACGTCATTGCGTAAATGCGGCGAACCTTTTTAATTGCTAATGATTAAAGGCGAACACCGTAATCAGGTGTGTAACCACTGATGCTGGTAATCTTCACCACGTCACCGGTGTGTGGTGCGTGGATGAACTGGCCACCGCCAATGTAGATCCCAACGTGGTGTGCTGGTGAACCCCAGAACACGAGGTCGCCGGGCTGGAGCTGGCTAACAGATACGCGCGTACCCATCTGGGACTGTGCGGCAGCGGAGTGGGGCAGAGAAATGCCAATCTTCGCAAATGCCCACATCGTCAGACCGGAGCAGTCGTAAGCGCTAGGGCCAGCGGCACCCCACTGGTAAGGCTTGCCCATCTGGGACTCAGCAGCAGAAATGGCGCTACCGTATGCGGCGCTGAAGGAGCTGTCGCTGCTGGAGCTGGATGATGATGTCGCTGCAGCACTGGACTTGTGGGAGCTGCTCTTAGCGGCCTTCTTGGTGCTGCTGGAAGCATTGCTTGAACTTGATGCACTAACAGTCAGGGCAGCAGACGTAGAAACGGTGGTAGCAGCCTGGCTGGACTTCTTGCTGTCAGCGCTCTTAGCGGCAACCTTAGCTGAAGCAGCGGCCTTCTTGGCGGCAGCTGCTGCTTGCTTAGCTTCGGCAGCACTGATCTGGGCCAGAACGTCCTTGTTGTCTTCAAGCATCTTGTTCAGCTTGGCAGATTCGGACTTCGCGTCCTTTTGCAGCCCAACAAGCTTGGCCTTGTCGGATACCAGCGTTGCGCGGGTGTCTTCCAGGGACTTCTCGGTTGCCTTCTGGTCGTCCTGTAAGTCGGACAGCTTATCCTTGGCGTCCTTCACCTGCTGAAGTGCTTCCTGGTTGGCCTGGTTCAACTTGCTGACGGTCGTCCCGCGGGAAATCAAGTCGGACAAGTTCTTGGAGTTCAGGACAAAGTCAACGTAGACGTTCCCAGTTACGGAGTCGCCGGCTTCCTTCTGCAAGGAAACCAGCTGCTTCTTCATGGCCTGGGTCCGGGCTGCGACTTCCTTCTTTTCCTTGGTAATCTTGGTTGCCAAATCGGCAATCTTGGCCTTGGAATCGGTAATCTTCTTGTCGGCGTTCTTGATGGCGGTGTTCTTAGCACTCACCTGATCAGCGAGTTCACCGTTCTTTTTGTCTTCGTTTTCAATCTTAGTGAGAATATCCTTGTTCTGCTGGGTAATCTCGGCTTTCGTGTTCGCGGCAGATACGGGGTGCACATTTGTCATGGCCACCGTTGCAAATGACAGTGATGCGATTGCTGCGATAAATAATTTAGATGACTTCACTTTCATAACCTCCGCGTTTTCTTAACTAACTGTAGGCTAGACTAACATCCTAATATTACGTGGGTATTACGTAAGTGTAACTAAAGAATACAAAACGGCCAGGCGCCGCATTTCCGCCAGTTTTTGGCAAAAATACGGTCCTTGACCGTCATTTTGAGCTATTTTGTTGGTTAAGTGGCGCCTAATTGGCGAATGCCGCTTGAAAACGCCGTAAATATTCACTGACCAAGGGCGTCACCACCCGCTCTTTGCGCCAAGTTAGAACGCAATGGGTGGTCAGCGCGGGCGCCAGCGGCACGAATTTCAATTTGCTTGAGTCAATATCCTGCGTCACGCCTTGAATCGACAAGGCGGACCCAATCTGCCGCTCGATCAACGGCTGAATGTTGAAGTTCAGATTGTAACGACCCACCACGCGGAACTGACCCGCATCGGTACCCGCCCACTCATTCAGCATCGCTTCAACTAGCGGGCGGTGCGACAACATTAACGGCACGTCCTGCAGATCCGCCGGGTGAATTTCCCGCTTGCGGGCGAGCAGCGACTGGGCGCTAGTCAAAATGCCCCAGCGTTCAGCCCGCGGCAGGCGCAACGTGTTGTACTTCGCGGTGTCAATCGGCTCAATCAGGATGGCAACGTCCAGCAACCCTTTGTCCAGCTGCTCAGAGATTTGGGCGCCATCCCCCGTAATCACGGTGAACGTCACCGCGGGGTAATCCTGCACGAGTTCTTCCAAAATCTCGGCCATCGTGTCCGAATTATCGGCCTCCACGCAGCCAATGCGCAGATTGCCGCTAATGGCCGCGTGCTTTTGATCAATGAACTCCTGCTCCGTTTGCTGCGTTAACGCCAAAATCTCGGCCGCACGGCTCTTCAGGAACACGCCCGCCTTGGTCAAAACCAGCCGGTTGTGTTCGCGCACAAATAGTGGCGTGTCCAGCTCGTCTGCCAGCGCCTGCAGTTGGCGGCTCAAGGTGGGCTGGGTGATGTGCAAGACCTCAGCCGCGCCCGACACCGTGCCCACTTCGGCTACCGTCCAAAAATATTTAAGTAACCGAATTTCCACCAGTGCTCACCACCATTTGCTATTCTTCGGTTTCCGCATCTGCGTCCTCAGCATCAGCCGCATCCAGGGCGTAATTCATCAGGCTGAGCACGCCATTAATGGTGGCCAAGCCGGTCATAATGATGCTGAATTTTTTCCAGGTCATTCTCGTCATGTTAGTTCCCCCACCGCCGAATCTTGTCGAGTTCCGGCGTGAATGATTGCACAACCGTCCCGCAGTTCGTGCAAATGATGTGCATCAGGCTCACCCCGGTGAACGTGAGCTTCTTGCCCGCGTTCATCACCTGTGCCTGGCCGTCCTGCTTACCGACGACGAATTCAGTCCCGCCACAAAATGGGCATGGCTGCTGTTTTTGCTGCTGATTATCCATGAATATCTCCTCCAGTTCCAAAAATAGCCGTATACTGCGCCAAAGTCAGGGCGTACCCTGGCTTGATAACCTCAATTGTACCGCTTACACAAACGCAAACCAACCGTTAACCGCAAAACGCCCCGGAGCCGCTGGCCCCGAGGCGTTAGTTTAGTCTTGTTTGCCGCTGTAGACGGGAAAGGCCTTAGATTCACCGTAATCAGTGAACTGGATCCCCGCCAGCGTCTGCATATCCGCAGCGCTAATCGTGAAGTCCACCGCCGCGTTACTTTTGACGTGATCCAGGTTACCCGACTTAGGCAGGGTGATGAGCCCCAGCTGCAAATCATACCGGATAGCCAGCTGGGGCACGGTTACGTTGTACTGCGCCGCCATCTGGACCATTGCGGCACTTTTCATCATGGCACCGTGGGCCACTGGGGAGTACGCCTCAACGGCAATTCCCTGCGCCCGCGTGTACTCGATGAGGGCACTAGGCATGTTACCGACGTGGGCGAGCACCTGGTTCACAGCCGGTTTGACCGTTCCGTGGGCCAAAATGTTATCGAGGTCCACCTGCTCAAAGTTCGACAGGCCGATTGCCCGAATTTTGCCTGCCTTGTACGCGTCTTCCAGCGCCTGCCACGCAGCCACGTTACCCGCAAAATAATGGTCACCATCGCGGAAGTCCGCCCACGGTTCAGGACTGTGGATAATCATCATGTCGATGTAGTCAAGATCAAGCTTGCGCAGCGATTCATCAATCGCGGCCGCTGCACTTGCATAATCCTTGTGTTCCGCCGCCAACTTGGTGGTGACGAAAATTTCGCTGCGGGCCACACCACTGTTGCGCACGCCCGCACCAACACCGCGTTCGTTACCGTACGCCTGCGCGGTATCGATGTGGCGGTACCCCGCCTGAATGGCACCAGTCACTACTGCCGCCACCTTATCGTCATCAATCAGCCAGGTCCCAAGTCCAAGCTGCGGAATCTTGACGCCATTGTTCAGTTTAATTGTCTTTTCAAGCATATTCTGCCTCCACCGCATTCTGTGTTTGTTAACAAAAGTCAGTGTAAACCTTGGAGTGCACTTCAAAGCAAGGAAAATTATGCATTTGCCGGCGAAATATTTTTCCGCGTCACATGCCACAGCACAACTAGTTCAATAATCGTCAGCAGTGCGAGCACCGCAAAGCTGTGCACACTACCATTAATCGTCCCCACAACCTGCGAGGTGCTATGTGCCTGCCCTGCAGCCACAATCGCGGCCGCCATACTGATACCAAGGGCCGCCGTGAATTGCTGAACGGTGTTGAAGATTGCGTTACCGTCCGCATAATCAGTCGTGGGCAGTTGATTCAGCCCCACGGTCATAATGTTGCCGAACCCGACGCCGCGACCGAACATAAATAATGTGTACAAAAACAAAATGGCAAGGTTAACCAACTGATTCCCCAAGAGCCACAGACCCACAGTGCCCAGCAGGGAAATCACCGCACTGGTTCGCAGCGGCGCCCGTGCCCCAGCGACGTCATACCAGCGGCCGCTCAATGGCCCCACCACCGCACCAACGGCCGCCCCCGGCAGTACCACGAGGCCCGCGATTAGCGCACTACTGTGGTTAACCAGCTGAATGTAGTTTGGCAGCAGGAAGCTCAGACTCAATGAGCCAATCTGAACACAGGCGAAGGCGAGGAGCGCTTCAACAAACGCGGGGTTGCGAAATAGCCGTAGATTGATAATCGGCACGCTAATCGTCAGGCACCGATGTGTGAACCAAATCAAGGCCAGCACCCCGACTGCCAGGGCGCCGGCAACCGGCAAGCTAATAAACGGCTGCGCCCCCCAATTGGAAATGCCAAAAATCAACCCACAAAACGTCACGACAATCAGGACCACACTCAACTGATCAATCTGCGCGGCCACTGGCACCGATTTTTGTTCAATACAGCTGACGCCCAAACCCAGCGCCACAATCAGCACGGGCAACAGGAACGCAAAGATAAAGCGCCACGACATGGCCCCTACCACTAGGCCGCCAAATGTCGGGCCCAGTGCTGGTGCGACCCCCGTAATCATGGTTCCGACGCCCATCATCATGCCACGTTTGCTGGCCGGCACCCGCTCCAGGATGATGTTAAACATGAGCGGCAAGGCAATCCCGGTGCCCAGGCCCTGAATTCCGCGCCCCAGTAATAGCACCCAAAACGCCGGTGCCAAACCGTCGATGATTACGCCGGCAATGAAGAGACTGATGGCGACCAGAAACAAGTTCCGCATCTTAAACCGGCGCTTCAACGTTGCGGACAACGGCACCATTACCGCCACCACCAGTAAATACAATGTGGTCATCCACTGCACGGTACTGGTCCCAATGCGGAACTCCCGCATTAAGGTGGGAAAGGTAATATTCATGGCCGTTTCCACCATGACCCCACAAAACGACATTAAGCCGGTCGCAACGATTGCACCGACCACTCTTGGCGAGATTTTTTCTTTCACACTTACCCTCCTTGTGTTTGTTAGTAAGCTAACAAACACAAGACTAGCACAAATTTTTCGCTGACGTAAACAGAATCTGGGGCACACACCGAAATTTCACCCACGAAAAAAGCACCCCCGCATGCGGGATGCTTTGATTTTCTCGGTGTTCCTATGCGCAAAATTAATGCTTGGCGAACTAACGAGCCGTACAAGCCTGCTTGAGACCTAGCTTTAAGCACCGTGGTATCAATCGCTGTCAGTCTAGCTATACCACCGTGGCGCCGGTCCTGCAGTATTAGGTTTACTGATGCCAACAGATTCGCCGATTAATTGTTCCGGATCATGGATCAGCTTTTCGACCAGATCAGCCACACTTTGACGGGAAATTTCGGTCCCCTTGAACGCCTCGCCCTTGAACGTCATTTCGTAATCCACTTCTGGCTCATCTTGAAACCATGCGGGACGAATCAGCGTGTAATCTAATTGACTCGCTTCGACTACCTTAGTGGCATCTGCGTAGGCCGTTAACGTACTGCCTAGCATCGCTTGATTCCAGCGACCATATGCCCCCGGAATTTCACCATAAACACCATTGGCAGAAATCCAGATCAGACGCCGCACTTGTGCTTGATGCATCGCCTTGACCACCGAAGCCGCCTGTTGGCCAAGATCCGCACCATACAAGTTCCCGTAAACTAGTGACTGACCAGCCATGATTGTCGCCAAGTGGTCCGTGTTGAGCACATCTGCTTGGACGACTTGCACGCCACGATTGGCTAGATCAAGTCCGGCCAGCTTTTGGGGATGCCGTACCAATAGCGTTAATTTGGTAATGTCAGCGCCGACTTGCGCCAACAGATTCTGCACCACAATTCTTGCAATTGAACCGCTAGCACCTAGGATCAAAACATTTTTAGTCATTCAAATTCTCCTTTAAACGAAGTGGATCTCGACTACACTGACAAACATCACAATCAACCCGATGATTTTTTCCCGTTCAATCGATGCTGTGAATGAATCAAACATGCCGAAGTGTTCAACAACTGCGCTGAATAGCAATTGGCCAAACAACGCCAAAATCACAACTTGGCCAGTGCCTAATAATGGCGCTAACCATGCACTGCACAAAATGTATGCCCCACCGATTGCACCGCCACACCACAACCACCAATAATGCTTAGTCGCAATCACCGCATCCCGAATTGGCCTAAAACTGGTATGCGTGAACCAAAGCACCAAAAATAATAGGATTGTTCCAAGCGCAAACGAAATCGTCGCGGCTTGAATACTTGAGCCTAACTGCACCCCTAAACGGCCATTGATCGCCGTTTGTGACGCCATCAGCATCCCTGCTGCCACGCCAAAAATTTGGTAAAGCAGCTGATATTGCACATGCATTTTCGCTAAGGAACGCTTCGTCAGCGGATCAGTGGGGCCAATCACGCCAATCGTAATCAAAACGCCGATTACCAATATCACGACACCGAGGAATTTCAACCAAGTCATGCCTTGGACTCGCGACCCGAATAGACCGAATTGATCGATCACCACGCCCATGATGATCTGGCCGAGAATCGGCAACACTGACGCTTGAATACTGCCTAAGGTGCTAAACAACACAATGTTGCCCGTTAATCCAATCACGCCAAAGACCCCGCCAAGCCAAATCCACCAAGGTTGTGTGGTCACAAAACTGGCAGTTGGCAGCATTGGTTGATGCACCAATCGCCCTAAAATGAACAAAAACAGCAGCCCAATCATAAACGAAATGCCTGAAGCCAAATACGGCGAGCCCACAAACTGACGCAATTTTGAATTAATCGCCGTTTGGGTCGCTAATCCCGCACCCATGATAATGGGCAGCAACGCTAAAAATACCACGCTATCCCTCCAATATTTTGATTTTCACTTTCGTAGTGCAAGCACTACAATACAGCCTATAGTGAACTAGAGGTCAAGCATTTTTCAAAAAAATCCCGCTGATAATCAGCGAGATTTAGGCGCAACTCAATAGCGTTGACTGGGATCTGGATTGTTGCCTGAAAATAAGGTAATCTGCTGACCAATATATTGATGACTCTCAACGATATCGATCATCCCTTTGGCATAATCTGAATAACTGATGTAATCATTTTGCCCATCACTTGGATCAGGTGTGGGAAAATATTCATCCCCGGTCACTTGATAGTGCCCAGTCGTGTGCCCTGCAGGATCAAAATTATACGGTGGCGTCACGTATGTCCACAAAACATCGTGACTGTCTTTTAGTTGCTCCAAGCCAATGCTATGCGCTAAACACAAATCCTGCATATAGCGCGGGTAATACCGCCGATATTCTTGGAGTTGATGGTGATGCTCAGAATCTGTATACAGCGTGTTAGCCCCACCGACTTTCAAATAGCGCGTCTTCGTGCCTTGCAATAAAGCAATCACATGCGCCAGCCCTAATGTGTGCACAACTTCAGTCTGCGTAGACCACGCCCCGACGGCGTCAATCACTGCATCAAAGCCTTTAACATCGTCTTTGGTCAACGCTTGGATATCTTTGAGGATCAACTGATCCACCACGGGATGCTTGTGGCGACGGTGCGCGACGCCGACGACCTCGTGTCCCCGTCGCTGAGCTTCTCGATAAATCGCCCGCCCCGCGCGACCGAACACGCCAATAATCATAATTTTCATGCCAAGACCCCCTCAGATCACAGCATAGACCCTATAGTCGACTAGAGGTCAAGCGACGCATCGCTCTGCAATTTGGCATAATCATCAAAAGTGGCTTGGGTGATTTCTTTGGTATCACCAACCAAATGGATCTGCTCGGTGCCAGCTTGCAGCGCGGTTTGATAATACCACTGTTTAAAGTGCAAATGGGCCATTGACGCGTTCAGGCTATCAATGCGCGACTGCAGTTCATGTTCATGTGCAGCCAAAAAATCAGCGCGATCTTGCAGGGTTTGATCCCCTTGTAAGCGCCAGTTTTCAAACTGCGCACTATCCTTGATCGACACGCCCGCATCACGTAAGTCTAAAATCATCTGCAATGTACGGATATCATCTTCGGTAAACACGCGCCGGCCGCCAGCATCGCGCTTCAACAATGGTAGCAAGCCCTCCGCATCATAATAACGAATCGCTTGCACCGTCAGGCCTAAGCGCTTGGCGACGTCACCAATACTGTATGTGATTGTATTATCCATTTGGGCATCCTCTTTCTTCAAAAGTGGGGCTAGTGACGCAATTACGTCTCCGATTTTTCCGCCCCACGAAAAAAGCACCCCGCAAGCAGGATGCTTTTATTATCTCTATGCTGATAATCGTAAAATTAACGCTTGGAGAACTGGCTAGCCTTACGAGCCTTCTTGAGACCTGGCTTCTTACGTTCCTTCATACGAGGGTCACGTGTGAGCATGCCGGCCTTCTTGAGAGCTGCGCGGAAGTCAGGGTCAACAGCGAGCAGGGCACGGGCAATCCCGTGACGAGTTGCGCCTGCCTGGCCAGTGAAGCCCCCACCATTAACGTTAACCAAAGCGTCGTACTGGCCGACGGTTTCAGTAAGTCCAAATGGCTGGGTCATGTCCAAAATCAGGTTTTCGAACGGAAGGTAGTCATGTGCATCCTTGCCGTTCATGGTAATCTTACCGGTACCGGGTACGAGACGTACGCGGGCAACGGAGTTCTTGCGGCGGCCTGTGCCGCTGTATGCTACAACGTCTGCCATGATGATCCTCCTTAGATACGGTCCTTGATGTCGAGTACTTCAGGCTTCTGAGCAGCATTGTCGTGCTCTGCGCCTGCGTACACGTGCAGCTTCAGGAACTGCTGGTGGCCAAGAGTGTTCTTGGTTGGCAGCATCTTCTTAACTGCGTATTCGATCAAACGTTCTGGGTTGTTTTCCCGAAGGTCCCCAGCAATTTCCTGCTTAAGACCACCTGGGTGCTGGCTGTGACGGTAGTAAATCTTGTCAGTAGCCTTACGACCGGTCAGCTTGACCTTAGAAGCGTTGATAACGATCACGTTATCACCAGTATCTACGTTAGGGGTGAACGTTGGCTTGTTCTTACCACGAAGAATAGATGCTACGACGGATGCAAGACGACCAAGAGAGATGTCGGTTGCGTCGATGACGTACCATTTGCGTTCGATTTCACCTGGCTTAGCCAAAAATGTTGTACGCACGATGAGTTTCCTCCAAATTTCTGTGTTTGTTTGACACTTGTAAGATTTCCGGGGCTTACGTGGGGCAAACAATACCAAATGCTATGATAACAATTATCCCCGCCCACGTCAACACGTCCAGGCGGTTCGCAGCGCTATCTTGCAAATAAAACTGCCCGATTGTTTAATAATATACTTCCTTGAGGTAAAGTCCAGAGGCAGGTGCCGTCCCGCGTGCCTGCTGCCGATCTTTCACCGCAAACAGGCGAATGAAGTCGTGCTGGTCCCGCCGGCCATTGCCAATCTCAAGCGCCGTGGCAACCAGAATGCGGACCATGTTGTACAAAAAGCCGTTGCCATAAAATTCCATAATCAACTCGTTGTTTGCCGCATCATAGGTGCACGTTGCATCATAAATGGTTCGCACCTTGTCCTCAATCACCCCACCACTAGCCGCAAAGCTCGTAAAATCATGGGTCCCGATGAGGTCTTGCAGCGCCACTTGAATCCGGGTCACATCCACCTTGTAGGCGTAATGACCCGTATAGAGGCGCTTGAAGGGGTCGGTGTACTTGCCCAGAGCGACGCGATACATGTACCGCTTGCCCTTAGCGGAATACCGCGCGTGAAAGTCGGGGTCCGCGTACTGCACATCCTTAATCAGAATATCAAGCGGCATCATGCTGTTTAAGCCCATGAGCATATTCTGGGGCGGAATATTTCCCGGGTAATCAAACGACACCACCTGCCCCAACGCGTGTACACCAGAATCCGTGCGCCCGGATCCGTCGATGTGCACCGGCGTCCCCTTCGCCATCTTCGTGAGCGCGCGCTGCAGAACGCCCTGCACCGTGCGCTGTTGCGGCTGCACCTGATAGCCAGCGAACTTGGTCCCGTCATATTCAAGGGTTAAGCGATAATGTTGCACAGTTTCCTCCATTCGCGCCTAAGTTAGCGCCGTAAAATCAGTAAGCCCAGGGTCAGTACTGCCAGTGCGCCCGTCGTCATTGCGTCGCGCTTACCATAATGCAATACCCGGTACTTGGTGCGCCCGAGTCCATCACGATAACCACGTGCTTCCATCGCCGTTGCCAGGTCATCCGCCATCGTGAAGGCCGAGACAAACAGCGGGATAAATAGCGGGACGATGGTCCGAATCTGCTTCACCAACCCGCCACTACCGAAGTCCACACCCCGCGCGCGTTGGGCATTCATCGTCTTAGTCGTTTGGTCCATCAGCGTCGGCACAAAGCGCAGCGCAATACTGAGCATCAGCGCTACTTCGGTCACGGGAAAATGAATCTTTGCCAGAGGCTTCAGCAGTGACTCCACCGCATCCGCCAATGACAACGACGGCGTGGTCAGGGTCAGCAGCGTTGACATGAAAATAATGAGCACCAGGCGGATGAACACGAAGCCCGCATTAATCAGACCCAGGCTGGTCACACTGAGCCAGCCCCAACGCCAGTACACCTGACCACCGGTGGTGAAGAAGATTTGAATCAGCACCGTGAACACAAGCAGGAACAAGACCGGCATTAATCCATTAATGAAGAACTTAAAGCTCACCCGGGCCAACGGAATAATTGCCAGGGTCACAACGGTTAAAAACAGATAACTCTGCCAATTGTTCGCCAAAAAGACGATGGCAATGTAGAAGAAGGTTGCGAGCAGCTTCGTGCGGGGGTCCAGCCGGTGGATAAACGAATCACCGGGAATGTACCGGCCCAGAATCATTTTACTCATGGGCCTGGCCCCCTAACTGCGGTGCCAGCATTTGCGCCAGCTCGGCACTTTTAAGCGGCAAGTGCGCAAACTGAAACCCGCGCTTGCGTAGCTGCAAGGCAAATTGCGTTGTCCGTGGCAATCCAAGCTGGTGGTCCAGCAGCCAATCCGCATCTTGGAAAATCGCTTGCGGCGTGCCTTGCTTTACCAACTGCCCCTGATCAAGCACGAATACACGGTCTGCATAGTCGGCCACATCATCCATCTGGTGCGTCACGAGCACAATGGTTTGCCCCGCCGCATGCAGCTGCGCGAACAGGGCCATCATCTCGCGGCGGCCAACTGGGTCCAGCCCGGCTGTTGGTTCATCCAGCACCAGAATCTCCGGCTGCATCGCGAGCACACCAGCAATGGCAACCCGGCGCATCTGGCCCCCGGACAGATCAAAGGGCGAGCGGTCCAAAACATCCGCCGGCAACCCTACCCGCGCAATCATCTTCACAGCCAGAGCATCTGCGTCGGCCGCACTCACGCCAAAGTTGCGTGGGCCGAACGCTACATCTTCGCGCACAGTCGCCGCAAATAGCTGGCTTTCAGCGAACTGAAAGACCATCCCGACCTGCCGCCGCAACTCGTGCAAGTTCTTGTTGCTGGTTGCACTCGTAATGGTGCGGTCACCAATCGTCACGGTCCCGCTGGTGGGCTTAATCAGTGCATTCAGGTGTTGGAGCAGCGTGCTCTTCCCGGAGCCGGTGTGCCCAATAATGGCCGTGTACTCCCCGCCATGAATGGTCAGTGACACGTCGTCGAGCCCGACGCCAGCCATTGGGGTTCCCGCTTGGTACGTATAACTTACATGGTCGAACGTAATGTCCACAGGTAATCCACCAACCCTTCATCGTCAAAATATGTCCCGGGAAATACCACCCCGAGCTTCTGTAATTCATCCTGGAGCTGCTGGGCAAACGGAACATCCAACCCGTGGGTTAATAAGTCCTGGCCGTGGCTGAAAATCTGCGCTGGCGTACCGGTCTCCACCACTTGACCATCGTCCAGCACGATAATCTTGTCACTATTGCTCGCCTCATCCAGGTCGTGGGTAATCGAGAGTACCGTTAAGCCCAGCTCCGCCTTCAGCTGCTTAATGAGAGCAATGATTTCCCGGCGCCCCGCTGGATCGAGCATCGACGTGGCCTCATCTAAAATAATCACCTTGGGCCGCTGGGCAACAACGCCCGCAATTGCCACGCGCTGCTTCTGCCCCCCGGACAAGTGCGCCGGTTCGCGGTCGGCAAACTCTGTCATCCGCACCGCTTGCAAGGCCACATCTACACGCTGCAGCATTTCCGCACGCGGGACGGCCCGGTTCTCCAGGCCAAAGGCAACGTCATCGGCAACAGTCGCGCCCACGAACTGCGTCTCTGGATTCTGGAACACAATCCCGACTTGAGCGCGAATATCCCACATTGTCGCTTCGCTGAGTTCCTGGCCGTCCACGGTAATCGTGCCGGCACTCGGTTCCAGCAGCCCGAGGATGTTCTTCGCCAGCGTACTCTTGCCACTGCCGTTATGGCCAATCACTGACACCCATGCACCACGGGGGACAGTTAACGAGACGTCCTGCAACGCCGCTTGGGTGCTGTCACGGTATGAATACTCTAGATGCTCAACCGTAATGATGTTGTCGTTCATATGCCCCTCCATTTTCAGTAAGTGTGTCAAAATTCTATGCCAATTTTACCATAACTTCCGGGTCGGCAAAATCAAAGTCCAGAATCTGTCCGGATACTGGACCAAAATACAAAAACGGGGCGTGCCCCAAGGACACACCCCATTATTATGTAAATCAAGTGACGGATGGAGGGCCGAGTTGCCTCAGCACTCGCAAGCTAGACTAAGAGGATTGGGCAAAACCCGCACCTTGGTATTACTACCGCACCCAGAAAGGATGCCCATCATCGTAACGCTCCATCGATCAAATGATCAAAGTGAACTAGCCCCGGGGGTTAGTTCGGTTTTACATTGTGGCAAGAGGATTGCTCTTCCCGCCGCTTAGTTAGGCGCTGCAGTTGCAGTCCCGATTAGCAAGACGGCGGAACGCATTGAAGCGCCCCGCCGCACGTTGCCAAATTAAACGAGTTCGATGATAACCATCGGTGCCGCGTCACCACGACGAGGGCTCGTTTTAAGGATACGGGTGTAACCACCATTACGGCTTTCGTAACGCTTTGCAATGTCGTTGAACAACTTCTGCAGAGCGGAAGAAACTACAACCGTGTCATCCTTTTCGGTAACATCCGCAACTTCATTACGGACAAATGCTGCTGCCTGACGACGTGCGTGCAGGTCGCCGCGCTTACCAAGCGTAATCATCTTTTCTGCAACAGAGCGCAATTCCTTCGCGCGTGCTTCAGTTGTGACGATACGTTCGTTGATAATCAGATCGGTGGTAAGGTCACGAAGCAGTGCCTTACGCTGGGAACTGGTACGTCCCAATTTCCGGTAACTCATGAATTTTGGCCTCCTTTACGAATTAATCATCCTGGCGCAGGCTGAGGCCCAAGTCAGCAAGCTTGTTCTTCACTTCTTCAAGTGATTTACGGCCCAGATTGCGCACTTTCATCATTTCGGCTTCGGACTTGTTGGTCAGTTCCTGAACCGTGTTAATTGAAGCACGTTTCAAGCAGTTGTAAGACCGCACAGAAAGATCCAGCTCTTCGATTGTCATCTCGAGCATCTTCTCCTTGTGGTCTTCTTCCTTTTCGACCATAATCTCCGTGTTTTTGGCATCGTCGGTCAGGTTAACGAAGATGGCCAAGTGATCGGTCAGAATCTTCGCTGCCAGAGCGATAGCCTCGCGTGGGTTGATTGAACCATTAGTCCAAACATCAAGAGTCAACTTATCAAAGTCACTCCGACGACCAACACGTGCGCTCTCAACCTGGTAGTTAACCCGACTGATCGGGGTAAAAATCGAGTCGACAGCAATTACGCCAATCGGCATGTCATCGGTCTTGTTCTGAACAGCTGGCACGTAACCACGGCCAGACTTGACAGTCATCCGCATGTGCAATTCAGCACCTTCAGCGACTGTACAAATGTACTGTTCAGGATTCAGGACGTCGACATCTGCATCGGTCTTGATGTCAGCAGCGGTAACCGTTGCTGGACCCTCAATGTTGATTTCAGCTGTCTTTTCGCCATCACCGTGCATCTTCAAAGCAAGCTTCTTGATGTTCAGGATGATTTGGGTAACATCCTCGAGAACCCCATCGATTGTGGAGAACTCGTGGAGCACGCCGTCAATCTGAATGCTTGAGACTGCAGCCCCAGGCAAAGATGAAAGTAAAATCCGCCGCAACGAATTCCCGAGTGTGGTACCATACCCGCGTTCGAGTGGCTCGATGACAAACTTGCCGTAGTTGCTGTTTTCGTCAACTTTGGTAATGTTTGGCTTTTCAAATTCGATCATCTAAAGTGTACCCCTTTCAGAACGAGAGTGATGTCAGCATACCCTGCCTCCAGTAAACGAGACGTGTGGGTATACAAACTACACACGACGCCGCTTTGGAGGACGAGAACCGTTATGTGGTACTGGCGTTACATCGCGAATAGCGGTGACGTCAATCCCGGTAGCCTGGATCGCGCGAATTGCAGCTTCACGACCTGAACCAGGTCCCTTAACTGCTACTTCAACGGACTTCAGACCGTGTTCCATAGCTTCCTTAGAAGCAGCTTCAGCAGCCATCTGCGCAGCAAATGGAGTGGACTTACGGCTACCCTTGAACCCAAGAGCACCAGCTGAAGACCAAGCCACGGCATTACCCTGAACGTCAGTAATCATGACGAGGGTGTTGTTAAACGTGGAGTGGATGTGCGCAACACCGGTTTCGATGTTCTTGCGTACACGGCGCTTACGGGTTGTCTTGCGTTGTGCCATCTATACGAACCTCCTTACTTATTTCTTCTTGCCGGCAATGGTAGTTTTCTTACCCTTGCGCGTGCGTGCGTTGTTCTTGGTGTGTTGACCGCGAACTGGAAGACCCTTACGGTGACGGATGCCACGGTAGGAGCCAATTTCCATGAGACGCTTGATGTTGAGGTTGGTCTCACGACGAAGATCACCTTCAACACGGTACTTTTCTACTTCCTGACGAAGCTTATCTTCCTGGTCTGGTGTAAGGTCTTCGACGCGAACGTCTTCAGAAACACCGGAGTCAGCGATAATCTTCTGTGCAGTCGTGTTACCAATACCATAAATGTAGGTAAGAGCAATCACGATACGCTTGCCGCGGGGCAAGTCGACACCTGCAATACGAGCCATGTTATGACACCTCCTGTTTTTATTCTAGATTAACCTTGGCGCTGCTTGTGCTTAGGGTTAGCAGAGCAAATGATCATAACGCGACCCTTGCGGCGTACAACTTTGCAGTGCTCGCACATTTTCTTAACTGATGGACGTACTTTCATTGTTGTTTTTGCCTCCTGTCTTGGCTACTTGAAACGGTAAGTGATTCGGCCCTTGGTCAAGTCGTACGGAGACAACTCAACGGTTACACGGTCACCGGGAAGAATCCGGATGTAGTGCATCCGAATTTTACCAGATACGTGAGCCAGAATTTTTGCACCATTTTCAAGCTCGACTTGGAACATCGCGTTGGGTAGGGTATCCACCACGGTGCCCTGAATTTCAATGACATCGTCTTTTGCCACGGAACTATTTCCTCCTCGTCCGGTTGGTCATTATATAAATATAACTGCGCCCACGAAAACTGCCTGGACGTCGACCTATGACACACTGCGTCAGTGTATCACAATTTTCGCACGTTGAAAACAAGTCTGCCCGTCGACAGACGATGCCACCCTCGATTTACTTGTTAAGTCCATCGAGAATTGATTCAATCTCTGCGAATACCGCGTCAATGTCCTGGTCACCATTTACGGTAAATAGCAACTTGCGGTCAGCGTAGAAATCAAGCAGGGGCGTGTTCATTTCGATGTTGACCTTGAGGCGGTTTTGCACGGTCTCGGGCTTGTCATCGTCGCGCTGGAAGAACTCATGTCCTCCACAACGATCACAGGTGCCTTCGACCTTGGGGTTGTGGGACAACTTGTTGTAAGTTGCACCACAGGTTTTGCAAATGTAGCGTGCGGAGAGACGCGCGCCGAGAATCGCCGGATCAACATCAATGTTGATGACGGCATCAAGGGGCTTCTTCAGCTCGGAACCGATAGTCTCGAGTGCTTCAGCCTGTGCAATCGTCCGGGGGAAACCGTCTAGCATGTAGCCAGTTTCCGTATCGGGTTCTTGCAACCGTTCCTTGACTAGCCCTTCGGTAACTTCGTCCGGAACAAGCTGCCCCTTGTCGATAAACGACTTAGCTAGCTTTCCGAGCTCCGTCCCGTTGCTGATAGCAGCACGGAACATGTCACCGGTGCTAATGTGGGCAATTGGAAACTTGTCCACAATCTTCTCCGCCTGGGTACCCTTACCGGCACCCGGCAGACCCATGAGCATCAAATTCACAGTGTTTCCTCCGTTCTGTCCTACTTGATCAAGTCATCCCGGATGAAGCCGATGTACTCGCGCTTCATCAGCAAACCATTAATCTGGCGAACCAGTTCAATGGCGGTCATAACAACAATCAGTAGGCTCGTACCACCGAGTCCAATTGACTGCGGCAGTCCCCAGATGTTCGCTGCAAGCTGTGGAAGCAGCGCAACGAACCCAAGGAACAGTGCCCCAACGGTGGATAACCGCATCAGCTCACCGGAAAGATACTTTTCGGTGGCTTTACCAGGCCAAACGCCTGGAATGTAGCTTCCTTGTTTCGTCAAGTTCTCCGCAACCTTTTCCGGGTTAACCTGGACAAAGGCGTAGAAGAACGTGAACAGAACAATCAGCAAGGTGTAGAGTGCAATCCCCCATGGTTTGGTCATACTAAAGACGTTTGACGCCCAGATGTACCAGGTATCCGTGCTGTGCTTAGCTTGGAACGCCATCAGAATTGTCTGCGGCGTCACAATGAAAGAACTGGCAAAGATAACTGGGATAACCCCGGCAACGTTAATCTTCAGTGGCAGGTAGGAGTTATCCCCCGCGCTCGTCACGCGGCGGGTATATTGGATCGGAATCTTGCGGTTAGCTTGCTGAACCCAGGTAACAAATGTTACCACGATGAGTACCAGCAGAACCAACGCAATCATGAAGACGACACCCTGCCAGCGGTCGCTAGCTGAGTTGTTCGTAATCTGATCCCGCCAAATTTCCTGAATCCCACTTGGAAGCCGGGCAATAATCCCGGCAAAGATGAGTAACGAAATCCCGTTCCCAAGACCCTTATCCGTTATCTGTTCACCCATCCAGGTCAGCAGCATTGTGCCACCGGTCATGATGATGCCCAAGATAATGAATGTTTTAGGGGTTGGGTTGGCAACCAAGCCATACTGGGAAAGCACCTGGAATCCAGCTGTAATCCCGATTGCTTGGAACATCGCGAGCCCGATGGTGAGGTAACGGGTCCATTGGTTCAACTTACGCCGACCAACTTCACCCTGCTTACTCCACTCAACGAACTTAGGCACGATGTCCATCTGGAGCAACTGAATCACAATCTGTGCGGTAATGTAAGGCGAAACCCCCAACGCGAAGATGGAGTAGTTCGACAACCCACCACCACTGACTGTGTCCAAGATTGAAATCAAACCAGTTGAGCCAATCTTGTTCAGTGCACCAGCATCAATACCAGGGACGGAAATCTGTGCCCCTAGGCGATAAACCAGTAAAACTGCCAAGGTGAAGAAAAGCTTATTGCGAATCTCTTTAACCTTGAACGCGTTTTTGAGGGTTGCAATCATTAGATCACCTCAATCGTACCGCCTGCAGCAACAACTGCTGCCTGAGCAGCTGCAGATGCCTTTGCTACCTTGATGTTGAGCTTCTTGGTAAGTTCACCGTTGCCGAGCAGCTTGATGCCGTCCTGTTCGTTCTTCACGAGGCCAGATTCGACAAGTGCTGCTGCAGTAACATCGGCGCCGTCTTCGAAGCGGTTCAGGTCGCTAAGGTTCACGATAGCGTATTCCTTGCGGTTAATGTTGTTAAAGCCGCGTTTAGGCATACGACGGAACAGTGGCATCTGACCACCTTCGAAACCGAGACGGGTCTTACCACCCTGACGAGCCAATTGACCCTTAGTACCTTTACCAGCAGTCTTACCCTGACCACTAGAAGTACCACGGCCAAGACGCTTCTTGGAGTGACGGGAACCTTCACTTGGTGTCAATTCGTGCAGTTTCATTAGTGTTCGCACCTCCTTGTTCTAGGTTTGTTTTAGTCCTTGATTTCTTCAACAGAAACCAGGTGGGAAATTTGGAAAATCACACCGCGAGTAGCAGCGTTATCAGGCTTGATAACGGAGCTGCTGATCCGGTTAAGACCAAATTCCTTAACGATTTTACGTTGCTTAGGCAGACGGTGTGCTGCGCTCTTAATCAACGTGATCTTCAGCTGAGCCATTATTGTCTACCTCCTAGTCTGTCAGGTGTGCAACGGAGACCCCACGCAAGTCAGCAAGCTGCTGCGCGGTCTTAAGTTGCTTCAAACCATCGACGGTTGCACGAATCATGTTGATGTTCGTGTTCCGGCCGAGGGACTTACTGGTAACGTCGCTGACGCCGGCAAGTTCCATAACGGCACGGACAGCACCACCAGCGGCAACCCCGGAACCTTCAACGGCTGGCTTAAGAAGAACTTCACCAGCACCGTAGTGACCAATTACTTCGTGAGGAAGCGTGGTCCCAACGATAGGCACCGTGATCAGGTTCTTCTTAGCGTCTTCAACGGCCTTGCGGATAGCTTCAGGAACTTCCTGAGCCTTACCGGTACCAAAGCCAACGTGGCCAGCCTTGTCACCGACGATTGCGATGACTGCGAAACGCAGGCGGCGACCACCCTTAACAACCTTTGTAACACGGTTGATGGAAACTACGCGATCTTCCAAATCGAGCTGGTTTGGATCGATGTATTCTGCCATGAGTTGGATATCCTCCTTTGTTTAGAATTTGAGGCCGTTATCACGAGCAGCTGTGGCAAGCGCAGCTACACGCCCATGATAGAGATACCCACCACGGTCAAATACGACTTCCTCTTTACCAGCAGCAACAGCGCGCTTGGCGATCAATTCACCAACAGCGGTTGCCTGCTCGGTCTTGTTAAGATCATCACTAACTTCTTTATCGAGAGTGGAGGCACTTGCTAGCGTCACACCCGCTACGTCATCAATCAACTGTGCGTAGATGTTTTTGTTAGAACGGAATACGTTCAAGCGTGGGCGCTCGCTCGTACCAGAGATCTTGCCCCGTACACGCGCATGGCGCTTTGCACGAGTCTTGTTCTTATCTGGCTTAGAAATCACAATGTTCACCTCGTTAATGTGTGTGTTAGGTTAGGCGCAATTGCCTAATCTGATGTTACTTACCAGTCTTACCTTCCTTACGACGAACAACTTCATCGACGTAACGAATACCCTTACCCTTGTAAGGTTCTGGGGAACGAACGGCACGAATCTGGGCAGCGAACTCCCCAACTTCTTGCTTGCTGATCCCGGAAACGGTAATGCTGGTGGTACCAGGAACTTCAACCTTGACGCCTGCTGGTGCTTCCATCTCTACTGGGTGGGAGTAACCAACGTTAAGCACAAGCTTGCTACCCTGCATCTGAGCACGGTAACCAACACCGACCAGGGAAAGGTCCTTCTTGAAACCTTCCGTAACCCCGATAACCATGTTGTTGAAGTTTGCACGGGTTGTACCATGCAATGCCTTGTAAGCGTCGGATTCACGGGTAAACTTAGCTTCCGTGCCTTCGATGCTCATCTTGATGTTTGAGTCAAACTGACGAGTCAGTTCACCCTTGGGACCTTTAACGGTGACATTGTCGCCGTCGTTGGTAACTGTAACCCCCGCTGGGATGTTAACAACTTTCAAACCGATACGACTCACAGGTGTGCACCTCCTCTATTTTTTGTATTAATTACCAAATGTATGCGAGAACTTCGCCGCCGACGTTCTTAGCGCGAGCTTCCTTGTCCGTGATAACACCATCAGACGTGGAAATGATCGCGATGCCCAGGCCGTTAAGGACCTTAGGAACTGCGTCAGCCTTGACGTAAGTGCGCAGACCAGGCTTGGAAATACGCTTCAAGCCGGAGATAACGCGTTCGTTGTTCTTGCCGTACTTGAGGAAAATGCGGATTTCACCCTGCTTGTCGTCGTCAATTACTTCGTAGTCGCGGATGAAACCTTCGCTCTTCAGGATTTCGGACATAGCGACCTTAATCTTGGAAGCAGGAACATTGAGGCTTTCGTGACGAACCATGTTGGCGTTACGAATCCGTGTCAAGTAATCTGCAATTGGATCTGTCAGGACCATTAGTTAAACCTCCTTTGTCTAGGTAAATGTTACCAGCTGGCCTTTTTGAGACCAGGGATCTGACCGGCATGTGCTAACTCGCGAAGGCAGATCCGGCAAAGCTGAAACTTGCGGTAAACGGAGTGTGGCCGGCCACAACGCTTGCAGCGGGTGTATTCCTGCACTGCAAACTTAGCTGGGCGCTCGTTCTTAATAATGAGAGACTTCTTAGCCAAGTGGTAGACCTCCTTACTTAGCGAATGGCATCCCGAACTGCTTGAGCAATTCGAGAGATTCTTCATCAGTGTTTGCGGTTGTGACGATAACAACGTCCAAACCACGCACACGGTTAACCTGATCGTAGTCGATTTCTGGGAAAATCAACTGTTCACGTACACCCAGGGTGTAGTTACCACGACCGTCGAAACTCTTGGTAGAAATACCATGGAAGTCACGAACACGTGGAAGTGAAACGTTGATCAGCTTGTCAAGGAAGTCATACATCCGTTCGCCACGGAGTGTTACCTTGGCACCGATTGGCATGCCTTCACGCAGACGGAAGCCCGCGATAGACTTCTTCGCCTTGGTGATGAGTGGCTGCTGACCAGAGATGAGCTTGAGTTCTTCAACTGCTTCGTCGAGGAGCTTAGCATTCTGAGTTGCGTCACCAACACCCATGTTCAAAACGATTTTGTCAATCTTTGGCGTCTGCATTGTGCTCTTGTAGCTGAACTTTTCAACCAATGCAGGTGCGATTTCTTTGCTGTAGCGTTCTTGTAAACGATTAGCCATGAAAATTGGGTCCTCCTTTCTGCTTACTTGTCGATTGCGGCGCCGGACTTCTTAGCAACGCGAGCGTGCTTGTCGTCCTTACCAACACGGGTTGGCTTGCCACTTTCAGGATCCAGCAACATTACGTTAGAAACGTGAATAGCTGCTTCAGTATCTACAACACCGCCATTAGGGTTCGTCGTAGATGGCTTTACGTGCTTCTTAATCATGTTGACACCTTCGACAACCACACGGTCCTTGTCCTTAAGGATCTTGGTTACGGTGCCTTCCTTGCCAGCGTCTTTACCACGCATAACACGGACTTTGTCACCAGTTTTGATAAACATGTTGCACCTCCTCTTACTGGGGAAAATTACAGAACTTCGGGTGCCAATGAAACGATCTTCATGAAGTCGTTGTCACGCAGCTCACGAGCGACAGGGCCAAAGATACGAGTACCCTTTGGCGACTTGTCAGCGTTGATGATTACTGCTGCGTTTTCGTCGAACTTGATGTAAGAACCGTCGGCACGGCGCTGACCAGACTTGGTACGGACAATAACTGCCTTAACCACGTCAGCCTTCTTGACAACACCACCTGGCGTTGCCTGCTTAACCGTTGCCACAACGACATCACCGATGTTACCGGTTTTACGGAATGAACCGCCGAGCACCTTAATTACGAGGATTTCGCGTGCACCGGAGTTATCTGCCACTTTGAGGCGACTTTCTTGTTGAATCACTTTTGTGTCCTCCTTTCGCTACGAAATTCTGTTAAATAATAACGGCTTTCTCAACGATGCTGAGCAAGCGGAACCGCTTCTGCTTTGACAGCGGACGAGTTTCCATGATTTGAACGGTGTCGCCAACTTTGGCTGCGTTCTCTTCGTCGTGGGCGTAGTACTTCTTGGAGTACTTAACGCGCTTGCCATACGTTGGGTGAGTCTTTGTTGTACTTACCTCAACGGTGATGGTTTTGTCCATCTTGGCGGAAACCACGCGACCCTGATAAACTTTACGACTGTTGCGTTCTTCCAAGGTATTGGCTCCTTTCCTACTTGTTCAGTTCCTGCTGACGCAGGACCGTCTTGATACGGGCAATGTTCTTCTTAACCTGCTTCAGACGAGCAGTGTTTTCAAGCTGACCCGTAGCCTGCTGGAAACGCAGATTGAAAAGCTCTTCTTTGTACTGCTTCTCTTTGTCAAGCATTTCAGCAGCGCTCAATGCGGTAATTTCTTTAGCCTTCATTTGATTCGCCACCTACTTCCTCGCGCTTCAGAATCTTAGTGCGGATTGGGAGCTTGTTTGATGCAAGGCGAAGGGCTTCACGTGCGACTTCTTCCGGAACACCGGCGACTTCGAACATAACCTTTTCGCGCTTAACTACAGCTACCCAGCCTTCAGGCGCACCCTTACCATTACCCATACGAACCCCAACACCCTTACTGGTGTAGGACTTCTGAGGGAAGATACGGATCCAAACCTTACCACCACGCTTCATGTAGCGGGTCATGGCGATACGAGCTGCTTCAATCTGGCGGTTGGAAATCCATGAAGATTCCTGGGCCTGCAGACCGTATTCACCGAAACTTACTTCTTTACCGCCTTTAGCGGCACCACGCATCTTACCACGGAATTCGCGGCGGTGCTTAACACGCTTTGGTACAAGCATCGGTTACTTCGCTCCCTTCGCAGATGATTTCTTTTCAGGAAGGATTTCACCACGGTAGATCCAGGTCTTAACACCCAGCTGACCGTATGTGGTCTTAGCTTCCTGCCAAGAGTAGTCAATGTCCGCACGCAGAGTGTGCAGAGGAACAGTTCCTTCAGCGTAGTGTTCGCGACGGGAAATGTCAGCACCGTTCAAACGGCCGGAAACCTGGGTCTTGATACCCTTGGCACCTGCACGCATTGTACGCTGCATGGTCTGCTTCATTGCGCGACGGAAAGCGATCCGCTGTTCAAGCTGGCTGGCAATGTTTTCGCCGACGAGCTTGGCATCGAGATCTGGCTTCTTGATTTCGACAATGTTAATGTGAATGTTCTTACCGGTCAATGCGTTGAGCTGCTTACGCAATGCTTCAACTTCGGAACCACCCTTACCGATTACCATACCTGGCTTTGCGGTGTGAATGGAAACGTTGACCTTGTTTGCTGCACGTTCAATTTCAATAGTAGAAACTGAAGCGTCAGCAAGCTTTTCGTTAATGAAGCTCCGGATCTTGAGGTCTTCGTGAAGGAAGGTAGCGAAATCCTTTTCAGCATACCACTTAGCTTCCCAATCACGGATGACACCCACACGGAACCCATTAGGATTAATCTTGTGACCCACGTGTATCCCTCCTTAAGCTTCTTTTTCAGCAACAGTCACGGTAATGTGGCTGGTACGCTTGTTGATTGGTGATGCAGAACCCTTAGCGCGAGGACGGAACCGCTTGAGGGTAGGGCCTTCGTTAACGAAAGCTTCCTTAACGTACAGGTTCTGCTTGTCAAGATCGAAGTTGTGTTCTGCGTTAGCAATAGCACTCTTCAATACCTTGGCAATTTCTGGAGAAGCACCACGTGGGGTGAATTCCAGAATGGCAAGGGCTTCATCAACGCCCCGGCCGCGAATCAAGTCGATTGCCAAACGCACTTTGCGAGCAGCAATCCGCACCGTCTTCGCCGTAGCGGTTGCAGACGTAATTGTTTCAGTCATGTGTTGATTGCTCCTTTCTAGCGCTTAGCGGTCTTCTTGTCGGCAACGATGTGCCCACGGAAGGTACGAGTTGGTACGAATTCGCCCAACTTGTGGCCAACCATGTCTTCGGAAACGAAAACTGGGACGTGCTTACGACCATCGTAAACAGCGATGGTGTAGCCGATGAAACTAGGGAAAATGGTTGAACGACGTGACCATGTCTTGATGACGGTCTTCTTGTCGTTATCTGCCTGTGCTTCAATCTTCTTCAGAAGTGAAGCATCGGCAAAAGGTCCTTTTTTAAGACTGCGACCCATTGTGTGACCTCCTTAACTATGGTTAGTGGTTTACTTGTGCTTACGGTGACGAACGATGAACTTCTCGGACTTAGCCTTAGTATCGCGCGTCTTCTTACCCAACGTCTTCTTACCCCATGGGGACAGAGGACTTGGACGACCGATAGGAGCCTTACCTTCACCACCACCATGAGGGTGATCGTTAGGGTTCATTACAGAACCACGAACGGTAGGACGGAAGCCGAGCCAGCGCTTGCGACCAGCCTTACCAATGTTGATAAGGGCGTGTTCAGCGTTACCAACTTCACCAATGGTTGCACGGTTAACGGAAAGAATCATCCGTACTTCACCAGATGCAAGACGAACAGTTACGTACTTGCCGTCGTGACCAAGCAGTTGTGCTGAGACACCGGCGGAACGTGCGAGCTGACCACCCTTACCAGGCTTAAGTTCGATGTTGTGAATCGTAGTACCATCAGGAATGTTAGCAAGTGGCAGGTTGTTACCAGGCTTGATATCTGCATCAGGACCAGAAACTACCTTGTCCCCTACCTTGAGACCCTTAGGTGCGAGGATGTAGGTCTTAACCCCATCTTCGTAAGTAAGCAAAGCAATGTTTGCTGTACGGTTTGGATCGTATTCGATGGCAGTAACCTTAGCGGTTACGTCGTCCTTCGTGCGCTTGAAGTCAATTACACGGTAGAACTGTTTGTGACCACCGCCACGGTGACGAACCGTAATGTGCCCGTGGGCGTTACGGCCGGCAGTGTGACTCTGGCTTTCAAGAAGGGACTTTTCAGGCGCCTTCTTGGTGATTTCAGCAAAGTCGGAACCGGACATGTTCCGGCGACCGTTGCTGGTTGGCTTGTACTTAATAATCGCCACGATTTTTACCTCCTATTTAGAATTTAAAGAACTAGTCTTCAAAGATCTTAATGTCTTTAGAATCCTTGGTCAGGGTAACTACGGCCTTACGGCGACGACGCGTCGTACCTTCGTAACGACCCTGGCGCTTCTTCTTACCGCGAACATTCGCAATGTTAACGCTCTTCACGTTTACACCGAAGATGTCTTCAGCAGCACGACGAACTTGCGTCTTGTCTGCGTGCAGAGCAACTTCAAAGGTGTACTTGCGGTTGTCCATTTCTGCGGTAGACTGTTCGGTAATGATTGGGCGAAGAATTACGTCGCGTGCATCCATTATGCGAACACCTCCTCAATCTTCTGGAGAGCTGCTTGGGTTACAACCAGCTTCTTAGCGTTAACGATGTCCAGGACGTTAATCCCTTCTGCGTCAACTACCTTAACGTTTGGCAGGTTGCGTGCAGCCAAAGCAGCGTTGTCGTTGCCGGCTTCAAGAACAACCAATGTCTTACCTTCTGCGTTCAAGCTCTTAAGGGACTTAGCAAAGTCCTTGGTCTTAGGAGCGTCAAAGCTGAATGCGTCAACTGCAACGAGTGCAGATTCTGCAACCTTTTCAGAAAGAACGGACTTGAGTGCCAAGCGACGAACCTTCTTAGGAAGCTTGTAGCTGTAGCTGCGTGGGTGAGGTCCGAAGACGATACCACCGCCACGCCACTGTGGGGAACGGATAGAACCCTGACGTGCACGACCAGTACCCTTCTGACGCCATGGCTTGCGGCCACCACCAGAAACTTCGTGACGGTTCTTAACCTTGCTGGTACCCTGACGAAGAGAAGCACGCTGCATCAGAATTGCATCAAATACGACGTTATCGTTTGGTTCGATGGCGAAAATAGCATCGTTCAGTTCAACTGAGCCGTTTTCGGAACCATCTTGCTTGTACAAAGTAACGTTAGCCATCTGTTAATGTCCTCCCTTCGTAATTATTTGTTGGCCGCTTTAACAGCGGTCCGAACGGTAACAAAAGACTTGTTTGCCCCAGGGACGTTACCCTTAATGAGCAATACATTGTGTTCAAGGTCAGCAGAAACAACTTCAAGGTTCTGCATGGTAACAGTCTTGTTACCCATCCGACCTGGGAGCTTCTTGCCCTTGAATACCTTGTTAATAATTGCACCAAGGGAACCAGGACGACGGTGGTAACGAGAACCGTGAGCCATAGGTCCACGGGACTGACCGTCCTTCTTGATGTTACCTTGGTAACCGTGACCCTTCGTTGTCCCAGTAACATCCACGATGTCACCAGCAGCGAAAGTGTCGGCCTTAACTTCAGAACCGACTTCGTATTCGCTAAGCGCTACATCACGGAGTTCCTTAATGAAGCGCTTAGGGGTGGTGTTCGCCTTCTTTGCGTGCCCTTGGGCAGGCTTGTTGGTCAGAACTTCACGCTTGTCGCCAAACCCGAGCTGAACGGCTTCGTAGCCGTCAGTTTCGTTAGTCTTAACCTGGAGAACAACGTTAGGAGTTACGTCAATAACGGTAACTGGTACGAGTTCACCTTTTTCGGTAAAGACTTGGGTCATGCCGACCTTTTTACCTAAGATTCCTTTACGAGACATGGGTACACCTCCAATTTCCTATAGATTAAAGTTTGATCTCAATGTCAACGCCGCTTGGCAGGTCGAGCTTCATAAGAGCATCGACTGTCTTTGGAGTTGGGTTAACAATGTCGATCAGGCGCTTGTGTGTGCGCATTTCGAACTGTTCCCGAGAGTCCTTGTACTTATGTGGTGAACGCAGCACCGTGTACAGGGTCCGTTCGGTTGGCAGAGGGATAGGACCAGAAACGGCTGCGCCAGTGCGCTTAGCAGTTTCAACAATCTTCTCTGCAGACTGATCAAGAATCCGGTGTTCGTAAGCCTTAAGCCGGATGCGAATCTTTTGTTTTGCCAATTGTGTTTCCTCCTTCGTCTATTATGAACTAGTAGACTAGCTCCGTGAAAATTACCAACACGCCGCCATGGCAAAGCGGCCGGGCGTGTCGCAACCTCTCACATCCACGCTACTCTGCGCCAAAGCATCGAGGTGCGCAATGCGCCCCTGGATAATCAGCACTTTTAGAAGTATACAGCAATAAAAAGCCGATATCAAGGGGTTTATGCATACTTTTTTCTTGAACTGCAAATATTTTTATTTAGCTTTCATTTTTGATTTCACGAAACCGATTGCGAGGAAAATCCTGTCCGTGATTTTCACGATAATGGGCAAATATAACAAAAATTCCATCCTTTGCGGTCAGAAATGCTACACTAAAGACAACCTATTTCGCCGAAATCGAGGAGTGATTTTTTGTCTGTTCGCAAAGCACGGGCCATCGTCTGGGCCTATAACGCAATCCTGTTTCTTCTATTTGTTGTTCTGATGACGGTCCTCAGACCTAAATACCCCATTGTTGCCGGAATTATCTTCGTGCTTGTGTACTGGTTTGGCCCTGATTACGGCCAGCGTACCGCCAATAAGTTGCTCGACAACATGTGGCTCCAGGCCGATAAATTAGGCTTATCTGCTGCTGACTTGGGTAAGGTAACGAAGTATCAAGGCAGTATTGACCTTGAATCAACCCGGCCAGAGCACCGGACGTATTACCTGCCCCTGCGCGAAATTAAACGCATCAACAAGTTGCTTAACCAAATTGCAGAGCATTCTGCATAACAATCGCGGGCCGCGACCTTATGTTCGGCCCGCTTAGTGTATAATGTAGACACTACATATTCCTGGAGGTTCCTATGCGTATCCGAACATTTCAAACCGCAATTAGTATCTTCAACGCTGCCACGCTCGTGATCGTATTCCTCATCGCGCTGCTTACCCCGCTCATGTGGCTGTCGGTGTTGCTACTTGTCCTCTATATTGGCGTCATGTACTACGTTACCCGCGAAGAAAAGCTAATCAACGCCGCCCTCGACGCAATGTGGGTTGCCGCCGACGAAAAAGGCCTGGAGCCAGCGGACCTAAACGCGCTGCTCCATTATGACGGCAAGGTGCCGCTAGCCCGCACGCGTACCGGCAACCGGCAATACTACCTAAGTAAGAAACTGGCAGCACAGTTCACAAAACAAATCAAAAATAGCTAAAGCATATCCCGGACGCAACATCGCCCGGGATTTTTTGAACGCGCAAAAAAGCCCCTAAGCAACCACAATTGTGATTACTTAAGGGCTTTATTTGCACTAATCAGTTAGACACTGATTACTGACCGCCGTTCTTCTTGATGATTTCTTCTTGAATGGACTTAGGTACAGCTTCGTAGTGGTCGAAGGTCATGGTGAAAGTACCACGACCCTGAGTAGCAGAACGAAGAGTAGTAGCGTAACCGAACATTTCAGCAAGTGGGACCATGGCGTTAACAACCTGGGCGTTACCACGTGCTTCCATACCTTCAACGCGACCACGACGTGCAGTAACTTGACCCATGATGTCACCGAAGTTTTCTTCTGGAGCAACAACTTCGACCTTCATGATAGGTTCAAGAATAACGGCACCGGCACTCTTAGCAGCATTCTTAAGGGCCATGGATGCAGCAACCTTAAATGCAGCTTCAGAAGAGTCGACTTCGTGGTAACTACCATCGTAGAGCTTAGCCTTAACGTCGATCAGAGGGTAACCGGCAAGAACACCGTTAGCCATAGATTCCTTCAGACCCTGTTCAACTGATGGGATGTATTCACGAGGAACAACGCCACCAACGATAGCGTCTTCGAATTCGAAGCCTTTACCTTCTTCGTTAGGGGTAAATTCAACCCAAACGTCACCATACTGACCTTTACCACCAGACTGGCGAACAAACTTACCTTGTGCGCTAGCGGACTTGGTGAAGGTTTCACGGTAAGCAACCTGAGGCGCACCGATCTGGGCGTCAACGTTGAATTCACGACGCATACGGTCAACCATGATGTCCAGGTGCAGTTCACCCATCCCGGCAATCAGAGTTTCACCGGTTTCAGGGTCAGTTTCAGCACGGAACGTTGGGTCTTCTTCAGCGAGCTTCTGAATCGCAATGTCGAGCTTGTCCCGGTCTTCCTTGGACTTAGGTTCAACAGAAACCTGGATAACTGGTTCTGGGATTTCCATGGATTCAAGGACGATAGGGTTGTCCTTTTCGGTCAGGGAGTCACCAGTAGTGGTGTTCTTCAGACCGATAACGGCAGCGATATCACCAGAGAATACTTCAGGGATTTCCTGACGGTGGTTACTGTGCATCTGCAGCAGACGACCAACACGTTCACGAACGCCCTTAGTGGTGTTCTGAACGTAAGAACCGGATTCAAGGGTACCAGTGTAGACACGGATGAAGGTCAGACGACCAACAAATGGGTCAGTAGCAATCTTGAATGCAAGGGCAGCGAAAGGCTTGTCGTCACCGGCAATCAGTTCAACTTCTTCGTCAGTGTCGGCGTTGGTTGCCTTGTAAGGCTTAACGTCGAGTGGGCTTGGCAGGTAGTCAACAACCCCGTCAAGCATCATCTGAACACCCTTGTTCTTGAAGGCGGAACCTGCAAATACAGGGTAGAATTCAAGGTTGATGGTGGCCTTACGGATAGCAGCCTTGAGTTCGTCGACGGAGATTTCTTCGCCTTCAAGGTACTTGTCCATGATGTCGTCATCAACGTCAGCTACGGCTTCAACGAGGTCAGCACGGGCAGCTTCTGCTTCTTCCTTGTAGTCGTCAGGAACGTCAACAACGTCCCATTCGGAACCAAGTTCGTCTTCATCGTAGAGGTCAGCCTTCATGGTCAGAAGGTCGATAACCCCGGCGAAGTTGTCTTCAGCACCGATTGGCAGCTGAACGGCATGTGCGTTGGCACCCAGACGGTCGTGGATAGACTGAACGGAGAACTTGAAGTCAGCACCGATCTTGTCCATCTTGTTAACGAACACAATCCGGGGAACGCTGTAAGTCGTAGCCTGACGCCAAACGTTTTCGGTCTGTGGTTCAACACCGGCCTGGCCGTCAAGAACGGTTACGGCACCATCAAGAACACGGAGGGAACGTTCAACTTCCATAGTGAAGTCAACGTGTCCTGGGGTGTCAATGATGTTAACACGGTTACCCTTCCAGACAGCCGTGGTGGCAGCAGAAGTGATGGTAATCCCACGTTCCTGTTCCTGGGCCATCCAGTCCATCTGTGAAGCACCGTCATGGGTTTCACCAATCTTGTGGATCTTACCCGTGTAGTACAGGATACGCTCGGTCGTCGTGGTCTTACCCGCATCGATGTGGGCCATGATCCCGATGTTCCGGGTTTTTTCAAGTGGGAATTCACGCTTGTTAGCCATGTGAAATTATTGCTCCTCTCAATTTTAATTGATTAATTTGTTTGTTTGGATTTAGAAAAAGGCTACTATATGACGACATAACCCGCATATAATAGCCCAATTTCTTACCAACGATAGTGTGCGAAAGCCCGGTTAGCTTCTGCCATCTTGTGCGTGTCTTCACGCTTCTTAACTGCAGAACCAGTGTTGTTCGCAGCATCCATGATTTCACGTGCAAGACGTTCGTCCATGGTGTGTTCACCGCGCTGACGGGAGTATTGTGTGAGCCAACGAAGGCCGAGCGTCGTACGACGGTCTGGGCGAACTTCGATTGGCACCTGGTAGTTAGAACCACCGATACGGCGAGCCTTAACTTCAAGGACAGGCATGATGTTCTTCATGGCTTCCTCAAATACTTCGACTGGGTCGTTACCGGTTTGGGTCTTAATGATGTCGAATGCATCATAGATAATGGTTGAAGCCTTACCGCGCTTACCATCAACCATCAAGTGGTTGATCAAGCGACTTACCAATTTAGAATTGTAAATTGGGTCAGGCAGGACATCTCGCTTTGTAACATTGCCTTTACGTGGCATCCTGATAGCCTCCTAGTTATTGCCCCATGCTAGGGGTGAATTTTTTATAGTTGAAAGATTACTTCTTAGCCTTAGGGCGCTTTGCACCGTACTTAGAACGGCTCTGCATACGGCCGTCAACGCCGGCTGTATCAAGCGCACCACGGATGATGTGGTAACGTACCCCAGGCAAGTCCTTTACACGGCCCCCACGGATAAGAACAACAGAGTGTTCCTGCAGGTTGTGGCCGATACCAGGAATGTAGGCAGTAACTTCAATCAGGTTGGACAGACGCACACGAGCGTACTTCCGGAGAGCGGAGTTAGGCTTCTTTGGCGTCATGGTGCCGACACGAGTAGCAACACCGCGCTTCTGAGGAGCTGGTGTGTTGGTGAGGGCTTTGTTCTTACTGTTGTAACCGAAGTTCAACGCAGGAGAGTTGGACTTGGTTGTCTGAGACTTACGACCTGAGCGTACCAATTGGTTAATGGTTGGCATTCAAAGGTTCCTCCTTTCAAATTATGTGCTATTTTAAGTCCACACATCCAGGCGGTTCATTTTTGTGTGAAAAAATTAGCCGGCCCGGCGGCATCTAGGTTCGGTGCCCGCCTAGGGTTAACAATTAACCCTGGACAACGATGAACCAGCGCGTCGGACAAGCCGAATATACTGGAAAAAAGCACCTTGGATAGTATACCTAGGATTGGCCCCCAGTGTCAACACATCCAGCCGAAAAGATGGCGTGTTTACAGAAAAAAACCTTGTCGCAAAGTTTTTTCGGGGCTTTTGCCTAGTTTTGGTGAAATCTATTATAGTACGCGTTCAAGTATACGCTAGAGCGCGGCGCAAAACAAATTGGGGTAGGTGCACCATGGAATCCGTAATGTACTTCATTTTTTTCGCCGGCATTTTGCTGCTCGCCGTCGACGATGCAAGGCGGCAAAGCGTCCCCGCCGCCATTAGCGACACCTGGACCATCGCTTTGGCCCTCTGCAGCCTTTTCAGTAATCGCGGCAACTTTCTGGTTGGCATCTGTTTTTTGGTTGCTGGTGGCCTGTTTGCCTACTGCACCAGCGGCATGGGCAGTGCCGACGTGCTGGTGCTTGCGGCCAGCGCGTGGACGTTCGGCGGACTACTCACACTATTTGCCCTACTTCTGGCCTGCCTGAGCGGGATTAGCTACGGCCTGTGCATTCGCACCAAGCGCCTGGCCTTCATCCCCCACCTGCTAGTTGGCACCCTGTTAGCATTATTCCTCAACCTGTTTTTACCGCTAGCCTGATTATGCCCGCGTTGTGCCGCGCACCAGCAGTTCTGGCGTCACCATCAGTTCCCCTTGCTGGGCGCCGGACTGGGCAATCTTTTGCAGCAGCATCCGCGCCAGCAGCTCGCCCAGCTGCTGTACGGGCTGGCGAATAGTGGTGATCTGCGGGTTCGAGACTTGATCCAGGAACACGCCATCAAAGCCAATGACGCCAAAATCATTGGGAATCTGCCCGCCATTTTGCAAAATCCCGCGGACGACCCCCACGGCCAGGCGGTCACTAGCGCAGATGAACACCGTGTTGCGGGCGAACTCGTGCCAGTGTTCGTTGATGAAGCTCTGCGATAAGTGCGAGTGGTTGCCCATCCGGTGAATGCGGGGCAGCATCTTATTTTTTTGCAGCGTGTTAATGTAGCCAGCCTCACGTGAGTATTCGAATGGCTCCTTCACGTCGATGCCGATGAAAATGAGTGACTGGTAGTGCTTAGCGAGGGCGAACTCCGTGGCCTTTTGGATACCGAGCTTGTTGTCGGTGTCAATGAAGTCATAGCCATATCGGTTCTCCCCGAAGATTACCACCGGATCTTGCAGCTTATCCAGCAGGGCGATGTCGCTGTTCCTGGCCCCCGTGACGATGTAACCGTCCGGATTGCCCTTGTCGATGTGGCTGCGGTCCGTCACCAGCTGCAGCGCGTATTGCTCCTTATCGAGGCCCTTAGCGATGCCAAACAGGAGGTTCATGTAGTAAGGCTCGGTCACGCCCACATCTTCCAGGATAACGACCTTGACCACGTTGGTGCGGTTATTGGCCAGGGCTTTTGCCGCCGAGTTCGGCCGATATTGCAAAGCGGCCATGGCTTCATGGACCAAATCGCGCAGTTCCGCAGTTACCTGCTCGGGGTGATTAATCACCCGGGAAACCGTCATTTTTGAAACATTTGCCTTCTTTGCAACATCCGATAAAGTGACCAAAGCGCATTCCCCCACTGTCTGTAACGTATTTCTATTTATAATATTTTACCATATTCGCAGGCTGTTATTAAAAATTTCTAAATCGCTTACATCTCGCCTATATTAACGTTACTGCGAATATATTCTTGCAATTCTGCCAATTGGTATAGTTATTTAACGCTGCTATAACTACATTTGTGGCAAATATGTACACAAAAATCTCAGCTGGCCGCAACGACCCGCTGAGATTCTTATTTAACCCTTGTCCGCGCCGGCGGTAATCCCGTTGACGTAGAACTTCTGCATGATGACAAACAGAATGGTAATTGGAATGGCGATGATAACACACCCAGCGATGAACTGGGTGAAGTACACGGTCGAAGTCCCCTTCGTACTGTGCACCATGTTGTACAGCCCATACGCGATGGTGTAGTTCTTCGCGTTCCCCGTTGAGGATAAGATAATCCCGGAGAAGATGAAGTCGATCCACGGCGCGATGAAGGCCATCAGTGCTGTGTACACGATGATTGGCCGGGACATCGGCAGCCCGATGTGGATGAAGGTCTGCCACTTGGTTGCCCCATCCATTTCGGCCGCCTCATCGATGGCCCGCGGGATGGTATCAAAGAACCCTTTGGCCACGTAGAACCCGAGACCAGCACCACCAACGTACACCAGAATCAATCCGAACAGGTTCAGCATGTTGAAACTCTTCAGAATGTAGTACAGGGCAATCATCGACATGAAGCCAGGGAACATCCCGAGCACCAGTGCAATCTGGAGGAACGGCTTGCGCAACCGGAAGCGCAGCCGTGATAGCACGTACGCCACACAGATGGTGACGAAGGTGGACAAGATGGTCGAGACAATCGCGACGAAGAACGTGTTGCCAATCCAGTGGACGAACGGAAACTGTTTGCTACTGAAAATGCCAATGTAGTTACTCAGCGTGAACTTTTCCGGCCAAATCGTGGAAACAAAGCCCGTATCGTTGTACGAGAAACTCGCCAAAACGATCCAAACAATGGGGAAAATCCAGGCAATGGCCAGGACAACCAGCAAGACGTAACGCAGAATCAGTGAGACGCGCCGCCTCATTCGATATGATTTCATTGCGCTAACCCTCCTTAAATGCGTTGGTCCGCCGGTATGCCAGCAGTGAGACCGTGGCACTGATGATGAAAATCAGAATCCCCAGTACCGCCGATGCGTTGTACCGCTGTGTTTGCCCGAAGACCAAGTTGTACAACCAGGTAACAAGCAGGTCGGTATCCCCGGCCCCGTTGTAGTTGTTGTTCATTGGGTATCCGGCAGTTAACAGGTAAATGACGTTGAAGTTGTTGATGTTCCCGATGAACTGTTGAATCAAAGCGGGTGCCATGACGAACAGAATCTGGGGGAAGGTAATGGACTTGAAGACTTGGAACGCGTTGGCCCCGTCCATCCGTGCTGCCTCAATCTGATCTTGCGGCAAGTTCTGGATAATCGCGGTTGAAACCAACATGGAAACGGGAATCCCAATCCACATGTTGACCACGATAACGGTAATGCGCGCCACTAACGGATTGGCAGACGCACTGATGAAGTTAATCGGATGGGCAATCCAGCCCCAGTTCATCAGCAGCGTGTTCAGTGGCCCCTGCAGGTCAAGGAACTGTGCCATCATCAGCAGGGAAATAAACTGGGGAACGGCGTAGACAATCACGAAGATCGTCCGCCAGAAACCCTTGTGCTTAATCCCCTTTGATTCGATCAGCATCGCCAGCAGCACACCGAAGAAGAACGTGGTGGCCGTCGCGCAGACCGCCCACACCAGGGTCCACCCCAAGACGGGGAAGAACGTACCGGCAAGGTCCCCGGTCAGGACGTTCCCGAACGCCTTGAACCCGGTCCAGGAAAAGCCGATTGGGTGCTTCGAGTCGTAATTCGTGAACGCCATCGAAATCATGTAGACAGTGGGCAAAATCGTGAACGCCACAATCCCCACGATTGGAATGGCCAGCAAGGTTGAGTGCAGCTTCTGATCCAGCAGTGAGCGTAATTCCTCACCGTTAGTTGGGACGTGGTGCCCGTCACGCTTTAACACGTACAGGTTCCGCACCGACTTCAGGTTGGCAATATACAGCCCAATCATCGCCAGCACCAGGATGACCGCCAAGACCCCGAACAACAGGATAACAACCGAGTTATCCGGCATCTTGGTGATGTACACCCCTTGCGTCTGATCGAAGACGACCTTCTTGTGCTTAATCGTCCCCAGGTTCGTCAGCATGCTTAACGTGCTGACCCCACTGAAGGCCATCCACAAGATGAAGACAACCTCCATGATTAAAAACGCCGCACCCTTCACCCACTGCTTATTCTTCAGCTGGGCAAGGCCCATCACGAGGAAGGATAGCTTAGTGGCCGTATCACCGCGCCGCCACACTTCCTTATACGTCGCCGCTTGGGGCACTTTTTTCTTTTTGTTGAACATTGCTTCTCCTTCCCCCCGCGATACGGGTAAAACTAGCAAGTCCGCGACTTAAGCCGCAGTCTTACTTTTAGTTTGCCTTAGAAATCGCGTCGTGGAACGTCTGCAGCTTAGCACTGTAGTCAGCCGCCTTGATGGAGCCGGTGTATGCACCGTTGATCAGTGGTGCGGACAGGTTCCAGAAGGTTGCCATCTGGGACATCTTAGGCATTGGTGTGGAGTAGCCGCTACCAGCCATGGTCATCACAGCCTTGGTTGCTTCGTCGTTCGCAACAGTGTCGGCCTTCTGGGCTGCCTTGTCAACAGGGACCTGACCGGAGTTCTTGTATACAATCAGCTGGGACTGCTTGTTGGTGATGAATTCGGCCAGAGTTGCAGCTGCCTTCTGGTTCTTGGTTGCCGTGTGGGAGTTAACCGCGAAGGCTTCGATACCCAGGAATGCTTGCATCTGGACCTTCTTGCCGCCAACAGTGATGGTTGGGTATGGAGCAACCCCGAAGTTCTTGCCGAGGATCTTCTTGATGTTCGCAGTGTCCCATGGGCCATCAAGCGTTGCGACGGCCTTGCCGGACTTAAGCTGGTTCAGCGCGTTGGAGGTCTGCATTACGCCCTTGTTGCTCTTCTGCTGTGCGAGCCAGGTCATTGCGTCGACACCCTTTTGCGTGTTAACGTTCGTGCCCTTCAAGGTTTCGCCGTCCTTGCCGTAGAGGTAGGTGCCAGCAGACAGGAAGATTGGGTAGAAGTTGTACGCGTTCGTGAAGTCGGTGGCAATGACGCCCTTAGAAGTCAAGGTATCCCAGTCCTTCACGTCGTCTGCAGAAACCTTGGACTTGTTGTAGTACAGGGTCTGTGCTTGTTCAGCGAATGGGTATGCGTACAGCTTGTTGTTCCACTCAACACCCTTTACGGAAACGGCAACGTTGTTCTTCTTCACGGTCTTGGTGGCTGTTGGTGACAGTGGGTTGATGTAACCCTGGTCAGCCATGGATCCCAGTTGGTCGTTAGGAACTTCGAACACGTCCGCGGCCTTGGATGGGTCCTTGCCGACGTCAGTCTTGGCGTTTGCGGAACCGTTTGGACTCTGGGTCACCTTAACCTTCACGTCTGGGTACTTCTTGTTGAAGTTCTTTGCAATGGTCTTGTAGTAGGAGACCTGCGTGGTGTCGACCCACAGCTTAACGCTCCCGGTGACCTTGCTACTATCGGTCTTTTCTTCGCTAGTCTTGCTGTTACCACAAGCGGCAAGCAAGGTAACGGCTACAAGTGAACTGCTGCTAATCGCAATTTTCTGCCAAAATTTCATCGTAAAATTCCTCCCAACGGAATATCGAAATAAGTTCTGCTACTGATTGGCCCCCGGGGCGACCACCGCCGCAAAGGCTGCGTATGGTGGTAACTCTCCGTGCCGTAAATCAGGTACGTGCGAATAATTGGAAATCAAGATCTGGTCAATCTTGTCGGACAAGTTAATTGGTTGCTTAACCCCTGAAAGGTTCGCGACAACCAGCCACTTAAGTCCGTTATAAATGCGGTAAAATGCCATAACTGCGCTTGGTACTTCGCGGATGGGGACGAAACTCCCCTCCGTAATGATGGGTTGCTGATGGCGAAGCTTGATGAGCGCTTGATAAGTGGCGAATAGCGAATGCGGATCCGCCACTGCCGCCTCAGCATTGATTGTGCGATAATTCTGGTTCACGTGTAGCCACGGCTTACCGGTTGTGAAGCCCGCCTCAGGAGCGTTTTGCCATTGCATCGGCGTCCGCGCATTGTCGCGTCCCTTGACGTTAATTGCTTTGATTAACTCCGCCTTGGAGTAGCCCAAAGCGAGGCGTTCATGGTACATGTTGATGCTCTCGATATCATTCACTTCAGTAATCGCGCTGACCGGACAATTGGTCATCCCGATTTCTTCCCCCTGAAAGATATATGGCGTACCGCGCATCAAGTGGAGCAAGATGGCGAACATCTGCCCACTTTGGACCCGATACTGACCCTCATCCCCAAATCGGGAAATGATTCGGGGCAAGTCATGGTTATTCCAGAACAAACTGTTCCAGCCGTGCTTGTAATCAAGCTGCAACTGCCACTTAGTGAGCACGTCCTTGAGCTCGGTAAAATCAAGTGGGCGCAAATCCCATTTGGCCTTACCCGGCTGCTGGTCTAGCTGCATGGCTTCAAACTGGAACACCATCGATAGTTCTTTGCGGCGCGGATCCGAGTACAGCTGAGCAATTTGCGGAGTGGCACCCCACGTTTCGCCGACAGTCATTAGGTCTGCCTTGCCGAACGTCGCGGCGTGCATCTCCTGCAGATACTCGTGCAGGTGCGGCCCGTTTTCGCGAATACCCCGATCCGGTTCTTTGCCAATCAAGTCAATCACGTCCAGCCGGAACCCGCCAATGCCCTTAGCAATCCAGAAATTCATCATTTTGTAGACTGCTTGGCGCACAGCTGGATTCGCCCAGTTCAGGTCAGGCTGCTGCGGGCTGAACAGGTGCAGGTAGTACTGCCCCGTTTGGGCATCGAACTGCCAGACTGAACCGGAAAACGTGGATTGCATATCATTGGGCACACTGCCATCGGCGTGGCCATCGCGCCAAATGTAGTAATCACGGTACGGATTATCCTTGCTCTTCCGCGCTTCCTGAAACCACCGGTGCTGATCTGAAGTGTGGTTCACCACTAAATCCATAATGATGCGGATGTGCCGCTGCTTTGCTTCCGCAATCAGCGCATCCATATCCGCCATGGTTCCGTACTGCGGATCAATTGCCTCGTAATCCGCAATGTCGTAACCATTATCCATCCCCGGTGACTTGTACACTGGGCTCAACCAAATCGCGTTTACCCCGAGCTGGGCTAAATAGTCTAGCCGCGAGATAATTCCGCGCAGATCCCCGATGCCATCCCCATTACTATCTTGGAAGCTCCGTGGATAAATCTGGTAAACCACGGCATTGCGCCACCATTCTGCCATAACATCACCCCTCTCAAATCACTGCACTACTCCACGATTGCTTCAGTTGTTTCAGCGTCGAAGAAGTGGCCCTTGTTAACGTCAAAGCCCATGGCGACCGTGTCGCCCGGATTGTGCAGGTTCCGTGCAGGCACCACCGCAACGAACTCGGTGTCATCAACCTTCTGGTACATCTGCACCGTCGCCCCGAGGAGTTCGGAAACAACCACTTGGGACTTAACCACGGCATCCGGCCAGGTTTCGAGGAACGCTTCTTCGCTGTGGATGTCTTCGGGCCGAATCCCGAATGTAATCTGCTTGCCGTTGTAGCCCTTGTCGTTCAAAACGCGGGCGCGGCCTTCTGGAACCTTCAAGGTGAGCCCCTTGCCGTCCGTAATCTTGCCATCCTGGTAGGTCACGGGGAAGAAGTTCATGGCTGGCGAACCAATGAAACCAGCGACAAACTGGTTCTTCGGGTGCAGGTAAACTTCTTCAGGACTGCCGATTTGCTGAACCTGACCGACAGACATGACGACCACGCGATCGGCCATCGTCATTGCTTCGGTCTGGTCGTGTGTGACGTAGATGGTTGTTGTGTTCAGCCGCTGATGGAGCTTGGCGATTTCCGCCCGCATGGACACACGCAATTTCGCATCCAGGTTGGACAGTGGTTCGTCCATCAGGAAGATTGGCGCGTCACGCACAATGGCCCGCCCCAGCGCAACCCGTTGCCGCTGGCCCCCAGAGAGGTCGGCGGGTTTGCGCCCGAGAAAATCGGTGAGACCGAGAATCTTCGCGGCGTTGTCCACCCGTTGCTGAATGTCTGCCTTCTTGTAGTGCCGCAGTTTGAGTCCGAACGCCATGTTGTCGAACACCGTCATGTGGGGGTACAGCGCGTAGTTCTGGAACACCATCGCGATATTCCGGTCCTTTGGCGCCACATCGTTCATTACTTGGTGGTCGATTTCGAGCGTCCCGTCCGTGATGTCTTCAAGCCCGGCAATCATCCGTAGCGTTGTGGACTTCCCGCACCCAGATGGACCAACGAAAACGATGAATTCCTTATCCTTGATGTGCAGGTCGAAGTCCTTAACGGAGGGCTCGTCAGCGTGATCGTATTTTTTGTAGAGGTGATTTAAATCAATTTCAACCATTGTGCATCCCTTCTCTCGTATTATTTGCGGCTAGTCGCGGCATCTAGGCCTGCTGAAAAGCGTGGATAACGTTCGCTAATACCAAATGCGTGGTATCGGGCACGTTGTAATCAGCAGCTGCCAGGGTGGTTGCGGCGCCAATTCCGACTGCAAATTGCCCCGCAGCCTTAATGGCCGCCACGCCTGCCGGTGCATCTTCAAAGCTAATCACCTCATCTGCCGCCAGTCCGAGTAATTCTTGGGCTCGCTGGTAGATTTCTGGATCAGGTTTACCATGCGTGAGCGTCGCGGGATCAACCACGGCGTCGAAGTATTGCGTTAAATTAAGGTGTTCGAGAATCACCGGCGCGTTGCGGGACGCAGATGCAATCGCCATGGTCAAATGTGCCTGGCGCGCATCTTCAAGCAGTTGCCGCATTCCCGGTAATACCGAATCAGCGTTCATCGACTGAATCGCCTGTTGGTACATCGCGTTCTTCTGGTCCGCCATGGCCTGCAGTTCAGCTTCCGTGTACTGACCGGTGCGTCCGGCATAGCGCATGATAACTGCCAGTGAATCCATGCGTGAACGTCCGCGCAGTTCATCGTCGGCAGCTGCCGGCAAATCAATGCCGAGGCTGGTCGCTAGTGCCCGCCATGCTTTCAAATGGTAGGTCGCGGAATCGGTGATGACCCCGTCGACATCAAATATCAATCCTTTGAGCATCATGCACTCCTTCTTGCAGGTGAACCTGCTGATCAAACACCATCACGTCTAGTTCAGGGCCGTCGAGCAGGGTGAACTCTGCCTGCTTACCAATCCGGACGCCGATGATCCGGCCACGGTAGTTCAACTTGAAGCTGTAACTGTGCCACTTGTCCGGCAAGAACGGCTTGAAGCTAAGCGTGTCGTGATTGTAGCGCATCCCGGCAAAGCCCTGGACGATTGCTAGCCACCCACCACTCATGGACGTAATGTGCAGCCCATCGTCGGTGTCGTTGTTGTAGTTGTCGAGGTCGAGGCGAGCCGTACGGGCATACAGTTCAACGGCTTTGGCACTCTTGCCCAGTTCCGCCGCCAGAATCGCGTGAATCGACGCACTCAGCGAACTTTCGTGGACCGTCAGTGGTTCGTAAAAGTCGAAGTTACGCTCTTTTTCCGCTTGCGTAAACCGATCATTCAGGAAGTAAATCCCCTGAAGGACGTCCGCCTGCTTGATGAACGGCGAACGTAAGATGCGGTCCCAGGACCAGTGCTGATTAATCGGCCGCTGGTCAGCGGGAATTGAGCTGGCTGGGCGAATATCCTTATCCAGGAACGTGTCGTTTTGCACGAAAATGCCCAGTTGCTTATCTTCCGGCCGGTACATCCGGTCGATGATGTCCTGCCAGTGTGCAGCCTCCGTGTCGCTGACTGCTAGCTTGGCAACAACATCTGCATTGCCCTTCGCCAGCCGCTGCAACGCGTATTCCAAACACCAGGAAGCCATCGTGTTGGTGTACCAGTTATTGTTGACGTTGTTCTCATATTCATTCGGCCCCGTTACGCCGTGCAGCATATACATCTGCTTGCGCTGGCTGAAGTGGACGCGGTCGGCCCAGAAGCGGGCAATCCCGACGAGCACCTCTAGCCCCGGACCGTTCACGTAACTTTCATCACCGGTGTAGGCTGTGTACTGGTAAATCGCAAAGGCAACGGCCGCGTTCCGGTGCAATTCTTCAAACGTGATTTCCCACTCGTTGTGGCACTCGATCCCGTTGAAGGTCACCATCGGGAACAGTGCGCCGGCCAGGCCTTGCTGCTGCGCGTTGTGGTAGGCGCCAGGCAGTTGGTCGTGCCGGTACTGCAGCAGTGCGTGCGTAACGTCTGGGGGCGTGACCGCCAAGTACATCGGCACAACGTAGGCTTCAGTATCCCAGTAAGTGGCGCCACCGTATTTTTCACCAGTGAAGCCCTTGGGTCCGATATTCAGCCGCTTGTCCTCCCCGTAGTAGGTCATGAACATTTGGGCGATGTTGAAGCGAATCCCTTGCTGGGCGGCCACATCACCATCAATGGTGACATCACTGCCGCGCCACCGCTGCGCCCACAATGCTTCGTGGCTGCGGAGGTTTTCGCGGAAACTTTGGGCCTGCGCCGTTTGCATCAGCTTCTGTGTGGCAACCAGTTGTGCGTCCTTGGCAACGTCGCGGCTGGTTACAACCACCACGTCCTTCTCCAGGGTTACCTGCTCACCAGCTGCTAGCTTCGCGGTAACCTGCGCGTTCACGCGGCCAGGCTCACTGCTGACGTTACCCTGAATCGGAACCCCGTCACGGCGTAATGCCTGCTGCACCAGAACCGTGAACTGCGGTACCTTGAACGGGTTGGGCCGCGTGGTCATCTGAATGTAGCCCGCAGTAGCATCGGTCGCATCTGGTAACCAGAAGTGGTCGTCGTAGTTACTGTCTTCGTTGACCACGTTGCCGTTGATACCAGCGTCGAACTTAATCGCTGCATTCCCACTGAGCACGGTCGCGGTGACCTGAATGAAGGCCGCCTGCCGTACCCGTAAGCTAAGGAAGCGGGCAAATTCGAAGCGCACCGTTGCCGTTTCTTGCTCGAGCACGAAGCTGCGGCGGAGCAACCCTTGATGCATATCCAGCGTTAAGGTGAAGTCGCGGAACTTGCTCTTAGCGAGATCCACCCGCACACCATTCACCGTGATGCCGATGTCGATGAAGCTCGGGGCGTTGATGACTTTGCCGAAATACTCGGGGTAGCCATTCTTCCACCAGCCGACCCGCGTCTTGTCGGGGAACCAGGTGCCAGCAATGTACGTACCTTGGAGGTGGTCGCCGGAGTAACCTTCTTCAAAGTTACCGCGTAGTCCCATGTAGCCATTGCCGATTGCCGTGATGCTTTCTTGGAGCCGTTTATCTTTTACTTCTAACTGATGGCTTGTGATGAGCCACGGATCAATTTCAAAAATACGTTTCATCTTACTAACCTCACAGAGCTTCGCGAACCGTGCTGCCGGTCTGCTCACTCAATTATTAATGCACTTGCTAACCTACTTGGTACCAGCGCCAACTTGCAACGCCTTGGTACACTATTAATTATGTTTTGATGCAAGCGCTTTTACAATTGGTAAAACTCTGTTACCGCTATCAAGATATTAATCCACGCTCACCACAAAGCCTTTGGGCGCCAGTACGTTAGCCTGGAAGTTCTGGGCCAAAACCGGCGTGGCAGTCAGTTCAATCTCGCGGTCGGTCGTGTTGAAGTAGGCCGTGATGTGCTGCTCGCCGCTGCGTTCCACCTTAATCAGGCCAGCGTCCGTGACCGTCAAGGCCGTGCTGCCCTGGCCAAAGGTGGCCGCGTGGTCGCGCCGCACCTTAATCAACGCCGCCACTTTTTGCCACGTCTTCCCGCCCAGTTTGCTCCAGTCCATTGGCCGGCGGTCGTCGGGATCATTGTCCCCGTCCATCCCCATTTCGGTGCCGTAATAGATGCACGGCGCCCCGGTCTGGGTGAAGATAAACGCTAGGGTTTGCAGGGCCAAATCTTGGTCGTCGCCAGCCTGGGTCAACAGCCGCGCTGTATCGTGCGAGTCCAGCATGTTAAGCATGACCTGGTTGACTTGGTCGCGGTACAGCATCAACTGGTCCGTGAGCCGTTCAACCAGCTCCTGTGCTGATTGCTTGTGCGTCAGGAAGTGGTCCATCGTCAGCTGCGTGTAGGCGTAGTTCATTACGCCAGAGAACTCACCGCCATTCAGCCACGGTTGGCTGGAGTGCCATACTTCACCAAGCACGTAAAAGTCCGGCTTGATTGCTGTCACCGCCGCGTAGAAACGCCGCCAGAAGTGGTGATCCACCTCGTTGGCAACATCTAACCGCCAAGCATCAATATCGAATTCTTCCACCCAGTACTTGGCAACGCTCAGCAGGTAATCCTGCACTTCAGGGTTCGCCGTATTGAGCTTAGGCATGTGTGGCTCGAAGCCAAACGTGTCGAACTGCGGCTTGCCCCCATCGTGAATTGGGTCACGGAATGGGGTGACCGGGAATTCGTGGATGTGGAACCAGGATGCAAATCGCGATTTCGCGCCGTTTGCCAGCACATCCTGCCACTGCATGCTTTCATAACCCATGTGGTTGAAGACGGCATCCAGCATGATCTTCATCCCGCGGGCGTGGGCTTCCGTCACCAATTTGGCGAACAGCGCCTTATCCCCGAACGCCGGGTCAATCTCGAGGTAATCAATCGTGTCGTACTTGTGGTTGGAGCTGGCGGTGAAAATCGGGCAGAAGTAAAGCCCATTGATACCCAGTGCCTGCAAGTCATCGAGGTGATCAAGCACGCCCTGCAAATCGCCGCCGTAAAAGTCCTCACGCCCAGGGTGGTCGGCTGGCCGCCATGGCTTAGTGTTCGCCGGGTCGTTGGTCTGATCACCGTTAGCGAACCGTTCCGGAAAAATCTGGTACCACACCGTTTGCTTCACCCAATCTGGCGTTTGCACCATGTCGATTGCGTGGAAGTACGGCACGCGGAAGTAGTTGGACACTTCCAGGCGGTTCTCCTGGCTGTCGGCGCGAATGCCGCGGTCGCCCACCAAGACGGACACGCCGGCCTTATCCGTGACCAAAAACAGGTACTGCATCCGGGCAAATGGCGCCGTCAGCGTGCAGGCCCAGTGGTCTAACGCTTCCCCGGTGCCGAGTTTAGTCATTGCCTGTTGTTCATATTGAAAAACGTAACGGCCGTCAGCGCTGGGCAGATTCCAGTAAGGGTCCCCATAAAGCACGGTGACACTGGCAATATCCCCACTGGCGGAATGGAACCGCAGCCGCAAATGCTCCTGGTCGTAAAGGAAGCAGTCTTCACTTTCTGGACGGTGCCGTAATGCTGCATTAATCATCAATAATCCCCCTAAATCTCTGCGTTAATAACGTTGAAAAGCGACGCCAGCGTACGGTGCAAGATCCAATTTGACGTCCGCAAGCGCAAAATCGCCCGCGTGCAGCAGCGGCGTGTAATCCCCCGCCGGCAACGTCAAGCTAATTGGCGCCGCGGTCAGGTTAACGGCAACCAGTGCTGTTTCCACCGCGCTTTGCCGCAAGTAGACGTAACTGGCATCCCCCATGGTCAGCAAGCGGAACGCGCCATCTTGGAACACTGGCTGCTGCTTAATCGCCAGCAGTTGCCGGTAAAAGTTCAGCATGCTCTGCTCATCTTGTTCCTGACTGGCAACAGGTGGCGTAGTGCTGCCGCCACCATTCAGCCACGGCTTGCTAGTGCTAAAGCCGTGCTGCGGGCTGTCGTCCCACAGCATCGGTCCGCGCGCCGGCAGCTTGTGCGTCTGACTCACCAGCTGCAGTGCCTGCTCGCGCGTAAACCCATTTTGAATTGCTTGGCGGACGAAATCGTCAACCGTGACGTCGTTGAACTGCGCGGCGTCCGTGAACTCCAGGTTGGCCATGCCCAGTTCCTCGCCGTAGTAGATAATCGGAATCCCGCGTTCCAGATACATCAGCATGGCCACGCTGCGGGCCTGCACCGGCGTCTGCGCAATGCGGGTGGCCAGGCGTGCCATGTCGTGGTTCCCCCAGTACAACGTTGGTTGCGCCACGCCCTGCAGTGTTTGCTGCCACACGGCCTGTGTCTGCCGAAAATGCTGCCAGTTAAGTGGCGCCGGCTGATAATTTGCCGGCAGGTTGGGTAAGACCTGGCTTTCGTCCCGGTCAAAGTAGCGGAAGGTAATCACTGAATCCATGAGCTTGGCGTGGTCACTAGTGTAATCAACCGCTAAGTTAACGTTGGCACTGGCCGCCTCACCCAGTAAGAACGCACCCGGATAATCCTGTTTAATCCGCGCACAAAACGGACGGAGCCAGCGCTGAACGTTCGGCAGGTTCGCGAAGAACGGTTCCGCTACTACCGGCTCGGTCGGGTCATCCGTGGGGTAATCCTGCCCTAAATCGGCCTTCGCAATGTGAATGAATGCGTCCAGCCGCAGACCATCGATGCCTTTAGCCAGCCAGAATTCGGCCACATCCCCCATCGCGAGCCGCACTTCCGGATTCGCCCAGTTCAGGTCCGGCATGCGCTTATCAAATAGGTGGAAGTATGATTGCCCGCTGCCGCTAGGATCCGCCGCCCAGACGGAACCGCCAAAGAAACTGCCCCAATTATTCGGCCGCTGCCCATTTTCGCCAGCAAAAATATAATAATCACGGTAAATGCTGTTCTTCGTAGTCACCGCATCCTGGAACCACGGGTGCTGATCGGACGTGTGGTTGAGCACAAAGTCCATAATCACGCGGATACCAGCCGCATGCATTGCCTTAATCAGCGCCTCCATGTCCGCCATGGTGCCCATCCGCTCATCAATTGCGTAATAGTTCGCCACGTCATAACCGTTGTCCACTTGCGGCGACACGAAGACGGGGTTGAGCCACACCGCGTTAATTCCGAGCTGTTTGAGGTACGGAATCCGTTGCTGAATCCCGTTTAGGTCCCCGATGCCATCCCCATTGCTATCCTGGAATGATTTCGGATATATTTGGTAAATTATCGCATGGTCGTACCACTCTGCCATAAATATCCCTTCCTTCTGTTTCTAGGGTATATGGCTGCGAAAACGGTAACAAGCTTTATCGTCTTGTTACCGCTAACAGGATTAACAACCCGTTTCGGGGCACAAAAAAAGCGCCAGGACAGACGTCCTGACGCTTTAATTAAACTACTTGGTTTCTGGGGCCTCAGTAGCTGGTTCGTCGCCTTCCTTGTGCATCTTCTCTTCAAGATCAGAGATGGAGTACACGTTTTCGGAGACTGCGCCAACGGTCTTTGGTTCCATGTGACGGTACGTTGCCATACCGGTACCAGCAGGAATAATCTTCCCGATGATAACATTTTCCTTGAGCCCAAGCAGTGGGTCGTTCTTGCCGCGAATGGAAGCATCCGTGAGCACTCGTGTTGTTTCCTGGAAGGAAGCAGCAGAGAGGAAACTGTTGGTTTCAAGGGATGCCTTGGTAATCCCGAGCAGAACTGGACGGCCAGTTGCAGGGATACCACCACTAACCAGGGTTTCCCGGTTGCGGTCGTTGAATTCACCAATATCGAGGAGGGTACCAGGCAGAATCTCGGTGTCCCCTGGGTCCATGACCCGGATCTTCCGCAGCATCTGCCGAACCATTACTTCGATATGCTTGTCACCGATTTCGATACCTTGCATACGGTAAACCTTCTGCACTTCATGGAGCAGGTAGTTTTCCGTGTCCATAACGTCGGTAACCTTAATCAGTTCCTTAGGGTCAACAGAACCACCAGTCAGACGCTGACCACGAACAACGTGGTCACCTTCTGCGACGGCAACACTGGATGCGTAAGGCACACTGTAAGAACGGGTATCGGTTTCGCCCTGAACCGTAATCTCACGGGTGTGTTCTGCTGGGTTTTCGTCAATGGCCGTGATTTCACCAGTAACTTCGGTGATAACCGCGAGCCCCTTAGGGTTACGTGCTTCGAAGATTTCCTGGATACGAGGGAGCCCTTGCGTAATATCTTCACCACCGGCAACACCACCGGTATGGAAGTTACGCATGGTCAGCTGAGTACCAGGTTCACCGATAGACTGCGCTGCGACGGTCCCGACTGCTTCACCAACTTCAACCTGTTCACCGGTAGCAAGGTTACGGCCATAACACTTCTGGCAGACACCGTGCTTGGTGTTACATGTGAAGACGGAACGAATCGTAACCTTCTCAACCCCAGCATCAACAATCCGCTGTGCTGTGTCTTCATCGAGCAAGCTACCCTTGTTCGCAATGATTTCGCCACTCTGTGGGTCGCGCACGGTCTTCTGTGCGTAACGGCCAACCAGACGGTCGTAGAGAGGTTCAATCATTTCGTTACCTTCGCGAATGGCGTATACGTCAAGACCACGGTCAGTGCCACAGTCTTCTTCACGAACGATAACATCCTGCGCAACATCGACCAGACGACGAGTCAGGTAACCTGAGTCAGCGGTCTTCAGCGCGGTATCGGTCATCCCCTTACGAGCACCGTGAGTACTCATGAACATTTCCAGAACGGAAAGCCCTTCACGGAAGTTAGAGATAACTGGAACTTCCATCATCCCACCGTTAGGAGCGGCCATCAGACCACGCATCCCGGCAAGCTGGGTGAAGTTAGAGATGTTACCACGGGCACCGGAATCACTCATCATGGAGATTGGGTTCTTCGGGTCGAAGTTATCAACAAGCTTCTGTTGAATTTCGTCCTTAGCTGAGTTCCAAATGCTGATAACCCGTTCGTGCCGTTCGTCATCGGTAATGAGCCCACGACGGAACTGCTTGGAAACCGTGTTGACCTGCTTGTGGGCAGCATCAACGATTTCCTGCTTTTCAGGCACGTGCGGCACGTCGGCAACCCCAACGGTCAGACCGGAGTTAGTTGCCTGCGTGTAACCAAGCGTCTTCATGTCATCCAGCAGATCGGAGGTCCGCTGAACCTTGTAGGTCTTGAATACTTCAGCAATGATGTCAGACAGGAAGCCCTTCTTGAATGGCTTAATGAGCTCAGCCGTTTCCAGGTAGGCAGTGATGTCTTCACCCTTGGCCAGGAAGTACTTATCTGGCACACCGTTGATGATGTTATCAACGGTTGGTTCGTTCAGGTATGGGAGACCTTCAGGCATGATTTCGTTGAAGATGACCTTACCAACACTGGTAACAATGATCTTACCGCGCTGGTCTTCGGAGAACGGCTTGTTTGGCATGGAATCAACAGCCAGACCAATCCGGGTGTGCAAGTGCACATCGCCGTTTTCGTGGGCCATGATTACTTCAGCTGCGTCCTTGAAGATCATCCCTTCACCGACACGGCCAACTTCTTCCATCGTCAGGTAGTAGTTACCAAGCACGATGTCTTGAGAAGGCGTAACGATTGGCTTACCATCCTTAGGCGTCAGGATGTGGTGTGCAGCCAGCATGAGCAGACGTGCTTCAGCCTGCGCTTCGTCAGACAGTGGCACGTGGATAGCCATTTGGTCACCGTCAAAGTCGGCGTTGTAAGCTTCACACACGATTGGGTGCAGACGCATCGCCTTACCATCAACCAGAACAGGTTCGAAGGCCTGAATCCCGAGACGGTGCAGGGTAGGTGCACGGTTCAGGAGTACGGGACGTTCCTTGATGACATCTTCCAGTACATCCCAGATGTCGTCATCCTGGCGGTCAATCTTGCGGCGAGCGTTCTTGATGTTGGACGCCATGTCGCGCTTAACCAGTTCGCGCATCATGAATGGCTTGAAGAGTTCCAGTGCCATTTCGTGTGGCAGACCACACTGGTAGAACTTCAGCGTAGGGCCAACGTCAATAACGGAACGGCCGGAGTAGTCAACACGCTTACCAAGCAGGTTCTGACGGAAACGACCCTGCTTACCTTTAAGCATGTGGGACAAACTCTTGAGTGGACGGTTACCAGGACCGGTAACCGGACGGCCACGACGACCGTTATCGATGAGGGCATCGACAGCTTCCTGCAGCATCCGCTTTTCGTTCTGCACGATGATGCTTGGGGCGTTCAGATCGAGCAGACGCTTGAGCCGGTTGTTACGGTTAATCACACGACGGTACAAATCGTTCAGGTCGGACGTGGCGAAACGGCCACCTTCAAGCTGAACCATTGGCCGCAAGTCAGGTGGGATAACGGGAATCGTGTCCATAACCATCCAGGCTGGGTTGTTCCCAGACTGACGGAATGCGTCCAGAATATCCAGACGCCGAATGGCACGGGTCCGCTTCTGCCCTGAAGCAGTCTTCAGGTCTTCCTTGAGTTCCTTGACTTCAGCTTCGAGGTCAACGTCTTCGAGGAGTTCCTTAACGGCTTCGGCACCCATCTTCGCGTTGAAGCCGTTGCCGTATTCTTCGCGCTTTTCACGGTATTCACGTTCGGTCAAAAGCTGCTTCTTGGCCAGGGCGGTATCGCCTGGGTCAATCACAACGTAGGATGCGAAGTAAATAACTTCTTCGAGGGAACGTGGGGACATGTCGAGGACAAGACCCATCCGACTTGGGATACCCTTGAAGTACCAGATGTGGGATACAGGTGCAGCCAGTTCGATGTGACCCATCCGTTCACGACGAACCTTGGCACGGGTTACTTCAACACCACAACGGTCACAAACAATGCCCTTGTAGCGAATTCGCTTGTACTTACCACAAGCACATTCCCAGTCCTTGGTTGGGCCGAAAATCCGCTCGTCGAACAACCCATCACGCTCTGGCTTGAGCGTGCGGTAGTTGATCGTTTCGGGCTTTTTTACTTCCCCGTAAGACCAGCTGCGAATCTTGTCTGGTGAGGCCAGACCGACTTGCATGCTTTCAAACTTGTTGACGTCAATCACAGGGTACCCTCCTATTCTTTATCTTCTGACTTCTGCTCGGTTGCAGCAGCCTTGGTTGCTTCATCGGCAGCCTTCTTTGCTTCTTGCTCCTTGGCAAACTTCTCCAGGGCGTCGACGCTGACAACATCATCGTCATCATCGTCCATGTCGCGCAGTTCGATTTCGTTCTTCGCGGCATCGAGCACCTTCATGTCCAGACCAAGTGCCTGCAGTTCCTTAACCAGAACGCGGAAACTTTCTGGAACACCAGGCTTAGGAATTGGTTCACCCTTAACGATGGCTTCGTACGTCTTAACACGGCCGACAACGTCATCTGACTTGTAGGTCAAGATTTCTTGCAGCGTGTAAGCAGCACCGTAAGCTTCGAGGGCCCAAACTTCCATTTCCCCGAAACGTTGGCCACCAAACTGGGCTTTACCACCCAGTGGCTGCTGCGTAACGAGAGAGTAAGGTCCGATGGAACGAGCGTGCAGCTTGTCGGCGGACATGTGGGCAAGCTTCAGGTAGTACATAACCCCAACGGAGACACGGGTTTCGAAAGGTTCACCAGTGCGACCATCGTACAGAATTGACTTACCATCAGATGGCATGTCAGCTTCCTTAACGGTATCCCACAGGTCCTTTTCACGTGCACCATCGAATACTGGGCTGGCAACGTGGATGCCAAGCTTGCGTGCGGCCATCCCCAAGTGTAATTCGAGCACTTGCCCGATGTTCATACGGGATGGCACACCCATTGGTGACAGACAGATATCAACTGGGGTACCGTCTGGCAGGAATGGCATGTCTTCTTCAGGAACAACGATGGAAACAGTCCCCTTGTTACCATGACGACCGGCCATCTTGTCCCCAACTTGAATCTTACGCTTCTGGGTAATGTAGACACGAACCATCATGTTCACACCGGGAGCCAGTTCGTCGCCGGCTTCACGGGTGAAGATGTGGACGTCCTGAACAATCCCGCCACCACCATGAGGAACACGGAGGGAGGTATCGCGGACTTCACGTGCCTTTTCACCGAAGATAGCGTGCAAGAGACGTTCTTCAGCGGAAAGCTCGGTCACACCCTTAGGCGTAACCTTACCAACGAGAATGTCGCCGTCTTGAACTTCGGCACCAACACGGATAATCCCGTATTCGTCGAGATCCTTGAGGGCTTCATCACCAACGTTAGGAATTTCGCGTGTTACTTCTTCAGGTCCGAGCTTGGTGTCACGTGCTTCAGATTCGTACTCTTCAATGTGAATTGAGGTGTAAGCATCTTCACGCACCAGCTTTTCGGACAACACGATAGCATCTTCATAGTTGTACATGTTCCAGGTCATGAACGCGATAACTGGGTTCTGACCAAGAGCAAGTTCACCATTATCCATCGCAGGACCATCGGCAATGATTTCACCAGTGTCAACCTTGTCGCCGAGGCGCACGATTGGCTTCTGGTTGTAGTTCTTACCAGCGTTACTACGACGGAACTTCATGAGCGTGTAGGTGTCTTCAGCGGAGTCATCACTGCGACGCACCTTGATGGTCTTCGCATCAACGTACGTAACGGTCCCGTCAAAGCGCGCCTGAACGGCGGTCCCAGAGTCATGTGCAGCCTTGTATTCCATCCCGGTACCAACAAGTGGTGCGTGGGGGTTAATCAAAGGCACAGCCTGACGCTGCATGTTCGCACCCATGAGGGCACGGTTACTGTCATCGTTTTCCAAGAAAGGAATGCAGGCGGTAGCAACGGCAACTACTTGCTTAGGGGAAACGTCCATGTAGTCAACCTTTTCGGGGCTAACTTCAATGTTGTCATCCTTGTGCCGAGCAAGCACGGTTGCTTCTTCAAAAGAACCGTCATCGTTCAGTGGTGAGTTTGCTTGGGCAACGATGTAGTTATCTTCTTCGTCAGCGGTCAGGTAATCGATCTTGTCGGTAACCTTGTGGTCTTCCCATGAAACACGCCGGTATGGGGTTTCGATGAAGCCGTATGGGTTAACAACAGCGTAACTAGCAAGGGAGTTAATCAGACCGATGTTAGGACCTTCTGGCGTTTCGATAGGACACATACGACCATAGTGGGTGTAGTGCACGTCTCGAACTTCATAACCAGCACGGTCACGCGTCAAACCACCAGGACCAAGGGCGGAGAGACGACGCTTGTTCGTAAGTTCCCCGAGTGGGTTGGTCTGGTCCATGAACTGGGACAGCTGGGATGAACCGAAGAATTCCTTAATGGAAGCAACAACAGGCCGAATGTTAATCAGCTGCTGTGGGGTAACGGTGGAAACGTCCTGGATGGACATCCGTTCACGAACAACACGTTCCATCCGGGACAAACCAATGCGGAACTGGTTCTGCAGGAGTTCACCAACAGAACGGATACGCCGGTTACCCAAGTGGTCGATGTCGTCGGTGCTACCAAGACCTTCTTGCAGGTTCAAGAAGTAGTTCATGGAAGCAATGATGTCGGCAGGGGTCAGGTTCTTGGTCTTCTTACCAATCTGACCGTTACCAATCAGGTTAACTTCCTTTTCAGGGTTAACCTGGGAGTAAACCTTCACAATCTGCAAGGTCATTGGGTCTTGCAGTACACCATCAGTGCTTGGGGTGTAGGTGACGGTCTTGAAGTCGTCGCGTTCCAGGTATGGCGTCAAAGTATCCATCAGCTGGCGGGTAACCTTGTCACCCTTGTTCGCAATCACTTCACCGGTATCAGGATCAGCCAAGGTTTCAGCAAGCGTCTGGCCGAGCAAACGGTTCTTCAGGGTCAGCTTCTTGTTTACCTTGTACCGACCAACGTTAGCGAGGTCGTAACGCTTTGGGTCGAAGAAACGCGCGTACAGCAGGGAACGGCTGGAATCAGCAGTCTTTGGTTCACCTGGACGTAGGCGTTCGTAGATATCCTTCAGGGCTTCGTCAGTCCGGGAGTCATCAGTGTTCTTGTGGACATCCTTCTCCAATGTAAGCATCAGGGAATCGTTGTCACCGAACATGTTGATGATGTCCTGGTCAGAGCCAAAACCAAGAGCCCGAACGAGTTCGGTCAGTGGAATCTTACGGGTCCGGTCAATCCGGACGTACGCAATGTCCTTGGCGTCGGTTTCGTATTCAAGCCATGCACCACGGTTAGGAATCACGGTTGTCCCGTATGTGGTACGGCTGTTCTTGTCAACGGCGCTGTTGAAGTAGACCCCAGGAGAACGAACAAGCTGCGAAACGATAACTCGTTCCGCACCGTTAATAATGAAGGTCCCCTGTTCAGTCATCAGTGGGAAGTCGCCAAAGAACACGTCCTGGGACTTGATTTCGCCAGTTTCGTGGTTGGTCAAGCGCAGCGTAACGTGCAGTGGTGCTGAGTAGTTAGCATCGTGCTGACGTGCTTCTTCCACAGTGTACTTAGGTTCAAGCAACTGGTAGTCGACGAATTCCAAACTCAGATTTCCTTGGAAGTCAGAGATTGGCATGATGTCGTCGAACATTTCGCGCAGGCCTTCATCAAGGAACCACTGGTATGAGTTCGTTTGAATCTCGATCAGGTTAGGCAGATCGAGAACTTCCTTGATGCGGGCGTAGGAACGGCGGGTGCGGTGCTTACCGTAGTTCACTAAGTGTCCTGCCAAGTTATTCACCCCTCTAATAGATTGCCAAAAATCAACGTTTAATATATCCAATTGCAAACTGAATATTACATTTAGTTTACAAGTTGTATCTGCCAGACTTTTTAGGCAAAAAAAAACCAAAAGTAGCACTTCAAATGCTGCCACTTTTGACTTTTATGCCGACCTTGCGTGGACAATAGATCACGCGTAGTCGTTGTCCGAGCTGATACACAACTGTAAGTAGTGTACAGCAAAACCCCCGTGCTTGTCAAGAATGGGTCTTGACAAGCGCGGAGGTTTGTTGTAAATGCTTTCGTACAATTACTTGGCCGTGGTTAGTTCAGCTTCCTTAGCTTCTGGTGTTGCTTGTTCGGGGTGGTGCGTGGTGAAGGTAATTTTGCCCTTCTTCGCACCAATGGTAATGGTGTCCCCCGGCTTGGCGGTGCCTGCCAGTAGAATCTCACTCAGCTGATCTTCAACGTCCCGCTGCAGTGCCCGGCGAATTGGCCGCGCGCCGTATTCAGGATCGAAGCCGGCCTTGGCAATTGCGTCGAGGGCGGCAGGGGTAAGCTTGACGCCAATCCCCTGTTCCCGAACCCGACCGAGCAGCTGTTTAGCCATGATCTTGACGATTGAGCGCAATTCCGTCTTGCCCAGGCTGTGGAAGACCAGGGTTTCGTCAATCCGGTTGAGGAATTCTGGTCGGAAGTAACGCTTGAGCTCTTCCAAAATGCGGCCGCGCATGGCGTTGTAATCATCAGCATTGGTTTTCGCCCCAAAGCCGACGCTCTTCTCATCGCGCAGTGCGGTGGCACCCAGGTTAGACGTCATGATAAGAATCGTGTTGCGGAAGTCAACCATCCGGCCCTTAGCATCGCGCAGGTAACCATCGTCTAATACCTGCAGCAACAGGTTGAACACGTCTGGGTGCGCCTTTTCCACTTCGTCCAGCAGCACGACGGAGTACGGCTTGTTGCGCACCTTTTCGGTCAACTGGCCACCTTCTTCGTAACCAACATAGCCCGGTGCGGCCCCAATGAGGCGCGAGGTACTGTATTTTTCCATGTATTCAGACATGTCGACCCGAATAATCGCGTCTTCACTACCGAACATGGATTCAGCCAGCGCCTTGGCGAGCTCGGTTTTCCCGACCCCCGTTGGGCCGAGGAACATGAAGCTCCCGATTGGCCGGTTAGGTGCCTTCAGCCCACTCCGCGCACGACGAATAGCACGGGCAACCGCCGACACGGCCTCTTCCTGGCCAACGACGCGCTGGTGTAGCTGCTTTTCCAGGTGCATCAGGCGTTCGCTTTCCCGCTTGGTCAACTGCGTCACAGGCACGCCGGTCCACTGAGCAACAACTTCGGCAACGTCCGTGGCGGTGACCACAACGTCCTTGCGCACGGACAAGTCGTCCGTACTGTTGGCCTGCTTCGCTGCAAGCTCCCGCGTAAGACGTTGCTCATCTTCGCGCAGTGTTGCGGCCTTCTCAAATTCCTGGGCAGCAATGGCGGTTTCCTTAGCGCTTGTCACCGCGACAATCTTGTCTTCAAGCTTGTCGGTCGGAGTTGGCTTATCTGCAGCCGCAATCCGTACCTTGGCGGCTGATTCGTCGACCAGGTCAATCGCCTTGTCGGGCAAGAAGCGCGTCGTGATGTAGCGGATGGACAGTTCAACGGCGGCATGCAGGGCCTCATCGCTGATGGTAATCCCGTGGTGCTCTTCGTAGCGGGGACGCAACCCGCGCAGGATTTGTTCCGCTTCCTGCTGACTAGGCTCGTTGACCTGAATCGTGGCAAACCGCCGCTCTAAGGCCGCGTCTTTTTCCACGTACTTCTGGTATTCATCGAGCGTCGTGGCCCCAATGAGTTGCAACTCGCCCCGGGCAAGGGCGGGCTTCAGAATGTTCGAAGCGTCAATAGCCCCTTCAGCGCCACCAGCGCCAATCAACGTGTGGAGTTCATCAATGAAGAGAATGACGTCACCGTTCTTGTAAATTTCGTCAATAATCTTCTTGAGGCGGTCTTCAAACTCACCACGGTACTTGGTGCCGGCAACTAGTGAGCCCATATCCAGCATCATGACACGCTTAGTCCGCATATCCATTGGCACCTTGCCGGCAACAATGCGTTCAGCAAAGCCCTCAGCAATGGCGGTTTTACCCACCCCCGGTTCGCCAATCAGGACGGGATTGTTCTTCGTGCGCCGAGCCAGAATCTGAATCAGGCGGGCGACTTCTTCGTCACGGCCGACAACCGGATCCATCTTGTTTTCCCGTGCCATCTGGGTCAGATCACGGGCAAGTCCATCCAGCGTTGGGGTTGGGCTCGTGCCAATCTGACGCGTTGGCCGCGCACTGGGCTTGTCACTAACGCCCATCTTTTTCAGCACCAGCTGCCGCAGTTTCTTCACGGTCAGCTCATAACTTGCGAGAATCCGCACCGCAATGGTCTGTTCATCAGAGAGCAAGCCAAGCAGGATGTGCTCGGTGCCGATTTTGGTTGCACCCGTTCGCTTAGCTTCATCGCCGGCAAACGCGAGCAACGCTTTACCCTTCGGCGAGTATGGTAAATAGGCATCGGCGCCCATTGCACTGGCTGGCAGGGAGCCAAAACCCGTGTAGGTTTCGATGTCATCATGCACGGTATCAACCGTGACTCCCAGCTGCCGCAAAGTTTTGCCCGCTAAACCGTCAGTCTCCGTCACTAAAGCCAGCAGGATGTGTTCCGTACCAACTGCATGGTGATGAAATGAGCGTGCTTCGTTTTGAGCAATCGAGAGAACGTTCTTCGCGCTCACAGTAAATAAGTTATCCATGCACATACCTCCGTATCCAAACAACAAGCTTAAGTTCCACTACAAAACTACTTATTGTGTTTGACCAATAATATTATATGTTGTCCCTACAACTTGCAACATGACACAATCGCACTTTTGTCTAGTTAGCAAACCGTAAGCTGTCCAAGAACGCCTTGAAGAGCCGGGCGCGGATCATTTCTTCAAGCCGGTTGTCTTCGAGCGCCAGTTCATTGTGGCTCATTGCCGACAACATCGCGTTACCCGTTTCGCGCTGGATGATGCCCGCATCGAACAACTGCTGCGTCATGATGCGCGCATCACGTTCCGCCAGGTGGCTGGGAATGTTCGCCCGCAGCGCCGCAACCGATTCCGGATCAGGGCGCAAGTTGGCCTTCACGATCCGAATATAGCCACCACCGCCACGTTTACTTTCCACCACGTATCCACGTTGGGGAGTAAACCGCGTCTTGATTACATAATTAATTTGTGACGGTACACAATTAAACCGATCCGCAATTTCTGCCCGCCGAATCTCGATTTGTCGCTGCTCTTCCAAGATTGATTTCAAGTATGATTCGATTACATCAGACATATTTTGCGCCTGCACATAATCACCCCCACAATTAGATAATGTCTGTTTTTGACTAACTTTGACTTTCATTATATGGCAGAACGTATGAAAGGAAAAGGGCAATCTTACGCTCCCCTAATATTGACGTAAAAAAAGAACCCAGACAAACGTCTGCGTTCCATTCTCTTTAGCTCAATCGGGAAAACAAGATTTGAACTTGCGACCCCTACGTCCCGAACGTAGTGCTCTACCAAGCTGAGCTACTTCCCGGTATAAAATAAAAAAGCGGAAGACGGGATTCGAACCCGCGACCCCCACCATGGCAAGGTGATGTTCTACCACTGAACTACTTCCGCATTTCGCAAGTCGGGAAAACAGGATTCGAACCTGCGACCCCCTGGTCCCAAACCAGGTGCTCTACCAAGCTGAGCTATTTCCCGAACAATGCACCCAGTAGGACTTGAACCTACAACCTTCTGATTCGTAGTCAGACACTCTATCCAGTTGCGCTATGGGTGCATAATATTCATTTTATTTCCGTGCTATCAGCGCGAAAAGCGGAAGACGGGATTCGAACCCGCGACCCCCACCATGGCAAGGTGATGTTCTACCACTGAACTACTTCCGCAAATATTCAGTTAATGCCGACTAGACGATTCGAACGCCCGACCCCCTGATTACAAATCAGGTGCTCTACCAACTGAGCTAAGTCGGCATATTCGCTGCTCAACTACAGCTTAATGCGGGTGAAGGGACTCGAACCCCCACGGTGATAACCACTAGAACCTAAATCTAGCGCGTCTGCCAGTTCCGCCACACCCGCATGACTGCGTTTCTAAAAAAAGAAATGAGCCGTGACAGGCTCGAACTGTCGACCCACGGATTAAAAGTCCGTTGCTCTACC
>NZ_AYYO01000055.1 GCF_001436225.1 Lacticaseibacillus sharpeae JCM 1186 = DSM 20505 | reverse complement strand
GGGCCTACACCTCTGAGTTGGAGAAAAATCTCCAACACCAGAAAGTGTAGACCCGAAAATTCACAATATCTATTGCCAAGATTGCGTCTACATGATAATATATAAAAGTTGTCGAAGGGCAATACAGTACATGGGTGGTTAGCTCAGCTGGCAGAGCACCGGACTCTTAATCCGGGTGTCCAGGGTTCGATCCCCTGACCACCCATAACCAACATCACGTTTGACCGTCAAGCAATTTGCTTGGCGGTCTTTTTTTGTTCCCGAAAACATGAAGGCGAGATTAGAAAGTGCCCCGAAAATATTAGTTAACATAGTGACATCATAAACGAATGGGACTATGATTTCATTGACGATTGCTGCTGAAGGTGATTTCGGCAGCAGTTGGGTCAATTTTAATCACATTAAATACCTCTGGGAAGGTGCATACTGATGGTGCGCGAAAAACTGTTTAACTTAATTGCGAAGTACGCTATTTTTGTCTACGGCCTCATCTTTGCCGGTGCGTCGTGGTTGTTCTTCAAAACGGACTACTTCCAGCTGCATTACTCCACGAATGCGCTGTACAGGGCCACGCATAACATTGAGAAGATGGGCTACAGCCGGCTGAGCGGGAACGAAATGCAGCTGAATAACCCCGTGATGATTACGTTACTGGTGATTGGGGTGGTTCTGGGCGCATTCCTCATCGTTCAAAAACGCACCAATATGATTGCACATATCGGTGCGTTGCTACTGTTCATGGGCGCCGTCATCCCGCTACTGCCGCCGTACGACGAGAACCTCATCACCCGGATGCTACTGGCGATTGGTCTCATTAGCTTTGCGGCGATTGTGCAGTTCATCCTGATCTTCAACCACAATGCGGACCCAACACCGATTTGAATACGTGAAAACGGCCCCGAGCGTAAACTCGGAGCCGTTTTGTGTGGTGCGGCGTTAGATGGTGCCGGTGAGAACCATGGCGATGAGGCCCAGGCCCCCAATCATTGCAATCACGGCGACCGCGGTGCTTGACCACACTGCCTGCAGCGCGAAGGCGGAGGTTTGGGGCCCCGCGTCCGTCTTCAAGTAGTGCATGTACTTGCGCACCCGATACAGTTCGAATGCCCCGGCAAGAATCAGCACGAAACCAAAGATTATTCCCCAGATAGTCATGACAATTCCTTCTTTCGCTGTGGAGTATTTCCACACGTCAACAGTATGGTGCACCCCCCCATTTTTGCAAGCGATTTCCGCCGTCGCTTGTGAAAATAGGACTAAAGGCTGAAGTCTGGTATAATCACATTGTATTCGGTTGCAAAGTTGGCTAGGAGGGTGAACATGAAGAAGGCAAAAAAGGCTGCGGGGAAGGTTGGCGACGGGCTGCTTGAAGGCTTGCTCGATGAATTCGTGACGCCGTTCATCCTGATCGGGGTGGCAATTGCGGCAATCTTCGGCAAGCTGCGGCGCAAGAAACAATAGGTAGAAGCAGAAAGGGCGGATAACATGATTGATGCGGTAGTTTTTGATATGGATGGGGTGCTGGTCGACAGTGAACCTGTGTACTTCCGGCGCCAGATTCGGTTCATGCAGGAAAACGACGTGATTCCGGCGACAACGAACATTCAGGATTACGTCGGTAAGTCCAGTGACGTGGTGTGGGCGACGGCGATTCCTGACGAACGCGACCGGCGGCGGGTGCAGGAGGCGTACGAAATCTACGCCAGCAGCCACCCGATGAACTATCCGGAAATCATTACGCCCGGCGTCACCGAGCTGATGCACTTCTTGAAGGACAGCGGCTACAAGACCGCCCTCGCATCGGCCGGCCCCATCGACGGCATTGAAATCATGCTGGAGACGACCCACCTCAAGCCGTACTTCGATTCCGTGATTAGCGGCGAAACCATCGAGCACAATAAGCCCGACCCCCAGATTTACCTGCAGTCGCTGGCTAAGCTTGGTGTGGCAGCTGAGCACAGTGTGGCCATGGAGGACAGCTTCACCGGCATCACCGCGGCGCACCGCGCGGGGATGCAGGCTTGGGCACTGCGGCCAACGGCGTACACGCTGGATCAAAGTCATGCTGATCTGATTGTCGACAGCATGGCGGAAGTGCAGCGGCGGCTGACCCGGTAAACTAATTTCAGGCAACACTAAAACAGCGCCTCCGCTTCAAAATGCGGAGGCGCTGTTTTGCGTTTGCGCTGCGTGGTTTAGCTCTTCGATGGCAGGTAAGGCTTCAGCGCGTCCGCCAGACTGCGCAGGTTGCGGGTCTGGACGTAGATTTTGCCCGTGCCGTGGAAATGGTTGACGAAGCCCTCGCCGGTGGTGAAGCCGAACGTGCCGCTTGCGACCTCGATGTCGTAGTCAAGCGCCTGGTCCCAGGCAACCACGTGGCTGTTATCGACGACGTATTCGTTCGTGCCGTCGAGTTCCAGAGTGATGATGTCCCCGAAGCCACTGACCAGCAGGGTCCCGCGACCAGCCGTTTCCATCACGTACAGGCCACCGGTGCCGCCGAAGACCGCGCCACTGACCTTCTGCCGTACCATGTTGTAGGAGACATCAGCATCCCCCGCGAGGAACGCACCGGTGTTCAGCCGCAGCTGGGTGCCGCTGCCGACTTCCAGTGGGCGAATCACGCCGGGGTTGCCGGGTGCAATCGCGAGCTCGGAGTTGTCTTCAAGGCCCGTGGCGGTGGTGATGAAGAAGGACTCACCACTGGTCATGGAGCGACCCAGGGCGCGCACCATGCCGCCGAGGCCGGATTTGCCGTTGCTGTTCATGTGCCCGTCGAGTTTGATGGCGCCGTTGTGGTAAAGCATGGCTCCGGACTCGATTTGCATCGTTGCGCCGCGCGGAATGTTGATGACGGCGATGGGGAAGGTACTAGTTTCGGTGATTGTGTAGTCCATAACGAACCTCCAAAGTAGTTTTTAACTGCTAAATTCAGTATACGCTACAAACGGGCGTTGCTATGAAAATATTTGTAACCGCTTAATCATAACGGACGTTTTCCTATTGTTCCTGACCATTTGTGACCGTGAAGTTCCCGTCTGCAGTGGCCACCAAATCTGGGTGCGCCCGCAGGTAATCGGCAATCAGCGCGGTCATGTCGTTTTGGTTCTCCCGGATCACCTTATCGGCACCAAACATGGCGTAGTTGCCGCCCCCGCTGGCCCGGTACTGGTTGACCGTGACCTCTAGCTGGTCATCTGGCTGCACCGGCTGGCCGTGATATAGCAGCCGTGTGATGCGCGTACCCACCGGCCGGCTAACGTCAATCGTGTAGTCGATGCCCTGGTACATGTCGTAGTTGTAGTGCTGGGGTTTAGGCCGCGCGAAAATCGGGGTGACCATCAGTTTGCCGGCAGCGTCCAGACTGAAGTACTCGGCCGTTTTCTCCAGCGCCGCTTTGAGGTCGGCGCCGGTGAGGCTGAGGACGGACAGCGTGTTGGGGTAGACGTAATTGGTGACAATATCGCGCATGGTGATGGTGGGGTTGAACCCCTTGCCGTCGTTGTTAAACAGCGCGGTGCCGGCAATGTCGGTCCCAGTGGCGGCCATCTGCACCTTGTTGATGAACTCGATGTACGGCACTTCGCTGATGCGGGCGGCCGCGGGGTCGTGGATCTGCATGTCACCAGTTACGTGACCGATGGGCGAGTCGAGCCAGTCCTCGACCAAGGCGTTGGTGGCAGCAACTGCATCCTTGCTTGCTGGGTGCAGTGCTTTGGTGGCAGTGCTTTCCAGCCGGGCCTGACTGTTTGCAGCGTGCCAGCCGGCATTGTCGGGCTGCAAAGTGAGCGTGATGACCCCGACGTCTGCTCCGCGGTAACCGGGCTGGGTGACGGGGACGCCGTTAACGATGCCGCAGAGCTCGCGGTGCTGGTGGCCAGTAATCAATGCGTCAACGCCGGACACTTGCGTCAGCTCGTAGCCGACGTTTTCGCCCGTCAGCGGTTCGGTGGGTGCACCGGTGGTCAGGTCACGCTCGAAGCCACCGTGGTAGGCAATGACCACGATGTCGGCTTGCTGGTGCAGTAGCGGCACGTACTCTTGGGCCACGTCCACGGCGGATTTAAACTCAAGGCCGGCAATGTTGGCGGGGCCTTCCCAGTGCGGGATGTAGCTGGTAGTCAGGCCCAGTACGGCGATGCGGACGCCGGCGCGGGTGAAAATTTGGTACGGCTGGCCGAACGCGGGCTTGCCGTCCCGTAGAATATTGGCGCAGAGGATGGGGTAGTCGAGCGTGGTCACAGCCTGACTGAGGTAGTCGGCCCCGTAGTTGAATTCATGGTTGCCGAGCACGCCGGCATCATAGCCGACCGTGTTGTAAGCGGCGGTGAGCTGAGACGGCCGGTGGCTAATCTTGGCGGTGTAGTACGCAAAGGGCGAGCCTTGCAGCCAGTCGCCGTTTTCGATGGTGAGCACGGGCCCGGTTGCGGCCGCCCGCAGCTCGTCAATGGCAGTGTGCGCGCGGGTGAGGCCGAACGGCTGCGCTTGGTCCCGCGTGGTGTAGGTGGTCGGCAAGATGAAGCCGTGGGTGTCACTGGTGGAGAGTAATGTTAGTTGCATAATTGTGCCTCGTTTATAGAAATAGGAGCATCTTGGGCATGCTCCTATCGTGTGTTATTGAGTTTAAACCAAACGCTTGCGCAGCGTCCCGGATAGCCAGTCCACGATGGTGACCATGATGATGATCCCAATCAGGATGATGCCGACGCGAGACCAGTACCGGGTCTGGATGGCGAAGATGAGCGGCGTCCCGACCCCGCCGGCCCCAACCATCCCGAGAATCGAGGCGGACCGGATGGCCAGCTCGAACCGGTACAGGGTGTTGGAGACGAATTCGGGTAGCAACTGGGGCAGGCTGGCCAAAATGGTGACGGCTAGGCGCGTCCCCCCGGCAGCGGTGACGGATTCACCGGCACCGCCGTCCATGTTTTCGATGGCTTCCGAGAACAGCTTGGCGAGCATGCCGACACTGTGGAACCCCACGGCGAGGACCCCGGCGAAGGAGCCGGGACCAACCGCCTTGATGAACATCAGGGCCATGACGATTTCTGGGAACGTCCGGATGGCGGTCAAGACGAACTTCCCGGAGCGGGACGTGAGCCAGAACTTGTTCTTGGTGTGGGCCGCCCAGAAGGCAAAGGGTAGGCTGATGATGGCGCTGATGAACGTCCCGAGGAAGGCAATCCCGAGTGTTTGCAGCAGGGAACTGGTCAGGTCTTCACCGTCGCCGGTCCAGACGTAGCTCCAGTCGGGATGGATGATGCCGTTACCCATGGACTTGGCCACGACCACCGCGTTTGCTTTGAGCGAAAAGCTCGGCATGCCGGTGAAGGACCAGCCGATGAGCAAGAAGACGAGCGCCCAGCTGACCCAGAAGTACCAGCGGTGTGCGGCTGGTGCCTTTGGTAATTTGCTTGCATTGGTCATAGCAGTGCCTCCCGCGTTTTACCGCTGACGTAATCGATAAGCAGAACCACGATGAAGATGACGAGGACCATCAGCCCGACGCGGTCGTAGCGGAACATCGACAGCGACTGCTGCAGGTAGACCCCGATCCCGCCGGCCCCCAGGTACCCGAGGACGGTGCTGGCGCGGACGTTGATTTCGAAGGCGTAGAGCACGTAGGAAACAAAATAGTTGGCAATCTGGGGGAAAACGGCGAAGCGAATGATTTCAATCGTGTTGGCGCCGGCCGCACGCAGAGCTTCAAGCGGGCCGGGGTCGATGGTTTCAATGGCTTCATAGAATAGTTTGCCGACCATCCCGAATGTGAAGATGGCCAGGGTGATGACCCCGGCAACCGGGCCGATGCCGACAACGGCGACGAACAGGGCCGCGAGCATCAAGTCGGGGATGGTGCGGACGATGTTCAGGATGAAGCGGAACAGGCCGACGACGAGCTTGTTGGTGACGATGTTGCGTGCCACGAGCAGGGCGTAAGGGAAGGCGAGCACGGATCCAATCAGGGTTCCGAGGACGGCCATCTTGATGGTTTCAATCATGGGGTCGAACACATACGGTGTGTAGGCCCAATCGACATGACACATTTCCACGAAAATCTTGGTGAACTGATCAATGTTGGCGAAGAAGGTGCCCATGTGTGCGTCGGTGATGAAGGCGGACCAGATCAGGCCGGCAACCATCACGATACTCAGCACCCATTTCTGCCACGGGAAGGCGCGTTTTGGTAGTTCCATGCTATTCCTCCTCCTCCTGGCCGGAGTAAATCTGGGCCATGGTGGCGTCGTCGGCCTGGGCAACGGGACCGTCGAAGACCTTCTCACCGGCGCGAATGCCGATGATGCGGGTTCCGTATTCGCGGGCCAGTTCGACGTTGTGCAGGTTGATCAGCACGGTGATACCCATTTCGCGGTTAATTCGCTGCAGGTCATCCATGACGCGCTTAGTGGTCTGCGGGTCGAGGCTGGCGATGGGCTCGTCGGCTAGGATGATGCGGGGCGACTGGGTGAGGGCACGGGCGATGGAGACCCGCTGCTGCTGGCCCCCGGAGAGCTGGTCGGCACGCGTGTAGACTTTGTCCTCCAGTTCCACCGTCTTGAGCGCGGCGTAGGCCCGCTCTTTGTCCTCCTGGGAGAAGAGGCCGAACAGCATTTTCCAGGTCGGGTAGAAGCCGACGCGGCCGGTCAGCACGTTCTTCAGCACCGTGGCGCGCTTAACGAGGTTGAAGTTCTGGAAAATCATGCCGATTTGCCGCCGGATGTGCAGCAATTGCTTGCCGCGGGCCTTGGTGATGGATTGGCCATCGATGCGGATGTCACCGCTAGAGACATCGTGCAGTTTGTTGACGGCACGCATCAGGGTACTCTTGCCGGCCCCACTAAGGCCGACGACAACCACGAACTCGCCGGGGTTAATGGTCAGGTTGATGTCTTTGAGGCCGACGACGCCATTGCTATAAGTCTTGTTTACGTTCTCGAATTCAATTACGGGTTTTGTGTCCGTCATGTTTTTTCCTCCAGATACCGGCAATGATGGCGATATGTTGTGGGGTCTTAGGGACCCCGTCGAACTGTATGTGCTGAATTTCGCTATAAAAAGAGGCCGAGACACTGTCTCGGCCTCCATGCAGCGGGACTTACTTGCTTTCGCTGTTCGCAATCTTGTCGTACTTGCGCACAATGTTGAAGTCGGAATCCTTCGCCTTAACGTAACCTTCGTGGGTGTAGACGCTACTGATGATGGCGTGCCCCTTCTTGCTCTTGGCAATCTTGATGAAGGCGGCAGCGAGCTTCTTCCGGAATGCGGCCGACATGTCTTCGCGGACGGAAATCGTGTCGTTAGGGATTGGCTTGGTGAAGTAGATTGGTTCAACCTTGTTCATGATGTCGGGGACATCCTTCTGCACGATGGTCCGGGCGTCTTCGAAGACGAAGGCGGCGTCGGTGTCACCGTTCAGAACGGACATAACGCCCTGGTCGTGACCCTTAACGGTAACGAGGGTGTTGTCCTTGGGGATGTCGATACCCTTATTCTTGAGTTCAGCAACGGGCCAGATGTAGCCGGCAGAACTGGTGACATCCTGAACGGCAATCTTCTTGCCCTTCAGATCCTTGTAGGACTTGATGTTTGAGCCCTTCTTGACGACGATCATGGACCGGTAATTCTTAACCAGCTTATTGGTGGTCTTCCCACCGGGCTGCTTGATGCCGTAACGTTCAGCCTGGAGCAGGATATCTGCAGCACCCTGCTTGTGGGCCTGAACGTAGCCATCAGGAGGGAGGAAGCCGACATCGACCTGCTTGGAATCCATTGCTTCAACGATTGAGTTGTAGTCGGTGGAGACGGAAACCTTAACGGGGATGTGCAGCTGGGCCTTCAGCAGCTTTTCGAGTGGCTTGGCCTTAGCTTCGATGGTGTCGGCTGAAGATGAAGGAACAAATTGGATATTCAGTGACTTAGGTGTGTAACCTTTACTACTACTATTCTTGGCGGTTGATGATGATTTACTGCCGCAAGCGGTCAGCGATACGGCGGCGAGTAATGCAACGCCGGTAACAGCGAGTGTCTTCCAGAACTTCATTAGAGTTGGTCCCCCAGAATTTGTGTTGTCTGTGCAGCTGCTCAGCATGGCGAAAACACGAACAATAATTGCATAAATCCGCTGATCGGGCGGTAAAAGTCGAATTTTCTTTGCCAAAGAAAGTATAAAACCGAATAATCGGGATTACAACACGAAAGCCACAATTTATGTACAAAATCTTCACAATGTTTCGTGAAACAAAGTTAATGTTCGGAAATTGCTGAACAATTATGTGTGCCAGTTCTGCAAAGACAGGGGTTATTACTGATGAAGGACGTTATTGAATTTGTGCACTTATCTGCAAAATTCACGCAATTAGGACTGATTTTGGGCTAGTTATTGATATTTAAATTGCAAAACACGAACAATGCCTGATTTTTGCCGATAAAAATAGCCGCAGCGTAATGCTGCGGCAGGCTGAACTATTTTTGGTGGTGCCGATGCCAGTACACGCCAGTCATGATGGCTAGGTAAATCACGCCAACGAGGAGCGACACGCGCGTTTCGGGATTGAGGAACATGAACACCAGCACGAACGCGAGGAAGGCGAGGGTGAGGTAGTTGCTGTACGGGGCGAACGGCATCTTGAATGGATGCTGGGCCATCTTGTCCGCGTGCACCTTCCGGAAGCGCATCTCCGAGATGAGGATGACGACCCACGGCACCATGCCGGGCAGGACGCTGGAGCTATAGACGAGCACGAAGATACTGTCGGCCCCGGGGGCGAATAGCGGCAGGAGGGCGTTCAAGATCACGCCCAGGAGAATGCCGGCGCCGACGAGGACAACGGGGTAGAAGGGCACCCCGTGGCGGTTGAGCTTGGTGAACATGCGCGGCAACTTCTTGTCCTCCGCGAGGGTAAACAGCATGCGGCTGGCGGAGTAAATCCCCGAGTTGGCGCCGGACAGGGCAGCCGTGACCACGACGAAGTTCACGATGCTGGCCGCGGCGGTGATGCCGATTTTGGCGAATGTCTGCACGAACGGGGACCCAATGGCACTGAGCTGGTTCCACGGGTAGATGGCGACGATGACGAAGATTGCGCCGACGTAGAAAATCAGGATGCGGCCGACGGTGTCCTTGACCGCTTTCACGATGGTTGGCTGCGGATTTTCCGCCTCGCCCGCGGTGATGCCGAGCAGTTCGACCCCCTGGTAGGAGCCGACGACAATTGAGAGTGCAAAGCAAAAGCCCGAGATGCCGTGGGTGAAGAAGCCGCCGTGGGTCCACAGGTTACTGATGCCGACGGGGTGGCCACCGTTACCGAAACCGAAGATGATGACCCCGAGACCAGCCACAATCATGAGGATGATGGTCACCACTTTAACCAGGGCGAACCAGAATTCCATTTCGCCAAACATGCGCACGGAAATCAGGTTGGCGAGGACCAATGTGGTGATGGCGACTAAGCCGGGCAGCCAGCCAGGCAGGTGTGGCCACCAGAACTGGAAGTACTCACCAATGGCAATCATTTCGGACATCCCCACGACTACGAACTGGAAGATGTTACTCCAGGCGGTCAGGTAGCCGAAGAGGGGGTGCATGTATTCGGTGGCGAACTTGGCGAACGACCCGGTTGCCGGATCGACGTACAGCATTTCCCCTAGCGCCCGCATGATGAGGTACAGAAACAGTCCGGCGATGGTGTACGCCAATAGGACTGAGGGGCCGGTCCACTTAATGGTGGCCGTGGCGCCCATGAACAGGCCAACACCAATCGTGCCGCCTAGAGCAATCATCTGCATGTGTCGTGCGCTAAGTTTTCGCTTCATTCGCCGTCTTTGCCCCGCGGGTGCCCGTGCGGGGTTCCTTTCTGATTCGTAGACATGTGTCACGAATTGCGACACAACAATGGTAGTTATGTTACACTTTTTGTCTCAAAAGCGCAAACAGAAGGCTACGAAAGCTGAACAAACGCCGCATTAGTCTTGGCGCTTGACCTTGGTCAGGTGGGTCTTGGTGTCCGAGGCGGTGACGATGAGGTCGTAGTCCGGGTCATTTTCGATGGCGCCGAAGTTGAAGCAACTGATGCCGTCTTCGTCGATTTCGGCGCTCTTGAGCTGCTCGTGCATGATGAGGCGCAACCGGTCGGCGGTGTGCTGCCGTGCGCGGACGGTTTCCGCCGCCTTGGCCAGGGTGTAGCCGTCGTCTAGCATCTGCTTAATGGCCGTCATCGCGATGATATTCTGAATGGAATACCGCTTGTTGCGGCCGTCAGAATGATGAAAAGAGGTCAGCAGTCCTTTCTTCTCCCAATACCGAATCTGGGTCAAGGTCGCGCCAGACACGCGGCTAGCCTCCCCGATGCCGATTGATAGGTCTAATTTTTTCAGTAAATGTGTCGTATCTAAGCCCACAATTTTCACTCCTGTCCATTGACTTATTTAAAATATAGTTGTAATGTTTAGTCTTGTCAATATCACATTATGTAATAAAGCAACAACGTAATGTGGTTAGAACGGGACATCAGCAAGCAGTGCTGGTGCCATAGTTACTATAGATAAGTTAAGGGGCGATACTTTTGGACGTACGCGATACCAAGGGCCGCAAGATTAATGTGGCGCTGCTGGTGGTCACCCTGATTACAGGGGTGTTCATCACTGTTTTGAACCAAACCATCCTCGCAACGGCGTTCCCGACGCTGATGGATGAATTTAACATCGATACCGGGACCGTGCAGTGGCTGACGACCGGGTTCATGCTGGTTAACGGGATTATGATCCCGGTCTCCGCGTTCCTGGCGGCCAAGGTGCCCACACGCTGGCTCTACATCGGCGCGATGGCCATCTTCGGCGTGGGGACGACGGTGGCGTTTGTCGCGAGCGACTTCGCGCTACTGCTGACTGGGCGGCTGATTCAGGCCGTTGGGGTCGGGGTCACGATGCCGCTGCTGCAAAACATCATGCTCAGTATCTTCCCACCCGAAAAGCGGGGGAGTGCCATGGGCCTGTCCGGACTCGCCATTGGGGTGGCACCGGCGATTGGGCCGACGCTGTCTGGCTGGGTCATCGATAACTTCGGCTGGCGGACGCTGTTCGGAATGCTGCTGCCAATCATCGTGATTGTGCTGATTATGGCGCTGTTTTTCATGCGCGACGTACTGCCTAACAGCAACCCGAAGCTCGATTTTCTGTCTTTAGTTGAATCCTCAATCGGATTTGGCCTGCTGCTGTACGGCTTCTCCGAGGTCTCCAGCAATGGCTGGCTCGACCCAGTTGTTATCGGCACTATCGCCGGCGGGATTGTCTTCATCGGCCTGTTCGTGTTCCGGCAGCTGCACATGGATGATCCGTTCCTGCAGCTGCGGGTGTTCAGCAGCAAGATTTTCACCCTTTCCACCATTCTTGGGTCCATCGCGAACATGGCGATGGTCGGGGTCGAAATGATTCTGCCAATGTACCTGCAGATTATCCACGGCAAGACGGCGCTGCAATCCGGGCTGACCTTACTGCCTGGGGCCCTGATGATGGGGGTAATGAGCCCTATCACCGGGATTGTCTTCGATAAAATCGGGGCAAAGCGTTTGGCCCAGCTCGGTCTGTTCATCTTGACGGTTGGCACACTGCCATACGCATTCGTGACCGAAACCACACCGTCGATTTTCATCACCATTATCTACGCCGTGCGGATGTTCGGGGTCTCCATGGTGATGATGCCGCTGACGACCAACGGGATGAACGCCCTGTCCGGGGACTTGATTCGCCACGGGACCGCCGTGAACAACACGGTGCGGCAGGTGGCAACGTCCATGACCACCGCGATTCTCGTGTCCGTGCTGTCGAACGTGACGAACGCGGCTGCGCCAGCCAAGCACATGCTGACGACCAACCCCTTGGGTTACAAGCACGCATTCTTTAGCGCGACGCTGAGTGGGTACCACGCATCATTCTGGTTTGCCATCGGCTTCTCCGCGCTCGGCTGGTTGCTCACGTTCTTCCTGAACAAGAAGGTAACGGCAACTAAGGACGTTAATCCCAAGCAAGTTGCGGCAAAGGAGGGGACGAACTAATGATTGTTGCATTAATTATTATTAGCACCATCGCGCTGTACCTCGCGTTCATTATGATGCGCACCTCCGTTTTGCGCAGCGTCCTGGTCGTGATTTTCGGCGCCGGACTGATGGGCTCGATGTTCATGGTTTACGCCAACGACCACAGCCATTTCGGGATGGAAAAGGTGACGACGACGCAAACCAGCACGATTTACAGTGCATCACCAAGCAAGGCCCTACCCCTGTTGCTGCGGCAGGACGTCGGGACCGACGGCAAGCACCAGGTGTACATCTACAAGCTGAACCCGAAGCACAAGGCGACCCACACCAAGGCCGACTACGATGTACACAACAAGGTGGTTGCGACTAACGCTAAGTCGGCGACCCTTACCAGCAAGAAGACGGTGTGGCGCTACAAGAACGGCTTCTTCAAGACGCTGTTCATGAACCAGAACAACAACCACCTGGTGAAGCAGGTCAACACCATCGAACTGCCGAAGACGTGGACGGAACTCAGCACCAAGCAGGCCAAAGCGCTGAGCAAGCGCTTGGCGAGCCTGAAGAATCCAAGCGCAAAGCAGAAGGCCCAGATGGCAGCGGCCGTGCAGCAAGCGGTCATTGCGGCCAAGATGAAGAATCCGCACTTGACGGCAGCCCAGCAGAAGCAAGTAATTGCGCAGGCACAGGCTAAGCTGCAGGCCGCAGCGATTCAGGCGGCCATTAAGCAGGTTAAGGCATCAGTTAAGTAACCAAAAAAGTTGCGTCCACTCGTAGTGGGCGCAACTTTTTTATTTACCGTTAATCTAGATACCCGTTTTGCATCATTGCCTTACCGCGGGTGGTGAAAATCGGGGTGATGACGTTTAGAATGTCGCTTAGCTGGACGAAGAACTTCTCGGCTGCCGGCGTTAACCCGGTCTTCAGCGCTTCCAGCCGCAGACTAGCCATGGTGCGGTTCACCACGGCGACGGAGTAATGGTTCTGCTCCAGTTCGGCCTTGGCGAGCAACCCAATTTTCCGCTCGCGGTCGGTTAACCCTTCCGTCAGTACGTAGTCGTAATACAGATTGAGAATCTCTTCGTCTGTCGGTTTTTTGCCGAACATTGTTACTCCTCCTTGTGGCTACTTGGCCCCGAGCAGCTGTTCCTTCACGTGCACCATCTGGGTCAGCAGCGTGCAGTATGGCGTCGCAATTCCGTACTTTTGCCCCTTACGCGCCACTGCCCCGTTGATGAAGCCAATCTCGGTGCGCCGGTGGTGCTGCACCAGGTCTTGGTGCATGGATGGGTAGTGATCCGCGATGTCGGCGGTGAAGGTTGCCGCCACGTGCTGGTAGACTTCCTCGGTATCCAGCTTGATGCCCTCTTTAACCGCCACGGCCGCGAATTCCGCGATGATGGTGTGCAGCAAAGCTGGTGCCTCGGCTGTCTTGCCGAGTTCACCGATGTTGCAGTCAAGCAGGGCACACAGGCAGTTCAGCGTGCCGTTGACGCAGGCCTTGCGCCAGATGGAGTACTTAACGTTTTCGCTGTAGTGCGGGTTCAAGCCGGCACCTTGGAAAATATCGACGACCTGCTGGGCAAAATCCTTGCCGGCAGGTTCGAAGTTCTGCAGTTCGACTTCGCCATCACCGAGGAGTTCAACCTGCCCGGGGCCGGTCATGCCGGCGGTCCACATGGTAATCCCCAAGATGAGGTGGTCCTTGGCAACAAATTCCTCGAGCACGTCTTCATGGCCGATGCCGTTGAGCAGGCACAGCACGTAGGTATCCTTGCCGATGAGGGCACGGACCTGGCTGAAGGTCGCAGTCAGCTGGTTGGACTTCAAGAAGACCACAATCAGGTCTGCCTGTAGCCCGGCCTGTGCGACTTCTGCTGGCGTGTAGATTGGCATTTTGGCTGCAACCTGCTTGCCGTTAAAGTTCGCCTGAATCCCGTTTTGGCGGATTGCGTCGACGTTTGCCTGCCAGCCATCAACCAGCGTCACGTCGTTACCTGCTTGGTGCAACATCAAGGCGAAGCGGCTACCCATGCCGCCAACACCTAATACAGTAATTTTCAAAGTGAACATCTCCTTGCCTTCATCATAGCGCGGGGAGATGGTGGGCAAAAGGTTGTAACTAATTTACACAGTTAACGTGGTGTGCTGATGTGGCGAAAATGGGCTGCAAATAGCGGCACATAGCGTTTTCCGTGGTGCGGCGGGGTCTTACAATGCCGTGAAGTTAATTACAAAAGCACAAATTTTTGGTGATATTTCCCGGGAAATAAATCAGTTTTGCAGCGTGTGCGTGCGCCGCCACATGCCGCGCAGCACCAGAATCAGCCCAACATTCACCGCCAAACCGACAGTCAGGGCGATATAAAACGGTCCTAGTGGCCGCGATAGACCGATTAGTGGGTCGAACACGCCGAGCCCGGGAGCGATGCGTTCAATGTGTAGCGTCATCGTTAGGGCCCCAGTCAGGGCCCCAGTCGTAACGTTGGCGATAATCATCGGTACTGGCGCCGTCAGCAGATACGGAATTGCGGGTTCACTGGCGACGGTCATGCCGACAAGTAGCGTGCTTAGGCGACTGGTCCGTTCAGTGGGGGTGAATAGTTGCGGTTGCAGCCACCCAGCAATGGCGGCACTCATGGGTGCAAGCAGCGGCACGACGCCGGCGATACCGAACCAAGTGTAGACGTGGCTGCTAAGGAGGGTGAAGGCAAATAGCCAAGCCGTTTTATTGAGCGGGCCCCCCAGATCTGCCGCTAACATGCCGCCGACGATTGCACCGCCTAGTGCCGTGTATGCAGGCGGAATGACACGCAGAAGGTGGAGCAGGCCGGACATGACTGCGGCGAGCACGGGGCCGATGATGAAGTAGGTGCTGCTGGTCAGTAGTAGTAACAATATGAACGGCCACAGCAGGGTGTCGACAGTTGCCCGCATTGATTTGGGTAGGGGCACCTGGTTGCGCAGCAGACGCATGGCGTAACCGCCCTCTAGGCCAATGAGGACGGCACCCAAAAAGCCTGCACCGCCCCTGGTTCCCAGCAGTGCCGGGGTATTGGCGAGATAGCTGGCTAGAAACGCGGGGGCGACGGCGGGATTGCCCCCAAGATGTCGGGCAATGGCCCCGCCGAGCACCGGAATCATCAACGTGAAACCCAAACCGCCCACACTGTTCAGCAGCCAAACGATGTTGCCGGGGTGTCCTGCGTGCGCGGCCACTGCGGTCAGCCCAAGGTTAGCGAGGACGTTGCCCAAGGCGAGCAGCAGGCCACCGCCAATAATGAAGGGCAGAGCGGCATTCACCCCGGCCATGATTGCGGTCATGGGCGTTTGTTTAGTTGCAGAAGTACTGGTGATTGATTTTGGTGTTTCTGAAGCCATGTTAGTCCTCGCACTTTAAATTCGCGGGCAAAACCCGTTTGATTTTGAGTTTATAGTGCATGTTTTTGTGCCTTTGCGCAATAGTTGGTCTGGAAGTTTTGCGTACGATGTTAAAAATACATTCAGTGTGGGTAGCAGCAATGATACGGTTATGCGGTGTAATTGATGTTTGATTAGGTTACGCGCAAAATGCGGACTATGGGAGTGATACGCCATTTTTAATTGATTAATTTCTAAGTTCTTTTTTTATAGTTGGGTAATAATGTTTGTGATTAGTGAAAATGCAAATGTGCATAAATTGAGTGTGTCATTGTGATAATTGCCGTTAATAATATTGACTGACTGAAATCATTTAGTGTGCCTTTAATACCACTACTTTGATAAATGTGAATTGGATGTTATATAAAGTGTTATGCTTTAAATTAACAAGAAAGCGCTTTACAATGTGGGTGTTGGAACAAATATATATATTAATTTGTTTTGCAGAGATTTATAAAAATGGAACGGGGGGTTGGTTGTATGGTTAAGTTCATCGTGAACTACTCGGCCATGAATGACCGAGCTTCTGGGAACACCGCTGACTTACATATCCAGCACTGAGCTTTCTATGCAGAGGTTACGGCTATTGACCAAGGCACGTCCCGTGCCAGTAGACCCTTTTTTTAAGGCTATGCTGCCAGAATGTTCTTGGCGGCGTTAATATCACGATCGTGGTGCGTGTGACACTGAGGGCACGTCCATTCACGCACGTTCAACTCGTGTTTGCCGTCATCGTAGCCACATTCAGAACAGCGTTGCGATGTTTTATACGGTGAAACTGCCGTCACCTCTTTACCATACCAAGCTGCTTTGTACTCAAGCATCAGGCGGAGTTCACGCCACGATTGATTGGCAATTGCCCGTGCCAGGTTGTGGTTACGCAGAAGACCCTTGGTTTTCAGGTCTTCAAGCTTAATCACGTCATACAGAGCGATGAGCTCTGTACTGATTTTCTGGAGGTAATCACGACGTTGATTAGCTACCTTCTCGCTATACTTGGCCACCATCATTTTAGCTTTCACATAGTTTTTGAAATCACTCAACTGTCGTGGCGCAGCTACCTTTAGATGTTTATCCCAAGCAATCTCTTTTTCAGCCAAACGGCGGCGCCGGGCCAGACGACGTTCCCAATAATGCTTTTTCTTGGCGAGTGTTTTGTCGAAACGCTTGGTGCGATACTTTTTTCCGTTACTCGTAATTACTAGGTCAACAACGCCAACATCGATGCCAACGGAATTACCTGTTTTCGCCCATTGTGCTAGTTCGACTTCAGCGACAACGAACGCGTAATACTTTCCGGTGTGGCTACGGACCACCGTGGCTGTTTTTATTTTCCCGGTTGGTAATTTGGTGGCACGCAAAGAAACGGCTCCAAGTTTAGGCAAGCGAATGTGGTGCTCATCGAGTATCGTGATGTTCCCATTAACTGCATTAGAACGATACGCGTGGCGCGCGTATCGCCTGGACTTGAACTTCGGATAACCAGCATGTTCTTTGAAAAGTTTCTGGAAAGCCAAATGAAGATTGTGGCTTACCGCAAGCAGGCTGGTCGCATCAGCTTCCTTTAACCATGGGTACTCTGCCTTGAGTGGCTTAAACAAGTAGTTCATCCCGTACTCGTTGACGTACTTACCGCCATTATCGTGTCGCTTAATTTGCATGTTGAGTAGCTCATTCCAAACAAAGCGGCACGAGCCAAAGTTGCGTTCTATCTGGGCCCGTTGATTGGCATTGGGGTAAATGCGCAGCTTATACGTCTTCTTGATCATCAATCTTCACCTCCTTCATTCTCTGCTCATCAATGTACTTAGCTACTGCGGATTCGTTCGTCATGCCTATGCTTTCCACATAGTAGCTTGGTGACCATAGATGTCGCCCGGACTTTTTCCAGTAGCTTCGCTGTGGTTCTGGACACTGAACGAAGAGTTGACGGGCTGAGATACCCTTGAGCCATCGAACGATGTTGGCCACTGACAGCTTAGGCGGTGCACTTACCAGTAAGTGAATATGATCATCTTTACCAATTTCCATGTGGTCGATACTAAATCCATATTGCTCAGCTACTTCGTACAATATTCGCTTGAGCACAACCTCAACGTTTCCTTTCAAAACCCGATTGCGGTATTTAGTTCCCCAAATGATATGGTAATTCAAATTGTATACTGAAGTTCTACCATACGTAAGCCGGTTAATGTCTTTCATACCATCTATTATAGCGTTTTCATTAATTGCTATGTGCAACTTGTTTACGGCATAAAAACAGGGAAATTCATCACGTCCTTAAAAGACCGTGTTTCCTTGCCCTCATTCAAAAAATTTTGGCTATCAATTGTTATCTGGATTGTGGTGATCTATCAAATGTTGTCGATGTACGATTTTAATCTCAAAGACTTGACTGGCGGTTCGATTTTGCTAACTGTCGCTGCCTTGATTGTTGTTGTGGTTGTTAATTTATTCTGGATTAAACTGGACTACAAAATTAACGGTAAACGCTGATTTGCTTACAAGGGATTATTCACATTGCGGGAACAGTGCCGATTGCGCTGTAGTAAATGCTGGAATCGAAAATTGCAGTTTGAAAAAAGTGACACCTGCAATGTTTTGTTGAAATCTGTTCGATTTTGTTGTTTTACCCCTTTTGTGAACGTTTACTTCGCGTTATAATGGAAAAGTAGAAATTGATAAAACGTTTCCGAAAGAAGGGGCACCATGGCTAAGAAGACGGCAGAAAAAATTGACAAGCACGATCCGGCATTGCGCAAGCGCCACTACACCTACCTGTTCTGGGCAACAGTAGTGATTGTGGTGGCTGTGCTCCGTAAAATGTTCGATAGTTACATCTTGACGGTAGCACTGTTCGGCATCAGCGTGTTGGCATTGTTCATGCTGCTACGGATGGATGGTCGGTTCATGCGGATCCACAAGGCATTCCGGACGGCTAGTTCCATTAAGACCGCACAGATTAAGCACGTACAGGAACACAACGAAAGTGTTGTTGCGACTACCGTTGATCCAGAATTCAACAACCGCAACATGAACCGTAAGCACAATAACCGCAGTTCTGTCAGTGATGACTAAGTTTTAACCGTACCCGCAGTGGGGTGCGGTTTTATTTTGCCTAGATACACAAAGAGGCCGGGACCATCGTCAAGTTGATGATGGTCCCGGCCTTTTTGGCTAGTTGACTGAAGGTGAGATAGATTCTGCGCTCTTCACGTCGTCGGTTTCAATTGCTGTGCGTTTAGCGTCTGCGTTGCGGACCGCTTGGTGAATATCTACCTTGTGCCCGGCCTTCATCAGGTCGTGGTACTCGGCCGTTGCTGTGAACAGCAGGTCGGAAGCGGAGTTTACTGCGGTTTCAACGGAATCCTGGATAACCCCGATGATGAACCCGATGGCGACCACCTGCATTGCGATGTCGTTGCTAATTCCGAAGAGGCTTGCAGCCATTGGAATCAGCAGCAGGGAACCCCCAGCGATACCGGCCGAACCGGTAGCGGAGACGGCACTCAGGATGCAGAGCATGAGTGCGAGGGGGAAGGAAACGTGAATGCCCAGCGTGTTGGCGGCAGCCAGAGTCATGATGGAGACGGTGATGGCTGCCCCCCCAGAGTTGGCGGTGCCTCCGAGTGCGATGGAGACGGCGTAAGATTTTTCATTCAGCCCCAAATCCGCACAGGCCTGCAGGTTAACGGGAATGTTAACGGCGGAAGAACGGGTGAAGAAGGCCGGAATGGCGGAAACCTTGAGCGTCCAGAACACGAGTGGGAAGGGGTTCTGGTGCGTCATGAGCCACACCATGAGTGAGTAGATGACCAGGTAGGTGAATGCCATCGTGGCGACGAGCAGCAAGACGAGCTGGCCGTAACGGGCAATCCCGGAGAACCCGGTGGTGGCGATGGAGTTATGCAGCAGACCGACAATCCCGAATGGTGCGAATTCGATGATGAACTGCGCGGTGCGTTCAATCGTGCCGGCGAAGTCTGCAATCACCGTCTTGGTGCCCTGGTTCGCATGCCGGAGACCGAAGCCAATAATCAGGCCCCAGAACAAGATGGTCAGGTAGTTCGCCTGGACGAGCGCTTGCACGGGGTTACCGACCGCACCGGTGAGCAGGTTGCTGATGACACTACCGAGTTCCTTCGGCGCAGCAGCTGCAGATTCGGTGGCTTGCGGGAATAGCAGGTGAATTTTCACCAGGTAGGAAGCCGCCACGGCTGCGAGGGCCGCAGAAAGGGTTGCCACGATGTAGAGCATCACCACGGAGCCGAAGTGGTTCTTGCTGCCGGATTTGTACTGGCTAATGGCGGAAAGAATGAGCATGAACACCAGCAGCGGCGCAATGGCCTTCAGTGCGCCGACGAACAGATCACCCAGAATGTTGATTGCTGACCATGAAGGCACCGTCAGTCCAAGAATGGCACCAATCACAATCCCAATCATGATGCGTACAATCAATGAAATGCTCTTATACTTCTTAAACATAACTTACCTCCGTCCGGGTTCGCTGTTGCTGGTTCAGTGCTGTGAATCCGAACCGACCCGTTTTCCTGTCGTTAATCTATAGACATGTGTTTTTAATATGTGACCAATATACACGGAATATGGGGGTGTGTCTAGGCTTTTTTTAATATTTTCTTCATTTTCGTCGATAAACCGCATACACTTGTCTGCACACGGTGCACGTTAGCGGGTAGCCAGCTAATTTACGCAAAAAAAAGAACCCGCACGAGGCGGATTCTTTAGGTGATACTAGTGACTACTTGGTCTTCAGCATAACGTCTGGGTTAACCTTGAAGCCCTGCTTAGCGTATTCAGTGTTACGCTTGAGCATTTCGTGACGGTACCACAGGAAGATACCAACGTATGCAACCATTGCAAGGAAGAAGAACAGGAGCATCTTCATGTCGCCGCCCTGACCTTTACCAAGCAGGTAAGCGAGGAATTGTTCGATAGGACCTTCCTTGGTGGAGGAAGAAATCATAGCGCCCTTAGCAACACCGTTCAGCATGTTAGGAGCAATCTTAGCAGCGGTCTGGGTAACGAATGGTGCGGAGAGGGAACCTGCCCACAGGAAGAGTGGCAGTTCGATAGCACCAATAACGATCATCCGAATCATACGACCACGGGTAACAACGAGCAGTGCGGGTGCAACACCCATCCCGATGATCCCACCAAGTGGAAGGATGGTGTTACCAGGCAGAACCAGAGCTTCGAGAAGCATGATAGGTGCCATAACGTTGCAGGCTGCCCAGATTTCAGCACGGCCGGCAATGAAAGGCCAGTCAAGACCGATGTTGAAGATACGGCCGTTCAGGTGCTTAGTAGCGAAGTTGGTGATACCTTGTGACAGAGGTTCAACAGAAGCAATGAACCAAGAACCGATCAGAGAGAAGAGCTCCAAGCAGGTTGCGGCTGTGAATGCCAGTGTGAAGATGTTACCGATAGACTGGTGACCAAGGAGACCGATGAAGATCCCAAGGTAAACACCAATGGCGAAACGAGAACCCCAGAAACCAATCTTTTCGTTCAACTTGGCAGCGTCAAAGTCGAACTTGTCGAGCCATGGGAACAGTACGTCAAAGATCTTGTTGAAGACCATGAGGATAGGGTTCATCATGTAGTTCAAGTGAGTAGTGGTCATTGGGTTGTCCCAGTTACCAAGCAAGTCGTTGAAGGTAGGCTTCATCAGGTCAGAGTTGAAGATCTTCATGATCCCGATGAAGATAACGAGCAACGTACCGGTGAGGAGGTTAGCACCGAAGTACATAGCCAGCAAACCGGTGAAGGACATGTGCCAAACGTCGAAGATATCGACGTCCAGTGTGTCAGTTAACTTGAGGGTCAGCATGATGATGTTGACGATAACCAAGATTAACAGGAAGAACAGGGTGTATGGAGAACCCCAAGTGATAGTAGCCAGTGGTGCCCAACCAAGGTCAGTAGTACCAAGGTGGAGCCCAGTAGCCTTAACGAAAGCATTAACAGCTGGTTGGAACGCGTTGGTCAGCAGGTTGATGATACTGGAGATAGCAGTCAGAGCGATCGCCAGTTTGATACCACCTTCCAAGGCGTGGAAGAAGTTAACGCCGACAGCGAAGGCAATCAACGTCAAAACAATCAGCATAATTGGTGCGGCACCTAGGTCAATAATTGGCTTAAAGACCTTGTTGGAGATGTCAATAATAGTGTTTAACATAAGACTTTCTCACCCCTTAACAGAGAGAACAATAGCAACAAAACAACAATGAATGAATGAAATGATGGAACTATGGAACTGTGGAGCTTTTAGTGAAACATGGAACCCTGAATTTATTTCTGGCGGGACGGGCCCGCCACGTCACTTAAGGGTCTGTTTGATTAGCTCAAACCCTTTTCCTTGATGATCTTCTCGACGTTGTCGTAAACAGGCTTTGCCATTGCGGGCATCCGGTAGAGAATTGCACCGGCATCAACGATAGGAATCTTTGGTGTGAAGGACATGTCGGTCTTCGCAATCTGTGCGTAGATGTCGTAGTGGCTGAGCATTTCTTCGTTGACATCCTTAACCATAACGGCGTCGCAAGATACGTTGTAGCCGCGGCTCTTCAATTCCTTTTCCAAAGCGTCCTTGATTTGGTGGCTGGAGTTAACACCGGCACCACATGCTGCAAGAATACGTACTGTCATAATTATTTCCTCCTAAATGTGTGTTTTTAGTTTTAGTCGAACCGCTTACAAGAATCTGTAAGCAAATTCGGTTATTACTCTTGAGTGAAGAATGTGTTCAGGAACGAGTAAATCGCTGCCCGATTCGTCTCGCCGAAGAAGTTCTCGAGGTCTTCAGCTGGCGTTGTGGTTAAGAAGCCCATGATTTCTGCGAGCACGTTGGCCTGACCGTCGGGATCATTGTTCAGAATCATGAACAAGAATGAAACGTCGAACTTGTCGGTTGGGTCAATCATGTTGTGGAATTCTACTGGGTGTACCAACTTAATAGGAACAACCAGGCGGACATTGACGAATTCGCCCTCCGTGTGGGGAATTGCGACATTCGGATAATCCGGGTTCACCACTGACATATCGATGCCAGTTGGGTAGTTCTTCTCGCGTTCCGAAAGGTTGACCAGGAATTCTGGTTTTACGTACTGTTTCTCTACAAGCTTGTCGGCAACCTCTTGGAAAATCGCCGCCTGCGTAGTTTGCTCTGTTACGAACACCGCTGTTGGGTCGAACAGGGTTTTACTTACTGTGTCGGGCATGCGGCATCACCTCCGTTAATTTTTGTTCGTTTGTGTTCACCGGATTACAAGTCTTATTATATACAACCGCTTTCACACGTCAACCCCTATCTGGCAACTTTTTTAAAGCGGTTTCGAAATTTCTTTCAAACGGTTGACAAGGCTTTCAACCAATGGTAATTTAGTGGCGTACCATTTAAGTGAACATTTTAGAACAAAAGCGAACCACCTCGGAGGTGATGCAAATAGTGTTAAAACGACAACGACTCCTGACAATTCGTAATTTAGTTGATCGTAAGGGAATCGTCACCGTCAACGAGATTGGCGCGGAACTGAACGTTTCGACCATGACCGTCCGGCGCGATTTAGCCGAACTTGCCGAGAACCACGCAGTTATCCGGGTTCACGGCGGGGCGCAGAGTCCCAAGCTTGCCCAGAAGCAAGACCAGGAACTCTCCCGATTAGAGAAGCGCGACTTACGGGTTGAGGAAAAGCGGCAAATTGCCAGCCAAGCAGCGCAGTTAATAGAAGCAGGCGACACAATCTTCATTGGTCCCGGCACAACAAACGAGTTCATTGCGGACTACTTAACGTTGCCCGAGCTGCGGGTTGTGACCAACAGCCTGCCCGTCTTTGACAGTTTCAAGAGTAAAGCCGACCGCTATGAGCTGTGCCTCGTTGGCGGAACGTATCGTGAGCGTAGTGGTGCCTTTATAGGAAACCTCGCAAACGAGATGCTTGAACACTTGCGGACCACCAAGGCGTTCGTTTCGGCTAACGGCGTGTGTGATAGCATCGTCAGTAATGCGAACGCGGATGAAGGCCAGATTCAGCGTCTGGCGCTCAACAATTCGCGCAAACGTTACATTCTGGCGGACCACACGAAGCTGGATACCGAAGACTTCTATGGATTCTACAGCTTAGATGATGTCGATGGTTTAATCACCGACAAGGGTATTGATGAAGATCAGCGCAACGACTACCAGAAGTTGACGCGGATCATAACTAATGAGTAACCACTATATATTTAAAGGAGATCACAATCATGGATGTTGTTATTGGCGCAGATAAAAATGGATTTGAACTGAAGGAAAAGGTTAAGGCATACCTGAACGCCGGCGGCTACAACGTCATCGACGTAACCGAGCAGCCTGCAGAAGACTTCGTTGAATCCTCCCTGGCAGTTACCAAGCAGGTGCTTGAAAACGGCGTGAAGAAGGCAATCATGTTTGACGAATACGGTGTTGGTTCCGCAATGGCCAGCAACAAGGTTAAGGGCATGGTTACCGCGGACGTTAACGAAGAACGGACCGCACACATGACCGCAATGCACAACGGCGCTAAGGCCATCTCCCTTGGCTCCGGTATCGTCGGCGAAAAGCTCGCATACTCCATCGTTCAGCAGTACCTGGACACGGACTACGCTGGCGGCCGGCACCAGGTACGCTTGGACATGCTCGAAAAGATGATCTAAACCAGCCTCTGACTGAGTTTAGTAATCAGATACAAAACCTTGAATTAGCACATTATATGGAGGAACTTTAAAATGCCAGAACTTGATAATGATTTTCCACAGCCAGAATTCGTTGACCCAAAGATTGACAAGCACACTGTAATCGCCCTGGGTAACGACCACATCGTTACGGCCACCAAGATGCTCGTGTCCGACCACCTGAAGGACCTGGGTTACCAGGTTATCGATGAAGGGACTCACGACAACACCCGGACGCACTACCCAATCTACGGCAAGCGCGTTGCTGAAGACGTTGCTGACGGCCGTGCAGACCTCGGGATTGTCCTTTGCGGTACCGGGATTGGTGTTTCCACCGCTGCCGACAAGAACGAAGGCATCCGTGCCGCAATGGTTGGGGACGCAACCCAGGCTAAGTACGCACGTGAAGAACTGAACGCTAACGTCCTTGGCTTTGGTGGGATCGTGCTTGGCCGCGACTTCATCTTCGACATCGTTGACTCCTTCCTCGCAGCTTCATACAAGCCAAGCGACGAGAACAAGAAGCTCATCGACAAGATTGACAACATCGCAACACCAAACCCAGACCAGAAAGACAACCCACACTTCTTCGACGAAGAAAACAAGAAGTGGGCTGAAGGCGTCTACCACGACTAATGTGGCCTAAGCGTCAATAGTTAATAGTGGCCCTGAACCCGGCAGCGGGTCCGGGGCCATTGTTATGTACACAGGGCGCCAGATGCGCCCGGTAATTCAGAACGGAGGAATCATTCCATGACCATTTTAGCTGTAACCATGAACCCATCCATCGACGTGCAATACCCCTTGGATCACCTCAAGCTTGACGATGTGAACCGTGTGACCACGGTGCGCAAGACCGCCGGCGGGAAGGGCCTGAACGTGGCCCGCGTGCTGCACTGCCTGGACCACCCACTCATTGCCACCGGGGTGCTCGGCGGCTTCTTCGGCCAGTACCTGAGTAGCCAGCTGGAACAAGACGGCATTCGCGGCGACTTCGCCCAGATTGACGGCGAAACCCGCTCGTGCATCGCGATTTTGCACGATGACGGCGACCAGACGGAAGTACTCGAAAAGGGACCAACCTTGAGTGCTGATGATGCGGCCAACTTCCTGCAGCACTACGAAGCGTTGCTCAAGCAGGTTGACCTCGTGACGATTTCCGGGAGCCTGCCTGGCGGTCTGCCCGTTGATTTTTACGCCCAGATGGTTGCCCTTGGCCACAAGGCGGGCGTGAAGGTGTTCCTCGACGCGTCCGGCGCCGCACTGGAAGCAGCACTTAAGGCGGACGAAAAGCCCGACCTGATTAAGCCCAACGATTCCGAACTGGGTGCTTTGATTGGTGAAGAAGTCGACCGCAAGAACCTGCCCCAACTGGCTAAGCAGCTGGCCCACCCAATCTTTGACGGGGTCAGCTGGGTCGTGGTTTCACTCGGTGCTGCTGGCGCCTTCGCTAAGCACAACGCGGACTACTACCAGGCAGCCATCCCGAAGATCAATGTGGTTAACCCCGTTGGTTCCGGGGACTCCACGCTGGCCGGTTTGGCCTACGCGACGGACAAGGGTGAATCCGTTGAAGACACCCTGCGCAGCGCGATGACGACCGGGATGCTCAACACGATGGAAGCTAAGACCGGATTCGTGGACAAGAGCAAGTTCGACGAATACTTCACCAAGGTCACGGTTACCAAGCAGTAATTGGGGATTATAAAAGCAGCACTTGTGCAGTGCTGCTTTTATTGTGCCCTAAATTGATATTATTCCCGCGTCAAAAAGTCTGAGTGCAGTCCGTGCTTCCCCGTTGCTTTCCCAATCGCGAGCCGCAGCGCCGTGGCGCCCACGTCCTTGTAGTGGTGGTCGATGGTGGGGATGCCGAGTAGTTCGCCCGACAACTGGCGGTCTTGGCCCATAAGTCCGGGTGTAAGGAGGTGGTGGTCCTTGTAGTACTGGGCCACGCCGGTTGCGATGTCGTCGCCGTTGGCAAAGATGAAGTCAGGGTGCAGGCCGTTCGTGACGTAGTATTCTGCGGCCGCGTAACCATCGGCATAGGTCATCGAGCCTAGGCGCGTGAGGCTGCCCAGCGGGTCTGCACCGAAAACCTGCTTGTACGCCGTGACGGTTTCGGCCGCCGTGGCACTCAATGCGGGATCACGTGGGAGCAAGAGCGCCACCTTCTTGAAGTTGTGGCGGTGAATCCAGGTAAAGGCCTGGATGTACGACGGGCCGCGCTGACTGAAGGCGGCATCGATGTCCACGTCGCCGGGATCGTGGCAGACGACCACCGGCCCGTATTTGCGGTACGGCAGCATTTCTTCAATGGGGATGTTGTGGGTGGTGAAAATCAAACCGTCAAAGGCTTTGCGCCGCAGCTGTTCCAGGTAGGCGCGCTCCTGGTCGTCATCGTATTTACTCTGCAGCAGCACCACGTTGTAGCCAGCGGCGAAGGCTGCGGCCATGATGCCCGCGTTGATGTCGGTGTAGTAGGGGTGCGGGAGGTTGAGCAGGACGACGCCGATGTTCATGGTCTTGCCCCGGCTGAGGTCGCGGGCGACGGCGTTCGGCACGTAATCCAGTTCGTCAATCACGGACTGGATGTGGGCGCGCACGCTTGGTGACACGTATTTTTTATGGTTCAGTACGCGCGAAACCGTCGCCACGGAATGGCCACTGATGCGGGCAATATCGCGGATAGTCGTCATCTGATTTTCCCCCTAAACAATATGTACTCAAATTTAGTATACGCCAGCACACCAAAAAACGGTCGTCACGGTCCGACCGTTTTTTGGTGTAATTCGGTTTTGATTGGCTTCAACATTAATCTATGCGGCGATTTCATTCTTGACGGTCTTGATCAGCTTGTCGAGTGCGCCAGTGTCAGACTTGAGGACGGCGAGTTCCTTACCGGCCAGCTGCTGGTGAATCAGGTCCGCAACTTTGGCCACTTGGGATTCGTCTGTGCCATCTGGGGTCAGAATCACGAACGCGAAGTCGATGTCGGAACCATTCCAGTTGATGTTCTTAGCGAAAGTAACGGCCACAATGTGGATGTGGTGGGCTTCAGTGATGGTGGCCGTGGTGGTGAGAACCCGGCCGTCGACGGTTGCGGCGCCCTGAGCGACACTCGCGAGCAGACCACTCTTAACCAGCTGTTCGTCCTGGTTGCTCTTCTTGGCGGCGATGCGGGCGAGTTCCTTGATGGCATCGAGTTCGTTGTAGTTGTTAAGTTCAACGTTGGTGGTGGCGTACTTCTTGAATAGACTGAGCATAGTTTTTCCTCCTGGCGCCGGTGTTTGCCAAGCCGGCGCAATCAATCGTTTACCGTCTAATTAGCTGGTGAGCAAAGCCTGATGAACAATTGGACATTGGTGGATCAGGTAACAGTGTTTCATCTTTGCGTACCAGTGTAGATTGTTGCCACCCCGCGGTTAGTAGCTGTTTCAACCTTACAAATGCATCTTAAAGTATCGAACGCGTTTCATAGCAAGCGTTTTCGACAACTTTTTTTAAATATTTTTTGATAAATGGGGCTCAGGGTCACTGAAGCCCGGTAAATCGGCGTTTTTGGCAGAATTACTAAATTTAAGTAAGCGAAATTGATGGTATCTCCGGGGGTGTCCTGCTATACTAAGGTCAACAAAGCAAAGTACGGCCATTAGGGACGTACTTAGTAGGAGGTTGCTATGCGGCGGGAACGCAAGAAGAAGAACGGGAAGGTTTGGCTGTGGCGCGTATTGCTCGTGCTCTTGCTGATTGTCAGCATCGGCCTGATTTTCAACGAACAAATTAAATTATTCGTCGTGGATCACATTTCGCAAAACTCGCTGAACACCGCGCAGCAATTGACCGCGGACGACGTGGCGAAGAATAAGAAGAGCACTAAGGCTAACTATACCTTCAAGACGGTTGAGTCGCTCGACCTGTCCGTGGTGTCCAAGGCGGCCTTAAACCGCAACCTCAAGCCAATCGGCCTCATGGCGGTACCGTCCGTGAACATTCACTTGCCGATTCTAAACGGTATTGCCAACACGAACCTGGCTGTCGGGGCCGGCACGATGAAGGCGGACCAGGAGATGGGCAAGCGCAACTACGCGCTGGCGGGGCACCACATCCCGAAGACCAAGGTGCTGTTCACGCCGCTGGAGAACGTCAAGGTGGGCGCGAAGGTTTACCTGACCGATATGAAGCAGATTTACACCTACACCATTTCGCTGGACAAGGTGGTCGACAAGAGTCAGGTGCAGTACATCAACGATATTCCGGGTAAGAACATCGTCACGCTCATCACGTGTGCGTCCCAGCAGGAAGGCCAGCCAGAACGGCGCGTGATTCAGGCTGATTTGACCAAGACCGCAAAGGCAAACACCAAGCAGCTCACGAAGATTTTCGGGGCGAAGATTACGAAGAAAGTTAAAAACTAAGCAAAATAAATACGACGCACTTCCCCAACCGGAAGTGCGTCGTATTTATTTTTTTCATACTACGGCGGTGACCGCAATACCGAGGTGGCCTGCCATAACATTCACTCCTCCAGTAAATGCGCCTTAGTACGCAAAAACGGCGGCACCATTGATTGGTGTCGCCGTTTACGCTAGCGCCCTTGATAAGGTTGGACGCTGATATTTCGGGGACTATTTATTAATCAAATTATGCTTCTTTAGGCTTATCCTTGAGTCCCAGCGTGATAATCAGTGCTGCAACAATCAGGATAATTGTGAAGTAAATTCCATAGTGGACACCATTCGTGAAGGCGGCCGCCTGGTTGTGTGTGGCTGCAGCTGCGGTCCCGAGCCCGAGCAGGCTGGTCGCAACCGCCGTGGCGATGGCGCCGACGATTTGCTGCATGGTGTTCATGATGGTACTGCCGTCCGCAGATTCACGGCCAGACAGCGCGCTCAAGGCGTGGGTCTGGGCGGGGGACATGGCCAGTGGGGCCCCAATCATCAAGATGATGTGGGCCGCGATAACGTAGGCCACGCTACTGGTGCTGCTGGACAGAGCGAGCATGATGGCCCCGATGAGGGCGATGATGAACCCGGTCATTGCAGGACCCTTGGCGCCAAGACGGTCGAACAAGCGGCCAGCGATGGCGGAAACGATGGCGTTAATCGCACCACCGGGCAGCATGATGATCCCGGTCAAAGCGACGGGCAGCAGCAGTCCCTTTTGCAGGTACATTGGCAGCAGGTACATCGCGGACAGGATAATCCCGAAGTCGAGCATCACGAGCAGTGCCCCGGTGCGGAACGCGGGGATGGCGAAGATGCGCAAGTTCAAGACGGGGTTTTCCAGGTGCAGTTGCCGGTGCACGTACAAGGCGAGCACAATCACGGCAACGACCAGCAAACCAATGACAGCTGGTGACGTCCAGCCAAAGTCAGAAGCCAAGCTGACCCCGGAAACAAGACTGGCAAACCCGATAACGGATCCGGCAACGGACAGGAAGTCAACGCGTGGCCTGGTGATGTTGCCGACGTTTTCCAAACTGGTGATGGCAAAAACCAGGGCAATCAGCAGCACGGGAATGAAGAGCCAGAACAACCAGTGCCAGTTGAGCTTGGCCAGAATGAGTCCGGTGATGGTTGGGCCAACAGCTGGTGCGAACATAATGACGAGGGCACACATCCCCATGGCGGCCCCGAGCTTACTTGGCTTGAAGACCTGCATGGCGACGGTGAACATCAGGGGCAGAATAATCCCGGTCGCAATCCCTTGCACCATCCGGCCAAACAGCAGGACGGGGAAAGTTCCGGCAGTTGCGGCAATCGCAGCGCCGAGGATGAAGGCAATCAGGCCCGTGATGATGAGTTGCCGGGTAGTGAACCAGCGTGTGAGCAGACTGGAGAACGGCAAGACAATCCCAATGACGAGCATGTAGCCGGTCACGAGCCAGGAAAGCGTGCTGGTGGGCACGTTCAGGCTGGTTGCGAGGCTAGGCAGGGCGATATTCAGCGCAGTTTCACTGAACATCCCCATAAATGCACCGATGAGCATGCTGACCATGGCCAGGCCGGGGTGTTTAACCTCAACCCGGGCGCGGTCAGCGGGCATGGCGGTGGTGATACTTGAATCCATGATTAAATTAATCCTCCCAATATACGGCCGAGCGCATTACGAGCACCTAGATGGAGTTTCCCCACCCAAACGTCCGAACGAGAGCTGCACGGGATGTGCAGTCGCTGCCGCGGACCGTCACACACGGTAAAACGCGGTGACTGGGCCAATTGGTTATACTAGCAGACTTTTTCAGTTTTCGTAAGGAAAAATTTGCAAGTTTCTGAAAAACGGGCGAATAGCAGAAAAAAACCTGGCCTCCGCCGATGATCGACGGAGGCCAGGAATCAAAGTTAATCCAGTTCAGCTGCGGCGCTATTCCGCTGCACCATGCCCAGAACCCCGCGGGCGATGGGCCCGACGATGAGCAGCTGCAGTGGCAGAGCCATCAACACGTTGAATGCCCACGTGTGCAGGTAGGTGAGGACGATGTTGCCACCGAAGTTATGGGTGACAATCATGCCGAACGCAGACATCAGGGTGACCATGCCGGCAACCATCAGAACGGAGATGCAGATGCCGATGATTGCAGGCTTTGCTTCCATCTCGGGCTTGAAGATGTGGTTGAAGAAGATCTTCTTGGCGGTAGGGCCGACAATCAGCATGTCGAGGGCGATGGCCACGATGAGCGCCAGTGGGTAACCCATCAGGACTTCGAGGATGTAGCCGGACGTGAAGCCGTCAGTCAGGGCGACGTTGTAGCCGGCCATGACCAGGACCATCAGCCCCGCCATGATGAGGGTGAAAATAACTTCTTCTTTGAAATTCTTTGGCAAAATAAACTCCTTATAATGTGGACTTGAGTTTTTGACGGTTACATTGACACGCAATCGCGCAAATGCCCGTGAAATCCACAACAGTTATTCACGTTACCAGATTTTTTCATTCTTCGTAAGCAAAAGTTTCAGAAAATTATTTTTACTGAGCGTCCATCGCCGTTTGTTTCACGTGAAACCGCGTCCGGCTGAGTATTACATGCTGAAGGAATTGGCGCCGGGGGCCCTTACTGGTGTGCACGGGGTGGTTCAGTATCAGCCAGCGTTTGGGATTTAGATGAATGGCAAAGCAAGGCCCGCACGAATTGTGCGGGCCTTGCTTGCGCTATTTAGCTTTTTTACGGTTGGTAACCCGCAGCCAGATGCCCACGACGATGATGAGCAACGCAACGACACCGATGGTAAACAGTGGCTTTTTCGTCAGTAACTGCCACAACCAATTGATTAACTCTGTTCACATGACGTGAACCGCTAAATAAGTGGCTGGTAAATCAGTTCGACGACTTGTTTCTTGGCGGCGAAGTTAATCCCCGCGATGTCTTGTTCCAGAATCTTCTGGTATTCGTCCAACACCTCGTCCCGGAGCGGGGTGAACATCCGCAGCTGGTCGATGACGCCCTCCGCACTGCTGGCCGCGGCCAGGTTGCCGAAGATGGCGATTTTGCCGAGCACGTCGTCCAGTAGTTCACTCAAAATCGCGTCGGGCTTGCCCTCGGCGTCCGTAATGATGACGTTGGTGTGGTTCAGGGGTGCGTGATCAACCTGCAGGAATTGCAGCGCGGTAAAGACATTCATGGTTTGGCCTCCGCTAACTGGCTGCGCGGCAGTCGGTTAAGAATTTGTTATGTTGCCTCTATCTTAGCAGATAACGCGGCCGGCGGTAGTTTTTTCTTCTGCGATATGATATACTTTAGTAAGTGAATGAGTGAATTAACAGAGAGAACCAGTTTAGGTACGCGCGGGGATTACGGCCGATTACCGTTTCGCTGCGCAAGGAGGAACATATGACTGAATTACGGATAACTCCAGATGCAGCGGCAAAGATTCAGGCTGCCGGTAGTGATTACGCAATGGTACTTGACTATGACGACGGTGTTGGGCCATTCAGTGCAGTCGGTGTATGTAGCCTGAACCTGAGTTTCAACCTGATTCTCACCCCGAAGGAAAACGTCACCGCTGACTTCAACACGGTGATTGACAGTACGCTCGGCCCCGTTTACGTGAAGGACTACTCCGCGGAATACTTCGAGGGCAACCCCGTGCTGAAGCTCGGTTTCGGGAGTGTGCTGGCACTGGCTAACGACTCCGGCCTGATTGACGGCGCGGTTGAGATGCGTGTGGTCAATGAAGTTGCGGCCAAGGCCACGGTTGATGGACCAGCTAGCTGCTAAGTAGCAACAAAATAGTAATGCCCCCCAGTCTGCGTGATTGGGGGGCATTTTTTAGTATCCGGCCTGCAAATTAACCTGGTTGCGGGCCAACGTGCCGTCCTGGCTGAATTGCGCCAGGTTGGCGGCAAAAATCGTGAACACTTCTTGCCGCAAGTGTGGCACGTTCCCCGAAATGTGCGGGGTGACCAGTACGCGGGGGTCCGTGTATAGCGGCGAGTTCGCGGGCAGCGGCTCTTCCTCAAAGACGTCCAGCGCCGCGCCGCGGACCTGACCGGCATCCAGTGCTGCCAGCAGGGCCGTTGTATCCAGCGATGGCCCTCGACCAACATTCACAACGAGGGGCTGTTTGTGCATCTGGGCAAAGCGGTCGGCGTTTAAGAAGTGGTGTGTTGCCGGGGTGAGGGGCATGACGTTCACGACAAAGTCCGCCTGGGCGAGGTAGCCTGCCGTCTGGGCGTCGGTGCCGACCGCGTCGAAGTGCGCTGCAGGGCGGCCGTGGGCGGAAATGCCCAGCGTGTGCACCCCGAATGCGTGCAGCAACCGCGCGATTTCTTGCCCAATGTGGCCGGTGCCGAGGATAACGGCGGTCTTGTTGTCGGCGAGGGTGAACATGCCCGCCATGACGTTGCTGCGGGGCCAAAAGTTCGCTGGTTTGCGGTCCCGCACGTTCATGAAGCCGCGGCCAAAGGCGAGCAGGCTGGCAAGGACGGATTCGGCAATTGGTTCGGCGTGGATCCCGGACGTGTTGCTGACGACGATGTCCGCAGCGGCCAAGTCGGTTAGCGGCAGGTAGTCCACACCCGCTGAGGCGGTCTGAATCCAGCGCACGTGGTTGTGCCCAGCGATGAGGGCCTGGGCGTTTTGGTCCCAGCCAAGAATAGCGTCAACGGTTTTGGCGGCGGCGTCAAGGTTGAAGTCAGCGGGCAAGATAAGCTTGTGCCCCGCCTTTTTGAGTGCGGCGAGATGTTCTGGTTTGAGCTTGAATGCAGCGTAAATAATCATGGCGATGCTCTCTTTCTGCACGGTATAGTTGCGTTAATTCTAGTTTTCCAGAGAGCACTTTTCAAGCAGCACCACGCAAAAACAGCACTGGCCACATTGACCAGTGCTGCATGTGTAAACTATGCGCGGTTCAGGTAGCGCTTCAGGAAGTCTTGAGTGACCGCCTGTTGCGGGTCGCCGAAGATTTGTTCCGGTGTGCCCTGTTCGGCCACGACCCCTTCGTTCATGAAGAGGACGGTGTCGGACACGTCGCGGGCGAACTGCATTTCGTGGGTCACCACAATCATGGTCAGCCCGGTCTTGGCCAAATCGGTCATGGCGTTCAGCACGTCATCGACCATTTCGGGATCCAAGGCGCTGGTTGGTTCGTCAAAGAGCAGGACTTCGGGATCCATCGCGACGGAACGGGCAATGGCGACCCGCTGCTTCTGACCCCCAGACAGTTGGGCGGGCTTAGCGTTCACGAATGGGTCCATGCCCAGCTGCTTGAGCACGGCGATGGCTTTGGCCTTAGCCTCAGCTTTGTCGCGCTTGAGGACGGTCACCTGGGGTACCACCACGTTTTCGAGGACGGTCAAGTTGTTGAAGAGGTTGAAACTCTGGAACACCATGCCGACCTTGGCGCGGTACTGGGTGAGGTTGAAGCCGTCTGCCAACACGTTTTCCCCATGGAACAGGATGGTGCCGGACGTTGGTGGTTCGAGCAGGTTGAGCCCCCGCAGCAGGGTGGACTTCCCGGAACCGGAGCGACCGATGATGGAGAGCACTTCGCCCTTGGTGACGGTCAAGTTAATGTCGCGCAAAACCTCGTGCTGCCCGAATTTTTTCTGGAGGTTTTGTACTTCTAAAATTGTGTCAGTCATTGCGTATCCTCCATTAATTATTCTTTGGCGTTTCGACTTGCATCTGGTTGTTCATCACGTTGTAGTTCTTGGGCCCGTCGAGGTGCTTTTCAATCAGCCGGAACAGACGGGAAATAGTGAACGTCAGAATCAGGTAAATCAGGCAGACAACCAGGTAGGTGTGGAAGAACTGGAAGTTTTGCCCAGCAATGGTTTCGGACGTGAAGAACAGTTCGGACACGCTGATAATCGACAGTACGGATGTGTCCTTGATGTTCACGATGAACTCGTTGGTGACGGCCGGCAGACTGTTACGGACAGCTTGGGGCAAAATGACCTTGATCATCGTCTGCCAGTGCGTCATCCCGAGGGCATTAGCAGCTTCGAACTGACCAGCGTCGACGGAGATAATCCCCCCACGGATGATTTCGGAGATGTAGGCCCCGGTGTTAATTGAAACAATAATGAGAGCGGCGACGGTGCGATCCATGTTGATGCCGAATGCTTGGGCGGCGCCGTAGTAGAAGACGGCGGCTTGCACAATCATTGGCGTGCCCCGGAAGACTTCGATGTAGACGGAGAGAAGCCACTTGCATAGCCCCAGCAGACCGCGCCGGCCAGCCTTCTTGGGCGCGGGGATGGTGCGGATGATCCCGACGAGCATCCCAATGATGAACCCAACGATGGTCCCAATCAGGGAGATCAGGAGGGTCATCCCGGTCCCGCTCAGCAGCATTGGTCCGTAATCCTTCAAGATATTAATGAACCAGTTACCCTTAGCGGCGGTACTTGGCTGGTTGGCAACGGCGTCGTCCATGCGGGCGTCGCGCTGTTTGCTGCTCATGCCGGCAAGAATGCTGTTAATCTTGTTGGTTTCTGCATAACCCTTGCGCACCCCAATGGCGAGGTCAGTGTCAGACGCACTGGTCTTGAAGCCCTGCCCCTTCTTGAAGTGGATCATCTTGAGGTCGGGATTAGCAGCTTCGGCGGTGATGCCTTCAGGAATTTCGGATACGTATCCGTCAATCGTATTGGATTCGAGGGCAACACGCATTGCGGGGAAGTCGTCCATCGCGGGCTGGCGGAGGACACCCTTAATCTGCTTGATGGCGTCGTAGTGGTAAGTGGAAAGCTGGGCGGTCAGCTTGGCCCCCTTGAAGTCCTTGAGGCTATTGGCGTTAGCGTACTTACTGTTGCGGTTCACAACGACAGTGAGCTTGGACTTGTAGTAGACGTTGGTGAAATCAATACTCTTGCGGCGGTCAGGGGTTGGTGACATCCCGGCAATAATGGCGTCAATCTTACCGGACGTGAGGGAAGGCAGTAGTCCGTCCCACTTGGTCTTGACCACCACCAGCTTCTTACCGAGCTTCTTAGCAATAATCTTCGCGGTTTGGACGTCGTAACCATTGGCCCAGAGCTTAGTCCCCTGGATGCGCACGGCGCCGTGCGCGTTAGTTTGCTGGGTCCAGTTGAATGGCGCGTAACCACACTCCATCCCGACCTTGAACGTGCCGTCATCAGTAGCCGCGCTGACGGGATTGTTGCCGGCGCTTAGTCCGAGCAGCAATCCGGCCGCAATCAGTAGACTGGTGATGGCCAAATAAAACTTCTTCATCGTATTTCCTCCTATATATGCGCATGCGTCTTTGCATGTGTAGTTGATATTGGAGAAATAGAGCAGCAGGTAAAAAAGGCCCCGGACGTTAATCCGAGGCCCCAATTAATCAATTCTACGTACGTAAAACCAACCATATAGCGCTCCTCAGTAGCCTGGTAGCTACCGAGACAGTCCAGAAGGTTTCCCCATCTGGCCCAACGTGCAACATGTACGGCATGTTACCGTTTCGGCGGGTTTGCTTAAAGGCTGAGTCAAAGTGTCCGCCACTCGTCAGCTGTTGTCGCACCCGCGACCTCTATTTCTTGTATTCATCTATGGTTACAGATAATACCCCAAAAGGTGGGGTGGTGCAAGTGAATGTGCAAATACGCAACAATCGGTGCCGATAATTATTGTTGAATATTACTCAGGCAAAGTGCAAGCATGCCTTGGGGCCAAGGACGGAATCGGGTAAAGACCCAACGCAAAATAACAACGGGCAAAAAACTGCGACTTTTGTTATTTTGTATACCGGACAGGCCTTATTCTGGCTGGTATACCGGCAATGAAAACCAAATGCTATAAATTCATTGATGTATTGAAAATGAATAATTCAATCTTTACACATTGGTCTAGCCTAAAATCATCGTCGGTGTGTTCATAACGAACAACCACAACATATTGTATATACGAATATTTTCGGCGTAAATAACCGTGGCTAAGCGCATTAGACTGCGCACATGGTTGATTTTTAGCCGTGCCTAAAACTAATTTAAGGGTACGCCTAAACTTTTTGGGAACGAACAACTTAAAACAGCCCAATAAATGCAAATGTGAAAAAAAGTTGAAATTTTTTTAAGACTGGTTAGCCCCGTTAGTTCAAACCTTTCATGAAAACCCAAAAAAATGTCGCAAGAAAGGGCTTGCAAAAATATGGCTGGCTAGGCATACTTATCCATGTTAAGAAAACCCCTTCCATTTCCTCCGCCGAACGAACGCATTGCGTTGAACCGGTTCAAACGGAAGTAGCGGGGGAATTTCTAAAATAATTTAGGAGGCGACATAATGGTCGGAATCATTCTTGCCAGTCACGGCGAATTTGCTGCAGGCATCAAGCAGTCCGGTCAGATGATCTTCGGTGAGCAGGACAAGGTTGAAGCAGTAACCTTCATGCCAAACGAAGGTCCAGATGACCTGAAGGCACACTTGGAAGCAGCAATTGCCAAGTTTGATCCTGATGATGAAGTTCTCTTCCTGGTTGACCTTTGGGGAGGCTCCCCATTCAACCAGTCGAACAACATCTTCGAGGAACACAAGGACAAGTGGGCCATTGTTACTGGTCTGAACTTGCCAATGCTCATTGAAGCATACGGCGCACGGCTTTCTACTGAATCTGCTCACGAACTGGCTGCTCACATTGTTGAAGCTGGACGTGACGGCGTTAAGATTAAGCCTGAATCTCTGGAACCCGCTCCAAAGGCTGCTGCAGCTCCTGCAGAAGCATCAAGTACGGGTACCAAGCCTGGGAAACTCGAATACGTCCTTGCACGTATCGACTCCCGTCTGCTGCACGGTCAGGTTGCTACTGCCTGGAGTAAGAGCGTTAACCCTACGCGTATCATCGTTGTTTCTGACAACGTTGCGAAGGACAACATGCGTTCTACCCTCATCAAGGAAGCTGCTCCTGCCGGTGTCAAGGCTCACGTTATCCCTATCGATCAGATGATTAAGATCGCTAAGGACGACAAACACTTCGGTGGCGAACGCGCACTGCTATTATTCGAAACACCACAAGATGCCAAGCGCGCTATCGATGGTGGGGTTCCTATCAAGACCCTGAACGTTGGTTCAATGGCTCACTCTGCTGGTAAAGCTCAGCCTAACAAGGTTTTGGCTTTTGACCAGAACGACATTGACACTTACCGTGCTCTTGAAAAAGAGGGCGTTGAGATGGACGTTCGTAAGGTTCCTGCTGACTCCAAGGACAACCTGGACAACATCATGGCCAAGGCTGAAGCAGAACTTAAGAACAAGTAACTTGTAATTTTTCTCTCGGAATGGAGGATACGTAATGTCTTTAAACGCTATTCAAATCATTCTGGTCATTGTAGTTGCATTCCTCGCTGGTATTGAAGGGATTCTGGACGAATTCGAATTCCACCAGCCACTGGTTGCATGTACATTGATTGGTTTGGTCACCGGCCAGCTTGGCCCTTGCATCATTCTCGGTGGTAGCTTGCAGATGATTGCTCTTGGTTGGGCAAACATCGGTGCCGCTGTTGCTCCTGACGCCGCTCTTGCATCTGTTGCTTCTGCAATTATTCTTGTCCTGGGTGGTCAGGGTAAGGACGGTATCAACGCCGCTATCGCACTGGCAGTTCCACTGGCTATCGCTGGTTTGCTGCTGACGACCATTGTTCGTACTCTTGCTACCGCTATCGTTCACATCATGGACGGTGCTGCTGCAAAGGGTAACTTCCGTGCAATTGATTTCTGGCAGATTGTTGCTATCTGCATGCAGGGTGTACGTATTGCTATCCCTGCAGGCCTGATCCTTGCAATCGGTGCTGACCCAGTGAAGGCTCTGCTTGAACAGATGCCTGCATGGCTCACCGATGGTCTTGGTATCGGTGGTGGTATGGTTGTGGCCGTTGGTTACGCCATGGTTATCAACATGATGGCAACTCGTGAAATGTGGCCATTCTTCGCTCTTGGTTTCGTGCTCGCTACTATCAGTCAGCTGACCCTGATTGCCCTTGGGACAATTGGTATCGCTCTGGCTCTTATCTACCTGACACTTTCCAAGTCCGGTGCATCCACAGGTGCTGTTGCTAACGCGGGCGACCCCGTCGGCGACATCATTGATCAATATTAGGAAGGAGGGTGAAAACTATGGCTGAAAATATTCGTTTGACAAAGAGTGACCGTATTCACGTATGGTGGCGTTCACAATTCCTGCAGGGTTCTTGGAACTACGAACGTATGCAGAACGGTGGCTGGTGCTACTCCCTGATTCCAGCAATCAAGAAGCTTTACACCAACAAGGATGACCAGATTGCTGCTTTGAAGCGGCACATGGAATTCTACAACACTCACCCTTACGTTTCCTCACCAGTTACTGGTGTTGTGCTCGCTCTTGAAGAAGAACGTGCAAATGGTGCCCCAATCGACGACGTTGCGATTCAGGGTGTTAAGGTTGGTATGATGGGCCCTCTGGCCGGTGTTGGTGACCCTGTCTTCTGGTTCACTGTACGTCCTATCCTTGGTGCTCTTGGTGCTTCCCTGGCTTTGACCGGTAGCATCCTTGGCCCAATCATCTTCTTCGTAGCATGGAACATCATCCGTATGGCCTTCATGTGGTACACACAGGAATTCGGCTACAAGGCTGGTTCCAAGATTACCGAAGACCTCTCCGGTGGTTTGCTCCAGAGCGTAACAAAGGGTGCTTCCATTCTTGGTATGTTCATCCTTGGTTCCCTGGTTAACCGTTGGGTATCTGTTAAGTTCACGCCAGTCGTATCATCCATCAAGCAGTCTGCTGGTGCTTACATCGACTGGGACAAGCTGCCAAAGGGTGCTGCCGGCATCAAGGAAGCTCTGTCCGAACAGGCTTCTGGTATGTCCCTTGACCAGACCAAGGTTACTACTCTTCAGCAGAACTTGGACTCTCTGATTCCTGGTCTTGCTGCTCTGCTTCTTACCTTGTTCTGCATGTGGCTCCTTAAGAAGAAGGTTTCCCCAATCGTTGTTATCCTGGGCCTCTTCGTAGTCGGTGTTGTATTCCACGTTATTCACCTTATGTAATTCGTGGTTTAACATTAGATTAAACATGACGAATGAAAGTCCAGACACCAGTTGTCTGGGCTTTTGTTTTCGACACGCGTATACTCAGAGCATTAAGATTTGCAGGAGGTTGCAGTAATGGTTGAATCACTCAACACGAAGGTAGATTTCACGGAGAAAGCCACGTCATTCATGGGCCTGGGTTCGTACGGTCACATTATGATTGGTGATCACGCATTCGAGTTCTATGACGATCGTGACGTTAACCGGAACATTCAAATTCCATGGGAAGCTGTCGATTACGTCATTGCTTCTAAGTTGTTCAAGGGGCGGAAGATTCCGCGTTTTGCGATTCGGACGACGAAGGGCGTGGATTACTCGTTTGCGACCAAGGAGCCACACCGGGCGCTGCGGGCAATCCGTGAGTACATCCCAGCCGACCATATCCTCTGGTCGTTGAGTTTCTTCCAGGTGCTCTCCCGTGGGGTGCAGAGCTTGTGGCGTAAGATTACGCACAAGAAGTAGCGTGCAAAAGCGTGTAGCAGTCGGCATTGCCGGCGCTGCACGCTTTTTATTTGCCCACGTTAACGGTCGTGTTATACTGATGCCAATTGGAGGGGTAAGGATGGCAAAAACTAAGGGGAAAAAGAGTGCGCCGTTGCCTACACAAGCGCAACTGTTGCAGCTGCTGGGTGCGGTGCTCAATGACCAGAAAGTCGTTTTGGAACCGGCATTTCGCACGGAGCTCATGGACGTGGCCCGGCAGTTGTGGAACAAGCAGGATGTTGATGTGGCCGCAGTGTGTGCCCACCTGGACGAGCTGTTGCGGTTTCAGATATTGGCTGGCGGAATTGGGTTGCCCGCGTACCTCAAGCCGCTGTATTTAGCGGTGCACCGTGCGCCAACGATGCGGGACAATATCAATCGGGGCGCGGGGACGGCGGCGTTCATGCTGCCGATTTGGTTTGGCCGGTAGCTCATATACAATATCTTGGTTAGTAACGAGCATATCTAGTATGTTGACGGTCAGCTGATGAGCGTTATAATACGAGTAAGAAGTCAATCCCCTCGTTTCCGCATCTGCGGCAGGTACGTCCTGAAGAACGAGGGTTTTTTTAACTCTAAGTGATGTGGGTGGTAATTATGGTTCCAAAGCAACTAACGCCTGAGCAACAACGAGCTCGTTTTGCGGAACGAGGAATTACGTTTCCGCGCGACACTAAAGTTAGAGACGCGAATAAAATTCAAGAAATTGGATACTACAAGCTTAAAGAGTTTGCGTATCCTTTTTTTGATTCTGAATCGGAAACTTATAAAAATCTCTCGTTCAAAGCACTATTAAATCGCTACTACCAGGACAAAAACTTCCGTATTTTTATGCTTCATGCGATTGAAGATGTTGAAGTGCGATTGAACAATGCTGTTGCTTCACAGCTGGGTCAAAAATACGGTGCATTTGGCTATCTAGAGTTTAACAACTGGGTTAATCGGGAGATTCCGAAGTTTCAGGTTGAAAAGAATCAGTATTTTTTCAAAAGTAATTTGTTGAAGAAGATAAAACGGAGTAATCTGCCAGATTTGCGCCAACGACAAAACTTGAATAATGATGGATTTCCAACTGTATGGACAATGGTCGATTCTCTGACATTCGGCGATACGGTGCACCTTGTGGAAGCAATGGCACCTGCGAATTTAAAACGGCTAGCAAATAGTTTTGCTTGCAGTCCTACTGAATTGGTTTCTTGGATTAAATGTATGAATTTCATTCGTAATGTTTGTGTCCACAATAGTGACTTAATTGACATTCGGCTGATAACCAAGCCATTACCACCATCCGAGTATCGCACGTGCATTTTACCAGTTCAGGGTGGCTATGCTAATGGTGTGGCAATTGCAGTTTTGATTTTAAAACACCTTATGAATCACGTTAACTCAAGGTATAAGTTTGGTAATATTGAGGATTCACTCAAGAAAATTATTGGCGATGACGATGGAATTGCGCACATGCTAGGTTTTGCGAATAAAGCAGCGATTAGTGTTCTAATCAAAAGAGAATATTACGACACGGAAGAAGTTTGTGACTAAATCATCCGTCACAATGCCCCAGTTTAAGCCAATGTAAACCATTTCTTTGCTAGTCGTCGCGTTAACAAGTATAATAGTCCATGGAACCCCACGACATGGAGGGAAAAGTATGGCTAAGAAGATACTCGTTGTTGACGATGAGAAACCTATTTCAGATATCGTCAAATTTAACCTCGATAAAGAAGGCTACACCGTTGTCACCGCATTTGATGGTGAAGAAGCGCTGAGCCAGTATAACGAAGAGCACCCCGATTTGGTGTTGCTCGATTTGATGTTGCCAAAAATTGACGGGCTTGAAGTTGCGCGGCGGATTCGTAAGGAAAACGACACGCCGATCATCATGCTGACGGCCAAAGATAGCGAAATTGACAAGGTGCTGGGCCTGGAGCTGGGCGCTGACGACTACGTAACCAAGCCGTTCTCAAACCGCGAATTGGTTGCCCGCGTGAAGGCCAACCTGCGTCGGAGTGACACCGAGAAGGTCGCCGAAGCAACGACGCCGAGTCAGGACCTCACGATTGGCGATCTGGTTATTCACCCAGATGCCTACACCGTCACCAAGCGCGGTGTGAACATTGAACTGACCCACCGTGAGTTCGAACTGCTCCACTACCTTGCGCGCCACCTGACCCAAGTAATGACCCGTGAACACCTATTGCAGACGGTTTGGGGTTATGACTACTTCGGTGATGTGCGGACCGTCGACGTCACGGTGCGCCGGCTGCGTGAGAAGATTGAAGACAGCCCATCGACACCAGAATGGCTGATTACCCGCCGTGGTGTGGGCTATTACCTGCGCAACCCCGAAACAGATCAGAAGTAAACAGTGGCCCGGACAACAATTCCCCAGGTTCGGGGGAGTGTTAGCCGGGTTTTTGTTAATGTTATCGGCGTTTGCGATGCGCGACGCCACGTAATTTGTGCGGTCAAAATGCTCAACGGATGAGGTACACGATTGAATAAGAAAATTCGGTTCTTCCAATCTATCAACTTCAAAATTGCGATTGTTTTCGTCCTGTTAGTTCTCATTACCGTGGAACTGATTGGGGCTTATTTCGTCAAGCAATTGGAACAACAGAACATCGATAGCTTTAAGAGCCGTATCACCATTGAAAACTACATTCAGGACCAGTTAGCCGTCGATTTGGCGAAGAAGGACACGAGCAGCGCTAATAGCGATATTCGTAACCTGCTGAGTGAATCCAGCATCGCCAACTCGGCCGACATCCAGGTGGTTGACGTGAAGGGCGCCGTGCGCGGGGACAGTAACGTCAACGCCCAGGACGCCGTGGGTCAGAAGAGTACCGTGAGTCAGGTCAAGAACACCCTGTACACGGGGCAGACGTACGAAGGCTTCACGTACGATGGCACCTCGGGCAGCTCGAATTACACCAAGGTGATTCCGCTCAAGAGCACGAACTCGACCGGGGACGACAGCAACGTCATCGGGGCCATCTACATCAAGGCCAGCATGGATTCCGTGTACGATAACCTGAACAGCATCATCCGGATTTTCCTGATTGCCTCGGTGCTCGCGGGCTTTTTGAGCATGATTATTTCCATCGTTATTTCCCGGGCAATAACGCAGCCCATCGACGCCATGAAGCAACAGGCGATTCGGATGGCGCGCGGCGATTACTCCGGGCAGGTTAAGATCTACGGGCAGGACGAACTGGGCCAACTGGCTGTGGCCGTGAACAACCTCTCCGTTCGCGTGGAAGAGGCGCAAGAAGCCAGTGAAGCCGAACGCCGGCGACTGGATTCCGTGATGGCGCACATGACCGACGGGGTGATTGCCACCGACCGGCGCGGGAACGTCATCATCATCAACGAAACGGCGATGGACTTCCTCAACATTCGCGACGAGGATGCCATTGGGATGTCCATCCTGAAGCTGCTCAAGATTAGTAACGACTACAACCTGCGCGACCTGCTGGAGAACCAGAAGGAACTGCTGCTGACCTTCGAAACCGAAGAGCACCACGAAATGATTCTGCGCGCGGACTTCTCCTTGATTCAGCGGGAAACCGGCTTTATCAGTGGGATTGTCGCCGTGCTGCATGACGTTACCGAACAGCAGCGGAGTGAACGGGAACAGCGCCAATTTGTTTCTAACGTTTCCCACGAACTGCGGACGCCACTGACGTCGGTGCGCTCCTACATTGAAGCACTGAATGACGGCGCGTGGAAAGATCCGGAATTGGCACCGCGGTTCCTCAACGTGACGGCGGAAGAAACCGACCGCATGATTCGGATGATTAACGACCTGCTGGCACTGTCGCGCCTGGACTCGGGGACCACGAAGATTGACATGGAAACCGTCAATATGAATGAGTTCTTCAGCTACATTCTGGACCGCTTCGACATGATGCTGAAGACCGATAACGAGCATACGGGGGAAACCAAGCACCTGCGCGAAGAGGAGAAGAAGCACTACACCATTCGCCGGGAAATCACGCGGCGGGATCTCTGGGTCGAGATTGACCAGGATAAGTTCCTCCAGGTGGTCGACAACATCATGAACAACGCCATCAAGTACTCGCCAGATGGTGGGGTCATCACGGCTCGCCTGCTGGAAACGCACAATCACGTCATTCTGTCGATTACGGACCAGGGGCTCGGGATTCCGGCCAAGGATATTAGCCACGTGTTCGACCGGTTCTACCGGGTAGACAAGGCTCGTAGCCGCAAGCAAGGTGGGACCGGTCTGGGACTGGCGATTTCTAAGGAAGTTGTCGAAGCTCTGGGCGGCCGCATCTGGGTCGACTCGCAGGAAGGCAAGGGGAGTACGTTCTACATTTCCCTGCCATATGAACAGATGGATTCGGAGGATGAATGGGATGAAGGCTAAAGACGTCATGCTCCGAATTGCGCTGATTGCCCTGGTGGCCATCAGCCTGATCTTCACCTGGATTATCTGGTTTAATCCCGCCCACTTGGAGCACCGGGCGACCAGTAACGTGAGTGTGAAGACCGCAACCCAAAGCACCACGAAGAAGAGCAAGGACACGGTGTACTTGCCCGTGGCCATTTACCAACAAAAAGACGGCAGTAAACACCGCCTGATTAACGACACCCACAGCATGTCGGGCCTCATGCGCAAGGCGATGAAGGCGGCCCGCGTGAACAAGGCGAAGACCGTCAAGACGCTGGATGCGGATCAGTACGCGGCGCTGCTTAAGCAGGACAACACCGTCCAGATGGTGTATTCCGATAAGATGAGCTGGCACCTGTTTAACAAGACGTTCTTCACCAAGGGCGCCAAGCATCTCGGCGGCGAGTTCGAATTCACCCGCATCGTGGTCAACATGCGCCACGAAACCGTGACGCTGGTCAACGACAGCACGCGGGCGACGCGCAGACTGACGTTTACGACCGGGCCTGATTACGGCAAGATTGCCAAGGCGGTGAAGTCCGCCAACCACAAGTACTTGGTTGAAGAAACGCGGATGCACGGGCGTGAAGTTGCGCTGTATCCGGACGGCCTGGAAGTACAGCCGTTTGCCTACCTCGTTGACTCCCAGGGGGCTAACCATTTCGTCGCCCTGCTGATGGGCAACAAATCGACCAGCACGGTGGATTCGAAGCAAAATGGTGACCAGACGATTTACACCGTTAACAACAATAATCAGCGGCTGACCGCGGACAAGAACGACGGCCAGATGCGTTTTGATAACTTCACCACGGACGGTCCGAAGAAGACACGTCAGGGCGTGCTGACCGATGCGTACAACCAAATGATGACACTGCAGCCGGCGGGGATGGAAGGCGTGCGGTTCACGCACTACGACACCGATGAGATGACCGTGACGTTCCGGACGTACGTCGCGGGTCTGGCGCTGTTCAACCAGACGATGAGCGGCACGGTGGCGGTCACGCGGACCAACAGCAGCCTGAGCATTGAGTTCTCAGGGGCTAATCTGTCGGTACCTGTACCAACGCGCGAAACGCCGGTGAAGTTGCCGTCGACTTCGACCGTGCTCGCCAACGTGCGGGCCAAGGGCTTCACGAACAGTCAGATTGAGGACGTCCAGGCGGGTTACCGGTGGGAGAAAGACGATGACAGCACCCTGGTAATCGACCTGGTCCCAACGTATTACGTCTGCATCGCGGGCAGTTATTACGATTACAGCGACATCATGTCGGGCGATGTGACCACGACGACGGTGGCCGCGAAGACCAGCACCGGGGTCAATTCCGGCAAGGTCAACAGTAGCGGCGCGTTAACGACCCCGTAGCCACACTGACGTTAGACTGCAGCTCTAAAAGTGTACTTTTAGACTACACGTAGGAGGAAAAGGATGGATTTTCGCCGAATTGAATGGATCTTCGTGGTGGTGTTCGTCGCCCTGGATATTTTCCTCGGCTGGAGCATGGCCCAGAATCAGCGCGTCTATCTCAGCACCGGGACGACTGGCGGCACGCACCAAGTCATGCGGGATATTAGTGACGACGATATTGCGCTCCCGCAGCTGTCCACCAAAACGAGCACCGGGGCGTACCTCGCTAGCCGCGGCAATAACGCGCTGGAGAAGAATTACCAGCGGGTGGCCAAGTCTGGCGACCAGTCCATTAACGTGAACAAGGGCGACTACGCAACCTTGGATGCCACGCTGAACAGCACGTACGCGCTCCGTAAGCACGATGTCGCTGCCCAACTGAGTGATTGGGTGCACAACCCGAAGAACGTGCTGTACGGCCGCAAATACGTCTATCAGGCTGACCTCAGTAGCAATTCCAGCTATGTTTTTGCGGAAAAAGTGAACGGCAACCTGATTTTGGATGATCGCGGCCAGCTGATTCTGACGGTGCACGACGGCCAGCTGACTGGCTATACGCAAACCTACGTCGACAAACTGCTGACGATGCGCAACGACGAGGAGCTCATTAGTGAGCACGACGCCGTCACTACGCTGTACCAGAGCAATGAAATCGTCGCCAACTCGCGCGTGATTTGGATCCACAAGGGTTACACGTACCTGCTGGATGCTAAGGGCAGCACGGTTTACATCCCGGCATGGTTCGTGGGGATTGAGAGTAAGAACTCCAAGAACGTGTCGATTAAGAAGTTGAACGCTATCACTAAGGCGGTCATCAAGTCGCACTAATTTTGCGCGGCACAGGAGATTTTTTAGGAAGCAAGAAGGCAAACTATGGAAGATTTTGGTATGCGGGTTAGTGTTCTTGCTAGCTCCAGTACGGGGAACGCGACGTACATTGAGACGCCCAAACACAAGGTGCTCGTGGACGCGGGTTTTTCGGGTAAAAAAATGGCGGCGCTGCTCGGCAGCATTGGCCGCTCACTCGATGATATCGACAGCCTCTTCATCACGCACGAGCACAGTGACCACGTGGCGGGGATGGGCGTGCTGGCGCGGCGGTACCACAACCTGAACATCTACGCGAACGAGGGCACCTTCGCCCACTTGCCCAGCAGTGTGGGTAAGTTGCCTTATGACCAGCTGCGCATCTTTAAGCGCGGCACCACGCTGACGCTCGATGACCTCGACGTGGAGAGCTTTGCGGTCTCCCATGACGCCGCTGAGCCGCAGTTCTACCAGTTTCACCATGATGATCGGGCGTTCACCATCTTGACCGATACCGGCTATGTGTCCGACCGGCTCGCTGGCACCATTCGCGACTCGGACGCGTACATCATGGAGGCCAATCACGACCTGGAAATGCTGCGGGAGGGCCCATACCCATGGAGTCTGAAGCAGCGCATCCTGTCTGATTACGGGCACCTGTCCAACGCGGACGGCGCCGAGGCCTTGCTCGATGTGATTGGGCCGCGGACTAAGCGGGTGTACCTCGGCCACCGGTCGGCCCACAATAACACCAAGCCGCTGGCACACACCACCGTGGCGGACATGCTCATGCGTGAGGGTCTGGGGGTCGGTCACGACTTTGACGTTCTGGATACCGAGCGCGAACACGCCCAGCCGTTATTCACCGTCTAAAAAACGGCCGTTCGGATAACAAAAAAACGCGGAATTGCCGCTGCTTGTGCATAATGTTCAGCTAAACAATGGGGACAAGACAGTCTGCGGGCGAATTACGTCCAAGTGGGCACAGTCTTGTCCTTATTTAATGCAATGTTTTAGTTGGTCTGCTATAATGGTATTGAATAATTTATAAAAGGCCACGAATTAAATAACGATGTGTAAGGAGCGATTTTCATGGCAGGGTTGCTAAAATATTCTGATTTCGAAAACTGGCGCGAAGTTGATAACGTCGTGCAGGCGGCACAGAAAGATGTAATTAAGGACGTCCGGCGGCTCAGCCACGTGACGTACTGGGGCAACCGGGACAAGCTGAATGTCTTCAAGGAAGCCCACCCGAAGTTCTTCGAAACGAATTTCCGCACCCTCAGCTATGAAGATGCGTGCCGGTTCTACGAGGAACACAACGAAAGTGCCGTCAGTGAGTACCTCGATCTGGACCTCATGCTGCGGGTGACCAAGCTCATGTACCGGCGTGGTCAGTTCGAACAGCTGCTTGATCGGGTCTTCTACGCGGTCAGTTTCCTGCAGTCGTGGGGTTACGAGATTACGAGTGTGTACCTCTCCGCGATTTCTGAAGCTGTCTTCCTCGGCATTGACGGGACGCAGTACGACCGTTTTGCTAAGCAGTTCGCAGATGAAGGTGAGTTCGACAATGTTGAGGGGCTGACCTTCGACGCAGACAACCCCTTCACCGTCCGCATTAGCACCAGCCGGGACATCGGCATGCCAATCACCAGCCCGCTGTACTCCAAGGCCTTCAACGTCGACCTGGACGTAACGCGCTGGATTCCGGTACCCCAGGAACTGCTGCTTTTCCACGACCGCGACGGCAAGGAGATTCGCTCAGCTAGCCCAACCGCAGCCAAGACGGCACGGCAGGCCCGTGACGCGAAGAACACGATGCTGCGCTGGAAGCTTGGACTTACACAATAAAATAAGCACGAAGATGGCGGGTTAGGCGCATGCGGCTAACCCGCCTTTTTTGCGCCCGGAGGTGGTACCAGGCGCCAGGTTCAATATGTTATGCTTGAAATAGAGGGTGGGAATATTTCCCGGGAAATAGTTCACCAATCGTGACCAAATCCTTACAGTTCTCATCACAATTTGGTCACATTCCCCCGGTAAGGTTAAATTATCGAGGGTGGCAAGCAACCACCCATCAAATCTGCGGCGATGGATCCGCGAAAAGGGGTTGAACGGTATGGATAACGAAGCACACAACTTTACTGAAGAGCCAACGGGCGGCAATCAGCAGCCACCGCGTAAGCAGGGCGGTTTCGGCAAAATGTTAACTGTTGCTGTAGTTGCGGCAGTTGTCGGCGGTGGTGTCGGTGGCGGCGCGGCGTACTATGCTATTTCCCGGAACAATACGTCTAACGGGCTGACCACGACGAACACGAACACGAGCGGCACGACGAAAACCTCGAACGTCTCCGTGACGCAAAGCGATGCGTCGCAAACCGCGTTCAAGAAGGTAAAAAACGCGGTTGTCTCCGTGATTAATTATCAGAATCAGAGCAGCAACAGCGATGATGCCTGGGGTGACTTGTTCGGAACCGACAGTGGTAATGGCAGTAGCTCCAGCAACAGTTCGAGCTCACTGACTGAGTACTCAGAAGGTTCTGGGGTGATTTACAAGAAGGCTGACGGCTACGCATACGTGGTCACGAATAACCACGTAATCTCGGGCGCCGACAAGCTGGAAATCATCCTGAGTGACGGGATCAAGCTCACGGCCACCAAGGTGGGGGCGGATTCCGTGACCGACCTGGCCGTGCTCAAGATTAAGTCCGACAAAGTGACGGCAACCGCCAGCTTTGGGGACTCATCGAAGATTTCTGCCGGCCAAACCGTGCTGGCGATTGGATCGCCACTCGGGACGGACTACGCAACCAGTGTGACCCAGGGGATTATTTCTGCTAAGTCCCGGACCGTGGACACCACGGACGAAACTACGGGCCAGACAACCGGGCAGGCGACCGTTATCCAGACGGACGCCGCCATCAACAACGGGAACTCTGGGGGGCCACTGATTAACCTAGCCGGCCAAATCATCGGGATTAACTCGATGAAACTGTCCGGCTCCTCATCTAGCAGCAGTGATTCGGCCACGATTGAAGGGATGGGCTTCGCAATTCCAAGTAACGAAGTCGTATCCATCATCAACCAGCTGGTTACGAACGGGAAGGTTGTCCGGCCAGCACTTGGGATCTCCGCACTCGATTTGGATCAGGTATCCTCTGACCAGCAGGCCGACACGCTGAAGCTGCCAAGTTCCGTAACTAGCGGGGTGGTTATCGCCAGCTTCACGAACAAGAGTATCGCGCGGGCTGCCGGGCTGAAGAAGTACGATGTCATCACGGCCATCGATGGGACGGCGATTGGCAACATGGCGGATCTGCACACTGAGCTGTACAAGCACAGTGTTGGCGACACCGTGAAGGTCACCTACTACCGCGGCAGCAGTAAGAAGACCGTCAGCATCAAGCTGAGCCAGACGACTTCCCAGCTGCAGACGTCAGATTCCAGTGATAGTTCAAACTAACTAGGCGCAAATTGAAAGGACGCGTAAGTGCACATGCACTTACGCGTCCTTTTTGTTTCTGACAAGCAGGTGCGTAGGCGGCTAAAAACGCACAATTGGCGGGATAATGGCTAAAATCGGAACCATTAACGGTCCAATTTCGGATAAATCCGAATAATAGCCAACAAAAATTGCTAATTACAGTATAAAGTTCGGCTTTTACTTTTAGGGGTGGGGATTACTGCTGAGGACAATTCACAGTGCTGCCTGTGGATAAGTCTGTGGATTGTGTTTATAAGTGGGTTTTGAGGACTTTTCCACCGCTGGGGATGAACTGTGGACAAAAACTTTTTTTGCGCGCGCATGCCGCAACAAAACGCGGTGCTGTCGGCTTTTGCGCCCGCTTGCATTGTGCTTACGAATGATTTTTATCTGTGGACAAACGGTACTTTTAAGATTTGGGGTTGATTTTTTTGCACGCAAAATAGTGTTACGAACGTACGCTTTACCCCAACATTTAGGGACGCTGGCGCCGGACGTGTGTATAACTTGTGTTGATAACAGGTGCACCGCGGTGTATGGGGGTGGAAAAGTGGTGGGGGGTGAAAATTTTGGCGGCACGTGGGGCTTAGGCGGCAGCAAAATAAACTGCGGATGTGCAACCGCTGGGTAAACCGCCGACTTATTTTGGCAATTGGTATACATGATTACTCAGCAAAATGGGTAAATTATTGATGCATAAAGTGGAGCTAAACCGGCTTAATGCAACCTTAACGGGCAAAAAGTGCATATATGCATGTGTGAATGGTATACTTAAGGTGTCGATAGGAACGCTTTGAACGAAAGGATGAGTGTGATGACGAACGATTTGATGCAAAGAGACGCGAACTGGCTCGACGACCCGTTCTTTAACCAGATTGGCCGCCGCTTCTTCGGTGACATGATGCCCCGGCACACGCTGAAGACTGACATCAAGGAGCACGACAAGAAGTACGTGGTGAAGGTTGACGTACCGGGCCTCAAGAAGGACGACATCACGATGAACTACCGTGATGACATCCTGACCGTCGGCGTTAAGCGCGACACCTTCAACGACCACACCGACGACAAGGGCAACCTGCTGATGAGTGAGCGCCAGTACGGCGAAACCAGCCGCAGCTTCCGCCTGCCCGACGTTGACCGCGAGCACATTGCCGCGAAGATGACGGACGGGGTCCTCACCGTGACCCTGCCGAAGCTGGAAGCTAGCGACCGCGACGACACCATTGCCATTGACTAGTGTGCTTGCCAATTGACACTTAATTTTGAATGAACTAATCCCGTAAGCGCGCTGCTTACGGGATTTTTTGTGCAAAAAAAGACTGCGGATCACGGATCCACAGTCTTTGCTTACTTAATCGATGAGGTTGCTGGGCATGTCGGCTGCTACCTGCAACAGTTCGGGTTTACCAGTGTAGTAACCCTGAATCACGTCGCATGGGTAGTACTGCTTGATGGTGTCGTAATCGGACTCGTTCTCAAGGCCCTCAATGGCGAGCATCTTGCCGCGGTCGGCGGCCATCTTGTACCAGAAGTTAATGGTGGCGGTGATTTCACTAATGCGGTTGAAGGGGCGGAAGTTCTGCAGCGCGAATTTGTATTCGTCGATGTATTCATCCAGGGCAACCACCATGTCGGGCGTGTTGTCGCCGGTACCGACGTCATCGATGCAGACGAGCAAGTTAGCCGCGTGGAACTTAGCCGCTGCAGCCCGCAGCTGGGCGGTCGACACGTTCGGTGAGGTCCGTTCGGTGAGCTCGGTGAAAATCTTAATCGCGGTTGTTGCTTGAACGCGCTTGACCATTTCGATGAAGCGGTCGTCGATGAATTGGCTCTGTTCCAGGTTGAACGAAATGAGTTCAATACCTGCGGGCAGGGCCGCAATGGTTTGCATGAGCAGCTGCTCCAACTGATCTGGAGTGCAGGCAGTAAAATCAGCAGGCAAGACCCAGCGGTTATCTTGCAGTTCACGGATGAACAGCTCGTAACCCACCCTGGTCATGCCATCATTCATAATTTTAAACTTTGGTTGTCCATAAAATCTAAGCATAACGGCCGCCTCCATTCGGCGAGGTTCCCCTCTAAGCCTCACCGTTTCAGGTTCTTTCCTGATTTTTCGTTATTGTAACTCCAATCTGTATTCTACTACGCAAGACGTCGCTTGCATAGTGGAATCGTCATCATTCCATAAGAAAAATATCGAACGTTCTAAAATTTGTTATTTTTACGTGCAAACATCCGGGTTGCATAAACGGCAGCAGTCCATCCAGAGTATAGCTGGTCACGCTGACCCGCTGTTATCTGCGGGTCGAAGTGACCATTGGTTTGGGTGAGATTTTGTAGTTCGTCGAAGTTCTGCCAGTAGCCGACCGCCACCCCGGCGAGGAAGGCAACCCCGCGCGCCGTGGTTTCCAGCACCGCCGCCCGTTCAACGGGAACGCCGAGGATATCCGCCTGGAATTGCAGCAGGTAATCGTTGCGCGCGGCCCCACCGTCGACACGCAACGTTGGGATTGGCGTTTCTGTGTCCGCGACCATGGTGTCCACCACGTCGCGGGTCTGGTACGCCAGCGACTGCAGCGTTGCCTTGATTAGGTCGTTGTCGGTTGTCCCGCGGGTGATGCCGAAGATGGATCCGCGTGCATCGGGATCCCAGTAAGGCGCCCCGAGACCGGTGAAGGCGGGCACGACGTAAACCTCGTTGTCGTTCTGGCTGGCGTTCGCTGCAGCTTCTGAGTCCGCGGCGTTTTTGACCAGGTGCATCGAGTCGCGCAGCCACTGAATGGCGGAACCGGAGACGAACACGGACCCTTCGAGCGCATAGGTGATTTCGTCGCCGATACCGTACGCGATTGTCGTCAGCAGGTTGTTCTTGGAATCGACGGGGGTGGTCCCGGTGTTCATCACGATGAAACTCCCGGTGCCGTACGTGTTTTTCACGTCGCCAGGGTGCAAAGCCAGCTGGCCAATGAGCGCGGCTTGCTGGTCCCCCGCGATACCGGCGATTGGTGCTTGGGCGCCGTAAAAGTGGTAGCTGGCGGTGCGTCCGTAGACCTTGTCGTTTGGCCGAACTGCGGGCAACATGAGGCGCGGAATGTTCAGGACGCGCAGAATTTCGTCGTCCCAATCCAGGGTGTGAATGTTAAACAGCGCGGTGCGACTGGCGTTCGTGTAGTCGGTGACGTGAATCGCACCCCCGGACAGTTTCCAGGTGAGCCAAGTGTCGATGGTGCCAAAGAGCAGTTCGCCGCGTTCGGCCCGTTCCTGGGCGCCAGGTACGCGGTCGAGAATCCAGCGCACCTTGGTGGCGGAGAAGTACGGGTCAATCAGCAGGCCGGTGTGCGTGCGGAAAAGGTCGCCGTAGCCATCTTTTTGCAGCTGCTCGGCCAAGCTCGTCGTCTGCCGCGACTGCCAAACGATGGCGTGGTAGATCGGCAAGCCGGTTTGCTTGTCCCAGATGATGGTCGTTTCGCGCTGGTTGGTGATGCCGATGCCCGCGATGTCGACGGGGCGGATGTCCTGGTGGTTAATGAAGACTTCGGCGATGGTGGCCTGCACGGCGGACCAAATTTCGTTGGCGTCGTGTTCCACCCAACCGGATTCGGGGAAGTACTGGGTGAATTCCTTCTGCGCGCTCGCAACCGTGTTGCCGTCGTGATCGAAGACAATTGCGCGGGTGCTAGTGGTCCCTTCGTCGATTGCCATGATGTATTTCGTCATTGTGTGTATTCCTTTCACCGCGAATTTAGTTTATCCGTAAAACGTTTTCATAAGCATATTTTACCGCAAAAAATTCGGCACTACTACCGCACAAAAAGTTTAGGTCCTGATTTAATCAATACGTAATATCGGTGCACCCGAACGTTCGGAAACCGGTGATTAAACACGAACTATATTTGGATTAAAGTTAATTAATGTTCTTAAAACGGTTGAAACTGGTTTGCGTTCTATGATAGGCTGAGGCCAACAAAATGAAAGCGAAGTGATTGGTTTGTTGGTTGCAGTTGTGATGGGTAGCACCTCTGACTGGCCGGTGATGAAATTGGCCGCAAACGTGTTGACAGAACTTGATATTCCGCATAAGAACACGGTTATCTCGGCACACCGCATGCCGGATGAGTTGGCGCAGTTCGGCAAAACGGCACGCAGTCAGGGCTATTCGGTGATCATCGCGGGGGCTGGTGGTGCGGCCCATTTGCCGGGTATGCTGGCGGCAAACACGACGGTCCCAGTGATTGGCGTTCCGGTTAAAACCCGAACATTGTCCGGAATCGATTCTTTGCTATCAATCGTCCAAATGCCGGCTGGTGTTCCGGTGGGGACCACGGCTATTGGTGATGCGGGCGCGACGAACGCGGCGCTGTACGCGGCGGAAATGCTGGCCATTACGGACGCGACCGTTGCCGCCAAGCTGGATACTTACCGCGCGGCCCAAACGCAGAAGGCGCGGGAAAGCGGGGCCAGCCTCCATGAGTAAACCGATTTTGCCACCCGCCACGATTGGCATCATCGGTGGCGGCCAACTAGGGCGGATGCTCGCACTGGCAGCCCGCGCGATGGGGTATCGCATCGGGGTGCTCGAGCCGACGCCAGATTCGCCAACCGGACAGGTAGCCGATTTTCAAATCACGGCGGAGTACAACGACCGGGCGGCACTGAGCGAACTTGCCCAGCGCAGCGACGTACTCACGTATGAATTCGAGAACGTGGACCTCGACGCCCTAGCAGCAGTCGCAGACATCGTGGCCGTGCCGCAGGGAACCGTATTGCTTCACATCACGGACGACCGCGTGCGGGAAAAAACGTTCTTGAAACAACACGGGCTGCCCGTGACGCCCTTTGCGCCAGTTAGTGATGGTGCCGACCTGGCGGGTGCAGTTGGTGCCATCGGTTACCCGAGCATTTTGAAGACGACCAGTGGCGGCTACGATGGGCATGGCCAGGTGGACCTGAATTCGTCCGCGGATTTAGCCGCCGCGGCGCACTTGTTGCAGCAGGCGCCGTGCATTTTGGAGGCACGGCAGCAATTTGACCGGGAACTATCCGTCATGGTTACGCGTGATGGGCGCGACCAAGTGCGGATTTTCCCGATTGTGCAAAATCAGCACGCCCACCACATTCTGCACACAACGATTGCCCCAGCCCCCGACTTGACGCCGGCGCTGCAGAAAACGGTGCAGCACGTAGCAACGGTGATCGCCCGCGAACTGAATTTACGCGGGGTACTGGGCATCGAACTATTTGCCCGTGGCGATCAAATCATGGTGAACGAATTGGCACCGCGGCCGCACAACTCCGGACATTACTCCATCGAGGCGTGCAACGTGTCCCAATTTGCCGCCCACATCCTGAGTATTTGCGGTTTGCCGATTCCGCCCATCACCCAATATGCACCGGCCGTGATGCGCAACCTGCTCGGTTCGGACCTGCCCGCGGCCTTGCAGCAATGGTCCCAGCACCCTGAGTGGCACCTGCACGATTACGGGAAGGCGGCGGTCCGGCCGGGACGGAAGATGGGGCACATCACCGTGGTGGGCACCGATGTCGAGAAACTTTTAACCAGCATTCAATTGGAGGCAAACATTGACGACTAAAAAAGCAGTACTGCTGACGGGCAAAGCGAAGCGGGTTTCAACCACAGATGATCCTGAACTGCTGTGGGTTGAGTATTTGGACCAGGCGACCGCACTTAACGGGAAACGCAAGGAAGCCATCGCAGGGAAGGGCAAACTCAACCTGCAGATTTCGGCGCTACTGTTCGCGGAACTCAAAGCAGCGGGAATCCCCACCCATTTCGTCAGTGCCCCTGACGATGACAGTATGATTGTGAAGCGGGCGCAGATGTTGCCGCTGGAGGTGGTGCTGCGTAATTACGCGTCCGGACACTTCGAGACTAAGTTTCACGTGGAACACATGCGGCCGTTTACCCCGGCGATTCACGAATACTACTTCAAATCGGACGCGCTGGATGACCCGTTCATTAACAATGACCAGATTTTGGCCCTGGGCATTACGGATGCCGACACACTGGCGACGGTGCGGCATCTAACTGACCGGGTCAACGAGTTGCTCACGGCGCGCTTTGCCGGCATCGGCATTACCCTGGTGGATTTCAAATTGGAATTCGGCACGCTGGCGGATGGCAGTTTGGTACTGGCCGACGAGTTGTCCCCCGACAATTTCCGCTTGGTGGATAAGGACACCGGTGCATCGCTGGATAAGGATGTGTTCCGCAAGCACGAAGGCGACTTGCAGCCGGTCTACGCAGAGGTGCTGCGGCGGTTGCAGGCAAGTAAGTAACCAAATATTGGCAGGCAAAGGTAACGGAAAGGAAGAAGCACATGTTTAAAGCAGCAATTTACGTCAACTACAAGCCGTCAGTTCTGGATCCCAAGGCGGAAGCAATCAAGACCGCGCTCACCCGCATGGATTACCACAACGTCACGGACGTCGTGTTTGGTAAGTACTTCGAAATCGTTCTGGACGCTGCCGATGCCGAAACCGCGCGGACGCAGGTGGACCACATTTGCGATGAGTTGCTGGCCAACGTCAACATGGAAACTTACCGCTTCGACCTCACGGAAGTCAGTGGGGTGCACGCATGAAGGCGGCCGTAATCAGCTTCCCCGGTTCGAATTGCGACCAAGATTTAGTCTGGGCCTTCCAGGAAATCGCGGGCATTGAAACCGAACTGGTGCGGGCAGACGCCACCAGTCTTGCTGGCTTTGACATCGTCGGCGTGCCAGGCGGATTCTCGTACGGAGATTACTTGCGCAGCGGTGCCATTGCCCGCTTCAGCCCCATCATGACGGCGCTGCAAGATTTTGCCGCAGCGGGCGGGTTGGTCATCGGCATTTGTAACGGCTTTCAAATATTGTGTGAAGCGCACTTGTTGCCGGGGACTTTGCAATGGAACCAGTCCCTCAGCTTCATCTGTGCACCCGAAGAGTTGACCGTGGTGAACACACAGACGCCCTTTAGCAACGCGTACCACCAGGACCAGACCATCACGTTGCCGATTGCCCACGGGGAAGGAAACTACTACGCGGACCCCGCGACGCTGGCAACACTGGAAGCAAACGGACAGGTGGTGTTCCGGTACCGCGACAACCCGAACGGCAGCCTGAACGATATTGCCGGCGTGACGAACGCAGCGGGCAACGTGCTCGGGATGATGCCGCACCCGGAACGTGCGTTGGAGGCGCTACTCGGGGGTACTGATGGACTCGGCGTTTTTGCATCACTTAAGCAGGAGGTAGCACATGCAGCGCGTTGAACTAGCACCAGAAGCAATTCGGGACGAGAAACCATACCTCGGCTGGGGGCTGACCGAAGCTGAATATGACCGCTTCACCAGCAAGTTGGGGCGGCTGCCGAACTATACCGAGATTGGGCTGGCCAGCGGCATGTGGAGTGAACACTGTGCGTACAAGTACAGTAAGCCCGTTTTGAAATCATTCTGGACGAAGAATGACCGGGTACTGATGGGCCCCGGTGAAGGCGCTGGGGTCATCGATATCGGCGCGGGTAAGGCGGTCGTGTTCAAGGCGGAAAGTCACAACCACCCGAGTGCGGTTGAACCTTACGAGGGTGCGGCAACGGGGGTTGGCGGCATTATCCGCGACATTTTCTCCATCGGTGCCGAACCGATTGCACTGCTGGATTCGCTGAGCTTCGGCGAACTGGATGATCCGCACGTGCGGCACTTGGTCGATCAGGTAGTAGCGGGGATTGGTGGCTACGGGAATTCGATTGGGATTCCGACGATTGGCGGCGAAACCAATTTTGATGCCACCTACGCACGCAACCCACTGGTGAACGCAATGTGCGTCGGGATCATGGACAAGGAACAGATTCAGCGGGGCCGCGCAGCCGGGGTCGGCAACGCGATTATCTACGTCGGTGCGAAGACCGGCCGGGACGGGATTAACGGGGCCAGCTTTGCGTCCAGTGAGTTCGCCGACGACAAGCAGGCGGACCGGGCGGCGGTGCAAGTTGGCGATCCATTTATGGAAAAGTTGCTGACGGATGCGTGCCTCGAAGTGACGCGTCAGCACCGCGATGCACTCGTGGGCATGCAGGACATGGGCGCGGCCGGACTGATTAGCTCCAGCGTCGAAATGGCCGACAAGGCGGGGGCGGGAATGACCCTGAACCTCGACCTGATTCCCCAACGTGAGCCGGGGATGATTCCGTTTGAAATCATGTTGTCCGAATCGCAAGAACGAATGCTCCTGTGTGTGCGCGCTGGTAGTGAACAGGAAATCATCGACGTCTTCACCAAGTACGGCCTCGATGCGGTTGTTTGCGGCCACGTGACGGCAGAGCTGCGCTACAAGTTAACACACCACGGCCACCTGGTTTGTGACGTGCCCGTGAGTCTGCTAGCTTCTGACGCGCCGGTTTACCACCAGCAAGGGGTGCGGCCAGCTCGCCTGGACGCGCCGCAGCCCGCTTTCGTGCCCGAGATTACGGATGCACGGGCAACCTGGCTCACGCTTTTGGGCCAGTCCACGATTGCCGATAAGTCCAGCCTGTACCGTCGTTACGACGCACAGGTGAAGACGAATACCGTCGTGCTGCCGGGCAGTGACGCCGGGGTGGTGCGGATTCGCGGAACCCGCAAAGCGCTGGCCGTGACCACCGACAGCAACGGCCGCTACCTCTACCTGCATCCGGAACGCGGCGGGGCAATGGTTGTGGCTGAGGCGGCCCGCAACCTCGTGGCAAGCGGCGCGGAGCCGATTGGGATTACCGACTGTCTGAACTACGGTGACCCTACCAAGCCAGAACACTTTTACGAGCTTGCCGAATCCGCGAAGGGCATCACGGCGGCGTGCAAAGCCCTGAACACGCCGGTAATCTCCGGGAACGTCTCGCTGTACAACGAAACTAACGGCGAGGCGATTTACCCAACGCCGATGATTGGCATGGTGGGCCTCATTAACGACCTGCAGCACGTGACCACCAGTGCGTTCAAGCGCGCGGGCGAGGCAATTTTCCTCGTTGGCCAAACTGGCGACGACTACAACGGCACCGAACTACAGAAGTTGCTGACGGGCGCAATCAGCGGCGAACTGTTCCCGTTTGATTTGGCGGCCGAAAAGGCGAACCAGGATCTGGTATTGCACGCAATTCAGGCCGGACTCGTGACCGCGGCCCACGATTTGAGCATCGGTGGGTTCGCGGTGGCGTTAACCGAAATGGCGCTCCAGGGCAACCTGGGCGTCGACGTGCAGTGGCCGAATAGTGCCGCCCAGTTGTTCGCGGAAACTCAAGGCCGGTTCCTGTTGACGGTCCCCGCCGACAAGGTTGCCGCATTCACGAACATGGCGCAAAACCGTGCAACCCAGATCGGGGTGGTCACGAACACTGGCAGCATTAATGTGGCGCTGACCCATGGCACCGTCCAGTTTGATCTGGATACCGCGCGGCAAGTGTATGAGGAGGCGATTCCATGCCGCATGAAATAAAGGGGTTGAACGAGGAATGTGGCGTCTTCGGCATCTGGGGCAATGCCAGTGCCGCAGAGCTCACGCACCTGGGCTTGCACACCCTGCAGCACCGCGGCCAGGAAGGGGCCGGGATTGTGGGGCTGACCGAGCACGGACTGGTGCGCCACCACGGACTGGGTTTGTTAAGTGAAGTGTTTACCAAACCAGTGCAACTTGCAGCTTTGCATGGGGATGCGGCGTTAGGCCACGTCCGGTACTCCACTGCGGGTGGTCGGGTGCTGGAAAACATTCAGCCGTTGTTGTTTCGGTTCAGCGATGAAGCAATTGCGCTGGCCCACAACGGCAACCTGACTAACGCGATTAGTTTGCGGCGGCAACTGGAAGACGACGGGGCGATTTTTCAATCCACTTCCGATACCGAAGTGCTCATGCACCTCATTCGCCGCAGCAAGCAGCCGACCTTTACGTTGCAGCTGCGGGCGGCGCTGAACATGGTGCACGGCGGGTTCGCGTTCATGCTGCTGACCGAGCACGCACTGTATGCGGCGACTGACCCCCACGGATTTCGGCCCCTCGTGATTGGCACATTGCCGGACGGCGGGACGGTCATCTGCAGTGAAACGGCGGCACTGACGGCGGTTGGCGCGACCTTTGTCCGCGACGTGCAGCCGGGTGAAATGCTGACGGTGGATGCAACTGGACTGCATACTGAGCAGTACACGACGCAGACCCAGCTGGCGGTGTGCTCCATGGAGTTTATCTACTTTGCCCGGCCCGATTCGAACATTTTTGGCGTGAACGTCCACCAGGCCCGCGTGCGTCTAGGGGAGCAGCTCGCGCGGGAACAACCCGTTGCCGCCGACATTGTTTGCGGGGTGCCGAACTCCTCGCTGTCCGCGGCCATTGGGTACGCCCGGGAGAGTGGCATACCGTATGAAATGGGGCTGGTGAAGAGCCAGTACGTTGCCCGGACGTTCATTCAGCCGACCCAAGAATTGCGCGAACGGAGCGTGCGCATGAAACTCTCCGCCATTTCCGACGTGGTGGCGGGGAAGCGCGTGGTGTTAGTTGACGATTCGATTGTGCGTGGCACCACATCGCTGCAGATTGTGAAATTGCTGCGGAATGCGGGGGCGAAGGAAGTCCACCTGCGCATCAGTAGTCCGCCATTACGCTTTCCGTGCTTCTACGGCATCGATATTCAGTCCATGAATGAATTAATGGCCGCTAACCATACCGTTGCGGAAATGCGGCGATTGCTCGATGTGGATTCGCTGGCGTTCTTATCAACGCAGGGCCTGGAAGACAGCGTGGGCCTGGCGACGGACGCACCTCACGGCGGATTGTGCACGGCGTACTTTACCGGCGACTACCCGACTGACTTAGATGATTATGCGGCGGGTTTTGCCAGTGAGCTGGCGCAGCGCCAGATTGATATTAACGAGGTGAGTGCCCCATGACGATTGATTACAAACAGGCTGGTGTCGACGTGACGGCCGGTAATGCGGCGGCCAAAGCGTACGCACCGCTGGCCAAGGCGACCCAGGACGCCAACGTGCTGGCGGGGCTCGGCGGGTTTGCCGCGGCGTACCGGATGCCGGCCACCGCGAATCCTGTGCTACTGGCAGCCACGGATGGCGTGGGTACGAAGCTGTTACTGGCCAAAGAGCTCGGTGTGCACGACACGATTGGCATCGATCTGGTGGCGATGGTGGCGAACGACTTGCTTGCGGACGGGGCGACCCCGATGTTTTTCCTGGATTACATGGCGACCGACAAGCTGGACGTTGATCTGGCCAGCGCGGTGGTTGCGGGGATTGCCCGCGGCTGTCAGTTGGCCCATCTAGCGCTGATTGGTGGCGAAACGGCGGAAATGCCGGGGATGTATCCGGCCGGGCATTACGATTTGGCCGGCTTTGCGGTTGGTTATGCCGATGCAGAGCGGGTGCTGCCCCGCAGCGTTGCGGCGGGTGATGTGCTGCTGGGGTTGCCGAGTTCCGGCGTCCACAGCAATGGCTTCTCGCTGGTACGGAAGCTGCTTGCGGAGACTGACCTTGGGCAAACGCCACTTGCGGATGGTCGCGACGTGGCCGCAGCCTTACTGACGCCAACACGGATTTATGCGGATGAAATGGGCGCGTTGCTGCAGGCAAACTTGCTGCACGGCGCGGCGCACATCACGGGTGGCGGGTTCACGGATAACGTGCCGCGCATGTTGCCGGACGATTTGGCTGCCCGCATTGATGCGCGCAGCTGGCAGTGGCCGGAATTATTCCGGCGCCTGCAAGCAGCCGGCGATATTTCGCTGCCTGACATGCGCCAGACATTCAATCTGGGTATGGGGATGGTACTGTCTGTGGCGGCCGGCGACGTTGACCGAGTGCGCGCACTAGTTCCTGATGCGGTGCAGATTGGCGTTGTGGCTCTGCGCGAACAGGGCGCCGCGGTGGTCTGGGAGGACGAATGATGAAAACAATCGCAGTTTTTGCATCGGGGACCGGGAGCAATTTTGCGGCCCTGACGGAGTTCTTCGGCGATGAACGGCGCGGTGTGCGCATTGCCATGCTGGTGTGTGACCACAAAGACGCGCCGGTGGTGGCCAAGGCGCACGCGGCTAACGTGCCCGTCTTCACCCTGAACTATCGGGATTACGCAAACAAGGCTGCGGCGGAGGCGGCGATTGTTGCCGCGCTCCCGCCGGTTGATCTGGTTGTGCTGGCCGGATTTATGCGCATCCTGGGGCCAACCATGCTCGCGGCCTTTCCCCAGCGGATTGTGAACCTGCACCCCGCACTGCTGCCGAGCTTTCCTGGCCGCACCGGCATTGAGGACGCCCTAGCGTATGGTGTGCGGGTGACCGGCGTGACGGTGCACTACGTTGATGCGGGCGTGGATTCGGGCACCATCATCGCCCAGGAACCAGTGCGGGTGCTGCCGACGGATTCGTTTGCAACCCTGGCCCCGCGGATTCACCAAGTGGAGCACATATTGCTGCCAACAACGGTAGCGGCATTATTAGCAGATTAGATATTGGTAGACGCTGAACACACAAACGGAGGCTTTTGCACGATGAACAAACGGGCATTAATTAGTGTATATGACAAAACTGGTGTGGCTGACTTCGCCCGCGGTTTAGTTGCGCGCGGTTTTGAGGTGATTTCAACTGGCGGCACGCAGCGAGCATTGGCGGCAGCCGGCGTGCCGGTGACGGGAGTTGAAACGGTCACTGGGTTCCCTGAAATGCTGGACGGCCGAGTCAAAACCCTGCACCCACGGATTCATGCGGGCATTCTGGCACGGCGCGATGATCCAGCCCACATGGCCGCACTTACGGACCACGACATTACGCCCGTTGACGTGGTGGCGGTGAACCTCTACCCATTTGCGGCGACTATTCATACCCCCGGTGTCACCGATAGTGAGGCCATTGAGCAGATTGATATTGGGGGCCCGTCAGCGTTGCGCGCCGCGGCCAAGAATAGCGCCAGTGTGTGGGCGGTCGTCGACGCGGCTGACTACGACGCGGTGCTTGCCGGAATTGACGCGGACGATGCCCAACTGCGCCGGCAGCTGGCAGCAAAAGTGTTCCGCACCACCGCCGCCTACGATGCCCAAATCGCGGCGTACCTCACTACGGACGAATTCCCTGCAACCTTCACGCCTACCTACGCGAAGAAGCAAGACCTGCGTTACGGGGAAAATAGTCACCAGGCCGCAGCATTCTACACGGAACCGTATCCCGCAGCTGGCTCCATTGCGGCGGCGCAGCAACTGCACGGGAAGGAGCTATCCTTTAACAACATCAAGGATGCCGACGCGGCGCTGCTGACGCTTGCGGACTTTGACGGGCCCACCGTGGTGGCGATGAAGCACATGAACCCGTGTGGCATTGGTCAAGCTGCGACCATCGAAGGCGCATGGGACAAGGCGTTTGCGGCCGACCCCGTCTCGATTTTTGGTGGAATCATCGCCCTGAACCGCGAAGTCGACGCGGCCACGGCTACCAAGATGCACAAGCTGTTCCTGGAAATCATCATCGCCCCCAGCTTTAGTCCTGAAGCCCTGACGATTCTGACGACCAAGAAGAAAAATCTCCGGCTCATGACCGTCGACATGGCGGCAAACACTGACGCGAAGGAGTACGAAACCATCGCGGTTCATGGCGGTCTGCTCATCCAGGAACGCGACAAGACGGTGGAGGAAGGCACGGACCTGACCGTGGTCACTGTGGCTAAGCCGACGCCAGCACAAATTGACGCGTTGGTGTTCGCCCAGAAGGTGGTTAAACACGTCAAGAGTAACGCCATCGTGGTGGCCAAGGCGGGCCAGACGCTTGGCATTGGTGCCGGGCAGATGAATCGTGTCGGTTCGGTTGAGATTGCGTTGGCCCAGGCCCAGCAGAACGCGAACTTCGCGGGTGCGGTCCTGGCCAGCGATGCGTTCTTCCCCATGGGTGATTCGGTGGACTACGCGGCCAAGCACGGGATTCGCGCCATCATTCAGCCTGGGGGCAGTATTCGCGATCAGGAATCGATTGATAAGGCCAACGAGTACGGAATTACGATGGTAACAACCGGCGTGCGGCATTTCCGTCACTAACCGGTAATTTTTTCCCGGGAAATAACGGGTAGGAGGAAGCGGGTTTATGGCTAAGGTACTAATTGTCGGTAGTGGGGCACGGGAGAGTGCGCTGGGCGTGAAGTTTCTCGCTTCTCCGCAGGTCGAACGGGTCTTCGTGGCGCCGGGGAATCCGGGGATGCGGCTTTTGGGCCTTGAACCGGTGGCAATTGACGTGTTGGCATTTGCTGCGCTGGCCGATTTTGCGGAGGCCAACGTTGATTTGACCTTCGTGGGGCCAGAAGTGCCGCTGGTGGCAGGCATCACGGATTATTTCCGCAGCCGTGGCCTGACCATCTTCGGCGTCACCAAACGCGTGGCGCAACTGGAGGGCTCCAAGGAGTACGCGAAGGAATTCATGTTGCGGCACAACTTGCCGACCGCGAAGGCGCGCATGGCGGAAAACCTGGGGGCGGCGCAGGTATTGCTCAAGGCGCTGGGCACGCCGATTGTCATTAAGGTGGACGGACTTGCTGGGGGCAAGGGCGTGACGGTCGCGCTGACCCAGGATCAGGCCGAAACGGCACTGGCCAACATTTACCTAGCGACTCCAGACGCCAAGGTGCTGCTGGAAGAGTGCCTTACGGGGCAAGAGGCGTCCGTGATGGCGCTCTATAGCCAGAAACAGTGCGTTATCCTGCCATTGTCCCAGGACCACAAGCGACGGTTTAACGGCGATGCGGGCCCGAATACGGGCGGTATGGGGGCAATCAGCCCTGCTGGTCAGTTCAATCAGCACCAGGTCGCGGCGGCCAGAGAACTCATGGAACGCACGGTTGCGGGCCTGAACCTGGATGGCGACCCCGGCAACGGCGTGATATACATGGGTCTCATGTTCACCCCCAATGGGCCGCAGATTCTGGAGTACAACATGCGCTTTGGTGATCCGGAAACACAGGTGTTGCTGCCCCAGGTGCAAAATGATTTTTACGCGCTCATTATGGACCTGGTCACGGGGCACCAGCCGGAACTGCAGCTAGACGGGCGGACGTACGTTGACGTGGTGCTGACCCATCCGGCGTACCCAGCAAGTGCCCACCCCAGCTTGCCGGTGGTGCGGCCTTCTGCAACGCAACTGGCCCGTGGCGCTTGGCTGCCCGCGGCTGTTGCCGTCGATGCTGACGGTGAATTGCACAGTACTGGTGGGCGCGTTGTGAGCGTCGTGGCGTCGGGCGTGGATGCGTATGCGGCGCGGTGTCTGGCCTACCGGGAAGTCGCAGAATTACGCGGCGAGCTGGCTTACCGCGAGGACATTGGTGTGCGTGCACTTTAAAGTTTAACCGACAAGAAATCCCCCAGCAGGCACGGGTTCGACGTGCACGCTGGGGGATTGTTTTGGTTGATTTAGTTAACTGAAGTAGAGTACGGCCAGGTAGCAGACGCCCCCGATGACCGCGAGTCCAATGAAGTTCATGACCGCGAACGGCACAAAGAACTTCTTGCGGACGTCCTTGCTGGCGTGCAGTGAGAACTGCTTGAAAGCGAGGAGGTTGCACAGGCTGGCAATCATGGTCCCCAGACCACCGATGTTCGTCCCGTAGAACAGGGCGGCAACGTGGTTGGTGAAGTTGGCGACCAGCACCGTCGCGGGTACGTTAGACATAACCTGCGAGGTGGCAATACTGGTGAAGTAAACGGACGTTGGGCTCTTCTCGAGGGCACTCAGGACGGCAACCACGGCGGGCACCTGCTGAATGTCACTAACGATGATGAAGAAGGCCGTGAAGGTGAAGATAATCCCGTAGTCGACGTGGGCCAGAATCTTGATGTCCAAGACGGCGGCGTAAAGCACGGTAATCACAGCGGCAACCCAAGGTGGAATCACACCGAACACGGAGATGAAGACCAGCAGTGCCACGAGGCAGGTGATGGTGGTCAGCCGGGTGTTAACGCGCAAATCCTGCACCGGAACAACGGGCACTTCTTTAGGCTTGATGAACAGCATCATTGCCGCGAGGAAGATGACCGCGATGACGAACAAGGGAATGATCCACATCCCGAAGTCCAGGAGTGAAATCTTGAACTTCGACATCAAGAAGATGTTGTGGGGGTTCCCGAATGGCGTCATGAAACTCCCGAGGTTGGCGGCCATCGCAATCGCGGTGGCGGGCACAATCTGGGGCAGGTCCAATTTTTTTGCGACCCGCAAGTACAGTGGCATGAAGGTCAAAACGGACATGTCGTTCGTGAGGAACATCGCCGCCACGAATGACAGCATCACGAAAAACCAGGTTAATTGACGTGCAGTGTGCGCTCCGGCGGTTAAACGGTACGCAAGATAGTCGAGCACGTGAAGATATTCAAATATTTGGATTATGGTCATCATTCCAAGCAGAGACCATAAAGTTGTGAAGTTAATGTCTGCAAGCCGCGGGCGAGCCAGGAAGAGGCTTAATATTGCAACAATCGCTGCAATTTGGAACACGCGGTCTTTGACTATGGTTTTGACTACAGTCATAGATGAGTCCTTTCGAAGGCTTAACGAATACAATTTTGCACTTAATTTCTACGGTAAACAACTTGTTTTTGGAAAAAATCTTTTTCACTCTAAAAAAAGGGGTTAAAGCCAGTTGTCATGCAAATGGAACCACGAATGAAATCGGAGTCTAAATTAGATAAAGTTCGTTAGATTCGGAAGGATAAACGAAATATAATAACAAAGTTGCAAATGCTGCGGAGCAATGGTGGCTTTAAATTAAGGCCGAATTACACACTCTAATTTTTGTGACAAAATTCTACGACCGTTGTCAGACTAAAATATAGCGGCAATTGGCATTAAAGTATTGACACAAATTTGCCAAACTTTTATGATAAAGGTACTCATGAACTGCTAATTGTTTTTCAAGGGAAGGGGCGAGCAATTATTATTATCGGATATAGTTGGAGCAAATCCAGTCAAAAGTATAAAGATGCCGATTTGGCGACCCTCGAGAAGGCGGGTGTGCGCAAGGTTTTCACCGACGCAACTGATCTGCCGACTGTGCAGCGGCCTGGTTTTAGTGACATGCTGGCCTACATACATACCGGGGACGAAATTGTCATCACTAGTTTGACCAACTTGGGGACAGACAATAGTGAGCTCAGTGCGGCCCTGGACGCAATTTGTGCCCGCAACACGAGTTTGAACATATTGAACTTTCCTAGTTTTGCCGCAGTGCACGATGCAAGTGAGCGCTGGCAGTTAACCTGCGCAATCCGCGACTTGGCGGACTTCGCCAAGCACCGCAACGGCGCGGGGACGGGGCTCATTACGGTGGTGGAACCCACCCACGGCGATCGAGGCCGCAAGCGCGAGTACGCACCAGATTCACCGAACCCAGCCAAACGTGCGATTTACCGCGAAGTCTTGGAGATGCTGACGGCACGGTTGCCGGTAACCCAGATTGCGAAGACTGTGGGGATTAACCGCAAACAGATTTACCGCATCAAGGAATACGCCCAAGAAAGTGGCGACCTCGTCTCAAGTGTGCGGTAACTAAAAAAGAGTGCTGACGTCAAGGTCGGCACTCTTTTTTGATGCGTTAAATGATGGCGGCTTCTCATTTTCGGTGTTAACGCCAATTAATTACAAAGGTGCAGACGAAAAGCCGAACGAAGGGCTAATCTGGCCCTTCTTGAAAATAATTTAATCTTGGCACAAAAGTCACCTGAACAGAGGTTTGGCGTTCAGGTAGTGTTCATTAAAAAGAATGGTTGTGCACCCCAAAAACAGGGCAAAATCGCGAGATTTGCCGCTGAAGTACGGGCTACCCCAACATGTTGGGGTAAATCGGTGCGTTTAAACCTGAATTTGGCGGATACGTGAACAGTTTGGGCGCTAAATGACGCGCGTGGACGGCTGGATTACTGGGAACGCCAACCCACAAACGCCGGTATCACGGGGTTTGTCCGGATATTTTTCTGATTAATTTTACGAAAGCGCTATCTACAATAATCGTAGTTGCCGAAAGAAACTAGTCTCCACTTAGAAGAGGTAGACGACCGCCAATAACCCCGCGCCCCCGATGATGAACAGGGCAATGAAGTTGATCGTGGTGAAGTGGAGCAGGAACCGGCTGTGGGATTGCTGACTGTAGATGGTGTACTGCTTGAACGCCACCAGGTTACACATGCTGGCAACCAGGGTACCCAGGCCCCCAATGTTGGAGCCGAAGAACAGAGCATCGAGGTGGTGGGTGAAGTTGGCAATCAGAACGGTTGAAGGAACGTTGGAGATGAACTGTGACGTCAGGATACTCGTCAAGTATACGGACACGGGACCGCCGACGACACTGGAAACCAGCTTGGCGACCGCGGGAATTTGGTTAATGTTACTGATGATGACGAAGAATCCGGCGAAGGTCAGGACAATGGCGTAGTCAACCTGGCCCATAATCTTGTAGTTGATGAGAATTGCCACCGCAATGGCAACAACGGCGGCTACCCAAGCGGGGATAATGTCGAAGATGGAACTGAACACTAGCAGCGCGACGATGCAGGTGAGGGTGATGAGCCGGGGATTGGTGCGGATGTCTTTGACCGGCACGTTAGGAATTTCGATTTTCGGGACGAACATGATGAGAATGGCGAGGAACACAATCGCTACGGAAATCATCGGCACCACCCATTCACCGAATTGGGCGATAGGAATGTGAAACTTGGCCATCAAGAAGATGTTGTGCGTGTTCCCGAACGGTGTCATCGCACTCCCCTGGTTAGCCGCGATGGTGATGGCGGTCACGGGCAGTATCTCCGGCAGCTTCCGGTGCCGCGCAATCCGCAGGTACAAGGGGATAAAGGTGAGGACTGCCATGTCGTTGGTGAGGAACATGGCGGAAATGAAGGAGAGGGCTACGAACAATGCGGTTAGCTGCCGCGCAGTGTGTGCCCGCGCCGTAATCTTGTAGGCGATGAAGTCGAGCACGTGCAGATAGTCGAAAATCTGAATCGTGGTCATCATCGCAAGCAGTGACCAGAGTGTCGTGAAGTTGATGTCGGCCACGCGTGGTCGTGCGAGGAACGAAGTGATAATGGCGATAGCTAATGTGATTTGAAAGACGCGATCTTTAATGATTGTTTTGAAGACTGTCACTTATTCGTCCCACCTTTTTGCATGATACGTTAAGTGTGCAACAGAAAATTGATGTAAACAACGAAACTTTGAAAAAACAATTTTGCACTCTAAAAAAGGGGTATTATGATGGCTGCTTTCAAAAATATTTAGCGAATGATTTTCTTATTATGACATGAGTAAGTGGGTAAAACACGAAATTGCTGAATGCTGATGGTGGTTAAACTGGCCGATACGAGGCCGATAATGTGCCTTTTCAGAACAATCAAACTTATTTTTCGAAATCCGAAATCCTTTAATTTTCACGGGGGTATATTTGAAAACACGTCCAGCGGCAAGCTGAGTGTGATTCAAAAAAGACAGCTAAATTTTGACCGGTTTCATAAAATAAATATCATGTTATGAATAGCGATGATTAATGCTGACGGGTCAATGTTTGAACCGATTTTGTGCTTAATCAATTTATTGATGTTTTCCTGTACTATTTGTGGTGCTTCTGCTTACATTTTTATGTATTGACTTAATGTACGACGGCTAATGCCGGTGCGACGGCCTTTCACCACTTTGTTTTAGCAGCGAAAAATTTACAAACGTTTCCAAATTTCGATAAGGTTGCTTTAGGAAACTATAGTGCAAGATTAGCCCCAATTCAAATCCACGCTGACCATTGCTATAATTAACCCGAGGTGAAACACGTGAACATTAAGATAATTGGCGTCGGTAAGTTGAAGGAAAAGTACTTCAAGGCCGGCATTGCAGAATATAAGAAGCGCCTCGGCGCATTCGCGAAGGTCGAGATTGTTGAAGTTGCTGACGAGAAGGCACCCGAAAGCCTGTCCGAATCCGAAATGGCAGAGGTCAAGGCCAAGGAGGGTGAACGGATTCTCGGCAAGATCAAGGATAAGGAACACGTCATCGCCCTCGCCATCGAAGGCAAGCAGCGCGCCAGTGAGGTCTTCGCCAAAGAAATCGCGGACCTCGGGACGTACGGCCACCCCGACATTACCTTCGTGATTGGGGGCTCCCTGGGGCTGTCTCCGGAAGTGATGCACCGGGCGAACGACACGCTCAGTTTCGGGAAGTTGACGTTGCCCCACCAGCTGATGCGGTTGGTGCTGATTGAGCAGATTTACCGGGCGTTTATGATTAACGCGGGGCGGCCGTATCACAAGTGATGCGTTGAATTAACCGCCATTGGGTAATACAGCTAACCTTGCGCATACCAGGCCGTACCACTGAAAAGCGTGATAATCTGATAGTTAAACGAACAAAACCGGCAAACTTCGTGTGTTTAAGAAGTTTGCCGGTTTTGTTTTGCATAAAGCGGACTCAGTATTGCGGTTGTTCTTGCACCTTTTAATGTTATTTGAGCAGGTTTGCTTTTTGCAGATATTTCTTTGTTACCCGCTCATCATTTGCCCGAAAGCCTTTTTCTAAGATTACATCAGTTCCGGCAGCCATTTTCGTCAAAAATGGTGTGCTTTCGCTTATGGAACTACTCATTGAAGTGGTAAAGGGGATGACGGTCTGTCCCTTCAAATCTTCTTGCTCAAAGAATGTGTTGATGAACATTGGTGGTTGATGATACCAAGTTGGGAAACCAAGCAGGATAGTTTGATACTTTTTCAACGAGGGTAGATTAGTGATAGCCGGGTGAACATCTTGATCAATTTGTTCCTTTGAAACCTGAGTCAGTGTTTGGTAATCATCGGGGTAACTGGGCGCTAGTTTGAACTCTAGTAGATCACCGCCAACCAGCTGATGAATTTGGTTGGCTGCCGTAGCCGTTGTGCCTGAATTTGAGTAGTAAACTGTCAGTGTGTGCGTTGCAGTTTTGGAACTTGATAGTTGATTGCTGGTTTTTGTTTGATTGGATTTCATTACTTCTCCTTTTCCACATGCGAGCAAAACGAATATACCCATTAGAAATAGGACATTTAATGAATGGCTAGACTTCAATTTGTCCGTCCTTCAAATCGGGATAAACCTATCATAAACGTTGGTCTGAACTTCAAGGCAACTAAATAAATTAAAAAATTTGGTTGCCTTCGTCTTAACACCAAGGTTTAGACTGATGTCATGTTAATTGATTAGACAATCAGAAGCGAGGTAAACACATGCAAACTGTAACACTTAATAATGGAATTGAAATGCCGCAAATCGGGTTCGGCGTATTCCAAATTGCTGATCCAGCAATCGCAGAGCAGGCCGTAGTTGATGCAATCCAATCTGGATACCGTTTGATTGATACGGCGGCTTCCTATGGGAATGAAGAAGCGGTGGGTCGCGGGATTGCTCGTAGCGGGGTTGCCCGGGAAGATTTGTTCATTACGACCAAGTTGTGGGTCACGGATACAGGTTATGAAGCGACCAAAAAGGCTGTTGAGACGTCATTGCGGAAGCTTGGTTTAGATTACCTAGATTTATACCTAATTCACCAGCCATATGGTGATGTGTTTGGTTCTTGGCGGGCAATGATAGAACTCAACAAAGCTGGTAAATTACGTGCCATCGGAGTTTCAAATTTTGAATCGGACCGCTTGATTGACCTTTCACTATTCAGCGGGGTGACGCCAGCAGTTAACCAAATTGAGACAAATCCCTGGATGCAACAAAAGGATGCTGTTGCTTACATGCAGTCAAAAGGTGTTCAACCAGAAGCATGGGCCCCGTTTGCGGAGGGCAAACACGCAATCTTTAGTAATGCTGAAATTGCGGCCATTGGTGCCCACTACGGCAAGTCAAACGGCCAAGTAATCTTACGCTGGCTTTTGCAGCGCGGAATCGTCGTGATTCCAAAGTCCGTGCATAAAGAACGCATGGCTGAGAACATTGATGTTTTTGACTTTGAATTGACTACGGATGAAATGGTGACAATTTTCACGTTAGATAAAAAGAAAAGTCAGTTTTTTGATCATCGTGACCCGGCTGCTGTTGAACGTATTGCCGGGCTCTCACGGAACACCAAATAAGAGGACTAAGCGAATGAATATCGATGCAGTGGCAAAGAAATTTAACCTGACTAAAGATACGTTGCGGTATTGGGAGCGGGTGGGTTTGCTTCCCGAAATTAAGCGCAATGCAAGTGGTTATCGTGATTACACACCGCACGATTTAAACTGGGTCTTTTACATTCAGGTTTTGCGTAAAGCCGGAATGACAGTTGAAGAATTGATTGAGTTTGTTAAGCTGTATCGCCAAGGCGACGCAACAGTTCAGGCCAGAAAACAACTGCTGATAGATCAACAGGCAGATCTGAAAGAGCAAGTGGCTGAAATTCAAAAGACGCTTAACTACCTGAGTTACAAGATTGATCATTTTGAAGACCACACATTGAATTACGAAAAGGAAAAGCTTGCATATGAACATGGTGGCGAGGTAGACGGTTAGATTGGAGCACAAGATGAAGCTATTAATATTAGCAGCGAACGGCCAGATTGCCCGGATTGTTGAACAGCGGGTGTTGACGGAAGATGCGTTCAAGGATGTTCAGTTAACGTTAGGCTTGCGTAATTCGCAGCGGCTGGCCCAATTAGCTGACAATCCGCGGGTACGCTTAGTTGACGTTGACTTAACTAGTGCTAAGGATGTGGCTGACGCCATGGTTGGCCAAGATATCGTTTTTGTGGCGGTGGTGGATCATGGCAGTGATAATGCGATGACCAAAAATGTTGTGAGCGCTGCTAGAACCAATGGTACGCGGGTTATCGCCACCAATATTTTGGGAATTTACAATGAGGTGCCCGGTGAATTTGGCCGTTGGAACTTGGAAATGGTCAAGAGTGGGCTGCAGGCAGCCGTTGCTGCGGATGAACTGCTCGCTAACTCAGGACTTGATTTTACGACCCTGCGTTTGCCGTGGCTAAATGATCGTGACGATGTGAAATATACCATTACCAGCCGCGATGAACCGTTTGTCGGTGTGTCAGGCTCACGGCAGAGTGTGGCTGATGTAGTGTTACGCATCGTTGCTGACCCAACGTTTGCTATTAATGACAGTATCGGTTTGGCCGACCCTGACACTGAGGACTTGGCACGGCCAGTTTATTGATGTAATCTGCGGGTGCTTTTTTACCTGCGCCAGAAGTAACAAAAGACCCAACAGCCGAGAAATGACGTTGGGTCTTTAATTATAATGAAATGTCTAAAATAGAGTCGAAAACATCTTGCGATAGCTTGATGTTGCTCTTTTCTGCCTGACGTTTATTCATACTTTGACGGCGTAACAACGCCTGCTTTTTAGAGATACTCCTTTTCTCTCCGTTCACTGCTGCGTTTTTGCGCAATGGCGGGATATCGACACGAGCAATCGATTTGCCTTCAACAATGGCTTGTGCTGGCATTGGGTATAGGTGTCGTGGAATCGTGTGCTTTAATTTTTTTACTAATTGTTGCGTCATTGCCGGGGCATCCTCGCGGTGGACGATAAACGACAGTGCGTCTACTACTGAATAGTTGATGGCCACTTCAACTTTAACCACATCGGCAGGCTCGTAGTCGGCAAATTCTGTCTCTAGGGTTGCATAGCCGTGCGAGATGGATTTCAAAGCATTGAAAAAATCATACGCGATTTCGGCAGTGGGAATCCGATAGTGCAATACAATTAATTCTGCTTGATTGCCCATATCGGTTAACTGTCCTTTATGCGCGTCGGCGAGTTTCATCACGTCGCCCAAGACCGCATTATCGGTTGTGATTCTGATGTTAGAGAATGGCTCCTCAACATAATCAATCTTGGCAAATCCTGGGAATGCGATGGGGTTATTGACGATTTGCACTTCATTAGTGTCTTTTAGGTGCACTCTGTACGTGACGTTAGGTGCCGTGGTTAATACGTTTAGACCGTATTCATCTTTAAGCCGTTCACGAATGATTTGTAAATGAAAGATGCCCAAAAATGAGCAACGAAATCCCTGCCCCAGTGCCTCTGATGTTTCGCGGACGTATTGGAAAGATGAATCATTCAGACTTAACTTTTCAATTGCTAGTTCTAAATCGCGATAGGCGTCATCTTTAGGATAAAAGCCAGCGTATACCATGGGCTGAGCGGGTTTATAGCCAGGAAATGCTTCTGCTGTCGGCTGATTTGCATCAGTCAGAGTATCACCAACCCGCAATGATGTTGGATCTTTGAGACCGGTGATGATGTAGCCAACATCGCCGACTGTGAGTTCGTCGGTTGCAGTTCGTGACGGTGTGAAGACCCCAATCTCTTTGTTTTGAATGGCGGTATTAGCTGCCATCAATTTAACTTGCTGTCCCAGTTTGAGATTACCATTGACAATTCGGATATAGGCAATGACGCCTTTGAAACTGTCATAGAATGAATCAAAAACTAAGGCTTTCAGAGGGGCTTGCGTCTGGCCGCTTGGAGCAGGGAATACCTGATGAATTGCCTCCAGCACTTCATGGACGCCTTTCCCGGTTTTGGCTGAGATGCGGTAGATTTTGGCTTCATACAATTTTGGACTAAGTGCGCGGATCTCCCGTTCAGTTTTATCAACCTCGGCAGCGGCATTATCGATTTTGTTAATTACGGGTAAGATAGTGAGATGGTTTTCTTGTGCTAAACGGAGATTGGCAACTGTTTGGGCCTGCACGCCCTGCGTCGCATCAACTAAGAGAATTGCGCCATCACTGGCAGCAAGGCTTTTCGATACTTCATACGTAAAATCGACGTGGCCGGGTGTGTCAATTAAATTGTATTCATATTCGACGCCATTATCTGCTTGATAGAAGTTGCGCACCGTTCGTGATTTGACGGTTATTCCGTGTGCCTGTTCCACCTGCATATCATCGAGTAGTTGTGCCTTACTTTCACGGGCGCTTATTGTCTGTGTTTGTTCCATGATTCGATCAGCAAGTGTGGATTTGCCATGATCGATATGAGCGATGATGGCAAAGTTGCGAATTAGATTTTGTTTCATACGTATTACCTCGTGAATGTTTCTGGATACTTACCGGTTAAATAGTTGCGAAATACGCTAACGGCATCCTCAACTAGATTGATTTGGAAGTTTTCGAAGTTAATTTTGGCTATTGGGTGACGATTGAATGAATTCAAGCTGGACATATTCATTAACCCGCTAATAATGGCACTTTGAACGAGCATTAATTGGCTTACGTCCTTGATTGTTAATGACGGAATACGTGTAGCAACAATCTCGCCGAGCTCTTGGTTTTTAGCGTACAATTTTTCACGGTAGGAAACGGTTTGCGCCATGTTTGCTCCCTGTTCAAGCACTGGTCCGCGTAACGCATTTAAGCGCACCAGCGTCGGCTTAGTCTCAATTAACACCTTGGTTTGGTTTAGAAGCAGATCCATAAAATCATTTTTGGTCAGCGTTTCCTTAGCCCTAATTAATTTGATGACTTCATCGAAGTATTGCTGATAACCGGTTAGTAACAGGGTCATAAAGAGACTTTCTTTGCAATCGAAATAGTTGAAGAGCGTACCCTTTGATACATCGGCAGTTTTCGCAATTTCAGACATTGTAATTTTGGCAAAGGGGCGAGTTTCAAAAAGGCGCCAAGCTGCTTCGGCGATTTTGTTGGCGCGGGTTGCTTTTTGTTTTTCAGTTAATATATTCATGATTCCTCCAAAAATGACTCACGGTCAGTATTCTGACAAATAAAAAATGACCCGCGGTCACTTATTAATTTAGGCCTACAGAAATAGAATGTCAACCTATACGGCCGTCGTGGACATTTTGGTTGGATTGCACATCACACTTTATACGAGGTATGTTTTTAAAGCATCTGGGTTCAACACGCGAATGCCATTTCCAGAAATTGAAATTAATTCTGCATCTTTGAGTTTTTTGATATTCCTTGACATGTTAGTTGGATTAACGGCAATCAGCGTCGCAATGTTCTTTTGCCGGATTGGAATTAAATTATCAACGGGGTGATGTTCGTTCAGATAGTAAACAAGAAAGGAGATTAGACGCTGAATTCCTGATTCGGTGAGTAACTGGCTAATATCATTCAGATAGTAGTTGATGTGGTTCAGGTAACTCTGATTTAGTTGCTTACCAAATGCAGGCTGCATCTGAGCACGGTTGAATAAAGCCGTGTTGTCGTAACACCACAATGTAGTGGGTTGGATGGTGCGACACAGTAACTCGTCTTTTGATTGCATTGGTTCTGAGAATAGCGGTGGAAAGATTGTTTCTGGCCCATAGGCAACCAGAGCGTGCTCCCGTCCGTCTTCGAGTAGAAGTAATTCAATGACGCGCCCCGCCACGACAAAGTAACTTTTATTCGTTAATGGAACTTCTGTATTTGGCGGGAACGTCCTCTGAACATGGGGCAGTCCTTGCAAATCTTTCTTGAATTGCTGATAGTCGTTTTGAATTAAATATTCCATTATTGAAAATAAAGCCTCCAAAAGTTGTCTTGAGATAATTCTTTATGTATACCCTCAGGTTAAACTATGTTCTGTAAATTGAATAGGAGGAATTAATATGACTGAAAAATTCACCCAAAACATCCCTGCCGACGCAAGCAGCCTTCCATATTATAAATACTATTTGCAAGATATGGCCAAAGTCGACCCCACGGCGCAAAAGAAAATGGCGGAATTTCCCATTGATCCGCAAGATGCGACGCCCGTGCAGGACCGGAATGACCTATTAAAGCCAGGATACCTCAAGACGGAAATCGGCTATTGCCAGATGCCTGACGGGACGGCATTCATGGCCAATTACCTCAAGATGCCTGGCGTGACGGCAGAAATGTTCCACTGGTGGTTCGCTTGGCACGGTCTGAACCCGATGCGCTACGTTATTTGGAACAAGGATGACCATTATGACGTTGTGGTCAAGAACGGAACGGAAGCACAACTAAAGGACAGCTCGCTATCAATGGCGGAACGTATCTACGGTGTGACCCACACTGTCACCGAGGACACCGGCTTTGGTCCGGGCACCATTGATATCAGTTTCGAAAATCCAGTCGATTTGGGCTATGATCCGCAGTTGCTGGCTGCGAGCGATACGGATATTGTTGCCGCCGCTAACGGGGAGACGGCCTTGATGTTGCACACTGTGCGGCCAATCGAAGGCGGCATTGAGTTGCGTAGCCGCTTCTGGTTTGGCTGGAACGTTGATCTTAACACGCACGAACCAGTTCGCGTAATCCCCGATGACGTTAAAATTGATGGCGAAATCGCCAAGCGCTTGGGCATTCACAGTATCAAGGAAATGACCAATTTGGCCAAAATTCTGCCAAGCCTTTACCGCGAAAACAAGGACAAGTTCTAAATTGTAGGTTAGTTGATGACAAATAAACATTCAACGGTGACTACGGCCGCCTTTATCGCGATTGTCCCGCCATTGTGGGCGGTGCTTAGTCCACAATTTGGCGTGGAAACCGGGGCAGTTGCTTTGGTTTGCGCGGGTCTCTTCACAGCTGAAGGTAATGATCCGCGGCGTGCCCGCCGAATTATTCTGGGCCTATTACTTGGGATTCCGTGGGGCATTTTGGCGCTCCGCTTCACTGCATTACCGGGCAATCAGGCGGTTAACCAGTTCGTTGCATTAGCCGTTTTGGGTGCCGGAACCGTGCTAGTCTGTGGACTGACCGGTGTTGGCCGCTACGTTGATGCCACAGCCTGGTTATCTGGTTGGGCCATTGCGATTTTGATTTTGGGTCACGTACCACTAACACAGTGGCACTGGTTGCCGGCGCAGCTAGCGGTGTCGATGTTTGCCGGCGTTTATCTAATCGGTGTTGGCAGCGTGGTGGTTAACCGGTGGCTAAAGGCGCGGATGCATTGATGTGGTAATCCTGGTATATCGGGCAAAGAAGGACCCAACGGCAGAAAGTTGTCGTTGGGTCCTTTTATTCTTACTCTTCACTGCCAAAATTCTGCAAGGCCGTCGTGTCAGAGTGCGTTCGCTCCATGTAGACGTGGGCTTTCATGACCTCGCGTTTGCTCAAGCGGTAATCAGTCTTGGCTGTGAGCGCCTTGCACATGGGGGACTTGAACGCCATCCAATAGTTGAAAGCAATCCATAGTACCGCCAGTAACAAGTCACGCCAATTGAACTGAGCAGTTGGCAGTGTGCAGAGTAGGTACCAAATCGAAATGGGCATCAGACCAAACAGTGCCGAAACTAGGCCCGGATTGTACCAACTGCGCAAGCCAATGTTGAAAATCACGACATGCATCAGCACCTCCGCAAAGGCGAAGATGACCGCTGCCAAGACGAGCCAGTGATATTGGGGTAAGAATAATGGTAGGGTGTAGACAGCCAGGGCGAACCATTCGTTCCCCCACCAAGCGCTTAACATGTTCAGCGGCCACTTGCCGACGTCTGGATTGACTCGGCCTTGCTCTACTTTGAGCCCACCCCAGACGAAGCCGCCCGGGAACCCGAATTCTTCAAAGAAGTGTACGTGCAGGACACACAGGCTTAGCAGTAAGATGCGCTGCTCAAATGACCACTCACCGAGGGCCAGCACCATGGCCACGCCCGCGGCAATATAAACGGCTAGTTCGTACCAGTGTGCAATAATTCTGTTCATCATCTCAGTCCTACCTTTTCATACGTGCCCAGTGTGTCACTTGCGCAAAGCGCCGGACTTGCCAACTGTCAATCGAATATGGAGTGTTACGATTCTTCAGCCCCTGCACGGGTAAGATAATTGTCAAAACGATGCATGCTAGTAACATGAAAATTGCCGCCAACCAGCCAGCTGGACCTAAAAGGTGTTGGGCCAGAACATACGCGATGTAATGCCAACCAAGGGGCAGAAACAGAAGCAAGGTTGTCGCCATACCAGGGTTGTACCAAGTTTTGAGCTTGAGGTTCATCTCCAAGCAGTGGCCGAGAATCTGAAAGAGACTAAAGAGCATCACGCCCATGCCCAGCCAGGTCACCTGCGGGAGGGCAATGGCCACAACATAAATTACCCAAGCACTGACATTCACAATCATGATTGACAGTTCGTTACCGGGGAAACGATCCGGCTGTTTTACTTCATTATAAACGACGCGATTAATCACCATCGGCGCGCCGCCTGGAAATTGATACTCTTCCAATTGGTGGGTGAATAGCGCCATTAGGTTCAAAATCGTCATCAAGCGCAGCGCGCCCAACTGGGGCCGAAAGAGTAAAAGCCAGCCACATAACAACAGCAGAGCAATACCACCAAGCTGATACCAATGTTTCCTCATTAATTGCATTTGTTTTCCTCCCTGTCTCACTTGTGACATTTAACAATCCGTATTATACTGTGGCGGACAACGGATGCCAGTGATGTGGCACAGTGGAGGATTAATTGTGACAGATAAACCAATCGTCAGAGTCCAGCAAGTCGACCAGACACACGAGTGGTTCCAAGAAGCATTGGCGCAGCTGTTGCAGCAGACGCCGTATCAACAGATTACCGTTAGTGCATTAGCAAACCGTGCGGGACTATCGCGGCGTACTTTTTATCGGCACTACGTCAGCATTGACCAGCTGTTGGAAGAACTGCTAGGTGCTGAAGTCGCGCAGTTGTTCAAAGCCATTCAAAAAGCGCACCCCAAACATTTTCAAGAGGTGGTCTATGCCTATTTTGACTATTGGCAGGCACGCTTAAGCTTCTTGCAGAGTTTAGCGGTCAATCGCTTATTGCCTAGGTTACTGACAGTGCTGACGCAAGCGACTAATGATAGTTTACTTGCGCGAATGTTCCCCCAGACTGAGCCATACATCTATGCATTCGCCGCTGGCGGGATCTGGAATCTGATGGTCGCGTGGCTGCAAGCGGGGGCGGTCGATGCGCCTGCTGTCATGGCGCAAAAAGCCCGGCTGGTAGCCAAACATTTGGTGGCGATCATGTAGCGAATTAGCAACGAAGATTAAACAACTGGATTTTATCCAAGCAAGCAAAAAGTGGCCGAAACATAATTCGGCCACTTTTTGAGTTCGTTTTTAACGTTCATCTTGTTGTAGCGTCTGGTCGTACTGCCGCGCGGCCGGAATCAACCAGTTCAGCAACCAACACAGCAATGCCCCGGCACCGGCAATCACGAACAACGTGGCGACGCCAATGAGTAAATACGCCATTAATATCGGCTTCACGCGGTCACGCCATGTTCCGAGTATGCTGATCAGCACACTGCCAGCCAGCATTCCGGTGATTAAGCGGTTATGCTCGGGACGGTTATACAAGACGTTTTCGTGCGCAAAGTCTGCATCTGGGGTGCCGTCATAAAAATTGTGCCGGCCAACTACAATATTAGCGGTTAAAGGCTGTTTTTCGATTCACATCTAAGCCACTTCCTTGCGTAAGACGAAACGCCGCATTGCGTAAGTAACGACGAAGCTGAGGACGATTCCGCCCACTAATGTTGGGAGAACATCGACTCCTAGCAGGTGGGGGCCATAATTAACCAGATAAGTCCCAGAGTAGCTGCCCAATGCACCAATGACGAGGTCTAAGCCCAAGATGATTAGGCTTTTGCCGTGCAGTAGGTAATCAAGCCCATAAACTAAGGCCCCCATAAGCAAACCGACGATAACTGAAGTGATAATTGATAACATTTTTGATTTCTCCTTAATTTGAGTGACGAGCAGGCATTTTGACGGTGTGGCATAGGTGGTTACGCCCATACCAGTAAGCGCCGATGCCGCCGATGGTTAAAATCATTAAGACCAGCTTCAACGAATTCATTGCTGCCTCCTTAGTGCATCAGCTCGAAGGCTTGTTTGCAATCTTCGGCGGCAGCGTCGTAGGTTTGGGTTAACGCTGGCGCAAGTTTTTGGATGCGGCGGTTTTTGGCCAGATTGAAGCTAAAGTAGGCCAGCCCCCAGCCGATAAAACCCGGCACGGCCAAGATAATCGACAGTAGCAGCAACCCGCCGATGTAAGCAAACACGGAGCCAGCCATAAAGACGGTGCCGAGTAATCCAATGCCCAATGCAATCATTGTTGGCACTTACGTCTTGCTACTTTCCATGGCGGCCGCGGCGGCCATTTCTTGTTCGAATTGTTTTTGCAGGCGATTGAGTGCCGCTTTTTCTGGGATGCTGCGATCACGCTTGAGTTTCAAGGTCACAGTATTTTTGCCGATGTCTGGCGTCCGGTCGGTGATTGTCCAGCCGAAGTTGGCATAGCCGTCGAGGTAGGCATTTTGCATGGCTTTGGGGATGCGCTGTTCGAGGTATTCGTACGCGATAAAATCGTTGTCTGTCATATTTAATAATCTCCCTTGATTGATTTAACAAGATCAGTATATAAAGCGGGTGTTGGCGAATTGTTCACGAGATGTTGCTGAGATGTTAAACCCAATTTTTAGGCAAAAAAATACTGGCAATTTGCCAGTAAGTTTTAGCGCGGAAGGCGGATGGTGAAGGTGCTCCCCTGATTGACGGCACTTGTGACGGTAATTTGACCGTGGACGAGCTTTAAAATTTGAGCGACCATTGCCAAGCCCAAACCATTGCCCATGGCTTTGTGGGACGAATCGCCTTGGAAGAACTTTTGGAACATGTGCGCTTGAGTTTGTTGATCCATGCCCGCGCCGGAATCGGTGATACTGACGGTGACGTGGTTCACTTGTTCGCTGACGCTGAGTTTGATTTGACCGTAATCCGGGGTGAACTTAATGGCATTAGCCAACAGGTTGTTCCACACAACTTTGAGCAGCTCGGGATCCCCAATCATGGCTAACCGCTCGGGCATCTCTACGTCTAGGTTCAACGCGTGGGCTTCCAGCATGGGATCACTGGCAAAAATTACCTGCGTCAGCTGTTCGACTAAATCAAACGCGACCCGTTTTGGTTCACTGACCTGTGTTTCCAGTTTGTTCAGCCGCAAAATATTGGCGACCAGTTCCGCGAGGTCGGTGGCGGCGGTATTAATGGTTTGGAGATATTCGGCGTGAGTCGCGTCGTCCAAATCGCCTTGCTGGAGCACCTCAGTATAACTTTTGATCACGGCAAGTGGCCGTTTGAACTCGTGCGAGACATTGGCGACGAAATCACTACGTAAGGTTTCAATTGAGTTAAGTTCTGCGACCATCGTGTTGAAATTGGCAAACATTGCGTCGAGATAGTCGTATTTCTCGGGACGGTGAACTGGTTGTAGATAGACCGAATAGTCACCACCGGCTACTTTTTCGGCGGCGGCGCTCAGTTCGCGTAACGGTTTATCAAACTGGCGGTATTTTTGCCACGCCGTCAATGTTGCCAAAAGCAGCGCAACGATTAGGCAATAGAGCAAATACCAACCAGCATAAGGGGAGAAGACATCACGCCAATCGCCGCTGTAAGCAATCCCGGGCACTGCGGCGAGCACGCCGAAGCCAAGGAACAGGCCAGTCATTGCCAGCCAGGAAAAGCGACTCGTCTGGGTAATGAAGTTCGTCTTGTGCTTAGCCATTAATCAAAACTCCTTTGTAGCCCAAGCCATGAACTGTTTTGATTGCAAAGCCATCCGCCTTGGCAAATTTATCACGCAATTTAGTGATGTAAACATCAACCGACCGTAAACTGGTGTCGCTATCCAAATCCCAAAATTCATTGATTAACTCCGCCCGCGAGAAGGCGTGGTTTGGATAGGTGAGAAATTTCGTCAGCAAATCAAATTCACGCACCGTTAAGGCGACTTCTTCACCATTTAGGGTGGCGACGCGACTGTCAGCATCAAGTGTCACATTACCCGCGGCTAACTGATTGGTTTTGCCGATGTTGGCGCGGCGCAACAAGGCCCGGACGCGTAACTTCACTTCATCGAGTTGCACCGGCTTAATCATATAGTCGTCGATACCGACATTGAAGCCTTTTTCCTTAGAGGCAATGTCGTCGCGCGCGGTGATAAATAAAATCGGGATTGCAGGATCGGTCCGGCGCACGTTTGCGGCGAAAGTGTAACCGTCGATGTCAGGCATCATGATATCGGACAGAATCAGATCAAAATTCTGGTCATACATGAAATTGTAAGCAGCACTGGCACTCGTTGCCCCTTGGGTTTGGTAGCCCGCTTGACTAAGGGTGCGCGTGAGAATCGCGTTGAATTGTTCATCATCTTCAACAACCAAGATTTTTTGCATCATTTCTCTTTCTCCTGTAATGCCAAGTCTCGATGCGCAGCAAAAATTGTAATCCACAGGCCGACTAAGACCACGACGGCGCTGATGGCCATGCCAAACACCCCGGTGGCCGAGCTTGCTTGCGGACTGTGTTGATAGGTCAATAACGCGTATTGGGTCAAAACAATTGCGGTCATACCGTCAGCGACACTGTATGCCTTTAACAAGGTAATGAGCGGGCTCAGCAAATTCCTTGAACGGACCAACCCGACGATGGCTGAAATCAGTTTGGTGAAGCCAATCATCGCCACGATTAACGCGGCATTGAGGTTGAATTGCTGATTATAACCGTGTGCATACATGACGTAACAGAAACTACCAAAGGTGATGCCAATCAAACAATAGCCAATCCCGCCTAGTGTCAGGAACGTCTGCTCAGCGTGAATCTTTGAATTGGTTGAGGCGTCATTGACGCGAATACGTTGATAGCGCCAGAGCGTGATGATTTTAAACACAATCAAGACAATGTAGTAAATCCCGAAAATCAGTAGCCAACTTGAAAAGAACATTAACCCCATGACCAGTTTGGTGAGCGCCATGATCAAGCCAAGCGGGATACTGAGTGCGGCGTACATGGCGATGCGGTCGCGCCGGTGGTTGAGCTGAAACGGTAGGTGTAGGCGTTTGATGATTGCATTTAGCATGCGGCCCCTCCAGTGGATGAAGATTTTGAGTTCAGTATAGCTTAATTGAAGCGGATATAGTGTAGTTAATCTGCGTTGGCAAAATGTTGCTGAGATGTTGCCAAAATGTTAAATGGCGGGTCTTGGCTTCAGCGCTGCAGCAATAAACGCAATCACCACAAGAATCGCAGCAACTACACTTAAGGCGATGAATGCTGCATTGATTCCGGCATAGGTGGTCGCACCGTGGCCGAATTGGCTCATTAGGCTAGTTGCCCCAACCATACTGATGGCACCCGCAATCGTGCGTAGCGTGGTGATAATCGCCGAACCGTCTGCTGATAAGCGTTCAGACAGAGCTGCCAGCCCCCATGATACTAGGGGCATCATTAAAGTTGCGACTGCAAGCATGCGTGCCATGTACATAAACACGATGTACCAAACCGCGGTCGTTGCCGATACCGCGGCCAAGCCGGCGCAGCTTAAAGTCAAGGCAACACTGCCGATGATTAGTAATGGCTTCATACCGATACGATCATACAGCTTGCCGGCAATCGGCGACCATAGCAACATGACCAGCGATCCGGGCAGGGTAATCAGACCACTCGCGGTTGCGGTCATTCCTCGTAAACTTTGTAAGTAGATTGGCAGCAGCAACGAACCAGCCATCATCACGGCATATAGTAGCATGCTGGCAAGCAAAGCGAGGACAAATGGCCGATTTGATAACGGACGTAAACTCAAAAACGGGCTCTGGGCCTTGAGCTGTCGGTGCACAAACAGGATCAGACTGATTGCTGCGACAATGAGCAAACCGGTCGCAAACCTTGGGGCGGTCGTGAGTTGATCTAGGCCCAAGGTGAGACCGCCGAAGCCAATTGCGGATAGGCCAAACGAATACCAGTCCAAGCGGGTTGCTTCAGTGGCGGAAATATTCTTGGCGAGAAGCACAGCTAAAACCAGTGTGAATAAGGTCAGTACGGCTCCACCGAAGAAAATCGCGCGGTAACCGAACATATCGGATACGTAGCCGGCCAGCGTTGGGGCGATGATGGGCACGCCGCCAACCGTTAAACCGTAGATACCCATGTAGGTTCCGGTTTGGGTGTGCGGGAATAATTGTAGAATCGCGACTTGCGTGATGGAAACAAAAATCCCTGAGGCTAACGCTTGGAGCACGCGGCCAACAAGCATTATCGTTAAGCTATTCGCCAGACCAGAGATTACCAACCCGATAGTGAATAATCCGAGGCCGCTGATAATAACTTGGCGGGTCGAAAAACGGCGTAGCAAAAATGGGGTGACCGGAATCATGATGCCCATTGCTAGGGTGAAGGCACTAGTGAGCCACTGGCCGGCAACCGCGTTGACTTGTAAACTCGTCATGATTGCGGGTAAAACGGTGGTCATGGCTGTTTGCATCAGCGAACTGGCAACGCAGCTTAGTAATAAAATGATAAATAGGTGATTTGCTTGGGTTTTAGAAAGTTTAGACATGTTAGCTCCTAATTCATTAATTAAACATTTGTTGAGATTATGATAAACTAGAGTCAAATCCAGTACCACCATCATTATTTGAACAAACGTCTTATTAATCGGAGTAATCATGGCTAACACGAAAAATAATCAGCGTTATCAAGATACAGACACGAAAATTAAACAGGCATATTTGGACTTGATCACGAAAGAACCAAATCGCCGCGTCAAGGTAATTGATTTGTGTCAAACGGCGGCAATCAACCGAGCGACGTTTTATGCCCATTATTATGATGTCGATGCGGTTGCTGAAAACATTCAGCAAACCATGATGGGAGAATTAGTCGATGCTTTGCAAGCTGCGGACTTACAGCAAGTGTTTACTGAAGTGCTGAAGCTAATCAAGGCACAGCGCACGTTCTTCTATCATGTTTTTGTGACGGAGCGCTCCGCCAAGAGTATCGACGTGCTTCAGGAACTAGCGCCGCGGATTGATGCCGCGCGCACCATGAGTGGTTCGCGACTGTTCAACTATCAACTTGCTTTCTTTAATGGGGGCATGGCGTCTTTGTTCCAAGCGTGGCTCCAAGAGAATTGCCAGACGCCAATTCCGGTGCTGGTGGAATTGTTGATGAGTAAGGTGAACGGTTTTGATGCATGATATATAAAGCTCGTTGTCTTGAATACAGTAATTCGAGGCCGCTAATTTGTGGTGCTTTTACCCAGAATGACCACGACTGAAAAACCGTCGAATCGAGTTGCGTGGATTTAATCAGCATTGCAATAGTAAACGAAGCCTGACCGCTGGGGGTCAGGCTTCGTTTACGTGTTTGTGTTTCCGCTGAAATGTATTATTCGCCGTATAGACGCCGCAGATAATAATCATGGCCCCCAGCATTTGGGGGAGACTGAATGCCTCATTTAGCCACAAAACGCCGGCAACGATTGAGACGACAGTGGAGACGCCGATGAAGGAGGCGGTCTTGTTGACCCCAATTTGCGCAATCGCGTAGTTCGATAGGAACAGGGCGAAAACAGAACTACCGATGCCTTGGTAGAGGACGGCAACCGTGAAGCTTAGGTTTTTAACGGGCAGTCTGATTAGATTTGACATTGTCCCGTGAAGGCCAGCTTCAATTAGCGCCATGATGACAAAGGCAATCGCCCCGGCCGCTAACATGATATAGGTGATTTCAATGCCAGTGTAGGCTGCAGCTTTTTCAACGTAGACGCTGTACAGAGCGTAGGTGACGACGGCTAACAGCAAAAACAGGTACCCAATCATGGAGAGGCTCGCGCTCGCGCCGGCGGCCAGCACGGTTACTAGCACGCCAACGAGGGTAATTAGAATGCCCAGTACTTGCATGCGCGTTGGATATTTGTGCAAAATCAAGGCGGAGGCAATTAGGGCCGCAACCGGAATGCAGGCCAGGAAGACGCCACTTTCTGACGCCGTGGTGTTGCTGATGCCAAAGGTTTCGCCGATAAAGTAGAGGACTGGATCGAAAATGGCGACGAGTAGCAGTGGCTTTAATTTTTTCCCTTTGAAATTGACGTGGACGATGCCGAGTGCAATCAGAACGGTCAAGGCAAGAAAGGCAATCAAGAAGCGCCACCCCAGTAATGCTAACGGACTGGCAGCGTCGGTTGCTTGTTTGGTAAAAATGTAGCTCAATCCGTACAGTGCTTCACAGCCTAACGCGGCCAGGCTCCCTAAAATTACGCTAGTTGTTTTTCGTGTGTTCATTCAATTATACCGCCGTTTAATCATCATTTATGTTTATTTATGCAAGCACAAAGTTCATTATATCCTAAATGATGCCGGTTATGGGTGGTGGCAGTGAATTCAGTGGCGTAAATTTTTAGTTATATGCTGAATGCTTTCGGACGTTCATCGACGACCCGTAGCATAACTGAAAGCCGGATTGCGTTGACATTGTACATCAAGTGTACTATTTTAAAATGGTACATCAGATATACTAAACGAGGCGATGAATTTGAATGAAATGGCGAGTGCTTCAGAACAGATATCGTTGTTCTGCCGCCTGAATGTGAATGCAAGGGTTGATTTACCCATCCGCTCCAGTGAAATGGGTATGTTGATCTACCTGTGTCAAGATGATATCCAAGCCACACCCATGGCGGTTGCCGCATACTTCCAAGTCACTAAAGCGATGGCGACGAACATGGCAACTGCGCTCGTCCGGCAAGGTTACCTGCAGAAAATACCATCAACAACTGATCACCGGCAAAAATATTTGGTGCCGACGGTGAAGGCCCGCACGTTGGTTGATTCGACGTACCAAAAATATTTTCAATCGGTGCAATTAATTAAAGATAAACTCGGACCGGAACAATTTGCCCAGCTAATTCACAACTTAACGCTCGCTAATCAAGTGCTATTGGAGGCCAGACGTGATGAGTAAAATCCTAATTACTGGTGCTTCGGGTAATGTTGGCAGTTACGTGGCCCAGTACGCGCTGCAACAGGGCGCACAAGTTAAACTGGCGGGACGCAATGTCGACCGTTTGCACGCCCAGTTTGGCCAAGACGCAGACTGCGTGAATTTTGATTTCACGGACGCCAGCACATTTGCCGCGGCACTGGCGGATGTTGACCGGGTGTTTTTAATGCGACCGCCGTATCTCGGTAAACCTCAAGACCTTAAACCATTTATTGAAGCAATGGCGGCAACAGGTTCGATGAAACTCGTCAGTTTTTTGTCGCTCATTGGTGTCGAGCACAATCCGGTGCCACCACATCACAAGATTGAAAAGTATATCGAACAGGCCGGTTTGCCGTATTGTCATATTCGCCCGAGCTTTTTCATGCAAAATCTCAGTGGTGTGCACGCATTTGAAATCAAGTATTTCAATCGGATTGTAGTTCCGGTCAAAGAAGCACGCACCAGTTTCATTGACGCTGAGGATATTGGTGAACTCACCGCTAACGTGCTGGTGCATCCGGAAAGACACACCAACCAGGCATATGCAATCACTGGCAGCGAGGCACTTAATTACGAGCAGGTTGCCCGGATTCTCAGTGACGTCCTTGGTCGCCAGATTACTTACGCGAATCCGGCGCCGCGCCTTTCCAAACAGTATTGGATTAATGTGCGCGGATTAGACCCTGAGTATTCTAAGGTCATGGGAATGTTGTACATGATGACGCGGATGGGTACAGCCAAAGGAACCACAGATGTGTTCGCACGGGTGATGGGCAAGGCGACGCAGACTTTCCGGCAGTTTGCCGAGAAGAACCGTGATGCCTGGCTGTAGATAACGTAACTGGACGCAGAAAAGCCTGACTTTAGTTGGTCAGGCTTTTTTGCATAAATGGATTATTAGTTGCGTAATGGTGGATGGCTTTGGGCTATACTGAGAACGAAGCTGCACAATAGAGCACGAGCATGATAATGGAGGAACTGGTGATGACTGATTTACGTAAATTCAAGACCAAGCGCGATATCCAGGCCGGCCTCATCGCCAAGCTGCAGACCAAACGTTTTACCGAGGTCACAGTGAATGACATCTGCACCGCGGCGTTAGTTGGGCGCAGCACGTTTTATCACCACTACGTCGACAAGTATGCGTTGCTCACGGAAATGGTGAGCGAACGCGCGGCTGAGTTCGACCGCCTACTTGATGAGCGGGTGGCGGTGGTAACTGATGATGAACCGCTGCTGGCGCTGTATGAGCAGCTTGAAGGGGATGCTGCGACCATCACGTGCTTGCTGCAGGTGCATGAACACGACGGCGACCTTAGTGCACGTTATCTGTATAGCTTGGCGCGGCACGCAGAAACGTTGCTGCCACGGGTAACTCTGCCAGTTCCACAAGATTTTGTGCTCGAGCTCTACTCGACCACGGCGCTCACGGCCATCAGTTGGTCACTGCGCCACGGTGAACCAGAGGCGATTTCGCACTTCATGAATCAGGTGGTCAAAACGATGCTTAGTACGGAAGCGTGATGACGTGCGGATCTGTGTGAGTATCATGGTTGGCTAGGGCCTCGATGCAATTGGGGTTGTGGGCCATGTCCCGGACCCAACCTAGACTGGTGATGGCGGCTTTGCGACTCGTGCAAATGCCGGGGGTCAGCATGTCTTCCCAAGAGCGATTGGCGTAACCGACATCCGCGGCCAGCAGCACGTATTTGCCGTCGCTGCCCCGAACCAAGGTGGCGGACATTCCGGTCGCGTGGCCAGCCGTGTGTACCTGAAGTACGCTGCCGTCGCCGAAGACATCGAATGTTTCGCCGGTGGGACCGACGCCTGTGTTTTCGTACTGGTAGGTTTGCACGTTGACGCCGCGCCATTCACTGGGCAGATATACGAGCGGGAGGTGGTTAGCCACGCGCCACTCTGGTGCGGACACCAAGATCTTTTTGGCGGCGGCCACATGTTTGAGCCCGCTGACGTGATCACAGTGCAGGTGGCTTAACAGCACATAATCCAGGTCTGCAGGCGTGTAGCCGAGTGCCTTCAACTGTTCATCAATGGCCCAACCGGCAGGCAGGTAGCCGGTGTTAATCTGCACTTGCATGCCCAGTTCCTTCCAGTTACTGGTGCGCACTTGCTTGTTCCAGCCAGTGTCGATGAGCACTAGGCCCTTGGGGTGTTCAATTAGGTAACTTGAAACTGGCAAAGTTACTTGGTTTTTCTCTGACCGGAACAGTCCGGTGAATGCTAACGGGTTGCGGTATAGGCCGTGGAACGGTAATGCCTTGTCGACCTTGACTAAGCCTGTGTGCAGTACGTGAATTTTAATTTCTTCTGTCATAATGTGCCTCCGATTAGTTGATGGACTTAGCATATTGCAGCGGCACGCCGGTTGGTAGAATTGATTTGGGGCGAAGTGTGCCAAAGGAGACAGATGGACGGGGTAGTGTCTCGTAAACGACACTATTGTTAATTCAAACCAATTGATTAGCGAGTCGATGGGTGTCAGTAAGGCGATTCGACAAGCTTGATACTTAGTTGTTATTGAATTTTTAATATCGATGTTTCTCCGTATGGCTTATATTTATGGTGGTCGCCAAGAGCCTGCTTGTTTTATTCTGCGAGTGTGTGTAGAATATAAGTATCGAAGTCGATCATTTATAGCACCGAAAAAGCTACCCCGGCTGCCAACTATGGGTAGCTTTTTTTGTGCAAAAAAACACCCCGAGGCTGCCACAGTCATGGGGTGTTTCGCGAATTTGACGATAATCGTTACTTACGGTCGTGTGGGTCGTCAAGTACGTACTTCAGCAAAGCGAGAAGCACGCCCACGACGATCGGGGCGACAACGAATTTTTCGAAGTCGGTCAATGTTAGCACCTCCCTTCAGGGTAACCCGAGGGAACGTAACGACTTCTAGAGTATATCTTGACATGGTTAATTTTGGTTATTAAATTGTGGTTACAGACACGCAACGGCATGGTTAATTGCAAAACAAAGGTTGCATGATTAAGGTTGCTGCTGTATAACGTGTATGTACACGAAAGGAGATGTGGCACATGGCCCATCATTTTCAAGAGTCCTGCGCGTACTTCACCGCGGCGAAGTACATGCGCGCAGTCGAACGCCACGCTGACGCGGCGTTTGCCCCAACCGGGATGAAGCCGGCATACAGTTACATCATGCTCACACTGGAGGACGCACATCCCCAAAGCGTGACCGACTTGGCCGATGTTCTTGGTTACGAACGTTCAAGTATGTCGCGAATGGTTAAGACTTTGGCCGGCAAAGGGCTGGTTGAATTAACGTCGCAGGGACGGACCACACAGGTTGATTTTGGGGCCCAGGCCGCTGACTTGTTGCCGATTGCTGATGAGTGTCTGGCACAGTGGGGACGAACAACCGATGCACTTCTTGGACAGGAGAAAAAAGTAATGGTTGACGCATTAGTCGCAAACACACGAAAGCTGGAAGATTGATGGCAACATATCATAAAATTTTGGTCGATGGGTTGCACATTTTTTATCGCGAAGCAGGTGATGAGAATTCTCCAGTGATGCTCTTGCTTCATGGTTTTCCAAGTGCCAGCCACATGTTTCGCGACTTGATTCCGCTTTTGGAAGATAAATACCACATTATCGCACCCGATTTTGTCGGCTTTGGGCAGTCTGACGCGCCAGCAGGTTTTGACTACACATTTGCGCAACTGACAGCAGTTACAGCGGACCTGTTGACTGAACTTAAAATCACCAGCTACTACATGTATGTGTTCGATTACGGTGCGCCAATCGGTTTCCGCCTAGCCATGGCCGATCCGCACGCTATTTTGGGCATCGTTAGTCAAAATGGGAACGTGTATGCGCAGGGGTTAGGGCCGAAGTGGGCAGAGCGCGCCAAATACTGGGCACACCCGACACCAGAATTACGCAGCAAGTATGAGTCTGCGTTTGCACCTGAAACAATTCGCGGACAGTATTTGGACGGAACGAGGCCGGGTAGTGTTTCGCCGGATGGGTACACTTTGGATATTGCGTACACGCATACTGAGGGGTACGCCAAGCGCCAATCAGATTTGATTTTTGATTATCAAACTAATGTGGCGTTGTACCCGCAGTTTCAAAAATATTTACGGCAGTATCAGCCCAAACTGCTCGCTGTTTGGGGTAAAAATGATTCGTCCTTTATTCCAGCTGGGGCGTTAGCATTTAAAAATGACCTGCCCAGTGCACATGTCGAACTTCTGGATACGGGGCACTTTGCGCTGGAAACACACGCCAAAGAAATTGCCGCGTTAATTCGCGAAGAGTTTTGAGAACAATCGCTTGTTACGCACAACGAAGCGTTTGAATGTATTCAACGCAAAAAAGTGCCGCCAGCAATGTCATTTCGGCACTGCTGGCGGCATTTTTCATTGTTAAACTATTCTGGATCCGTTGCGACCAGCGCCCCGGCAAGATTGTTCATGTCGGGTTTGTCGGCGGTCACAATCAGCTGCTCATTGACGAACGCATTCTGCCCCAGCGCGCTCATCTCGCGGCCGTAACCGGACTTCTTGATGCCGCCGAACGGCAACTCGGGCAGCGTCACCATGAAGTTGTTAACGAAGACCATTCCGGTTTCAATCTGCGCGGCGACTTGCTTGCCGCGGTTGGCATCACCGGCGAAGACAATGCCGCCAAGCCCAAGGTCGGAATCATTGGCCAGGTCGATGGCTTCCTGGTCGCTGTTCACCTTGTAAACCTGGGCAACAGGGCCGAACATCTCCTGCGAGTAGGCGGGGTTATCTGGTTTGATGTCGGTCAGAATTGTTGGCTGGAAAAATTGGCCAGGCAGATTAATTGGCTCGTTGCCGTAAACCAGCGTGGCGCCGTGGGCAATGGCGTCATCGACCTGCTTTTGCAGCTTGTCCTTGGCCCGCTTGGAGTTCATCGGTGCGAGTGTCGTGTCCTTGGCCATTGGGTCACCCGGCTTAACCTTGCTGAAGTTCTCCTTCAACTTGGCAACGAACTGGTCGTAAAGGTTGGCCGCCACGATGAACCGCTTGGATGACGTGCAGACCTGACCGGCGTTGTACAGGCGGGTGCGCCAAGCAATGTCCGTGACGGTGTCGATGTCGGCATCATCCAGGACGATGAAGGCGTCGGTGCCGCCGAGTTCCATCGTGTTCTTCTTCAGGTTGGCGCCGGCTTCCCGCGCAACGCTAACCCCACCGCGTTCGGAACCGGTGAGCGCCACGGCCTGCACGCGCTTGTCGGCAATGATGTCAGACACTTGGTCATAGCTCAAATAGAGGTTGGCGAGACTGGCATCTGGTGCGGTCGATTCGTGCACGATTTGCTCGAAAGCGTGGGCGGAACCAGGCGTGATGGATGCGTGTTTTAGAATCATCGGGTTGCCGACCATGAAGTTGGGAGCAAAGACCCGCATGATTTGGTAGTAAGGGAAGTTCCAAGGTTCAACCATCATCAAGATACCGAGCGGGTGCTTGCGGATTTCCGCTGTGCCGTTCGCCCGCGAATCGAGCTGGACTGGCCGCAAGAGGTCGGCGCCGTGGTCGGCAAAGTAGTCGGCGATGAGCGCGCACAGTTCCACTTCGCCGAGTGCTTCCCGGTACAGCTTGCCCATGTCGGTGACCATGGTGGTGGCCAGGTCCTTGGCGTGGAGGCGCATTAAACGCGCAATGTCGCGCAGCTGGTCAGCCCGGGTTGCGGGCGCTTCGTGTTCCCACTCCTTGAATAATTTTTGGCCGTGAACTAGTGCCGTTTCAATGTCCGCGGACGTTGCGTTGGGGTATTCTTTTACCACTTCATTGGTGTATGGATTCACAGTTCTGTAAGCCATGATTAATTCCTCCTAACCTTAATTCGGTCACTTACTATAATTCTGTATACATGTTCAGTTTAAGCCTGAGGTGGTTGCGATTGGGCGAAAAAGCGAAAAAAGTTGCGCGACAATCTGTCGGTTTTGCCGGTTGTTGTGGCATTAATTGCTGACCCTGGATTTTCTATGCAGCACTTTGCTTGTTTTGTCTAGGTGGCGGCGATTCGGTATAATGAAATCGGTACCACAAAGGAGGAATTGCTAATGCCAATTAATTTGAAAGATGTTCAAGATGTCTACAAGGATGCTGGGGATAACATCATCTTTGCGACCATGGACCTGCTCAGGCAAGACCATTCTGCGGATTTAGCGATGATTCAGGACCTCGCCGAACACTTGCCGGCGTTCGAGTCGTCGCTAAACGTGCGCTACCCGGACGCCGGGTTGGCCGTGGCTTTTGGGTTGTCACGGCGGGCGTGGGATTACCTGTTCCCAGATGCACCACGGCCGGCAGAGCTCGAGGAGTTCCAGCCGGTGGTGGGGCCAAAATACACGGCGCCGGCGACCCCGGCGGACCTGTTCTTCCACATTCGCGCGAAGAACTCGGCGGTGCCGTTTGAACTGATGAGTCAGGTGATGGACCGAATCAAGACGCAGGTGAAGGTTATCGACGAGACGCATGGGTTCCGCTACTTTGAAGGGCGGGCCATCATCGGGTTTGTCGACGGCACCGAGAATCCGAGCGCTTTGGATACGCCGGACTACGCGGTGATTGGTGACGAGGATCCACGTTTCATTAACGGGTCCTACGCGTTCGCCCAGATGTACCACCACGATATGGACGCGTGGAACCGGCTGAAGACGGAACAACAGGAAGCCGCGATTGGCCGCAAGAAGTTCAATGACGTTGAACTCGAAGATGAGGATAAAGCAGAGAACGCGCACAACGTGGTTTCGCAGGACAATGAAGGCGGCGTTGAGCACAAGATTGTGCGCATGAATGTGCCGTTCAGTAATCCCACTGAAGGGCTCAACGGGACGTATTTCATCGGCTACGCGCGCCACTGGACCGTCACCAAGCGGATGCTCGAGGGGATGTTCTCTAAGTCCGACCGCCTGCTCGACTTCTCTACGCCAGTCAGTGGGGAGTTGTTCTTCATTCCGTCACTGAGCGTGCTGGGGAAGATTGCGGACGGGGAAGAATTCTAAATTGCACCAAGTAAAAGAGACATGCGGCTGCATGTCTCTTTTTGCTGGAGTTATTAATTACGCATCAAGAACAGGTCGGTTAATTCGGCAACTATCTGCTCCCTTGTCAACATTCGCACGTTTCGTTGGTATGTATACGAAGCGTTTTTCAGCGCTGCTAGCAACATATCGGCGCGGAACTCACATGTCTCTATGCTTAATGTGGGAATTGCGGCATGCAAAATTTGGCTGAAGACCGTCATGATTGACTGGTAGATATCGCTTGTGTAGAAATTTTTGCCGTTAGTTGCCTCGATACCGGCATCAACGTTCTGTAGCAGATCGATGTTGGTTTCACGAAACTGTAGATACCATGTTAGGACGGTTTGAAATTGGATGATTGGGGTTTCATCGGTGTCTGCAAAATAGCTGTGACTCTTGTCCGCAAATACGGCCAGATTATCATACACTAATGCCATACAAAGGGCTGACTTGCTGGCATAATGTCGGTATAGCGTGCCGGCACCAATTCCCAGAGTTTTCGCAATTCGGTTCATACTGACATCAGCAACACCGTATTTGGTAAATAGTTGTTGGGCACAACGGATGATTTCTTGTTGATTTGCTAGAGCATCGCTACGCATATTGATTCCTCCACGTTGACAAACGGACATCTCTCCGCTTATTATACATCTGTATTCATCTGGAGGCGATGTTTTGGTCAATATTTTGTTAGGTTTGTTAATTGGCATCTTTGTGAGTCTTGTCGGTGGTGGTGGGGCATCGTTGTATCTGGGCGTACTTAGCAGTCAGTTGCCCACTGGAACTGCAGTTTCGACATCGTTGATTGTGGCATTACCCGCGCTGTTCTTTGGCACGCTGGTGCAGATGCGACTGCACAACGTTCACTTCAAAATGGGGAATCAGCTCATCATCGCGGCAATTCCAAGCATTCTGATCGGCACGGTTTTAAGCAGGTTCATTCCATCCAAGCTGTACACAATTGTTATTGGGCTGCTATTAACCGTCATGGGCATTATTGTGTTGCGCAAGAATTTACGACATGCTAATTCGACAGGTCAAGCCCCCAAGGAGCGACCACTTGTGGCGTATGCGCTTGGTGCGCTGAGCGGACTCATGGTCGGAATGGGCGGGCTCAGTGGCGGGGCTACCACGGTTGCTGGGTTGTCGATGATGGGGCTGACGACATTCGAAGCTGCCGGGACGACGACCTACGTGCTCTGCGCCATGTCCTTGGTTGGTTTTCTGAGTCACCTATTAACCAGCACGATTGCGTGGTCCGCTGGGATTACGTTAATGATTGGTGCCATTATCGGCTCGATTTTGACCCCCATAGTATTATCGAGATTGGACTTGCGTAAGCTGGATCACCCGCTGGGCATTTTCTTAGGAGTTGTGATTGTGTATTTCGGGGTTAAAATGCTAGTGACGGCGTGATTTTGCACCCACTGGGAGGAAATCTGAAAATGATTAAATATCGGACTAACGCACACCTTGATATTGATACGTTTAAGGACCTGATTAAGCGGACAACGCTGAACCGGGACCTTGGCGATGATGCGAAGGTGCAGCGGATGCTGGATAATGCGGATTTCCTGTACACAGCGTGGGATGGCGACCGCGTTGTGGGCTTCATTCGCGGGCTGACCGATTACGGGGATGTCGTTTACGTCGCTGATTTGGGAATCGACCAGGAATATTGGCGGCAAGGAATTGGTAAGAGCCTGCTGAACCTAATTGATCAGGAGCTGGGGACGAAGATGCATGTCGTGTTGCTGGCTTCTGAATTGGCCGCTGATTATTATGCCAAAGTTGGGTTTGCTAAGCATCCGCGGGGGTATATTAAAAGCCCGAAGTAATGGAAAATGATACGGAGCGGTGTGCATGGGTCTTATCGGCCTGTGCACATCGTTTTTTTAGCATAACCCGCACAGTTTTTAGTCCGCTTTGCCCCTAGGTATATAATTAATCCAGATATTTAACGTGAAAGAGGTCAACCAATGCAAGCATCACAGTCCGACAAGAATCCCTGGCGTCGCAATCTATACATACTCTGGGGTTGCACGTTCATCTCCGGCACGGCGTCGTCCGAAATCATGCCGTTCATGTCGCTGTACGTGACGGAACTCGGGAACTTCACCAAGGCTCAGGTGTCTTTCTACGCTGGACTAATTTTTGCCGCGACCTTCCTCGTCACGGCCTTAGTGTCCCCGCTGTGGGGTGCGTTGGCGGATAAAAAAGGGCGCAAGGTGATGCTGATTCGCGCGGCCTTCGGAATGGGACTGGCAATGCTGCTGATGGGATTCGCTCAGACCGTGTGGCAGATGATTGCGTTGCGGGCGTTGCAGGGCCTGTTCGCCGGGTTCGTCTCGAACTCGCAAGCGTTGATTGCCTCGCAGGCGCCACGCAAGGATAGCGGGCGAGCACTCGGCACACTAGTCACGGGCCAGACGTCGGGGACGCTCATGGGCCCGATTCTCGGTGGGGTACTGGCGCAGGTCTTCTCAATTCGCGTGACGTTCTTCATCACGGCCGGATTGCTGTTCCTTGCGGGCACCATTTCACTCATTTGGGTCAAAGAGCATTTCGTTCCGCAGCCACCATTGCCGAAGACGGGACGGCGCGGGCTGGCGGGACTGCTCACCAACTTTCAGAATCCGAAGCTGATCGTCGTGCTCCTCACTTCAACGATGATTGTGCAGCTGGGGAACACCTCGATTGCGCCAATTATCAGCTTCTATATTAAAGAGCTCATGCACGGTCAGGGACCGGTGGCGATGGTCGCGGGTATCATTGCGGCACTGCCGGGGATGTCCAACATCATCGCGGCTCCCCGTCTTGGGGCGTACGGCGACCGGCACGGTTCGGGCAGGATCCTGCTGGCGGGATATCTGTTTGCCATTCTGGTCTACTTGCCGCAGGGATTCGTCGGTAGCGTCATTTTACTTGGTGTGTTGCGGTTCTTCGTCGGCATTTCAGACGGGGCCTTGTTCCCAACCATCCAGACGCTGCTGAACAAGAACTCACCGAAACAGATGACAAGCCTGATTTTCTCGTGGAATCAATCGTTTCAGGCACTTGGCAACATGTTTGGTGCCCTGCTCGGTGGGGCCATCTCGGGCTTATTCGATTACAACGTTGTGTTCATCGGGACGGCGGCGCTCATGCTGATCAATCTGATGATGCTGTGGTTCACGGAGCCGAGTTTGCGACGCTCACAGCAGCTATAGCTTTTTGGCGCGAAATGTCATGGGTTATGCTGCCGCTTGTCGAGATTGCCTATTTGCTTGGATATAGCGAACCCAGTGCCTTTTCCAGGGCATTCCGGCAGTGGACGGGGGAGAGTTTTTCGAGTTATAGCGGAGCACAAGTTAACTGAATATGGCCGCTGATCGTCAACCTTGTTGCGGAATGCTTCGTGGTTGGCGATTTTTGTTGTTCATTTTTTTGCAGTTGGTTGTTGACACATTAATAGTTAAGCCCTAAACTGTAAACAACTTAACTAAGGGGTAAATTCAAATGAACGAACATACGATTATTGTCACTGGTGGGAACTCTGGTCTTGGTTACGAAACGGCCAAGAACATTGCGCACGCGCGGCAGAACGACACGATTATTATCGCCAGCCGGAATCAGAAGAAAGCCGCAGCGGCACGGCAGAAGATGGAAGCTGCGACTGGCAACCACAATATTGTCATTCGGCCGCTGGATCTTGGGTCGTTGCAATCGGTTCGTGATTTCGCCCGCGACTTCAAGAATGAGAACTTCCCGCCGCTTTATGGACTAGTCTGCAATGCTGGGCTGAATCCAACCAACTTGAGTTATACTAAGGAAGGCTTCGAGACGACATTCGGGGTGAATTATCTAGGACATTTCTTGCTCGTTAACTTGTTGCTGTCGTCAGTTGAAGAACATGGGCGGATTGTGTTTGTCTCCAGCGACACACACAATCCACCGAAGTTATTTCCATTCCCGGCGCCAAGCTTCACGGATATTGAACCACTCGCGCACCCGACTGCTGATAGCAACGCCCTGTTACGCTATCCAACTTCGAAGCTGCTGGACTTGATGGCGGCATATATCTTCGCGGAGAAGATTGCGACGCAGACGGATAAGCACATTACGGTGAATGCATTCAATCCGGGGCTCATGACCGGCACCAATTTGAATGGTGATTCTGGGGCTAATCGCGTAATGAAGTTCACGATGAACGCCTTCTCTTACCTGATTGGTCGTCACGGAAGCGCAGAGACTTCCGGTCAGGCGCTGGCGGCGATGGTGACCGACAGTCGTTATAATGACGTTAATGGTAAGTATATCGACCGCGGAAAGGATACCAAGTCCTCGCCGGCATCGTATGATCTAACAGCTCAGGCGAAGCTGTGGCAGCAGAGTTTGGCACTAGCACAAGTTCAGAATGATGAAACGATTCTCAAGTAGGAGCTACCAATGGCAGAAGACCTTAAAACAATGTATTTGAAGACAATCTTTCAGTTCAAAAACCTGATTAATACTGAATTCGGTCGCGGAAAGCAGCGGGTGCTGAGCCTGACCGATCTATTGATTATGCAAGGCATCGCCGACCGGCAGAGTTCAGCGGCCATTGCGGCAGATTTGCGACTGACGAAAGCGGCGGTATCACAATGCACGTCCGCGCTGGCCAAGAAGGGTTACATTACCCGGACAATTGATCCTGATAATCGGCGCAATTTAACACTGACGTTGACGGATGTGGGGCAGGAACAATTGGCGACAACGAATGCAGAGTTCGATACTGCGTTCACTGATTTCGTCAAGGATATGGGTGAATCGGACCTGCAGCAGATGCTAGCGTTAATGAAGAGAATGAGTACGATAATTGGCTAAAAAACAGACCCATCTCAGTATCAGCACTGAGGCGGGCCTGTTTTTGCTTGTTATTACAGATTCTCGCTAAAGAAACTACTTAGCTTGCCAAACGGAATCAGCTCCGTGCGGTCGTACAAATCGACGTGGCCAGCACCCGCAACTTTGTACAATTCCTTTGGTTCAGCCGCCTTGGCGTAAGCTTCCTCGCTGAAGTTCAGAGACATTGCGTGGTCGCCGGCAATAAAGAGTAGTGGCCGTGGCGCGATGGTTTCAATGTCACTGAGCGAGTAGAAGTTCAGCAGCTTCGCGAAGGTGGTTAGGGTCGGGTGTGTCGTGGTGTCAGCGGCGCCACGCTGGGTGCGGTAGAAGTCGTAGAACTCAGTGGCAAAGGCATCGGAATGCGCGTCGATGGTTTCGGGTGTCCCCGAAGTGTAGGCAATCGCGCCACCAGCGGCTTCAACGTTGCGCTGCGTGGATGCCTGATCGACCATCGCGTGTGTCCCCAGCATGTCACGCATGCCGCGAGCCACGGCACCCATGTCGGTCAGACTGACGGTGGCGATGGCCTTCAGCCGCGTGTCGATTTTAGCCTCGTTGATGGCGAAACTGCCGGATGCGCAGATGCCGAGCACGCCGATACGTTCGGCGTCAACGAATGCCAATTGACCGAGGTAATCGGCGCCGGCGGAAAAACTTTCGGAGTACAGGTCTGGTGCCATAGCGTTCCGTAGTCGGCCGTCGCTAGCGCCCCAGAAGACCTGGTCGAAGGCGAGGGTGACAAAGCCCGCTTCGGCAAGTTTGGTGGCGTACAGGTTAGCTGACTGTTCCTTGACCGCACCATTGGGAGCCCCGACAATTAGTGCGGCGTGTGTAATGTTCTTGTCGAGATTCTTGGGCGTGAACAGATTCCCGGCCAGTTGCATGCCGTACACGTTCGGGAAAGATACGGCCTGTTTAACAACCACCGTGCTGGTGTACCAGTTGTCGGCGCCGTGGCTCGTATCGCCGGTCGTCAGTTCTGGGTTGCGGTTCGCAACGTTCGCGCGTCCGGCGAGATATTCGGGGTTGTTCAAAGGTTTGGTCATAGCAATTCTCCATTCTACTGTTTGTGTGTATTTATTGAAGAAAGATACTAAAATTCACGTGTGATTGAGTTACATCCAGCGTGGCTTATCCCCGTCAGTGTTGGGTTTGTTCAGACCAACGCTGGTGTGCGCGTACTGGGCTGGATTCTGAATGAGGTGCACGATGAAGTCCGCGACACTCTGACGCGAAACCTCGGTGCCTTTGAATGGCTCGGTGGCGCTGGTGAGTTCGTAATCAACTTCCGGTGCGTCGGTGAGCCAAGCCGGACGAATCTGGGTGGCATTGATACCGGCCTGCGCTTTAATCAGGCGGTCGGATTCGCGGAAACCGGGCAGGAATGCGGCGATAGCCTGTTCATTCCACTGGCCGAACTTGCCAGGGACTTCGTGCAGGGCACCGAGAGCGGAATAGAAAATCAGCCGGGTGACGTCGGCAGCGCTCATCGCGGTCAGCACCGCTTTGGTTGATTGCGCGAGGTCGACACCACCGAGGTTCGAATAGACAATGTCCACGTCAGCCATTGCGGCAGTTAAAGCGGCAACGTCTTGGGCATCGCCATCAATGAGCGTGACGCGGGAATTGCCAGCATAACGGTTCAGGCGCGCCGCATTGCGAAGATACAGAGCAAGGGTCACGTCGGTTTCTGCCAGCAGACGGTCAATCACAATCTGCGCCGTGGCGCCGTGAGCACCAAGAATCAAAATTTTCGTCATAATATTTCTCCCCGTTTACCATGGCTGGTCGGTTGGTCCGACCGTGAATTCGTTAACGTTCGTGTCGGCAGGCATGTCGATGGCGAAGGAAACAACCTTGGCGATGCGGTCCGCACTGATTTCGTAGGTGTCATAGGTGTGCTGCATGTCGGCGGCCGCACCCTTGTCGGTGATGGTGTTCAGGAGTTCAGTTTTGATGGCAGCGGGGTAAATCGTGGCGGTGCGGATGTGGCTGCCCTCTTGAGCGGCTTCCATGCGCAGTACTTCCATCAGGTCGCGGACAGCCCACTTGGTGGCACCGTAAACCGCGCCGCCAGGGTAGGCCTTGAGCCCAGCAACGGAACTGGTGGCAATAAAATGTCCTGATTTCTGGCCCTTGAACGTTGGCAGAGCCGCAGCAATCCCGTTCAGCACGCCCTTGATGTTGACGTCAATCATCCGGTTCCATTCGTCAACGTGCAGTTCAGACATGGGGGCAACGGGCATGAGACCGGCATTCAGGAACATCACGTCGATGCCACCGAACGTGTCCTTGGCGAGTTGCACGAGGTTCTCGTTGTCTTCGGGCCGGACGACATCGGTGACTCGATAAATGGCCTGACCACCAGCAGCGATGATTTCATCGGTCAACGCCTTGAGCTTGTCTTCGCGGCGCGCACCGAGCACGACTTTCGCACCCTGGCTGGCGAGCAGCTTGGCGGTTGCGGCGCCAATTCCGCTTGAGGCACCAGTAATAACAACAACTTTATCTTTAATCATGAGTAGATCTCCTTATTAGTTAGTATGAATATTGCGAATGAACTTGGTGGGTACGCCACCGACCATGGTGTTGTCGGGGACGTCCTTGGTGACGACCGCGCCCGCAGCGACGATGGCATTCTCCCCAATCGTGACACCGGGGACGACGGTAACGTTGGCACCGAGCCAAGCGCCGCGCTTGATGTGCACGGATTTGAGCACGAGATCGCGGCGGTGTGCGGGAACTTCATTGTGGTTGACTGAAATCAGGGTGACCCGGGGACCAAGGAGCACGTTATCTTCAAGGGTGATACCCCCGAGATCAACGAAGAAGCAATCGCGGTTGATGAAGACGTTCTTGCCTAGCTGAGTGTGGCGCCCAAAGTCGGTTTGAAATGGCGGGTTCAGGCTCGTGCCTTCAGGGAGTGGATATCCCAGAATGGCTGCAAGCTGAATGCGCCGCTCGTCATCGGTCTGTGCTTGATTCAGCTGCACCAAGTGATTGGTGGTAGTTGACACGATTGCGTCTACCGCCTTGGCCGTTTCACCAGACCAACTGATTGGTCCAGCGTTAATGAGTTTGTCCAAATTCATGACGTGTCCTCCTTGTGATGATTTCATGATAGGGCCGACATAAATATATGTCTAATGCCTAGTTTTGATGTTAAACTATGCTTGTAATGAATAGGAGGAGCGCAGATGGAACTACGCGTTTTACGTTATTTTCTGATGGTGGTCAATGAGCGAAACATTTCGCGGGCAGCGGAGAAACTGCACGTGTCGCAGCCAACGATTTCCCGTCAGCTCAAAGACTTAGAGGACGAGCTCGGCGTGACGTTATTCGTTCGGGGCAGTCGCAGCATTGATCTGACCGAAGCCGGTGAATACTTTGCCACGCAGGCTCGGCAGATTGTGGTGCTGGCGGATAAAGCGGTCGCTAACGTTAACCAGACGCAGGAACTGACGGGCAGCATCATGATTGGTAGCGCCGAGGCCCCGATGATGACGACCGTCGCGCAAGCAATTGCCCGGCTGGCAGTGTCCGCGCCGCAAGTTCACGTCGGGATTTACAGTACCGACGCCAACGAAGTTCACTCACGTTTGAATGCTGGGGTTTTTGACTTCGGCGTGGTGATGGAGCCTATTGCCAAAGACGACATGGACTTCATCAACCTCCCCGGCACAACGGCGTGGGGGTTGCTGGTGCGTCAGGATTCACCGCTGGCGCAAAAGCACGCGATTAGCGCTGATGATTTGGTTGATCAGCGGATTGTGATGCCCCAGCAGCATGGCAGTATTGACTATCTGGCCAACTGGCTGGGTGCCAGCGACCGCGAGCTGAACGTGGTGGCTACGTACAATCTGCTCTACAACGCGTCGATTATGGTGGACGCGGGGGTCGGTGCGACGCTATGTCTTGATGGCATCATCAATACGGCGAGTTCCGACCTGCGTTTTATTCCGCTGGCACCACGGCTGGAGGCCAAATCCAGTTTAATTTGGCCCAAACACACGCCGTTATCCCCCGCTGCGACGGCGTTCTTGCGTGCGTTGCGGTCACTACTGCCCAGTAATCACTGAACAAAGCTGATGTTATGCAGGCGGTATGCTTCTTTGCACGTGGCTACGTCCAGAATTAATGGCTTACCAGTATCGAGCGTTGCAATCCGGTCCATGTCTGACTGGGTAAGAGCAAAGTCATCGATAGCGAAGTTCTGCCGAATACGGGCGAGGTGGACTGACTTCGGAATGGCCACGATGTCTGATTGCTGAAGCCAGCGCAAGGTGACCTGTGCCGCCGTCTTGCCGTACTGGGCACCGATATCCGTGAGTGTCGGATCACTGAACAGGTTGTGCTGCCCCTCGGCAAAAGGGGCCCAGGCCATTGGTGTGATGCGGTATTTTGCCATCAGTTCACGTAATTCGTGGCGCTGACTGAAAGGATGCAGCTCAATCTGGTTGATGGCGGGCACGATGTCGAAGGACTCAATCAGGTCCACCAGCCGATCGGGCAGGAAGTTGCAGACGCCAATTGCCCGGATTTTGCCCGCCTTGTACAGGTCCTGCATTGCGCGCCAGCTGCCGTAATAATCACCGTATGGCATGTGAATCAGGTACAGGTCGAGGTAATCGGTCTGCAGATTATCCAGCGTCTTCTGGAATGACGCCATCGTGCGCTCGTAGCCGGAGTCTTGAATCCAGACTTTGCTGGAGATAAAAATATCGTGGCGATCCACGCCCGACTTGGCGATGGCCCGGCCAACTGCCGCTTCGTTGCCGTAACAAGCTGCCGTATCGATTAAACGGTAACCGGTCTGCAGCGCGTCGAGCACGCCTTGTTCGCATTGCGCCTGGTCATCGATTTGAAACACGCCATAACCTAGACGAGGCATGGTGATACCGTTATTGAGTTGGATTTGTTTCATGTGGAACCTCCGTAAACTTATTCGTGATTAGCTTACGGGTGGAATTGATTGATGTCTAATGCTTATGTTGGGTGAAAATGTATACGTACTGGTTATACCGGCATTGTTCATATTTTGCGCGGACTTCACGGATAAGAGCCAGTTCTATGGGTTCATGGAGAACTATCCGCAGCATTAATGGCTAACGATGAAAGGGGATTGCGAATGACTATGCCAGATGTTGATAGTAAAACGACAAAGTTAATCCAGAATCTGGCGGCTGTGGCCAAAACAGTCTTCGGGGCAAATTTGATTGGTGTCTATATTCACGGATCACTGGCATTGGGTTCATATAATCGGCGCGTCAGTGACTTAGATTATCTGATTGTGGTCGAAGGTCACCCTAGCCAAGCAACCAAGCTCGAGTTGATGCATGCAACCTTTGCGCAACTGATGCGAGATGCACCGCAAAAAGGATTAGAATTCCACGTGATTACGCAAGATGAACTGGAACACGGTCAGCACCCGTTCCGATTTGAGCTACATTATTCACCCATGCACCACGATGCCTATCTGACCGACCCAGAAGGCTATGTTGCCACGATGAACGGTACAGACCCCGATCTTGCTGTGCACTTGGCCGTGGTGTGGCAAAACGGAATTGTGGCATGTGGTCGGCCAATCAAAGAGGTGTTCTTTCCCGTCGGTGCCACGGATTACTTTGACAGCGCGTGGCGCGACGTCCGTGATGCTGTCAGCGAGATTGGCGACAATCCGGTGTACACGGTGCTGAACCTGTGTCGGATGCGGGCGTTTCAGTATGACGGCGTTATTCGGTCCAAAGCCGGTGGCGGACGCTGGGGATTGCAACATCTTGAACCAAGGGATAACGCCCTCATTGAGTGGGCGTTGACAGAGTATGCGGGTAGCGATGCGCCGGCACCCGCGTCCGCGGAACTGATTCGTTTTGCGCAGTCAATGCTCGCGCAAATCAGTGCAGCTTCAAGGAAATTGTAAAAAATGGCATTCAAATATTTCCTGGGAAATACTGCTGTGGCAGATTTCTTAACCAAAAACCCCAGCCACTAAAGCAGTGACTGGGGTTCGTTTATTTGCGCACAATCAACTTGATTGCCTGATCGATTTTCTCTTCTCGTTGCGCTTCATCCTCGGTCAGGAGGCAGTCCTTCAGGTTCTCGGCGACAATCACGCCGATGAGTTTGTCGAGGCTGGAACGGGCGGCGGTGAGCTGGGTCACGACGTCACGACATTCGGCGCCGTCGGCCATCATGCGCAGGACGCCCTGGAGCTGGCCGTCCGCGCGCTTCAGGCGGTTGGCCATGGATTTGTCATATTGCAGGGTCATACGGTTACCTCCGTTGTAATCAGTTCAGGAATCACGGGCGCCGCTAAGCCGATTGCGCCGTCGAGATTCTGGACGTTGAAGCCATGGCCGCGCAATAGACGTTCAGCGTTATAGCTGCGCAGGCCGGACTGGCAGCTGACGATGTAGTCGGCACGTTTGTCCAGCTCGCTGATGCGGCTGCGCAACTGGTCCAGAGGGATGTTGATGGCACCCTTGAAGTGGCCCGTTGCGAACTCATCCGGTTCCCGCACGTCCAGCAGCTTTTTGCCGGCCGCTAGTTCACCAGCCAGTTCGTGCCACTGAATAGTGTGCGTCAAGCCCTGCACGACGTTGGCCGCCGCATACCCCAGCATGTTCACGGGATCCTTGGCCACGCCGAATGGGGGTGCATAACTGAGCTCGAGTTCTTCGAGGTCAAAGACGGTCATCTGCGCTTTAATGGCGGTGGCCAAAACGTCGATGCGCTTGTCCACACCGCGGGGACCAACGGCCTGGGCACCGAGCACTTTGCCAGTGGTGGCGTCGAAAACGAGCTTCAGGCTCATGCCGACCGCGTCGGGGTAGTAGGCAGCGTGGTCTTTGCCGTTCAGATGTACCATTCTGTAGTTCAGGGCAGCTGCCTGTGCTTGCCGTTCGTTAAGCCCAGTAGTTGCGGCGACTTGGTCGAAAACGCGGACGATGGCGGTGCCGATGCCGCCCTTGTTGATTGTCTGAACGCCGGAGAGCACGTCGGCAACATGGCGTCCCTGCCGGTTGGCGGGGCTGGCCAGCGAAATTAATGCGGGTTGGCCAGTGAGCTGGTTGGTGACGGCAATCGCGTCACCGACGGCATAGATATCGGCAACTGAAGTTTGGTACTGATCGTTAACGGCGATACCCCCGGTGGTTTCCTCAAGCGCAACGCCAGCGGTCTGCGCTAAGGTAGTTTCTGGACGCACACCAACGCTTAACAAGATGAGGTCGGCGGCTAACGGTTGCCCATCACTTAATGTTACTGCGTGGTCGCCAATTGCGGTGACCGCGGCGCCGAGGTGAAGCTGGACGCCGTGGTTTTGCAGGGCAGTGTGCAGTGCCGGGGCCATTTCCACGTCGAGCGCGGGGAGAACATGGCTAGTCGCGTCAACGAGACTGACGTGTAAGCCTTGGCGTACCAGGCTTTCGGTCATTTCCAGGCCAATGGCACCAGCACCCACGACAACCGCAGTGCGTGGTTTGTGTGCCTGAATGAAACTGTCGATTTGGTCCATGTCTGCAATGTTGCGTAGGGTGAAGACGTTGTGAGCATCAGCCAGCCCAGAAATCGGTGGCACAACCGGTTTGGCGCCAGGTGCGAGAATTAATTTATCATACGATTCGGTGTAGGCGGCACCTGTTGTCGGTTCTACGCGCACCGTTTTTGCGGTCGCGTCAATTGCGGTGACGGCCGCATTCTCGCGGACGTCGAGGTTAAAGCGCGCCTTGAGCTTAGCCGGTGTCTGCACCAGTAAGGCGTCACGGTCGGTGATTTCGCCGCCCAGGTAGTAGGGCAGGCCACAGTTCGCAAACGACACGTGGGCTCCGCGCTCGAACACGATAATCTCGGCATCCTCTTGCAGTCGCCGCAAGCGGGTGGCTGCGGACATGCCGGCGGCGACCCCGCCGATGATCAAGTATTTCGCCATTATCTCAATCCTCCGTTTTAGCGCACCAGTTCTTCTGGCCAGGAAGTAACCCCGCCCAAAACGTTGGTGACATTGCGGCCAATGCTGTTCAGGAATTCGGTGGCCAGCGCGGAACGGGACCCCGTGCGGCAGATGATGAATGCGCCAGCTGGGACTTCACCCTCACGCTTGGTTAGCTGACTAAGCGGCACGTTGACTGATTTATCAACGTGACCAGCCGCGAATTCGTCTGGTTCACGAACGTCGATGATGTTGGTGAAGGCGTTGCGCTGAGCGATTAGCGTTTTAGGTTCGATTGATGGCATGGTGTGTGCTCCTTTACTTGATGATAAAATATAATACCCCTGCAGGTATATTGTAGCATATACCTGCAGGGGTATTAAGTCAATCTGGCGCTCGTGCTAGGTGGTTGCACAAACGGGGAATATTTGTTAGTGCATCTGGGGCACAATCCCCAGATCAATCATGGACTGAGCCGTGGCAATAATGGCTTCCTTAGCCGAGCGCGGGTGCCAGTCCAGCATGGCAACAGCCTTGGCGTTGCTAGTTTCGGCATACTTGTCGGCGACCTGTGCAACCATCCGCAACATGGGGTTGGCCTTGGCTGCAAGCTTAAGCAGCGGGGTCGGAACGGTTTTTGTTGGTAGGTTGGCGGCGTAAGCGGGAAATGCAGTACGGAGAATGTTGGCAACATCCAGCATTGAGTAAGTTTCACCAGTGGTAGCAAGGAAACGCTGGCCTGCAGCGGCGGGCTTGGTCATGGCTAAGATGTGCAGGGCAGCAACGTCGCGGACATCAACGTAACCCGAATCGACGCGCGGGACGGCCTTGGTTTTGCCATTCAGCAAATCCTGAATCTGGATGTTGGAGTGGGAGAAGTCGGCAGAGAGCACCGGTCCCATCACCGCAACCGGGTTGACGGCTGCGAGCTCCATACCGGTCGTGTCATTTGCGATGAAGTCCCACGCCGCACGTTCGGCCATGGTTTTGGATTTCTGGTAGGGGTGAATGTTGGGCTGACTGAGGTCAGACCAGACCTCCTCGGTAAATGGTGTGGTCTGATTAGGATGACCGGCAAAAATGGCGCCGTATGCAGACGTGAGCACGACCCGTTTAACGTGGTTACGGCTGGCAGCGCGCAGAACGTACAGAACCCCGTTGATCGCCGGGCGAATCATTTCGTCCTCATTCTTGAAATTTAATGTGGGGGTTGGGGAAGCAACGTGGATGGCGTAGTCGGCGGCGGCCATAACGGAATTCCACGGCTCTTCATGAGTGAGATCGGCAGCGACGACCTCCAGTTGGCTGAGGTCGGATAGACCGCCATTGTGGAGCATTTTGTTAATCAGTGCCCGTTTGTCCAAGTTGCGGACGGTGGTGCGCACCGCATAGCCTTGCTGCAATAGTTGCAAGATGATGTGGCTGGCGATGAAGCCACTGCCGCCGGTTACGACGACTAATTGTTTATTGGTCATAGTTGAATATCCTCCTGATGTTGGTAGCACCGATACATTTGTAACGGCAGTGACATTAATGTACACTGATACCAACGCGACAACAAGCGGAAAACGGGCATCTGTGACGGAAGGGGCAAATTGTAATGGCAGCAACTAAGCACGCACAAAAGATTCGGGAGGATTCAACCGCCTATTTAACGACGGCCTTGTTGCAGCTGCTGGAGAAGAAGCCTCTGGCCGAAATCAAGGTGACGGAACTGGTGACCCGCGCCGGAGTTAGCCGCATGGCGTTTTACCGCAACTTTGATACGCTGGCGGATGTGCTCCGGGCATACTTTGCCCCCCGGATGACGCGGTTGTTTGATGATGTCATCACGCAGGTACCGTCACCGGCCAAGCTAGGCGACATGCAGCAGTTTTTTGCGGAGATGGGGCACGCGTTGCACCTTGCAGAAAAGCGTAACTATGAGTACATCGTGCAGCAGTTGTTCGCTGACAACATGGTGCGGTACTACCAATTAACGCTACCGACTGGTGCGGACGATGCAGGAATGCAGCGATATTGGATTCGTTTCATGAGTGCTGGTGTTTACGCGATTTGGCGGGAGTGGCTACTCAGTGGGGCAAACGAAACTCTGGACGAAATGCACGAGTTAATTGGCAAGCTGCAGCGGGCGACATTAGCCGTGATTGAGCAGGACGCTGACAGGTGAATGGTATTGGTTGGTGATATTTCCCGGGAAATATTCGGCCGGGATACTTGACCAACTGATTGATTACTAGATGTCCGCAACGGCTGTTTATATGCCAAGACTAGCCCCAGACAACTTTAATTGTGGATTTCCGCACTTTGCCATATATCTTTGAATTTGTTATTTGAACTCGATATAATTAAGCTATCAGCAGATTATCTCGTTATCATTCACAACTAAATTCAGGGAGGATTATTAATATGGTGAAGAAATTAACTGCAGAATTCATGGGCACGTTCCTGCTCGTGTTCTTAGGGACCGGGGCGGTGGTGTTGGCCAAGGGCGATGCGCTCACGATTGCGCTGGGCTTCGGGCTCGCCATCACCATCTCGGCGTACGCATTCGGCGGCATCTCCGGCGGGCACTTCAACCCCGCAGTGACGACCGCAATGCTGATCAACAAGCGGATTGCGGGGAGCGACGCACTGGGCTACATCATCGCCCAGTTTGCCGGGGCGACCGTTGCGTCGGCCATTGCCAAGTGGTTCATTGGTGCGGCGGGGATGAGTACCGCTAACCTGGCGCAGACCGACTTTCCCAAGTTGTCAGCTGGCAGTGCCTTCGCGGTTGAAGCCGTGGTGACATTCCTGTTCCTGATGGTGATTCTGAGCGTGACAAGTAGTAAGTACGGCAACAGCCAGTTCGCCGGCCTCGCCATCGGGGTTAGTCTGGCGCTGCTCATCATGTTCGCGCTGAACCTGACCGGTGGTTCCTTGAACCCCGCCCGTTCATTCGGACCCGCAATTTTCGCTGGCGGCTCCGCACTGAGCCACCTGTGGGTTTACATCTTAGCGCCAGAAGTTGGCGCCATCGTTGCGGCATTCGCGGCGAAGTACCTGCTGGGCTCTGAAGAATAGCGTTGAAAAAAGCTCTGATTGCGCAATTTGCGTAACCGGAGCTTTTTTTGACACATGCACAAATTAGTTAATCATGTAGGTATTTACCTGCATTTTCTGCTAAATACGCGCTGATTTCAAGCGCGGCCCAGCCCTGTGACTTCTAGATATCGGAATAGTATAATCAGCGTAACCAAACAAGTGATGGTTGCACAAAAATGATTGGAGAATACATAATGGGTGGTAAAATTCACGAACTAGATGCAGAGCACCACGGTGCCATGCTCCATGTGGACGAGCAGAGCAATCCGGCTGTGCGGACACTGTTGCAGGAGCTTGCCGCTGACCGTGACCGGCGCGGCTGGGACCATAAGCTGAAGAATCTGGCGATGGCGCTAAACGTGGAGGCCAGCGAGGTTCTAGACATTTTCACGTGGAAAGACCTGGACGAAGAGCTGACGGACACCGAGCGGGCACACACGGCTGAGGAACTTGCTGACGTACTGATCTACGTCTTCGATATGTGTAACCGGCTTGATCTTGACCCGCTGAAGTTGGTGGCGGCCAAGCAGCAGATTAACGCGGACCGGCACTGGGGCCAGAAGTCTTAGACAGAATCAAATAGAATGACGTAAAAGCTAGCGGGGCGACCAGCTGGCTTTTTTTGTCGCGCAAATTTTTTGAATTGGGGCGGGGCTTTTGGGGTTAAACCGCGAAATATATATATTAGGAGATACTTTAAAGCCATGATAATTAACATCTGCGCGTTTGATACGAATATATCTGAAAGGGGAATTACGCAATGACGAAGAGATTTAACTTTAATTCACTCGCTGATTTGGATGATTTAATTGCAGAAAACAATCGTGAACTTCTTGCAAATGGCGGACCAAAACGCGATACGCCGGAAGAAAAGGCAGAACTGGTTCAGGTGGTAGCACAGATTAAACGTCAGAATAAAGAAAATGCTGGTAAATCCGCTATTCAGGATGCAGACGCTAATCAGTCTAACCGGACTAAAAATAATCAAAAAGCAACACAGGTGCAAGCTGAGTAGTCTGGGAAGTGGTATCCCAATCCAGGAATATTACGAGTCAGACTTTCTGCAATGAGGTTGGAAGCCAATTAAACAACATACAAAAGGCGGCCGCGATGCCGCCTTTTGCGTGCATGCAGTTAGATTTGCGTGTTAAACTTTAGTCATCAAATCGCCCGGGAGGTACCTAATGGACTTACTTTTCACACTCGATGCCGGTTATCTAGAACCACTTAAAGTGACACTGACTTCGATTCACTACAACAGTCCCGCACCAGAGATCAATGTGTGGCTCCTGCACGAAAGTATTCCGGAGGCGCAGCTGGCAGAGGTGGCGCGGCTCACGGATACATTCGGCTGGCAGTTCCACCCCATTGCGGTGGATGGCAGCTTGTGGCAGGGGGCGCCAACGGAGAAGCGATACCCCAAGGAGATGTATTTCCGCTTGCTCGCCGGTGATATTTTGCCGGCTGACTTGCACCGGGTGCTCTACCTGGATCCGGACATTCTGGTCATCAACTCGCTAATGCCACTGTGGGAGCTGGACATGCAGGGCAACCTGCTGGCGGCGGCGACGCATACGGGGATTGTGGATGTCACCACGGCATTCAACAACCTGCGTCTGAACACCGACCACGCGTACTTCAACTCGGGGATTATGCTGATGGACCTGGATCAGGCGCGCCAGCAGATTCGCTGGGCGGACATCAAGCGGGTGATTGCGGAGATTGGCGATTACCTGATGCTGCCAGATCAGGACATTCTGAACCACCTGTATGGCGAGCACATTCTGGAGGTGCCCGACGCGATTTGGAATTACGACGCCCGCAATTACGCGACGTATTTCATGCGCAGTCGCGGTGTGCAGGACATCCACTGGGTGATGGCCAACACGGCAATTCTGCACTTTAACGGCAAACCCAAGCCGTGGACGGAAAAGCACGACAACCGGTTTACCGCGCTGTATCTGAGTTACCAAAATTTGCTGCAAAAACTCGGGTAATATTCCTGCGTATCCGCAATTTTGACAATATTTCCCGGGAAATACTGTGCACTGCTGATTGTGTCCCCATCTATGAAAGCGTACTATTTAGGTAACAGACACGGAACATGTTCCCAGTTCCTTGTCGACATTGATTGGAGGGCTGAGCCATGGCAATTGAACTAGAGGAAATCGTGGATGCACTGTCCATGCTTGACGATGAAACGACGTACTACTACGACAAACAGGAAGAACGTGTTGAGGTCGTCTTTGACTTCGATGATGGCTCATATGCTGCTAATGAAGATGAGATTGACTGGGATGATGACCGGTATATCCCGCTGCCGAGCAGCCGGGAAGTTGATGATTATGAAATCATGGCGGCCTTCGCACACCAACTGGCCGAGCCGCAGCAACAAACCGTGGCTACCAGTCTGCAGGGCCGAGGTGCCTTCCGACGTTTTCGGACGACACTGGATGACTTGGGGCTGACGCAGCAGTGGTACGACTTCCGCGCCGCGGCGTACCGGCGGATGGCCATCGAGTGGTGTAAGACGCATGATGTGGCGTTCGTGGACAATGTCGCTTAAATAGTTATCACAACCACCGCATAGTTGCGGTGGCTTTTTTTCGCATTGGGCTTAAGGCGGACAAATAATTCGACCTCCAGCCCAATATCGCCATGACGGGTGCTTCAGGTAAGCTAAATACAGGTTGCAACGACATGGAGGAGAAAAAATGAAGTTCTTGCGTAACGTACTACTTTGGGCTGCGGGCATTGTGATTGTATTAGCTGTCGCGGGGCTTGGCTCCGCGCAGTTCACCCGCAACCAGACGGGTGAAATTCCGGCAGCGCTCGACAATATTAATCCGCTGGTTAAAACGGAAACGGTCTATATGTCAACGAACGTGGAGCCGTTCAAACACTTTAAAGGCGGCGGTGGTGAGGACGAATACACGTACGTCGTGACCACGGTGAACGCGGATGGCAAGACACGCAAGCTCGAATTCAACGCGCAGTGGCGGCTGAAAGCGAACAAGTACTTGGCCATCACGACGAAGGGCCAGAACGTGGAGCGCTGGACGGCGGCAGCTGCCAGTGCGGTGCCGACCAAAGTTAAGGCGATGCTGGACTAACGCGATTAAGGCGGCAGGTGGTGAATCATTTTTGGTTCACCACCTGCTGCTTTTTAGTGCTATAATAACCAATAAATTTCGGTGACACCGTGTCACTGAACGGAAAGGAGCACCATTATGGTTCTACCAACGTTTGCGCACATTTCGCCCGAAAAAAAGGAACGTGTGCGGCAGGCCTTGTTGCATGAGTTTGGCACGCACCCGCTGGCGGAGGCGCAAGTCGCGCGTATTGTCCGCGAGACGGGCATTGCGCGGGGTGCGTTCTACAAATATTTCGTTGATCTTCAGGACGCGTATCAGTATATCTTCGCCCAGGCGATGCGGGAGATCCACAGCGGATTACCGCAGATGCCCACGTTGACGAACACGGAAGCCTATATCGACTCGATTCGCCATTTCATCACCGCCATTGATGCAGGCGGGTACCGCGCGCTCATTACGATGCATTACCGCTACAACGAGGCGGCGTTCGGGGTGCAACCGTCCAGAATGCCGGCGGAAAACGACGGGCCGGTGCACTGGGCCATCACCGTGTTGTACCACCAAACCGTGCGCGACATCATTTTAGCGCCCGAAACTATGGACGCCAGAATTGCGCAGTTGCGCGCGGTTCTAAGTAGGAAGGAAGCTTAGCATGTTTTTAGCACTACGCGAAATTAAGAAGGAAAAAATTCGGTCGGGGCTAATTGTGCTGATGATTGTGTTGATTAGCTACCTGATTTTTATCCTGACCAGTCTGGCCTTGGGGTTAGCAAGTGAAAATACGGATGCGATTAATTCGTGGCACGTGGACCGTTTTGCCCTGAATTCAAATGCAAACGTCGATATGCGGCAGTCGTTCCTGACCAAAAAGCAGGCGGGGACCTTGACCGCAAACGAGGCGTACATCGGGGAGAATACGGTGGTCGCCAAGGCCAAGGGATATAAGCAGGTTTCAGCCGTCTTTATCGGTCTGCAGGCAAACCAGTTCGTGGCCAAGAACATCGTGTTGACCAGTGGCCACAAGGTGCACCACGCAAATGAAGTTGTCGCGGACACAGCGCTGCAGTTAGAGGGTTACAAGCTCGGCAGCAAGGTGCGCCTCAATGACAGTAAGCGGCGCTACACGATTGTGGGCTTCACGAAGAACGCCAAGCTTAACATTGCCCCTGTTATTTATGGCCAGTTAGGGACGTGGCGGACTCTTCGCGGCTTCAGTGAAGATTTAATTGCCAGTGCTGTGGTTTCACGGACGCAGAACTACAAGGCAGACTCGAGTACGATGAAGACCTATACGAAAGCCACTATCATTAATAAGCTGCCGGGGTACTCCGCCCAGAACGCAACGTTCATGTTGATGATTGGCTTCCTGATGGTTATTTCGCTGATTATCATCGCGGTGTTCCTCTACATCCTGACGATGCAAAAACTGCCTAACTACGCGGTACTGCGGGCACAGGGGATTCCCAGCAAGGTGCTCGTTGGGGCCACAATCAGTCAATCGCTGCTACTTGTAGTTAGCGGCCTTGTCATTGGCTCACTGCTGACGGTTGCGACCGCGTTGGCGATGCCGGCAGTGGTGCCAATGAGCTTCAACATTCCCGCATTGAGTGCCGTTGGGGCGGGTCTGATCGTGATGGCGATGCTTGGTGCGTTGATTCCAGTTGGCAGCGTTCTGCGGGTTGATCCTGTCAGCGTGATTGGGGGCTAATGATGAGTGTGCTTGAATTACACAATGTGAACCAAATTTTCGGTACCGGAACCGCGCGGGTGCACGTATTGCATGATATTAACTTTGCGGCGGAACCCGGGCAGTTGAGCCTGATTATGGGACCGTCGGGTTCGGGGAAAAGTACGTTTCTGACCATTGCGGGTGGCCTGCTTACGCCCACGAGTGGGGATGTGCTGGTGAACGGGCAGAACGTGGCGGGACGAACCAAGAAACAGCGGGATGCCCTGCGGCTGCGGGACATTGGTTTTATCTTGCAGGCGTACCATTTGCTGCCGTATCTGACTGTTGCAGACCAGTTCAAGCTGGTGGCGAAGGTTAAGAAGTCAGGTAACTTAAGCCAGGATGAACTGGCGGAAGTGCTAGATACGCTGGGCATCACGGAGCTGCTGCGCAAGTATCCCGGCGAATTGTCTGGTGGGCAGCAGCAGCGTGTTGCCATCGCCCGCGCTTTGTACCCGAATCCGGCGATTATTCTGGCGGACGAACCGACGTCAGCGCTAGATAGCAGTCGGGTGCAGGTAGTCGGTCAGCTACTGCGTGACCTGGCCGTTAAGCGCAACAAGGCCGTTGTTGTCGTCACCCACGATGTGCGGCTGCAGTCGTTTGCGGATCAGCTGTACACGATTACGGACGGCGTACTGCAGAAAGAACAATAAGTTGCAACACCGTGATGTCACAAACATCACGGTGTTTTTGCTTTATTACCCTCCCTCGCCGTGGGGATGATGTAAACTAAAGACGGTACGGTTGGGGTAACCGTACCGCTAGTATTTAGGGTTAATTTGGAGGGGTTAATATGTATTTGAAGCGCAGTTTGCTGCACGGAATTGTCACCGTGCCACTGCTTGTTGGGACTGTCGGCGCGTTTGCGGAGTTTTATCCGTGGTTACTTGTGCCCGCGGCTGTTGTGGCAGTGCTATTTTGGTTGTGGCGGTATCACCGGGTTGAATTGCCGGCAAGTGCGGCGCGGTTGCTCGCCCCGCATCTATGGATATTGCTGGTTGAACTGGTACCGTGGTGCATTTTTTTCATGGTGGCCAAGTATGGCTATACGCCGGACATTATGCGTTATTCGGCACTGACAACCCCATTTTACGGGCTGGCGGAACTGCTCGCCATCGCCCAGCTGACGTCGTTCATGCCGGCACTCATGTTCGTGAATTTTGGCGCGGCCATCATTGCCGTTGCGATTTTGGCGGTGCGGCGGCAAATGACGGTGCACTGGTCGCGTGCGGCCACGGCATCCGTCCTGGCGCTAGGGCTGACCATCGGCCTGTACGGTTTTGGCCAGTACCAACACCACCTGAATTACGTTGACGGGGCCGATATTGATAGCGACGTGAACGCAGATGATTTTCTGCCGTTTGCTAAGCACAGTCGCTTGGTGCGGGTGGCCAAGCCGACGACAAGGCTAACGGGTAAATTACCCCGGCTCGATGGGGCCACCGCGGCATTTCCGGTGTATGCGGGAGCGGCGCAGGCACTGTATCCGCGCATGTCGCGTACTAAGATTGATAACTTGGTGCAGCTCAACCAAACTGACGAAGCATATGCCAACTTGGTGCACAATTATTGCGACGTCGCCTTTGCGTTCAAGCCATCAACCGCTGAACGCAAGATGGCCAAAAAGGCGGGGATCACGTTCCACTACACGCCGATTGCCCGGGAAGCATTCATCTTCTTCGTGGCCAAGAACAATCCAGTTTCAGGGTTGACCACTAACCAAATTCAGGATATTTATCAACATAAAATAACAAATTGGCATAATGCTGGTGGCCATTTTGCCCGCATTCGCGCGTTCCAACGTCCAGCTAATTCCGGTAGTCAAACGGTCATGCAGACGCTGGTGATGCGGGGCAAAAAGCTGGCGCACCCGCTGAAGGCTGAAGAAATTGACGGCATGGGTGGTATTTTGTCAGCCGTCGCCGACTATGAGAATGGGCCGCAAGATCTCGGCTACAGTTTCCGTTTCTACACCCAGGGGATGCAACAAACCAAGAACCTGCGCATCCTTAAGATTGATGGCGTGGCGCCAACCACGGCGAACATCGAAAGCGGCCGCTATCCGTACACGTTGAATCTGTATGCTGTCACGCGGGGACACGAGCGGCGGCAAGTTAAGCAGCTTCTGGCTTGGTTGCAGAGCAAGCAGGGCCAAGAAATGGTGCGGAAGACGGGCTATCTGCCGGTCACACACTAGCTAAGCAAACGCGCCATTACACTAAGACAGTGCAATGGCGCGTTTTTACATGTGTGTGCCTCCCTGAATCCGTTGTATGATTAATGACGAGAACTAATAATATATCTTTAGAATAACAGTTAACGACACTTAATCGCTTTACGATTACGTATCAAAGGCGAAAGGACAAGCAAATGAAGCGATGGCAAAAATGGGCATTAGGTATCTGCACTTTATTAGTGTTTCTGCTAGCAGCTAGCCACATCGTCCTCAAGCAGATGGCAAACGCGCCGACCGCGCCGGCTGCAGCGGCCCAGCAAACAGCAACTACCAGCCGCGGCAGCCTGTACTTTGGCAATCAGCACGCGCGAACGACGGTGGTGATGTATCCGGGAGCCTTCGTTGATCCCGGTGCGTACAGCATTTGGGCCAAACAAGTCGCGGCGGCCGGGTACCGGGTCGCAATCGTCAGCTTCCCGTATGACCTGGCCGTATTCGGCATGAACAAAGCCGACACCGTGCTCACCAGTAACCAGCATTACGTGATTGGTGGCCATTCGCTCGGCGGGGTCATGGCGAGCCGATATGCGGCTAAGCACAAACACAACTTGGAGGGTGTGTTCTTCCTCGCTAGTTATCCGGATGCCAAGGGTAAAATAACGAACACGCCGGTTCTGTCACTCACGGGTAGTCGTGATGGGGTGCTTAACTGGTCCGCGTACAAGCAGGCCAAGGCCGATCTGCCTAAGACGACCACGTACCGGCAACTGCAGGGTGGCAATCACGCTGGTTTCGGTGCGTACGGCAAGCAAAAAGGCGACAAGAACGCCACGGTCAGCGACGCAACGCAGCAAAAATGGGTTGCCCGTCAGTTAATTCGGTGGCTAGGTAACTTATAGTGGCCGGTCTTGCGCGTAAATTACCATGGTGGTCGGTTCGCCGGCTAAGTTATCTTCGGTGATGGTTTCCCGGTGGGTAAAACCACTGCTAGTCAGCAGGTTAAGCGACGGGGTATTGCTGGCGGCGGTGTAGCAATCTAGCCGCGTTAGTTGCAGCCGGCTAAAGGCGAACGCAGTGACCTGCGCCAGTGCGGCGTGCATGTAGCCGTGGTGCTGAAACTTTGGTAGCAGCCCGTACGCCAATTCGGCCGTGGTGCGGTCCGCGCTAAAGCCCCAGATGGCGATGGTGCCCACGGGCGTCTCGGTCCCCGCGGGGACAATGAACCAGGAGTAGTTGGCGCTGCCGTTGCCCGCGATGATCATGTGCAGATGCTTTTGGGCCTGCGCGGTTGTCTGGTCGGGAATGCGTCCTTCAGCCGCGGCAATTGCCGGATTAGAACGGTAGTTGAAGTAGAAAGGCAAATCGGCAGCGGTGGGTGTTTTCAAGGTGACAGCGGGATAAGCGTTGGGCATGGGCATTAGCCTCCATTTCTTACCGTCATTTTCGCCCTTAACTAGGGCATGGTCAACTGGTTTGTTTCACGTGAAAACATTGCCAGGTTGCTGACCTTCAGGGACACATGCCATTAACTTGTCCAAGACACACCCGGAATGTAGTGGTAAACTATACTTATTAAATAACTGGCAGGAGGAAATAACATGCAGATAGACCAATCCGCTTTGCAGCACCGCTCAATTCGGCGCTTTAAGGACGTTCAGTTCACTGAAGCTGAACTTGAGGCGTTGGAGAATGTGGCGCAGGCCAGTGCTACGAGTAAGTTCATGCAGCAGTTCTCACTCATTCGCGTGACCAATCAGGCGCTCAAGGACGCAATCGCGGACGTGACGACGTATCGCTACGCAGCCGGCCCCGGGCAACTGTACATTTTTGTCCTCGATCAGGCGCGCAACGTCGCGCTGGTTCGTGAGTCCGGCGAGTCGCTGCACCAGCTGACGAACTGGGATGCGGTTCTCGGCGGCGCGTTTGACGTCACGATTGCCGCGCAGAATATGCTGGGAGCCGCAGAACGTAGTGGCCTTGGTGGGGTCTACCTCGGCAGCATTTTGAACGACCCACAGCGAATGATTGACTTGCTGCACTTGCCCAAGTACACCTTCCCGCTGCTGGGCATGATGATTGGCGTGCCTGATGAGCAGCCAGAGCTCAAGCCGCGGCTGCCGCACGCGCTGGTGGTGGGCGAGAATGGCTATCCGCAGTTCGCGCAAAGCGCACTCAATCAATATGATGAAACGGTGCGGCACTATTACGCGACCCGCAGCTGGAGTCAGCGCGACGTGAATTATACCGAGTCGATGGTGGCGCACCTCAAAGGCACGTTGCACCACCGGGACGAAATCGGCGCGATTCTTAAGGCGCAGGGTTTCGAATTGCCACAGGATATTTAGGAGGATACAGTTATGAAAATTCTTGTAATTGGCGCTAGTGGTCGGGTTGGCCAGGATTTGGTCCAGGACCTGCAGGCGCAGGGGGATTACGTGGTGGCAGCTTCCCGCCACCCGCAGAATCTTGGTGATGAGTCTTTAATCATCGACTTGCACGCAGAGGTTCCGGCATTGACCACGAAGCTGCGGGGATTTGACGCCGTGTACTTTACCGCGGGTTCCCGGGGCAAGGACACGATTGGCACTGATCTTGACGGTGCGATTAAGACAATGCAGGCGGCTGAAGCAGCGGGCGTGCACCGCTACATTATGCTCAGTGCGGCCTTTGCACTTGACCGGAGCAAGTGGAACGCGCCGGGCATTCAGAGCATCAAGGATTACTACATCGCTAAGCACTACGCAGACGTGTACTTGACGCAAAACACCAAGCTCGCCTACACAATTTTGCAGCCAGGGACATTGGTTGAGGCGGCGGCCACGGGTACGACGACGTTCGCACCTGAAGCGGGCAAAAATGCCATCGCTGACGTAGCGGATGTACTCGCTAAGCTGGCGCACGCAGGCAACACGGTGGGGAAGGTCATCATCATGCATGACGGCAAAACGCCAATCGCGGATGCGGTGGCGCAGGTTTAACGATTAATGAACGTAGCGCGGTGACGTTTGGTCGCCACGCTATTTTTTTGCCCAAAATTGCCGTCAATTCTCTAACTTAAGCGATAAGCCCACGCCAATCATTCGGCAGGATAGCCGAAAACGCTTTGGGATTACTGACCGTTGCAACGCACCCGCTATGATTATATTAATAGTGGATGTGGTTGTTGCGAATATGCAAATTTATTGTTGAGCATGGCTTAAGGAGGGGTTAACATGCACAGAACGCACGGAGAGCAAATAACCAGCGAGACAAAGTTACGTTACAAAATGTACAAGGCGGGCAAGCTATGGCTGTTTGCGGGCATCAGCACGGCTTTGATGCTGCTCACGCTGGGAGCTAGCCCGGTAGCGGCGGCGACGAATACGACTGCGGACACTGCCACGACGACGGCCATTGGCGCAACGAATACCGCGGCGTCGGAAGAGACAGCCACGGAAGCAGACCCAGCCGCATCGACGCCGGACGCAGCAGAATCCACCACGCCGGCAGAAACACCAGCACCGGCAGTCACACCGCAAACAGATGCAACGCCGGCAGCGGCGGAAGAGACGCAAACGGAAACGCCGACTGATCAGAATCAGACTGCACCAGAAACGAGTCCGGCAACCAAGACCTGGACGCCACCGGTTGTGATTCCGGCGGACACGACCCGGGCGAGCATTAAGCTGAGCGCGGAGCAGGCGACCATTCAGTCCGGAACCACGGCGACCTTCGACCTGAAATTGGACGTGACGGGGATTGCGAGCGACGGTACACCGCAAAAATTAATCGTCAACTTACCCGCAGATTTCGCCTTATCTGCCGATACTGACCTCACGATTAACGGGGTGACGCCGACTCTGGACAAGGCGAACCATCAATTGATTTATAACTTCACGGAGCCACAAAACGGGCTTAGTGTCAGCAAGCAGCTGCACTTCGCCACCACGTCTGGGGCCATCGTGAACGGAACGCAGCTGACGGTATCTGCCCAGTGGGTGCGCGGGGACGAGACGGTTAACGTGAACCCGGCAACGGTCACGGTGACGTCCAAGGCCGTCTACGGTGTGACCAACCAGTTCGATGGCGTAATGCCGGCGGATGATGATGGCAACCTGGTCACGGATGCCGCGGGGAACGCGACGATTGATCGCAGCAAGCTTAGTGGCCGGGCCGGCGACCTCGTGGTGTACACGTTCGGGGTGTCCGCACCGAAGAAGGCGGCTGGGCAAGCGTACTTGGCGGAAGGGACACCGGTGCAGGTCGCATACATGCTGCCGAAGGGCCTGACCTTCATGGGCGTCGACAATAGTACGCAAAAGCCAGATTCCGTGGTGGTTGACGCTAACGGGAACACGACGTTGCGCTTTTACTTTGCCGCACCAAGCATTGCTGATCAAGTGGCAGCTACCACTAATCTTGTCAGCAAACAATTTAACGTGCTCGCCCGCATTGATGCGGACACGCCGTTCAATACCGTCCTGACGACGCAGGCAATCATGGGGGCCACGTCCATTAACGGGCAAGAGCAGTCGCCGATTGCAAACAGCACCATCAAGACGGTGCCGGACATGAGCAAGCTGGGATTCGCCACTGACGGCGAAACTTTCTACTTCTACAACTGGGGCCCCAAGGATGGTGTCGGACACGTCACCGATAATTCGCAGGACAACACGGACCCACAAGTTAACGCTAATGCAGACCTGTCCTTCCTCATCATGGCCGGGTCAGCCGACTTTAATTACCAGCAGGACAAGCATGACCCGCAATACTTCGACGACACCGCGCTGCTCACCAATGACGGTTGGGTGCGAACCGTGCAGAAGTACGTGGTGACCTATGACGTGGACGATCACCTGAACGTTAACAACATGTCCGTGGGCGTGCCGTATGCGGTCATTAAGGGCAATACGCTGGCGCTGGACGAGGCGCCGAAGTTTAGTTTGTTCGTGAAGTATCAAGATTCTGATCAATACGAAAGCACGCCGATTCTCAGTGACATTACCGACACTCAGGGCCAGCTAGTTGATTTGACCGACTTAATCGACAATGCACGCGGCGTCGACAAGCTCCAATTCGTGTGGACCACGCCGGTTGCGGGGATGTCGTATGACAATATTCGCTTTGGTATGAGTCCGAAGTCCGGTTATTACGGAACCGTGGGGAATGCACTGACTGCCAATATCGCGGGGTTCAACGGCCTGGGTTGGGTCGAAGTTGAGTACAGCGAGAAGGGCGCATATGTGGTGAAGGAGGGCGTTGCTGGGCATTCATCAGTAGGCCACTTGGGTGAAGAGATTCACATGCTGGACGAGACGGGGAACTTGGTCGCAGAAGGTAGTGCCGGTGATTGGCGGGCAGCGTACAATCAGTTCATGACCACCAAGACCGCCGAAATCGTCCCGCCAGCCAAGAACACGCCGCGGGTCATTAACGAAGACCTTGGCTACACCGGGGTCACGAACGGTAAGGTTGATGTTGGCGCCAACCAGTTGGTGGTGCGGGTTGAAAACAACAAGGCATCACTGCAGAGCTTCACCGGATTGACCAGTTACGTCACCCTGCCAGAAGGGGTCACGTACACCGGTAGTAATGCACAGGTGACCGCCAAAGTGGTTGGCAAACAGACGCTACTCACGATTAATTGGGACCGCACTGAACTGGGACCGAATGAAGCAAACAACATCAAGCTCGACATTAACGTGAACGACACGCTCGATTTGCCAACGGTGGCGGTGGGCCTCTACTCCATCGTTGATCAGAGCGATACGGTGGTGCCCAAGTCGATTGACCCGGCACTGGATTCCGACGTGCGCGTGCTTCTCGGGGTGGATTTGCCTGGCCTCAGCATGATGCGTTCCGTTTACGCACTGGAAACGGTGGCGGGGGTGTACCAAGCGGCCGGACATCAGGTGCAGGCGCTGGCCGCAGCTGCGAACAACACTGGCGACCAGGGCGCGTTGGTCACGGTGCGGGCAAATGAGGATGGCCAGTACATTCTCAGCCTGGCAAATACCAGCGACAACGCCCTGCAAAATTTCCGCTTAACCGCCACAATGCCGCAGCTCAATGACCGGTCAGTTCTGCACAGCGATTTACGCGGGTCGACCACTGATGGTGTGCACATGACGGGGCCGATTGAACTGCCAGCAAGTTGGACGGATAAAGCCAATATCGACGTGCGCTACACCACCAAGGACGACCAGTTTGGGGTGCCCGCAGCGCAGATTGCCGACTTCAGCACGGTCACGGGCTTCGTGGTCACCTTTGTTGATCCGGATGCCTACCTGGATGGTGGGCTGCAGTCGCTGATTGTGCCTGTGCACGTGGACGGGGATGCAACACCTGGTACCCAAGCGTTTATCAGTTACTCGCTGATGGCAAATGACCTTACGATGACTGAGGGGCTAAAGGCAGGCATCGAAGTTGGTGCGCGGCAACAAGCCAGCGCCACGGTCACCTACCACGACGACACTACGGATACGGACCTGCTGGTGGTTGATGCTGCAGCTGATCCGAGCTTGACCGGGTTTGTGGGCGGCACGAGCACGTATAATAGTACACCCGTAATTGCTGAATTTAGCGCGCAAGGGTACGCACTAGTTAGCGATGGCACCAAGCAAGCTGATGGGACGTCCGCGATTACCTTCGATACGGACGGCGCAACCACTAATTATGTCGTGCACCTGCAGCACACGTACACCGTCGCCGCACCGCACACGCTGACGCGGACGATTCATTATGTGGCTAAAGGCGGCAAACAACTGGCTCCAGACCACGTTGACGCAGCCAGCTTTGCGGTTGTCACCGACAACGTCACGGGCGCGGCAACGACCTACGTGGCAAACGGGCAGGTGACGTCAGCGACACTAACTAACGGTGTGCCGGATGCAGCATGGCAGCGCGACGATTCAGCAGTTTTGCCGAATGTGGTCAACCCTAAGATTGCCCAGTACGTTGTCGCGCAAACCACTGACCCGAGTGGCGACCTGGAGCAGACCCCAAGCATGGTGGTAACGGCGAAGAACACTGATACCGTCGTGACGGTCACTTACACCCGCGCAGTAGGCCAGGTGGCGCAGAATCGCGATGCCCAGCTGACGGTGCAGTATGTTGACAAATATGGCAAAGAGTTGCGGCCGACCCTGACTAAGGCGGGCTTCGTGGGTAATGGCTACACGGTCACCGCGCCGGACATTGCGGGTTACACGCTGACCACTGACCGGACGGCGACGGGTAAATTTACCCCAGATGGTCAAATCGTGACGTTCGTTTACGACTTCACGCAGGGACAAGTGGAAATTAACCAGCCGGCCACACTGACGGTGCGGTACGTCAGCAAGTATGGGAAGGAACTGCAGCCAACCATCACTAAAGAAGGTGCTGTGGGTAACGGCTACTCAGTTACCGCGCCAGACATCGCGGGCTACACGCTGACCACTGACCGGACGGCGACGGGTAAATTTACCCTGGATGGTCAAACTGTGACGTTCGTTTACGACTTCACAAAGGGCCAAGTGGGCACGAACCAACTTGCTAAGTTGACAGCGCAATACGTCAACAAATACGGCAAAAAGTTATTAACCAGCAAAACCAAAATTGGCGTGGTTGGTAATGGTTTCGCGGTCACAGCTCCGGATATTACTGGTTACACGCTAACCTCTGAGCGGACCGCGACAGGCAAATTTACGCCGGCAGATCAAACCGTAACGTTCGTGTACGACTTCACGCAGGGCCAGGTGGGCATTAATCAGCCGGCTACGTTAACGGTGCGGTACGTGAACAAGTACGGTAAAGAACTGCGGCCAACCATCACGAAGGACGGCGTTGTGGGCAACGGCTACACGGTTACCGCACCGGATATTGCGGGTTACACGCTGACCACTGACCGGGCGGCGAAAGGCAAATTTACGCCGGATGGCCAAACTGTAACGTTCGTTTATGACTTCACAAAAGGTCAAGTGGGCATCAATCAGCCAGCTACTTTGACGGTGCGGTACGTGAACAAGTACGGTAAGGAACTGCAGCCAACCATCATGAAGGAAGGTGTTGTGGGCAACGGCTACTCAGTCACGGCCCCAGACATCTCGGGTTACACGCTGACCACTGACCGGACGGCGACGGGTAAATTTACCCCGGATGGCCAAACTGTGACATTCGTGTACGACTTCACGCAGGGCCAAGTGGCGGCAACTCAGCCGGCAGCACTCACTATCCGCTACGTAACCGAAACGGGGACCGAACTGCAGCCAGACAGCAATAAAGCGGGCTTTGTGGGTAACGGCTACGGGGTTACGCCACCGCTACTTGCGGGCTACACTTACATTGGCCTCGGGACTGTTTCCGCCCAGTTGACGGGCAAAATGACGGCGGAGGGCACAACTGTGGTGCTGGTTTACCGGCTGAATGCTCTGCCTGACACCGGAACGGAATTGCCGCCACAGAAGGATTTGCCAGCAACCGGCGGCACAGACACGCCGGCGAAACCGGGTCAACAAACTATCACCCCTAAGCAAACGGGTCTGCCAGTGACCGGCGGCAGCGCGACGCCAGCGGCAACGGGCCAGCCAGGATTGCCAGCAACCGGTGACGAGCACGCCGGGGCACTCGCAACGCTTGGTTTCGGCCTGCTCGCGCTGGTGAGTGGTGCGTGGTTCCGGCAGCGCAAAGAGCAAGACTAATTAATTTCCTTATGTAAAATTAAATGCCCCGCAACGGTTAGCAAACTGTTGTGGGGCACTTTTGATGTCAATCATGCGCGTGGCTGGATGGTTTCATCGACAGAAAATTCGGCCGCGACCTGCCACTCCTTAATCCGCGCTTTGCCCCAGTCGCACATCGAGTTCACGATGGGCATGAGCGACTGTCCGAGTGGCGTGATGCTGTAGTAGACCTGGGTCTGCTTGCCGGCGACCACTTTGCGGGTGATCAGCCCGTCCTGTTCGAGTTCGCGCAGCTGGCTGGTCAGTACCTTGTGCGTGATTTTCGGTAGTAGCCGGCGCAGGTCGTTGAAGCGGTACGTGCCGTCGTTTAGGTGACAAATCAGCGGCAACTTCCACTTGCCAGAGAACATCGCGAGGGTGAATTCCTTCTCGCAGCTGTAGTCGCCGTCAGCGAGGCGGGTGAGAACGTCTTTGCGGATTACGTCAGTCATGATTATGGTTCCTCCTGTTAGGTATTAGTTTAATTGTAGTGGTGCCAGTGCAAGGCACCCATAAGTGCGTTATTGTGCATGTTTCTCGGTAAGTATAAATTAGATACCTGTAAAGAACAAACGGCATAATGGAGGATTATTATTTATGAAATATCGTAAGTTAGGTAAAACTGGCTTCAACATCAGTGAAGTGTCCCTGGGCACATGGCAACTTGGCGGAAAGTGGGGTGCACCATTTGACCGCGCCGAGGCGGACGCCACGCTGGAAGCAGCATACGAACACGGCGTGAACTTCTTCGATACCGCGGATGGTTATCAGGATGGCGAAAGTGAAAAGGCGGTCGGGGCGTTCATCAAGAAGCACCCGAATGTGCACTACACCACTAAGATTGGGCGCAAAGAGACGCCGCTGAGTGATGCGCACTTCACGCCCGCAGCATTGCGCCGGTATGTGGATGACTCGCTGCAGAACATGGGCGTTGATTCTCTCGACCTCGTGCTGCTGCACTGCCCACCAATGGCCAAGTTTTACGATCCCGAGATGTTTGCGGCGCTGGATGCCATGCAGGCGGAAGGCAAGATTCAGCATTACGGCGTGAGTGTGGAGCGCGTTGAAGAAGCAATCAAGGCGCTGGATTACAACGTGGCGGCGGTCGAAATCATCTTCAACATGTTCCGCTTACGGCCTGCAGAACTATTCTTTAAACTGGCTAAGGCGCACAACGTCGGGATTCTGGCGCGAGTGCCCCTGGCAAGCGGCCTGCTGACGGGGAAGATGACCGCCGACACCAAGTTTGCCCCAACTGATCAGCGGAGCAACAACCGCCACGGCGAACTGTTCGACAAGGGCGAGACCTTCTCCGGCGTGGACTACCTCACCGGGGTCAAGGCCGCGGCCGAGCTCAAAGAACGCCTGCACACCGACAACCTCGCAGGTACGGCGCTGCGTTACATCCTGATGTACGACGCCGTTTCCGCCGTAATCCCAGGTGCCAGCAACCCGACCCAGATTGAGCGCAACACGATTGCCTCCGACCTGGCGCCATTGACCCCGGCACAAATGGACGTGGTCGCGGATGTTTACAACAAGGAAATTAAGAATCCTGTGCACTATCTCTGGTAAACAATGTGGCGTAAATCAACTAAATAACAGCAAAAATCCCCGGAACATTGATAATCGTGTTCCGGGGATTTTGCGTATTATCGGTTCAAAATATTGCCAACCGATGTTTTCGAGATGTTCAGTAGTGCCGCAATCTTGCGGTAGCTTAGCCCTTGATCGCGCAGGGTGACGATTTGTTTTTGCACGGCAACGGGGATGCCGCGGTGTTTGGTGGCATCTGGGTTGAAGGCCAGCGGCGTTAGGTTCAGTGCGCACGCCTGGCCGCCAGATTGGTGCGCCACTTTTTGTGCATCGAGCTGGCTGGTGGTGACCCACATGGCGTGAATGTCGCGCGTCCATGACGGTAGCAGCAGCAAGTTGTCGGATTCAAGGAACTCGCCGCGGTCGTTGACGACGGTGTACTGGTTTAGTTCAATTGTTGTCATGTGTGGTCGCCTCCCGTAGTTATTAACTTCATTATAGCGCTTTTACGGCCGAAAAATGGCAAGAAAAATGCCCGGTATGACTGGAATTAGGGTATACAAAAGCCAGTTATGCCGGGCGTAATATTTAATGATTAATCGGAGCAACTATTGCTGACTTAGACGCCGCATAATCTTGGGCACTGCGGCAGCAACCTGCGATGGCACAGCGACGTACTGGTCCGCGGCCAGCAAATCAGCGGCGGCGCTGTGGGTCCACACCGCGGCGGCGACAACGTGCACATTAAAGCCAAATTGCCCGCAAAATGCCGCGATGACGCCGGTCAGCGTGTCGCCCGTTCCGCCGGTCGCCATGGCGGGGCCGCCGCTAGTGTTCCGGAATGCGGCGTGATCGGCGATGGTGCGGGTTGGCGCCCCCTTGGCCACCAAAATGCCGGGCAGTTGGTCGTGGGCCACGACTGGGAGCACGATGTCGGTTTGGGCGGGTGGGGCCAGTTGCACCAGCCGCTGTAGCTCAATCGGGTGCGGGGTCCAGATGGTCTGCTGATGCAGCACCTTAATGTGATTTTCTGCAATCAGGGTGATAGCTGAACCATCGATGATGAGCGCAGCACTGTCAGTGACCGCACTGAGGACCAGGGACAGGATGCCGAGTGCGGCAGCATCAACGCCGAGGCCGGGGCCGACGACGATGACGTCGGCCTGGCGCAACAAAATCGGCAGGTTAGCGTCAGCCCAGTCGATGACCATTGCTTCGGGGAGCCGGGCGTGCAGTGGGGCGTGGTTCTTAGCCGCCGTGGCGACGGTGACCAGACCGGCCCCAGCGTAAACTGCAGCTTGCGCACTCATGATGGCCGCGCCGCCGAAACGTTCGTTGCCAGCTACGATGACGATGTGGCCGTTTTGGCCCTTGTAATTCGCGTTGTTGCGGGGCCGCACCACCTGGGCCGCCATTGATTCCGTGAAGTCTTGCATGGCAATTTCCTTTCTCAATCAATCTACGTTAAGTGTACTGCTAACCGGAATTATTGGGCAGATTTTCACGCGGATAATGCGCCCAAATTACGCCTGCGGATTGGCTACGACAAAGCCGAAATGCGGCATGTCGATTCCGTAGTAGTGCTTCACGATTTTGCCGCGCACCAGCATCCCGTTCCTAATCGCTACGTTCATCGAGGCCAGGTTGTTGTCGCGGATGATGGACCAAACTTCCGGGACGTGGAGTTCATTAAAGGCGTACTCCTTGGCACCGCGGGCCGCTTCGATGGCGTAACCCTGGTGCCAGTAATCGCGCTGAAGCAGGTAGCCGATTTCAACCACGCGCTGACCGGCGAAGTCCTGCATGGTGAGTCCGCACTGGCCGACGAACTGGTCGTCAGCTTGGCGGATGACGGCCCACAAGCCGAAGCCGTCTTCGCGGTAGCGCCGCAGGTTGTTGGCCAGCCACGCATCCACTTCGGCATCCGTGAACGCGTGGGCGTAGGCGTACATGGCCGTCTGATCCTGCAGCGTTTTGCGTAGCGCTGGGACATCGGCAGCGGTCATTTCTCTGGTGTAAAGGCGCGCAGTGGTGTAAATCATGGCAATTCCTCCCTGGTGGCGTTGCTGTTATTGTAGCATTTCGTCGGCACCTGATTCGGGTGAGCATGCAATAATAATGGCGTATAATCAACTAATACATAGTTTACCGTTATGGAAGGAGGCTGCCGCCATGGTTTACCTGGAGGATTTCACGCTGGCCAATGAGGATCAGGAGTGGGAGTTTTTCATCGCGCAGAAGAGCCGTGCGTACTCGAATTACTATCCGTTTCAATTGTTCCCTGTGAAACAAGTGCCGACGCTGACCTTTGAACCCATCACGATTCTTTACGGGGACAACGGGTCGGGGAAGTCGAGTCTGCTGAACGTGATTGCTGAAAAACTGGGGCTGAAGCGGGGCGCACTGTACAACCGTTCCAGCTTTTTCGAGGATTACCTTGCTCTGTGCAATTACACGATGCATGTGCCGTTGCCGGAAGATTCGGCCATCATTACGAGTGACGAGATTTTCAACTACATGCTTGATTTGCGCGCCCTGAACCAGGGCATCGACAACAAGCGCGACGAAATGTTCAAGGACTACCTGGACCACAAGTTCGGCACGGTTGAATACCATGACCTCAGCGATTACGACGAGTTGAAGAAGACACTGGAGACGCGGCGCAAAACGCAGTCGCGGTACGTGCGCGATAACTTACAAAAGAATGTGGTGGAACATAGTAATGGCGAGTCAGCGATGCAGTTTTTCACTGAGCGCATTCAGGACAATCAGTTGTACTTGCTGGACGAACCAGAGAATTCACTGTCCCCGGCGCGGCAACAGGAATTGGTGCAGCTGCTAACGGACAGCGCGCGGTTCTTCGGCTGTCAGTTCATCATCGCGACGCACTCGCCGTTCGTTCTGGCGCTGCCCGGCGCGAAGATTTACGACCTGGACACTGTGCCGGTGGTGACGAAGAAGTGGACGGACTTGCCTGAGGTACAGGTGTACGCGGAGTTCTTCCGCAAGCACGCGGACCAGTTCGAGCAATGAGATGGAGGCAATTATGGCAAAAGTAGTGGTGTTGAACGGTGATGTTGTCAACTACGACGGGCAGATTGACTGGCAGGCCTTGGCGGATGATGTGACGGTGTACGGCGTAACGGCGACGGACGAAATTCTGGCGCGCGTGGCGGGGGCTGAAGTGGTGGTGACCAAGGAAATGCCGTTGCCGGGCGCGATTGTCCGGCAATTTCCCGCCAGCGTACGCCTTGTGGTCGAAGCCGGGACGGGCTACAACAATCACGACCTGCACGCACTGCGAGACATGGGTATCACCTTAACCAACATCCCCGCCTACAGCACGCAGCGGGTTGCCCACACGGCAATCATGTTGATGCTGAACCTGGCCAGTTCCATGCAGGTGCAGCTGCGGATGCTGGCGCGCGGCGACCACCGCAACTTTAGTAATCACCTGCTTGTGCCGCACGTGGAGTTGAACGGCAAAACGCTCGGGGTGGTTGGCTTTGGCCATATTGGCCGCGAAATCATCAAGGTGGCCCAAGCACTGGGGATGCACATCCTGGTTGCCACGCGCACCAAGCGGGCGGATCGGGATGGCATTCACTTCACGACGCAGGCGGAATTACTGGCCCAAAGCGATTTTGTTTCGCTGAATTTGCCGTTGACGGAGCAAACGCGGCACATGATTAACGCGGAAACGTTGGCGCAGATGAAACCGAGCGCGTTCCTGATTAATACCGCGCGCGGCGGCCTCGTGGATGAGCCGGCGTTGATTACGGCGCTGCAGGCTGGAACCATTGCGGGGGCTGGCCTGGATGTCCAGGAAGTGGAACCCCTGCCCGATGACAGTCCGCTGTTTGACCTGCCGAGCGTGATTGTGACGCCGCACATGGGCTGGCGGGGCCTGGAGACACGGCAACGGTTGGCCCGTTTGGTGGGCGCAAACATCACGGCGTTTCTTGCCGGTAAGCCGATTAACGTGGTGGGGGACTAATGAAACAAACAGCTAACGATATTTTCAACGCAATCAAAAATGATCCGGATAACGCCGAATTCACCGCGGCTGGCATTGATCCGCTCTATCATTTTGAACGGGACGCCACGATTCTGATTGTTAGTCAGGCACCCAGCCGTTCCGCTCAGGCCGCCAATACCTACTGGCGGGACGCTTCCGGTGACCGGCTGCGCGCGTGGATGGGCGTGACCAGTGATGAATTTTACAATGCTGGCAAAATCGCGGTGGTACCCCTAGATTTCTACTATCCAGGCAAGGGTAAAAGTGGCGACTTGCCGCCGCGCAAGGGCTTCGCGGAGAAATGGCACGCCCCGCTGCTGGCCCTCATGCCGCACGTGCAACTCACCCTGCTCATTGGCATGTACGCGGTGAAATATTACCTGCCAAACCGCGAGAAGACGCTCACGGAAACGGTGCGTCACTATGCCGATTACGCGCCGTACATGCCGCTGGTGCACCCATCCCCGCTGAACTACGGCTGGCTGCACAAGAATCCGTGGTTTGCGGCCGATGTGCTGCCGGATTTGCAGCAACAAGTGCGGACGCTGTTGTAATAGCCACGCGATTTGACACCTGAATTATGTTAACTCTTGCACAATGTCCATTTGTGACTATAATCAGTGGATATTGGAGGGGTAATTATGACACAACTTAATGCAGATAACTTAGCGGTGCGGGTGCACGCGTTGTTGGCTGATGACGCGGTGCCTACTAACGAACGCGAAATGCTCGCGGCAGCTGAGGCAGAACTAGCTAAGGGGACGAACACAGACCGCGTGGTTCGCAAATTAAGCAGCCAGCTTGGCGGCCTGGCGATGCAGCAGAAACTGAGTAAGCACACCCTGAGCTTCTTTAACGAGCTTGGCCAGGTGCAAACCGGCGTCAGCAAGCGCGGCACTGGCCTTAGTCAACTGGGTATTTAAATATTTATCAATTGCACGCTCACAGTGATGTGGGCGTGTTTTTTGTGCAGCCGCAAGTAGTCTGTCCGTTTATGACTGCGGTAATTTAGCGTATTATCAAGATAATTAATCGATTGGAGCGCGAATCATGAAGCACATCACTGCAGGCATCATCGCCCACGTGGACGCGGGCAAAACAACATTATCTGAAGCCATGCTCTACCAGACCGGCGCGGTGCGGAAACTCGGCCGGGTGGATAATGCGGATGCGTTCTTGGACACGGACAGTTTGGAAAAGAAGCGCGGGATTACCATTTTCGCCCACCAGGCTCAGGTCCAGTTTGACGACCTTGAGCTCACGCTGCTGGACACGCCGGGGCACGTGGACTTCGCCAGCCAAACCGAGCAGGTACTGAGTGTGCTGGATTACGCAATTCTGGTTGTGTCGGCAACTGATGGTGTGCAGGGTTACACGCGAACTTTGTGGCGCTTGCTTGCGCGTTACCACGTGCCCGCCTTCATCTTCGTGAACAAGATGGATGCAAGCGGCGTGGATCAGGCGGCCGTGCTCACACAGTTGCAGAGCGAATTCCCTGGAGCCGTGGACTTCACCGCGGCCGCTGATGGGCAGTTGCCAGATGCGGCGCTGGAAGAGATTGCGCTTCAAGATGAGGCATTGCTAGATGCGTACATGGAGAGCGGGACGGTGGCGCCGGCGCAGATTCAGGCGCTAATTAAGCAGCGACAAGTGTTCCCCGTGTACTTCGGTGCAGCGCTCAAACTCACCGGTGTGGATGCGATCATGACGGGGCTGGCGCAGTGGACGCAGGAACTGATGCCCGTCAGTGCTGACTTTGGCGCCCGCGTGTTCAAGATTACCCACGACGATAACGGCGAGCGGCTCACCTGGCTGCGCGTGACCAGCGGGGAATTGCAGACCAAGGCGGTGCTGAACGACGAAAAAGTGAACCAACTCCGGGTGTACAACGGGGCGAAGTTCACGGTCATTCCGGTTGCCACAGCGGGGACGGTGTGCGCAGTCACTGGGCTCACAAAGACGTACCCCGGGCAAGGGCTGGGCGCACTGGCGGCCGGCTTGACCCCCGCCATTACCCCAGTGTTAACCTACGCTGTGCAGCCACAAGACGGTGACATCCACGCCTGCCTAACCGCTTTGCGCGTGCTGGAGGACGAGGACCCACTGCTCAAGGTGACCTGGTCGGAGCACTTGCAGGAGATTCGGGTGCAAATCATGGGGACGGTGCAGCTGGAAGTGCTGCAACAGCTATTGCAGGATCGCTTTAACCTCAATGTCCAGTTCGATGCCGGCAGCATTTTGTACAAAGAAACCATTACGGACACGGTCGAGGGTGTCGGTCACTTCGAACCGTTGCGGCACTACGCGGAGGTGCACTTGTTGCTGGAACCGGGACCAGTCGGTAGTGGCGTACAGTTCGCGACGGATTTGCCGCTGGATATTCTCGGCCGCAACTGGCAGCACCAGGTCATTGCCAATCTTGGCGCCAAGGAGCACCTCGGCGTACTGATTGGCGCGCCCGTGACTGACATGAAGGTGACCCTCATCGGCGGTCGCGCCAGCATCAAGCATTCCGTCGGCGGCGATTTTCGTGAGGCCACTTGGCGTGCAGTGCGACAGGGACTGATGGAGTTGAAACAGCGTGGGGCGTGTGCGCTGCTGGAACCCTGGTATCACTTTCGCCTTGAGGTCGCCCAAGACCAGGTGGGTCGGGCGATGACGGACATTCAACGGATGAGCGGCACGTTTGCGGTCAGTGATGCGAGCGGTGATGGCAGCCGGGCCGTGTTGACCGGTGATGCACCCGTGGCCGAAATGCAAAGTTACGCGCAGGACGTGCGGGCGTACACGCACGGTCAAGGCCAGCTGGAGTGCATCGTGGCGGGCTACCGGCCGTGTCACAATGCGGATGCGGTGGTTGCAAACGCCGCTTACGACCCGGTGCGTGACCTAGAAAATACGCCGGATTCCGTCTTTTGCGCGCACGGCGCTGGTTACCCGGTGGCGTGGAATGACGTCCCGGCAATGGCGCACGTGGCGTACCGAATTTAACGGAGGAGCTTATGCTGTATTCGCAAGTTGACCTGACTAAATTGACGGACAACCAAATCACACACCTGCTCTATGACTTTCGGGATGATGGCCAAGATGGGGATATTATTCTGGTGGTTGGTAGCCGCAAAACGCTTGTCTACCGCATGCCACTTGCGGTTAACCTGTACCATGCTGGGCGTGCACCGCGGATGTTGTTATCAGGCGGTGTGCAGTGGCCAGATTGGTCCGACACTGAAGCCCACTTGATGCGGCAGTATGCGTTGGATTGCGGCGTGCCAGATGCGGCGATCACCGTCGAAAACGAGTCCGATAACACCATCGAAAATGCGGAATTTTCGGCGCGAATACTGACGAAAACGGGGATGCCCCAGCGAATTTTGGTTGTGACCAACAGCTTCCACATGTTCCGCTTGGTGGCATTGCTGCGAACGTACCTGCCAGCGTCAGTTGCGTTAACTTACTGTGCGGCGGATGACACGAATACGCGGGAAGGTAACTGGTTCAAGACTGATGTTGGGCGCATGCGGGTGGCACACGAAATGACTAGCGTGCAGGCGGGGATTGCTGCGGGTGTGATTCGGGACTTTGAGGTGGAACTGAAAGATTAATACTTGAATCCTCAAGTTCTATACGCTCCACTCCGCTCTGTGGTGTACAATCGACTCGTACATATTTCACAAAAAGGATGGCTACAACATGAAGATTGAAGAAGGCTACATGCCATTTCGCGGGTTCAAGACGTATTACCGCATTGTGGGCGAGAAGACGCCGGGGAAGGCACCGCTGCTGCTGATTCACGGTGGCCCTGGTTCCTCGCATAACTACTTCGAATTGATGGATGATTACGCTGAAACTGGCCGCCAGCTCATCATGTACGACCAGGTGGGCTGCGGGAAGTCCTCACTGCCTGAAGACGAGTCCATCTACGTGAAGGAAACCTGGGCGGAAGAACTGATTGCGCTTCGCAAGTACCTGCACCTGGACGAGATTCACATGCTGGGTCAGTCCTGGGGTGGGATGCTGGAAATGTTTTATCTGACCCAGTACGAACACAAGGGCATTAAGTCCGTTATGATTGACGGTTCGCCGGCCTCCATCAAGCTGTGGACTAAGGAACAGCACCGCCTGATTTCCTACCTCAGCTACGAAGACCGCGCGGCGATTGCTGAAGCGGAACGGACCGGCGACTTCTCCGGCCCCAAGTACCTGGCTGCCAACGACCGCTACATGGAACGCTACTGCTGGGACGACCCAACGGCAGATTCCCCAGAGCCATTGCGCCGGCCAACTAACGGCAAACGCGCCAGCTTGATTGCTGAAGGACCCAACGAATTTACCGAGAACGGCACGATTAGCGACTTCGAAGTGACCGACGATTTGCACAAGATTGATGTGCCCGTTCTGGTTACCAACGGGACCGACGACCTGTGCACGCCACTCATCGCCAAGTCCGTATACGACCACATTCCAGGCGCCAAGTGGCACTTGTTTGCAAACAGCCGCCATCTGGCCTTGCTCGATCAGCACGATGAGTTTATTTCCGTGCTGGATGGCTGGTTGAAAGCGAACGATTAATAAATTAATCAAGAGTCACGATTTACGTAAATTACGTATGTCGGGGCTCTTTTTTAACGCGTGCCATGGGTTTCCCGTGCTGCATGTTGTACACTCGAAGTAACGATTTTGCGCAAAACTATTGACGGGAGTGACCAGCATGCGGAATAAATTCGAGGCGTTTGGGTTCTTGTTCTCTGCCGCGCTTTTCGTGCCCATCATCGCGGCAAGCGGCATCGTGCTGAGCGACGTGCGCATTGCCGGGCTGAACATCCTCGACTCGATGACCTTCATCACGGTGGTCATGACCGTTGTGTATGGCGTGCGCGGTGCGTGGCTGGAGCACCGGCATAAGGAAGATGAACAGGCGCACGACAAGATAATGATGTTCTATGCGTGCTTGATGTTGGTGCTCGGTTTAGTGATTGCGGAGGTATGGACGCGATGAAGATGCAGATGGGTTTGGCCCACGACCAGTTCTTGCTGGTAGCGGCGGGCACTAAGACGGTGGAGATTCGGCTGAATGATGCCAAGCGGCGGCAATTGCAGGTCGGCGACACCATTGAGTTTGTGGATACGACAACGGAAAAGATGCAAGTCAAGCGGGTGCGGGGGTTGGAAAAATTTGCCACCTTCACCGAACTTTACACCCGCTACGGTGGCCGCCAAGTAGGTAGTGCGCCGGAAGATTCAGTTGCCAAGATGGTGGCGGACACGTACACGATTTACACGCCGGCCCAGGAACATGAATTCGGAGTGCTGGCGATTCATATTGGAGGCTAAAGTATGGACGAGAGTAACTACCGCGCCGAGCAGCTGCAGGCGCGGCTGAACGAGATGAGTCGCACGGACTTGCTGCGGGCCATCATCGCCATTGATGACTTGGCTCCGGATGCAGTCGGCCGCGTTCTGGGACTGACGAGCATTGCGCAACTGGGTGCGGAGGCCCACGCGCACCAGGACGAACTAATTGCGGACGTGCGGCAGCAGCTGGCCGACAAACACCTCGGTAGCGCCGATGCGTACGACATGCTGGATGATTTCAGTGAGCTGGTTTCTCAAGACATGCGCGTGGCGGCTGGCGGTGAGTACGCTGAGGGGATTGGCCAGATCCTTGAGATTATTCAGCTGTTCCCGTGGTTTGCGGATCGCACACACAATGTGATTCAGCCGGGCATGGGCGGCATGTGGCTCGACAGCGTGGCGGAGAACCTGGCGCCGCTGCCCGACACGGAAGACGCACAGAAGGCCAAGCAGCTGGTTGCGCGCGCGCTGGCTGATCCGCAGTTTGCGGGGATGCAGAAGTTCTTGCAGCAGTTTCAGGCAAAACTATAAACGCAGTAACGGGCTGGCGGTTGGGCGGCCCGTTTTTTTGCGCGAAATTTTACATCCGGTTGTTGACAGTTAGTGGTACCTTGTTTTAATATATACCGGTACCTAGCAAAAGAAAGTAGCAGAGAGCTAGGACGCAGATTTTGCGTGCAAGTAGGTTAGCTACCTAGTAATACAACTTAATCGATGAAAGTAGGCATAAAGATGAACGCAATTGAAGTTAACAATGTGACCAAGAGCTTCGGGCAGGTGCACGTGCTCCGGGCCGTGTGCCTGACCGTGCGCCAAGGCGAGGTCTTCACCTTGCTCGGCGAAAACGGGGCAGGGAAGAGCACGCTCATTAATATTTTGACCACCCTGTCGCGTGCAGACGCGGGCACGGTGACCGTTCTGGGCCAGGACGTCGAGCAAAATGGCAACGCAATTCGGCAAAAAATCAGCTTGAACGCGCAGGCCACGACGCTGGACGCCGAGTTCTCTGGCTACGCGAACCTCAAGCTGATTGCCCAGCTGCGTGGTGGCCGCAACTATCAGCAGCAACTGGATACCTTAATCGAGCGGCTCAGCCTGGGCGATTTCATTCAGCGCAAGGTGAGCACATATTCCGGCGGGATGCGGCGCCGGCTGGACCTTGCGATGTCCCTAATTGGTGATCCCGCCGTGATTTTCCTCGACGAACCCACAACCGGGGTGGACCCCAAGAACCGTCTGGCGTTGTGGCAAATCATTCGCGAACTGCGCGATGCGGGCAAGACGGTGTTCCTAACCACGCAGTATCTCGATGAGGCCGACCAGCTGTCCGACCACATCGCGTTCATTAAGGACGGTCAGATTGTGCGCCAGGGGACACCCGGCGAGATTAAACGCGTTGCCCAGCCGGGGTATCAGGTGCGTGTCGCCGCGGCGGATTGGGACCAGGCGGCACCAATTTTTGCTGCCCATCACGTGCCGGCCACCGTTGATACGCCCGTGGCCTTGACTGCTGAAGGGGCACCGGCAGTGTTGCAGGCGTTACTGGCAGCTGGAGTGACGGTGCAGAGCTACACGCAGGATGAGGCCAACCTCGAGACGGTCTTCATGAACATTAACCAGTAAGCAGGGGGGAAAAATCATGCACGCGATTAAACAATTATTTTTATTAACCAAACGGATCACCAAGCAGAACCTGACGAACGCGGACACGCTCGTAACGGTGGTGGCGATGCCGGTGTTCATGTTGCTGTTCTTCGTGTACGTCCTTGGGGGCAACATCGTCACTGCTTCCGGGGCCAGCGCACAGAGCTATCTGCGGTACGCACTACCAGGTTTCCTCCTGTTAACGGGGGCGATGGGCTCCGCGTACACGGCGATGCGGATTAACAACGACCAGACCAGCGGGTTCTTGAACCGCCTGCACTCCCTGCCGATTCAGCGGTGGGTGATTCTGGGGTCACACGTGCTGGCGTCCGTGTTCTTCATGCTGCTGGCAGAATTGATGGTGTTCCTGGTGGGTCTGTTAATGGGGTTTCGCCCGCATACCGACTTGGCCGCGGGACTGGGATTCATCGGCCTGTCCGTGCTCTTTGCCCTGGCCATCACGCTTCTGGCCATTCCGTTTTCGCTCAAGGCACAAAACTACGCGAGTGCGGGTGGGTTCTCCTACATTCTGCTGATTCTGCTGTTCGTAAGCTCAGCGCTCATGCCGACGACGGGGATGGCGCGGCCCGTGCAGTGGTTTGCTGAGCACCAGCCGATGACGCCCATCGTGAATGCAGCGCGCAAACTGCTCGATAGTGGGGCGGTGGTGCACGCCAGCGTCGTGCAGCAGGCCATGGTGTGGCTCGTCGCGGGCAGCGTGTTGTTTGCGGTGCTGTCTTACGTGACGTACCAGCGAGTTTACGTGCGGCGCTAGGCTGAGCATGGTAGAATTTACCCTGACGGAAGGCGGTCAGGGAGGCGAGAGGATGCACCTGTCACGGAAGCATAAAATTATTATTATCAGTGCCACGGTGGGGGTACTCCTGCTTGGGGTGCTGTTGTGGCACTATTTCCCGGCGCTGCGGCTGCTGAAACAGCCAACGTTCGACCGGGCAACGTTCATCCGTGAATTCCGCGGCCGGGGCCCGCTCGCCGCGGTACCGATTGCGCTCTTGCTGGCCGCGGTTAGCCTGATTCCGGGGGCCCCGAATTCGGTGATTGCCATCGTCAGTGGGATTTGCCTGGGTGCACCGCTCGGGTTCGTCGTCAACGTGGTTGGCTTAACCATCGGCAACGCGCTCGGGGCACTTCTGGTCAGCCGTATTGCGGAACTCAGAAAGCAGCAAAAGCCGTCCCGAATTCTGGATGATTTGCTCAAAATGCGCCACCCGAAGCTCGGGATTGCGCTCGGGTATTCGGTGCCGTTCGTGCCCAACACCCTTGTGCACATCGCGGCGGCCGACCTGAAGATTAACCGGCAAACGCTGCTCGGCCTCATCTTCGCGGGCAGCATTCCCACCGCGTTCTTCTACGCGTTCGGTGGGGACGCGGTGCTGCACCTGAACGTGAAGCGACTGGTCTTCGTGGCGGTGTTGATTGCGGCATCCGCGGGGGTAATCAGCTTGATTCGCCGGGACCGGAAGCGGGAAAAGACGAATTAGTGTACATTAAAACGGCCATTCACCTGTAACTAGCGGTGAATGGTCGTTTTGACTTACCATGCTGCGTTTTCTGTGTCGAAACCCAGGTGCTCGGCCTCAACCTTGGAGATTTTCGTCATTTCCAGCACGATACTGCCGGCGGGTACGGCATCTAGACCTTGGTTGGCCTTGCCGGTCATGTCGTATGCGGCACCGATGTCCGCAATGGTGAGCGGGTTGTTGTCGGCAAGCTGAATCACTTTGTCGCCTGCATACTGCTTTGCGCTGCCCATGTCGAAGGTAATCCCGATACTGCGGGTGTCGCCAATCACCACGTCAACGTTGTGGCTGACAACGATGTGATACTTGGACAGCTTGGTGTTAACGTGCACCTTGTAGTAGCCGGCGGGAATCTGAGTGCCAACGTTGTAGGATCCAAACGGACTGGCGATGCGGTACTTGCCGTTAGTTCGCGTCAAGTGCTTGAACTTGGCCGGCGTGAAGCGTGCCACAGTCCCTTGAGGCAGGTCATAAAGCGCGTTTTGGGCGCGGACGTACATGCCGGTGTATGTGGCGCCGGCCGGGATGAGGCTACCCATAACGTTGGTTGATTTGGTCGAAGTGTTGGTAATATCGTAGAACCCAGGAGTAATCGCCACCTGGTTCTTCGTGGCCGTGTGCTGGGCAACGTAGGTTTTTCCTGGGTGCATGGTAAATGCTTGTGCCTGCCGGTTGTGCTCAGCGTTCGGTTTAATTGGGTCATTGCGGTAAGCGTCGAGAACGTGGGGCAGTGCCTCACCGCCTAGGTTTAGGTGTCCGGTTGCCGCCCCAACTGCGGTTGCACCACTGATAACCAAGAATATGCCGAGTGCAACGGCGAACGCGCGGCTGTGCCAGAACTTACGCTTAGGTTGTGCTTTGCGGACCCCACGGTCAATGGCTTGGTAAATGGCGCGCTTGGGGATATTGTGGTTACGTGTCATGTTGTGCCTCCTTAGAAATAGGCAATAGTGTTATTCGTCCGTATGTGAAATGTTACATATTAATCATCATTCAAGTTCTGTGCGCAACGCACTCCGGCCACGAGCCAGCCTGGTCTTAATGGTGTTATCGCTGACGTCGAAGCTGGTCGCAATTTCGTGGACGGACCAGCCCTGTAGATAGTGCAAAATTAACACTTCTGAATATTTTTCATCGAGTTCGCCTAACGCCTGGTGCAGTTCGAAGTGATCCAGCGTGTTCGTGGGGTCACCGTTCGCATCAGGGAATTGCTCGTCAAGCTGCGTGCCCCGCTGTTTTTGCTGCGTCTGCAGGAAACGGATGGCTTCGTTGATGACGATGCGGGTGATCCAGGTGCCAAAGTATTTTTCTTCCTGCAATAAGTCCAGCCGCTGGACAGCACGGCAGGCGGCCTCTTGAATCACATCAAGTGCATCCTGCTTATTGTGCGTGTACTGAAATGCGGTTGCGTATAACTGCTGATAATGATACTTGAGGAGCTTGGTGAGGGCCCGTTCGTTGCCAGCCTTGGCCTTAGCGACGAGCCGTTCTTCGTGCGCGGATGTCATGTTGTCACCTCGTGTTCTCGTACTTGCAAGTACACTAGTTAGACCGGCGAAGAAGGCAAAAGGTTTCGTGGCCCGTGAAATATTTTTTGGGGGCGGACCTTTGTAATTGTGTTATGTGTGAAATGTGATGTGTGAATAACACATATGCACCGGCCAGTTTGCCCCCTCAGCATACGCTAAAAAGTGCATGGTGTATGCAAAAAAAACACGACCCGCAAATGCGCGGTCGTGCTGTTAATTCTGCAATGTTTATGGGCGGACTGGTTCGTTAGCCCAGTGGTTGATTGGGCCAAACTTGTGGCCCACCTCGATGGGGTGCATGATGGCCTCACTGACGAAGGCGCGGGCGGTGCGGATGGCACTTTCGACGTCGGCACCCTTGGCTAGTTCTGCGGCGATAACGGCGGAAACCGTGTCGCCGGTCCCGTTACGGCGGTCGGTGTCGAAGAATGGTGCGGGCAACCAGAAGCTCTTGCCATCTTCAAGCAGGACGTAATCATCGACGGTAGCGAAGTCGGCACTGCGCTGACCCTTAATCATGATGTTCTTGGCGCCGAGGTCTTGCAGTTCCTTGGCCGCTGCGGCGATGTCTTCCTTCGTCTTCAGCTTACGGTCAACGAGGTGTTCAGCTTCGTAAAAGTTCGGCGTCATCACGTCCGCGAGTGGAATCAACCGCTGTTTCAGTGTGTTGAACGCGTCAGCTTCCAGTAGCAGGGCGCCGTGCTTAGTCACAATCACGGGGTCGAGCACGAGCTTACCGAAGTCGTACTTCTCCAGGTTGTCCGCGACGGTGTTAATCAGTTCGGCGTCGGCGAGCATCCCGGTCTTGGTCGCCTTAATCTTCAAATCATCGGCGAGCACTTCGAATTCTTTAGCGATGAACGGCAAGGGCAAGGTCACACTGTCGTGGATGCCGTACGAGTTGCCGGCGACCGCCGCAGTGAGGGCGACGGTGCCGTACACGCCGCGCATGAAGAAGCTGTGCAGATCCGCCTCAATCCCGGCGGAACCATCACTGTCAGAGCCACCGATTACCATTGCTTGGGGAAATTCATTTGCCATAATTATCTACCTCGAATCTTTACGTGATATGTATTACAATCTATTGTAGCTGAGTAAGCCATACAATCAAGAAATTTATTGTATGCCGTACAATTAGCAATTGTTGTTACACGTGAAACTAAGGCCAGTGGCGCCGGCACTTTGGAGGAAAAAACTATGTCCATCAACTCATTCGATAACTACCAATTAACGTGGCGGCCGGACAAGCGCGCTCTGAAACGGCCGGTCTACGTGGCGCTCGTGACGGCAATGAAAGACGCAATCGAAAAGGGTGAACTGCTGCCGGGGACCAAACTGCCGCCGCAGCGTGAACTAGCAGATTTTTTGGACGTGAACCTGTCCACCATCACCAAGGCGTACAAGCTGAGCGAAGAGCGCGGGCTCACGTTCGGCGTGGTCGGCAAGGGGACCTTCGTGGCCCAGAACGCGACGGAATCCATCATTATTGCCAAAACTGCCAGTGCCGACGTGATTGATCTGGGGCTCGTGTCCGCGTTCGATGCGTGCAACAAGATGATGGTGCCGGTCATTCAGGCGGTGGCGGGGCAGAGCAACCTGCCCGAGCTGCTGAACTACGACGCGCCGACGGGGTTGCCGGCGCACAAGCGGGCTGGGCGCATGTACCTGGAACGCTTTGGCATCACCGACGTTAAGGACGAGAACATGGCGATTGTGTCTGGGGGTCAAAACGCGGTGACCGTGACGCTGCTCGGTTTGTTCCGGCCAGGTGATCGCATCGCCGTTGATTTTTTCACTTACGCGAACTTCATTGAAATCGCGAAGATGGCCCGGCTGAAGCTCGTGCCAATTCTGGGCGATGATGAGGGCATGCTGGCTGACGACCTCGCTGCCGCGGCGAGCCAGGGTCTGGCAGGCGTGTACCTGATGCCGGAAGGGGCGAACCCCACGGGCGTCCGGATCTCTGGCGCACGCCGGGAAGCGTTGGCGCAAGTGGTGCGTGACAACAATCTAATTCTGATTGAAGACGACTACGAAGGCTTCCTCAAGCTGGGCCTCACACCATTGCCCAAGATGTACACCCTGGCACCGGAGCACTGCGTATACCTCTGCAGCATGACCAAGCCGCTGGCGGTGGGGCTGCGGATTGCGTACATCGTGTTCGCGCCGCAGTATCGCAGTCAGCTGATGGACGCACTGATGAACATCAACATGAAGACCTCAGCCATCGACAGTGAATTTGTGGCCCGCGCCATTATTGACGGCACGGCGCAGCGCATCAGTCAGGCCAAGATTAACCTGGTCGAGCAAAGCAACGCGGCGTTTGACGAAATCTTCCCTGAGCCCGAAGCCAGCGCGGTGGATAACCGCCAGTTGTTCCGCTGGGTTGAGATTCACGATACCGGCATGACTGGACGTGAGGTTGAGCAGCACGGGCTGAACAACGGCTTGCGCTTCTACCACTCCGACCGCTTCCTGGTGGGGGCCGAAAGCGCGAAGAAGTACATTCGCGTGTCCCTGTCGAGTGCCAGCACGATGAACGAGCTGACGACCGGGCTGACACGGCTGCGGCAGTTGCTGATTGCGGGCGGCTATTACGGCTAGGATGGTAGTCGCTGGCAGCGTTTACATGCGTGGCCAGGTGCGTTAAGATGAAGACAGATATGTAACGTTTTGCGTGATACTGACAACGTTGTGTCCGCCATGATTGGCGAACGCGAGAGGATGGTGGATTATGCTGACAAGATTATCTGTCCACGACGCGGTGCACGAACTGTATAACCAAATGACCGATCCGGCGAGTCTGGCAATGTTGCTGAAGGCGGAGCGCCGGCTTGACCGGGGCGAAGACGAGAACGTCACCGCCGCCCGGATTGTGCGGTCACTGGAACAAGGCAAAATCGACCGCAGTTTGGTGATTCCGGATGGGCCCGCGATTGATTCGTTGCGGGCGGCCGGGAACCGGGCGGGTCACCTGCAGGCGGTGCGTGCGGACCTCGATGATTTGTTTTAACGCAAATACGGCAACTTGAACGGAATTATTCGCTCAGGTTGCCGTATTTTTTGCCTTTTAAATGGTTTTGGCGCCGTATACGTGCAGGAAGAACCGGTCGGCTGTGCATTCAATCTTGGTGATGCTCGTGTTGGCCGGTTCCGGCAGGCTCATCGGGTCGGCGGGCTGCAGTGCGACTAGCGCGGCCGCTTTGACCGTGAAACCGTGGGTGACACAGATGATTTGGCCGTCCGGGTGCGCGGCGGCAACGTCCTGCATGAACGCCTTTACGCGCGTTTGCACCTGCGTGAAGGTTTCGCCGCCAGTGGCCACGTTGACGTAGGTGGGCAGAACATCCTGGAGCTTCTGGTCGAACACTTCGGGGTGGGCGGCCATGAGTGCGGAGTTGAGCTGTCCGTCCCAACTGCCGTATGAGATTTCTAATAACCGGGCGTCGATGGTGACCGGCAACTGCGCGTCCTGATTGATGATTGCCGCCGTTTCACGCGTCCGGTCGAGCGGGCTGACGTATAGCTGGTCGGCAAAGCTGATGTCGAACTGCGCGTGCAGGGTTGTTGCTTGCTGCTTGCCCAGCGCGGTGAGGTGGGTGCGCTCGTCGTTGATGGTGCCCTGCTTCAGGCCCATGGCGTTAGCGTCGGTCTGGCCGTGGCGGATGAAATAGAATGTGGTCATGGGAATCCTCCGTTAATGGATGTGAATGGCGCCCGATTGGGTTGTGACGGTTAACTGCGTGCCGTGTGCGGGACCGCTAGTGACGTGGTGCTCGTCAATGCGCTTGATTTGGGGCAGATTTGCGAGCGACACTTCGCCGCTGTCTGCCTTGGCGTTAACGTGCCGGATACCGTTATCCAGCAATTGCAGGTTCACTGCGCCACTTGCGGTTTGGACGCGTGAATTCTGTTGCAGTCCAGTCGCTGTTAAACCAATGGTGCTCGATTCTGCACGCGCGGTGAGCTTTTTGACGGATACGGATCCGTGCAGCGCACCGCTCTGCGTACGTGCATGCAGGGTGCGGGCGTGTAGCTGATTAAACGAAATGGCGCCGTTTGTGGTGACAACAGTCAGGGTGCCGCGGTAGGTGCGGGGAACGCGGACAGTAATATTGATGGTGGTGGAGAACAGGTGATCCAATAAGCTGAGATGTGTTTGTCCTTGCCGAATTGTGCGTGTATTACGAGTGTTGGTTGATTTGCGGACCGCGTACTTCACGTTAGCTGTTTGCTGCACAGAGACGTTGTTGGCCTCGGTCTGCACCACCCGCACAGCGGCATTTTGCGCACGCACCTGGATATTTGCGGTGGGGGCAAACGATTCACTACTGCTAATCACAGTTCGGGCGTGCTGCATATACATCGTACCGTAAAGCCCGGCGATAATGATGGCCAAAATTGGGAACCAGATAAATTTTTTCATGAATTACTCCGAATTGTTTGTTTGAGGCCGTTGCTAAAAAGTGTGATGCAGGTATCCAGCGTGGTCTCGTGGATTGCAGTCGGGTACTGGTGCCGGATGATGGTTTGTAGGCTGTTGATAAGGCTGCTGGCGAACGTTTCGGCAAATGCTGCCGCCAGTTTGGGTTGTCCTGGGTACGCGTTGTTTAGACGTAAAATTGCGGCCGTTACCCGTTTAGTTAGCAGTGCCAGCCGGACCGCGCCGCCAGCTAGCGCACTACCATTACTGCAGTTGAGGAGCAAGTCGATGGCCACGCCATTGTGCTTGAATACGGTGAGCAACTCCTGTTCAATGTTGCTGAAGTAGTCGGGGTCGGTGGTCTGGTCAACCTGGGCCTGGGTGTATTTGGCCTCCATCGCCGTCAGTGTGGTCGAGAATGCGGCTGCTGTGTCGCCAATGCACGCGGCAAAGAGGTCTTCCTTGCCCGTGAAGTAGTTGTATATGTTGCCTTTACTAATCTGCAGTTCTGCCGCCAGTTCGCGGATTGAAACCGCGGCGAATCCACGTGCAGAAAAGGCCGCTTGGGCAACGTTTATTATTTGTTCACGCAGTTGTTCGTTATGTTGACGCATTTCTGACCACCCGTTCATTTTTGCATCAGTTTACCATCTAGATTATTAAATGTAAACCTCGCGCGCAGGCAAAGCGGTTCTAGCTCAGAATATTGTTGTTCATCGCCTGTTGGCAATGAAGGTAGGATCAGATGATTCGTCCAAATTTGTTCATTCTCCGTTGACAGCTGCCTATGAACAATGGTAAATTACTTAACAACCAAGGCCGGCACGCTTAGCCGGTCACCAGAAATCACTCACGGAGGCAGTTATGATGCAGAATATCAACGTTAACATTATCAGCTCCTCCTCTCGGTCTACCACCGCATTTGTGTAGGCCACATTTTGTGAGTCATTGGCCGCACAGATGCTAATCAGCAAACTGTGTGGCCGCGAAAGTTTTGTCATTAACGCGCCCCCGCAGTTTAGCTGCCGGGGCGCGTTTTTTGTTCAGTTAGGGAGGAAAATCAATGCCAGTTTATAATTTTGCCGCCGGGCCGGCCGTCATGCCCGCACCAGTTATTGCCCAGATTCAGCGCGAATTGCCGTCGCTCAATGGGTCGGGGATGAGTATTCTTGAAGTTTCCCACCGGGCCACCGATTTCGACCGCATCATCACGGACGCCGAAGCTGATCTGCGCGCGCTGATGCAGATTCCGGATGACTACGCCGTACTGTTCATGCAGGGCGGCGGTACTGGGCAATTCGCGGCCGCACCCTTGAATCTGGCGACGGATAAACGCCGCATTGCCGTGCTCGATAGCGGCCAATGGGCGGTTAAGGCAGCCCAAGAAGCCGCCAAGTTAGGCCGCCAAGTTGATGTTGTGGCCAGCACCAGAGCCGCTAAGTACACGCGCTTGCCCCAAATGCCGGACACGCTGCCGGCGGGACAGTACGATTACCTGCACGTATGCATGAACAACACCATCGAGGGAACCGCCTGGCACCAGGCGCCGCGTACTGGCACCACGCCGCTGGTTGCGGACATGTCTTCCAACATTCTGGCTGAAGAATACAACGTTAATGATTTCGGTCTGATATTCGCCGGCGCGCAGAAGAATCTTGGACCAGCCGGGGTCACCCTCGTGATTGTACGCAAAGATTTGGTGCACCAGGTTCCAGGACTGCCGAGCATGCTCGATTACCAGCTGTTCATGGAGAAGAACTCGATGAGTAACACCCCACCGGTCTTCAACATTTATGCAGTGGGGCTCGTGCTCAAGTGGCTCCGGCAACAGGGGGGCGTACCCGAAATGCAGCGGCGTAATGAACAGAAGGCCGGTAAGCTGTACGCCTTTTTGGATCAGTCACGCCTGTTCCATAATCCGGTTGTCAGCGCAGACCGGTCGCTGACCAACATTCCGTTCATGACGGGGGATGCGGCACTGGATGCAGCCGTAGTTCAAGCGGCGACGGCTGCTGGACTTATGAACCTCAAGGGCCACCGCAGTGTCGGCGGCTTGCGGGCAAGTCTGTACAACGCGATGCCGCTGGCCGGCGTGGACGCGCTGATTGATTTTCTGCACGCTTTTGAGCAACACCACTAGGAGGATGAATTCATGTATAACGTTAAAACATACAACGCCATTGCCCGCGCCGGCCTGGACCGCTTCACGGACCAGTACGCGCTGAACCAGTCTGATAACCCCGACGCGTACCTGATTCGTTCGGTGAACTTGCGCGACCAGGAGCTGCCGACCAACTTGAAGGTCATCGCGCGCTGTGGAGCGGGTTATAACAACGTGCCACTGCATAAGGCGACCGCCAACGGGACGGCGGTATTCAACACACCGGGGAGTAATGCCAACGCGGTGAAGGAGCTTGTGATTGCGATGCTGATCATTGCCTCACGCAAACTGTTTTCCGCGGCCAAATATGCCGGCCAAAATCGCGGTGCGGACATCAGCACGCGGACCGAGGCCGAAAAGACGCAATTCAACGGTACCGAACTGCTCGGTAAGACGCTCGCGGTTATCGGCGTGGGCCACGTGGGGGCGCTCGTTGCGCACGCCGCGAGTGACCTGGGTATGCATGTGGTGGGCTATGATCCGTATCTGTCCGCCGATGATGCTTGGCACATCCCCACCAGCACCGTGCGCGCCCACAGCCTGACAGAAGCCATCGCGCAGGCCGATTACGTTACGGTGCACGTGCCCAAGAATGATGAAACCACGCACCTGATTGGCGCCGCCGAACTGGCGCAGATGCGGCCGGGAACGGTGCTGCTGAACTTCGCTCGTCTGGGCATCGTTGATAATGATGCGGTGGTTGCTGCCCTGGATAACGGGCAGCTTGACCGTTACATGACGGACTTCGGGGACGACGCCATCTTGAACCGCCCCGACGTGCTGGTGACGCCACATCTGGGGGGCTCGACCGTGCAGGCCGAGGACAACGGTGCGGTGCAGGGTGTGAACACCATCATGAACTTTCTGGAAACGGGTAATGTTCAGTTCAGCATCAACTTGCCGACCCTGCAGGTGCCATTTTCCACCTGTTACCGCCTGACATTGATGCACGAGAACATCCCGAATATGGTCGGCCAGATTGCCACCACACTCGCGGCGAGCGGCATCAACATCGAGGGGATGAGTAACGCGGCCAAGAAGAATGAGGCGTACACGATTATCGACGTGAATGCCAAACCGAGTGTGGCCGCGATTGACCAGCTGACACAGATTGCGGCCGTCCAGCGGGTACGGCTTCTAGCCAACCCAGCTGACCTAAAATAATTTTGCGTAACCGCTTGCAATCGACTTAGGCAACCCTGTATGATGAAATTAAGGGGGAGGCGGAAAACTCCCTCGGTATTACCTCCTTTTGATGCTTCAGTTGGTGCTACAATTTCTAATTTTTGGTGATTTCATAATGATTTCCTTCTTTCAAAAAGTACACCAGTAATGCTGGTGTATTTTTTTGCGCGTAGTGAAATTATTGCCTGTTGTCGCGGCAAAATTGCTTAATGCTCTAGCCGCAACCGGTTCCAACATGTATCCTAGTACTTGAGGTGAAGACGATGGCATTTAAAATTGGACGGTACTTGATGGCGGTGCGCCAGGACAGCAATATTGATCCCGACGCGTTGGCCGGCAAGCTGCGAATTGAACGTTCCATGTTAAACAATTGGGAACTCGACGTGAGTCACCCGAACATCGATGCATTGCTGGCGGTAGCGGCGGCGATGGATGTTGATGTGCGCCGGCTGATTGGGCTGAAGACTACCACTGGCCGGTCACTGTTTCACCCCTTCGCCAAAAAGGACGCACTGCAGTGGGAGCATCAAGGTAGCGAGCGGCGCCAGGTTGCTCTCAGTATTGTGCTCACCATGGCGGCGGAAGAGGCGGCTAAGGATGAAGACATCCACGCGGCCCTTGTGAATTACTACGAACAGCTAATTCAGGAGAAGGACACGCGCACGGATATGGTGATTAACGCCAACAACATCCGTCTGGGTCAGGCCCTTGGTAAGACGCAAGTGAGCGACACGAGCCGGGACGAGTACAACCAGTTGTTGCAGCTGGCGATGGACGGGTTGCGCGGGAAGTAGAATTTGGGCACGAGTGCGCTGATAAGCTGCGTATCCGTGCTATTTTTGATTGGAGTAAAACATGCAGCCAGAATTAGTGATTAAAGACACGGCGGAACTAACGCCCCAAGAGGTGATTACCATCATGCGCGCACGCGTGGCGGTGTTCGTTGTGGAGCAGAACTGCCCGTATCAGGAAGTGGACGCCAAAGACGAGACAGCCCGGCACGTCATACTGTGGCAGGATGGTCAGCTCGCAGCCTACACACGGATCATTCCGCATGATGATGGGGTGCACATCAGCTTCGGCCGGGTACTGGTGGTCGCGCAATTCCGCCGGCAGCATCTGGGCCGGCAAATTGTGGCGGCCACAATCGCCGAGATTCAGCGGCTGCATCCGGGACGCGCCATCAAGATTCAGGCGCAGGACTATTTGCGTCAGTTTTACGGGTCATTTGGGTTCACTGCGGTGTCGGCGACGTATTTGGAGGACGGGATTCCGCACGTGGACATGGTGCTGGAATAGGCTGCACTATTTGACAACCGAATGTCTGTTCGTATAATTATATTTATCAAACACGCGCAAAGGCGACCGGATTCGATGCTTGATTCCGGTCGCCTTTGCGCCATTCGAGGTGCGTATGTCAAAAACACAGTTAACGCTTGACCTGGAGAAGACCCTGTACGCCTATTGGGAAGAACAGGGGGCCACGGCCGTTGAAGAAGTCAGCATGCCCGATGATCAGGGGATTGTCGACACGTTGGTGCTGCAAAACGACAATGGTGCGCACACGTGGCGGTGCTTCGAGCTCAAGGTGACTAAGAGCGACTTCCACAGCAGCGCCAAGCTCAGTTTCGTGGGCAATTACAATTATTTCGTGTTGCCGGCTAAGCTGTACGCACAGCTTAAGCCAGAAATTCCGGCCCACATCGGCGTGCTGACTTACCGGGCTTTCGATGCGGCTGACCTGGATGCGGCGCTAGTTCCCATAACCACGCCGGGTGCGTTGACCATTGCTAAGTCGGCGCGGTACCAGGAATTGCAGGTGCCAGAGTCCGCATTGCTCGACCGCTTTACCGCCAGTTTGAACCGGGAAGTGGTGAAGGCTAAGCAGGTGGAGAAAGGACTGGCGCAATATTCTAGTGAACAACTGCTCAAGGAAATGCGCAAGCGCAGTGCGAACTATGATGTCTACCATCCAGACCGCAACGTGTACGACCAGTTTGCCGCGGAACTGGAATCAACGACCATCACGGCCCTGCAGGATGAGGTCGACGCACTCACTGGTGAACTGGCACTGCTCAAGTTGGGGTTGGCCCACGATGAGGCGGCGCGATGAAATACTATCCGTTAATTCGCGGGCGGCAGTATGATTTGCTGGCCTTGATTGCGGCACTGGATGTGGGGCTGAGTGCGAACATCGTGCCGGTAGTCGAGCCGGTCAAAGATATTGCGGGCTTACCGCGTGTGGTGGCGGCGTTCGCCAAGGCGCAGCACCCGCTTCTCATTGTGCAGAATCCGCAGGTGGGGCAATATGGCCTGCTGAAAACACCCAAGTACGTCCTCCCCGACCCGTTGCCGGCCCCGGTGCAATTTGCCCGGTATTTTGACGGGACAGACACACCAACAGCTGTCGTGATTGCGCAGAGTGCCGCGCAGGTGGCGTTGCTTGCGCCAGACCAGTTCGCGGTCGTGCCGAACACGGCGGTCGTCCGGGCGGCAGGCCATGCGCCCGCCATTTACCTAGAGGATCATTACCCGACGCGGGCCCAGACACAGGATTATTATTTCCTGCAAGATGAGCTGTATCAGTACCCCAAGCGGTTTTTGCCTGGTGTTGGCACCGCCGATTACCCGCTAGCGACGGCTGAATATGATGAGCACGGTTATCCGCAGCGCGCCATTGCGTTGCACCTGCTACACGTGGACGCGGGTTGTTTGCGCGTGCGTCATTTCGTATCTGTGAACAATGACGATTACAGTAATCCGGGCGCGAAGTTCTTCGAGACGCTCGCACCGCTGCGGGCGTGGCTGACGGTGCACCCTGATGCCGCAACGCCAGCGACGACGGAATTACTGGCCCTTGGCGCCCGCCACCATTTTCCGGGTCTCGGTACCATCCGCAAGTTAGAACTCATGCACTGGTTGACCGTCTATGACCGGTGGCTGGCCGCTGGCGAAAATGAAAAAGTCTGAACCGCGTTGGCGGCTCAGACTTTTTTAGCTGCGGTGCGGTTTGCCAAGCAGGGAACTAAGCAAGCCCTCGCGTTTGCGTTCCGGACGTCCAGAAGCGGGGATGTCGGCGTGGTCAAGTGCCCGGTTCGTTGGTTGCGCCTTGGCGTTCTGCTCCGGCCGGTAGCTGGCGGCATCCTGCTTGCTGGCGGGCTTGTACGGCGCCGGGTCCGCCTTGCGCTTGCTGGCTGCAGCCTGAATTTTCGCCGATGGCTTGTACGGCCGCGGGTCCGTTAGCGGCTGCGGGTTAGCGAATGCGGCCAGGCCGTAGCCACTGATGAGTCCCTTTTGCTCATCACTCAACATGTCCGTCTTGGCGGGTTCCGGATGCGGGTCGGGCTTAGTCAAACCGCAGAAGCCGTTCAGCTGCAAGTAGTAGTAGTTGTCCAGCGACCACAGCGGTGATTGCGGTTCGGTGTTGAACATGTAGTAGTCTTCGCGCCGCGCGGTGGTGGTGAAGTGGAAGCAGTGCTCGTTGGATGCCTCCTCCCAGACGAATTCCTGGATGTTGGCACGTTCGACCTGGGACGGAAAGGTCATCGTGGGCGTAAGCTGGTGGAAATAGATTTGGCTGGGGCTGATAATCATCAGGTACTCAGGCTCATGGCGGGCCAGCTGCTGGTCGAACGTGCCATCCGGGTAACGGTGGAAGAGGGAAAAACTCATGGCGCGTCCAGCTGACATCCGGCGCCGCACGACGATGTAGTTATGGTCGGGCGTGATGCCCTGCTGCTGGACGAAATCAGCCACGGCATGTGGGTCATTAATGTTGATGTTAGTCATAGTTCTGCCTCCAAAGCATGGTGCACCCTTGCAACCGTTTTACTCACTGCGATTATAGCATTTATGGCGTGCAGGATGGTCGGACTTCAGTCTGAAATTATTTGCTTGCAATTAATCATGGGTGTGGTATTCTTGCCTTCCTATCGAATGTTGCTGGGGCTGCGCGAAATATCTTGCGGGGCACCATTTTTGTGTCTAACGACCAGGAGGCGTACATGTCTGAATCAAGCTACATTGAAATTCGCGGGGACCGGGAGAACAACTTGCGCGACATTGATTTGCGGATTCCCAAGCACCAGATTACGGTTTTCACCGGCGTGTCCGGATCGGGGAAGTCGTCGGTGTTGTTCGATACGATTGCCCAAGAAGCGGGGCGGCAATTAAATAGTACGTTTAGCAGTTTTGCCCGCCTGTTTTTGCCCAAGTACCGCCGGCCCGATGTCGATGCGGTGGCGAATATTTCGCCGGCTGTGGTGATTGAACAAAAGCCGCTGGGGGGCAATGCCCGTTCGACGCTCGGGACCATCAGTGACGTGAACCCGTTGCTGCGGATTCTGTTTTCGCGCTTCGGCCAGTCCAAGCACGGCACCGCCAGCAACGCTTTTTCCTTCAACGATCCCCAGGGTATGTGTGCGACGTGCCAGGGGATTGGCCGGACGTACGTGCTGAAGCTTGATGCGGCAGTTGACCAGACTAAGTCGCTGGCCGCCGGGGCGGTGCAGCTGCCAGGTTATACGAACAACGCGTACTATCAGCAATTGTTGATTAAGGCGCAACTGTTCGACAATGATAAGCCGGTCGCCGACTTCACACCTGCCGAGATGCAGCTACTGCTCAACGGTGCCGCGACGGAAGACCAGCGGAAGAAGGACAAGTTCGAGGGCATTGGCCGCCAGTTCTTCCGCCGCCTGGTGAAGAGCGATGGTGATACGAGTGCCGCGGCACAAAAGCAGCTGGACCAGTTCGCCCAGATGGACGTGTGCCCCGATTGTCACGGCCAGCGCTACAACCAGGACGTGTTAAATAGCCGGATTGCGGGCAAGAATATCTTCGACCTCACCGACATGCAGCTGGATGAACTGGATGCGCTGCTCGCGACGTGGACCGCGCCCCAGATGGCACCACTGCTGCACGATTTGCACCAGAAATTGGGTGACCTGATTGAAATCGGGTTGGACTACCTGAGCCTAACGCGCGAGACCGCCAGCTTGTCTGGTGGGGAGAGTCAGCGGGTGAAGACGGTGCAGTACCTCGGCAACGCACTCACCGACATGCTCTACATCCTGGACGAGCCCAGTACCGGCCTGCACCCGCGCGACGTGCACCGTCTGAACGACTTGCTGGCGAAGTTGCGCGACAATGGCAATACGGTGCTCGTGGTTGAACACGACCCAGACGTGATTAAGGTGGCTGACCACATCATCGACATGGGGCCGGGGGCCGGTATTCACGGCGGGACGGTCACGTTCACAGGCAGTTACAGCGAACTGCTGGCCAGTGGCACGCTAACGGGCAAGGCCCTGCGGCAGCACTTGCCGCTAAACGCGCACCCGCGGCCGGCGACGACCTTCATTACCAGTCGCCCCAGCTCACTGCATAATTTAAACAATACCCAGCTGTCTGTACCGACGGGGCTGTTCACCGTCATCACGGGCGTTGCCGGGTCGGGGAAGAGCACCCTGGTCGAGCAGGTCTTCGCTAAGGACCATCCCGAAGCCGTGATTATCGATCAGGCGCCGCTGCACGCCAATAGTCGGTCCAGCATCGCGACGTACACGGGCATTCTGGACCGTCTGCGGCAGATTTTCGCCAAGGAAACCGGCAAGCCCGCGGGTTTCTTCTCCGCCAACAGTACCGGTGGCTGCCCTGAGTGTAAGGGTAAGGGCACGGTGGAACTCAATCTGTCATTCATGGACAACGTGAGCGTCGAATGTCCCACTTGCCACGGCAGCAAGTTCAAGGCGGAGGTGCTGGATTACAAGATTCGCGGGCTGAGTATCGTCGACATGATGCACATGACCGTTGAAGAAGCTGTGGCGTTCTTCAATGACAAAAAAATTAGTGCTAAGTTGCAGGCGGTGGAAAACGTGGGTCTGAGCTACCTACAAATCGGCCAGACGCTGGACACATTGTCGGGTGGTGAAGGTCAGCGGCTGAAGATTGCGGCGGAACTGCTGAACGATGGTAACCTCTACATCCTGGACGAACCCACAACCGGGTTGCACACTGCGGATACGGCCAACATGATTCGGATTATTAATGATTTAGTGGATCAGGGGAACACCGTCATCGTGATTGAGCACAACACTGACGTCATGCGCGCAGCTGACTGGATTGTTGATATTGGGCCTGATGGTGGGAGTCGCGGCGGTCAGATTGTCTATGCTGGCCCCGTTGCTGGAATTAAAAATATTAAAGATTCTATTACCGCCGAATATATTTGAAAATTGGGGTCAACTCGAATGAGAGTTGACCTTATTTTTTGTCCAGAAACTGCCAGACTTTTATTTGAACGTGCTCATTATGGCATTATGTAAAATGTTCTGAAAACGTGGTCTTTTGTTCACAATATACAGACACTGAATATTGTGGATTTTGCGCATTTGCGACTGAAAATGCGACACAAATGCCAATGTGCTGCGATTGGCGTGCAATCACCCGCTTGTGACACATGTTTCAGTTACTTGGGTCAAAATACTAATGTCGCAGGATTATGAACATATCCAAAAATGAGAAGGCCTTGGGCACATTCTGGGAATAGTGCTCATTGCGTGCTTAGTTAACCCCCGATAATGAGTGAATTGCTTTTCTGAAACTGTCTAACTTCTTACCTAAAGCTTAGCGCATTATTCTTGCTGCAAGGCCGCGAACTCGATAATATAATAGATGAAATCAAACGGAACCAGAAGCACAGTGCTTCTGGAAAGACACACGATTATCAGATGCTAGGAGGAATTGAAGCATGATTTTGGTTATTACCGCTGTTGTTATTTTGGGATTGGTTGCACTTGCTAGTGACCGCATGGTTGATGATGTGGAGACTCCAGCTGTGAACGACTGGATGTTCACTCGTTCTCTGTAATCCATTAAATCAATAAAGAATCGCCCAGCATTCGCGTAAACGAATGCTGGGCGATTTTTTTACTTGTTTTTGGCCTTTTCCCGGAGCAAGTTGACGAGGGCCTCGACATCCTTGGCCGCCGTGTCCGTATCGTGGAAGGTGAGGTTCGGGAAGCTCTTCAGCAAGCGCCGCTGCACGTAATTGAGGCGGGGCAGCTTGGTGTTCTTCTTGCTGGCGCGATAGTCGTCCAGCCACTCTTCGCCGCGTTCAGCAATTGGGTGATCGGCAATCCGGTCAGCGATTTCCTTCTTCTTATCGGCGATGGCGTCCCCGATGCGCTTGGTGGCCGCGCCGAATGCAAGGGCGTTGGCCAGGGTGAAGCCGACATCGAACATGAACAGGGCGAGCAAGACGAGGACGGCGAACATTCCGTAGCGCATATCGAGGTGGGTCACGAAGCGCGCAACGAACGGGTGGATGACCTTGACGATGAAGACAACGCCCAGCCCCCAGAAGGCGGAGATCGGCAAGGCGACGCGGCCGTTCAGGTTGAGGGGTACCTTGCTGTAGTCCCACCAGCGCGCGTGGAACAGCTTTTCCATCCCCCAGCCCGTGACGTACTCGATGACGGTAACCACGAGGGCTGACAGGAGGTAGAGCAGGATGAGGTTATGCGCGAACGGTTGCACCACGGCGAGCACGGCGGTCATGCTGAAGCCGTAGACCGGAATGATGGGGCCGTTCAGGAAGCCGGAGTTCACCCACTTGTGCTTTTGCCAGCTCACGTAGCAGCTCTCCCAGATCCAGCCGACGAAGCCATACGCGAAGAAGTACAGCATCCAGATGTCGAATTCCTGTTGCAAATAGATTAGTTGACTTGTGTAGTTCATGTGCGCGCCTCCCAGTCATGACCTTTGCCTGCTACATTTATGTTAACACGCAGGGCCGTCCGAACGCGATGAATACGGCCGCAACAATCTGCGGGCTTTGTTGCAGCAGCGTTCACCGGCACGATTACGGTCTTAGGTTACGTCACGGTGCATTTTTCGCAAAAATAATATACGAAAGTTGAGTTAAATGTGGCGGACGCGGTGGTTATGCTATGAGTGGTTAGTGTTGGTAGCGTTGACCTGTTGCTTGGGTAGGGGATAGTTCACCCTCATACCCGTGATTTTGGCAGCAGGCTTTTTGCGTTCACTGGAAAAGGCTGCGGCCATGCCCGATAGTGAGGAGCAGGTTTCGATGAATCAACACAGACAGCAGGCGATGAAGGAAGCACGAACTGTGCACTTCAAGATGTACAAGGACGGCAAACGCTGGGTCGTTGCGGGGATGTTCAGTGTCGCGCTCGCAACGGTCTTTTTGGGCGGCCGGCACACGGTGGCGGCAGCAACGGATGATGGCGGCGCGGTGCGGGTAGCCGTAGACAAACCGCAGATGACGGAAGCAAACGCGGATACAGATGCGGTGGTGACCCAGGCGGAAGCTGAGCAGGCACCGGCCGCTGAGCAGCAACCGGCAGTCGCGGCCGAGAAGACGCCAGCAAAGACGACGCCAGCAAAGACGACGGCACCCGTTAAGGAGCAGGCGGCCGCGCCGGTTACACGTGAAACAAGCACGCCGCTGACGGTAACCGCGCAGAACACGCAAAACGCGGCGGGGATGACCACCATCAGTGGCCAGACGGCAGCTGGAGCACAAGTGACCGCGATTGCGGACTCCGGCTACCAGGTGGGGGTGACGACGGCCGACACCACGGGTAAGTACAGCATCAATACCCGGGTTAGTGGCACCATCACGCTCACCGCGACGCAGGCAGATCAGCACGCGGTGGCCACCGTTCAAGTGGCTGCGGCAAGCGTCGAGCAAAAGCAAACGGCCCGCGCTGGGAAGCAAGAACTGGCGGCGAAGGGTCGGGATGCACTCATTTCTGCGTCAATTGCGTCGCACTCGACGACCAGGCTCGACACGGACGACATCGCGGTTGAAGATACCGTCCTTTCAGATAGCGCGATTGGCACCGAATTTACCAACCTCAATGATGAGGCTGATACGTTGCAGACAAGCGGGGTTGGGGAAACCCCCAGCAACGCAATTCAGTTTACAGACGTTGACCAAACCGCAGACGTGAATGTGGTGACGTCAAGCAGTACGCTGGCATCTGGGAGTGTCTTGGGTACAGATGGCCAGTACGACGTAATCCAGCTCGGGGATGGCTTGCAGGGGCAGATTCGGGAAATTAACGGGCAGCAGGTGGCCGTGGTGACCACCGAGTTCACGATGAGTTTGGCCGATATGATTCCGTTCTACGATGTTGGTCAAAGCCTGGTCAGCCTGATTCCAATCTTTGGCGGGATGGCCGACCGCACGATGCAGGCACTGGAAGACATCGCGACGATTACCACTGTTGCGCCGGTGCGGGGTGTGGAATCCTCCAAGACGGCCGATGGTGATTACACGCAGTTCTATGTCGATTTGTCTAAGGTCAACTTGGCGCAACTGGCCGCGGATAAGGTGAACGCCACGATGTCCAGTGAGGAAGGCAAGACGCTGTCGGATGCGGATCAGCAGACGCTGGCCGACCAGATGGCAACCCAGTTTGAGGGTGGCTTCTCGGCCAAACTGCTGGGCAGCACCACGGTGGTTACGCCGCTTTCCGTGCGGCCAACGGCGGAGATTGACCAGACCACCAATCAGCAGGACATCAGTATTGCTAGTGCCTTTTACAGCGACAATATCTTCCAGTTCGACTTCGGGCGCAGTGAAGACGGCACTTTTTATCCCCTCTACGTCCAGACGCCAGACCGTGATGGCAACGGCACGCCTGATTTGACCGACGCGCGTAATGGCGGCGGCACTAGTACCGGGACGGAGACGGGGACCGAAACTGGGACGGGGACCGGCATCGACATCGGGACCGGCACGACCACCACACCAGAATCCGGCCAGCTGACCGTGCAGGCCGACCTCGATGACGATTTGAACGTCGAGATCACCGGGACGGGCGCAACACCAGGCAAGTTTGTCATGCTCTTCAATGGCAACAACTTGGGAACTGGTGAAGAGGCAATGGTTAAGGGCGCGGAGAGCAAAATAACCCGTGTAACTGCGGATGAAAATGGTAATTATACGTACACCGTGCCTGCAAATACGGCAAATACCTTTAACCCTGCACTTTACGGGGGCCACGTCACGGTTGTCGACGTTGAAACTAATCATCTAGTCGTTGCTGACGTCGAAAATCCCGTCGTCACCGCCAGCCTCGGCGGGGTGGTCACGGTCGAATGGAATAAGACTCCGCAGCAGGTTAAAGACCAGACGCATGCGAATGACCCGCTATGGACCGAGCTGGAAAGCTACTACAGTGACCCGGCGAACGCAAAGCTGAACGTCTCCGTGGTCGCGATGGGCAAGACGCAAACAATTGACTTGCCGACTACAGACCTTTTCACCTGGGAACCAGGTAGCTTCTACAACGGCGTTAAGGACCACGGCGAGCAGTTCGTGCTCACGGATAAGGGGAAGCAGTACGTTACGGAGCAGGTAACCAAGCTCTATCCGGACTACATTTTCGACGCTAACGCCATTACTCCGGGCGGGACGCTGCGGATTCTGCCTGCTGAAGTGACCATTACCATGGATGCCGGCAACTTCACCGCGGATGCGGGCAGTGCCACGTTCGCCGCGGACCTGCTCAATGCCAGCGATGGCCAGGTGACTGCGCACCTGACCCGCGGCAGTGACACCCTGGGTGAGACGGTGCAGCTGGTTGCCGGAACCGACTATGTCCTGGATTCAGGGGTGGAGCAAAAGATTGGCAGTTACAGCGATATTTTCCGCTTGACGGCAAATGGCCTCGGCAAGCTGCAGGGGCAGCTTGACACGAACCACAAGCTCGGCGGCGACGTCAGCGAGGTCCGTGCCGGGACCGCGGATGTGTATGAGAATAAAACGGTGCGTTACAGCGTTACGTATTCCGGGGCGGGTGCTAAGACACCGGCAGCGAACGGTGAAGACGTTACCTGGCACGGCAGTCTGGGTAGCGACGGGACCATTACGTGGACCACGGATGACATTCATGAAATCCCAACGCCAGTGGTGGCCGGCTATACCGCGGACAATATGCACCCATTCCAGGGCGTCGCGGGCACTTCGAACGGTCGGCCAAGTGACTGGCCAATTCAGGTAACCTACACCCTAGGCGAACTGGGGTTGAATACGCCGGTCCCAGAAGGTAAGTATGTACCAATCAGCGGCACCACGGCACCAAACTTGTCCGTAACCGTAGCAACCGCAAACGGCGAGCCAATCACCACGACGGCCGATGATCAGGGCGGGTTCGACGTGATTACGACGCTTGCCGACGCCCCGGTTGGTTCAACCGTGACCGCCACTGTGACCTCTGGGGATAAGCCGCAGAGCAAGACGTCGGTTGTGCAAGCGAACGTACCGAACGCCCCGACTGCCACCATCAAGCCAATCATGAACAAGGTGTCCACCATTTCCGGTAAGGGTGAGGCGAATGCCGACATCAAGATTTACTTGCCGAACGGCACGGTGGCTGCAGAAGTGACGGCGGATGACAGTGGACTGTACACCGCGACCGTCACGTCAACGGTGGCACCACCGCACACGATGCTGGCGGTGACCCAGACGACGCCGGGGGGCACGAGCCTGAGTGCGACGGTGGAGACGAGTCGGCCAGGGCTGAGCAAACCAACCATCTCGGTGCGGGTGAACACGCCGAACATGACGATGAGCGATGAGGCAACCAGCGCGAACGAAATTTAGCTTTTAGGGGTACCAATATTAATTTATTGCAGGGTCAATTATGCGGGCAGGCGCGCGGTTGACCCTGCTTTTTTGTATTGGTATAGGCATGTAAAATGCGGGCAATGTGCAATTTTCCAAAAATTAAATTACAAAATCTGATTCATGGTCGGAAATTCAATTTGTGTGTATGGTTATTTTATATTCGGTATCAATATTAAAAAATTAGTTTGCAAAAATTGACTAACGGCCATTAGCAATCTGTTTAATAATGTCCTTGTTGGATGAATGGCCGATGTAGCCGCGTTTAGGGGTTAATGCTACCAACATTGCATTGACCATTCAAAGATTAATTCTGCACTTATAATTTGGAGGCTTTGTTATGAAAATCGGTGGATTTAAGCATACAGCATCACAAAATATAACGAAAGAGTCAAAGCTGCACTACCGGATGTACAAGGACGGTAAGAAGTGGGTTGTTGCCGGCATCATGGCAGTAACCATGATGCTTGTCCCGATGTTCGCGGGTAATAGCGTGAACGTATTTGCGGCGGAGGATCCGGCGCAGACCACGGAAATTGTCGAAGGGGTGAACGGCAATGTGTTCTGGGGGTACGCGAAGGATGACAACGGCGTAGTTCCAGACACGGACGTGACAATTGTGCGTCTGGCGAAGACCGATGCGGATGGTAAGGAAGTAATTATCGGAACCAGTAAGATTGACGCAACTGGTTACTGGGAAGTTGCGGCGTCGTACGCGGACGCGCCTCAAGGGTCAACGGTCTACAGCTACTCAACTTACACGGATGATGAAAGTGTGAAGAGTCAACGTGCAGACCGAGTTGTTCCGTACGAAATGCCTGCACAGCCGACTGCCAATCTGACACCAACCGATACGGGCGCAATCATCACCGGGAAGAGCACGCCAAACGTTGACATCGAAGTCAAGGATGATGGCGGCAATGTTGTGGGCACGGGCAAGACTGATGACAAAGGGATTTACAACGTTAACCTGCCTAAGGATGCAGCCACTCCTGGGGCGAAGCTGGACGTCACGGCGGTTAACGGCGACAAGACCAGTCAGCCAACTGCTGTTTCCGTGCCAATGGCCAAGCCAGATGCGCCAACCGTCAAGGCCAATGAACCTGGTGCCGATGGCGTCAAGGTTACCGGTAAAGCTGAACCGGGCGCGGATGTTGACCTGACAACGGCGGATGGCAAGAAGACCACCGCGGTTGCTAATGATGATGGTGATTACAACGTTACTATTCCGGCAACCAGCGCCAAGGAGGGGAGCGACATTACCGCGACCCAAACCGTTGCGGGTGTAACTAGTGACGCAAGCACAACGGCCGTTCCGTACCATACCCCAGCAGCACCAACCGTTGACGCTGGGACACCAGCTAACGATCAAGTGCCAGTTAGTGGGACCGGTGAACCGGGTGCAACTGTGACGTTGACGCCCGCAAATGGCGCGCCAGTTGAAGCAACGGTGGGCGACGATGGCACATTTACCGCCAACGTTCCCCTGACAGACGCACCAGAAGGCAGCGACATCACCGCCACCCAGACTAGCCACGATAAGACCAGCGAACCTAAAACTGCACAGGTGCCATACGCTCAGACTAAGACACCGGTGGTTGACAAGGTAACTCCAACTGAAGACGGAACCACCGTTGAAGGAACCGGCGAACCAGGTGCCACCATCACGGTAACGCCTGAAGATGGCGACCCGGTCAGCGCCAAGGTTGACCCAGACGGCAAGTTCAAGGTTAGCGTTCCAGAAGGCGTTTGGCAGCCAGGTGAAACGGCGGACATTACGGCGAAGGGCAACGGTGACCCAAGCGCGCCAGTTCAAGAAATCGCACCGCTGCACGCCCCTGAAGTTGAAGTAGGCACACCAGTTGACGGTAACGTGCCGGTAAGCGGGACCGCTGCACCGGGTGCAGAAGTGACGGTTACTCCCACAAATGGCGACCCAGTGACCACCACGGCAGATGACAACGGCCACTTTGAAGCTCAGGTACCTTTGACCGACGCGCCAGAAGGCTCAGACATTGATGTGACACAGGACCTGCCGAATACCGATCCGAGTCCCGCAGGCAGCGGCCAAGTTCCGTACCACACACCAGACAAGCCAACGATTGCCGCAACTGCACCAGACACAGACGGCAATGTGGCCGTAACCGGGAAGGGTGAACCGAACGCAAGCATCACTTTGACAACCGATAACGGCAAGGAGTACACCGGGACGACGGATGATAATGGTGACTACACGATTAACATTCCCGCAACCGACGCCCCAGCCGGCAGCGACATTACCGCCATCCAGACGGCACACGGTATCGATAGTAAACCAAGTAAGGATACCGTGCCTTACGCTAAGCCAGGCAAGCTAACCGACGTGACTGTGACCCCAACTGAAGGCGGCACAACCATTTCTGGTAAGGGTGAACCGGGCAACACCGCCACCATTACACCAGAAAACGGCGACCCAATCACGGTGCCGATTGATAAAGACGGCAACTTCCGGACACAAGTACCTGAGGGCGTTTTGAAGCCGGGTGAAACGGCGGATGTAACCCAGAATGGTAAGGGTGGCGCAGGTGACCCAACCACAGTGACGGCCCCACTCCACGAACCATCCGTGACGGTTGGCGAACCAACCACTGACGGCAACGTGCCGGTCTCTGGTGAAGCTGAACCAGGTGCGGAAGTCACGATTACCCCCGCAAACGGCGACCCAGTGACCACCACGGCCGATGACAATGGCCACTACGAAACCGAAGTGCCACTGACCGACGCGCCAGAAGGTACTGACCTGGGTGTCACGCAAGATTTGCCAAACACGGATCCTAGTGGCACGACAACTGCCACCGTACCTTTCCACACACCAGCTGCACCAACCGTTGACCCGGCAGCGCCAACTGACGACGGTAACGTCAAAGTCACCGGGACTGGTGAACCAGGCGCCACGGTTACGGTTGTGCCTGAAAACGGGACTGCGGTTTCCGCACCAGTCCTGGACGACGGCACCTACACGCTGAACATTCCGGAAACTGCCGCACCGGAAGGCTCAACCCTGACGGCAACCCAGGACAAGAACGGCGTGGACAGCCCTGCAAGTACTGGCGAAGTGCCTTACGCTAAGCCAGCTAAGCCAACCGACGTGACTGCTGAGGAAACTCCGGGCGGCACCATCATCAGTGGTAAGGGCACGCCTGGCAGCACCATTACCGTGACTCCGAAGAACGGCGGCAGTCCTGTGACCGTGCCTGTTGATAAGGACGGTAACTTCCGCGCCATGGTTCCAGACGGCGTGCTTGCACCAGGTGCAGACGCAGATGTCACCGAGAACGGTAAGGGTGGGACCTCCGACCCAGCAACCGTCACCGCGCCATACCACACACCAGCTGAACCAGAAGTCGAAGTTGGCGAGCCAGTTGATGGCAACGTGCCCGTTAGCGGGAAGGGTGAACCAGGCGGTGAAGTAACCATCACCCCAGAAAATGGCGACCCAGTGACCGTGCCGGTGGACGAAAACGGTGATTTCAAGACCGAAATTCCGGAAACGGACGCACCACAAGGCAGCAAACTGGACACCACCCAGACGAACCACGGCAAGACTAGCAAGCCAGTCGAGAGCGACGTCCCATTTGCCCGCCCAGTGGCACAGACACCAACCGTTGCGGATCCAAGTGACGGCACGGTGAAGGTCACCGGGACCGGGGTGCCAGGTGATACCATCACGCTCACACCAGAAAACGGTGGCAGCTTGACCGTGCCTGTGGACGACCAGGGTAAATACTCTGCGGACATTCCACTGACCTGGGCCCCATATGGCAGCACCATTACCGCAGTTGAAAACGGTAAGGGCGGCACCAGCGACCCAGTCACAGCCGACGTGCCCGAACTTAAGTTGGACGCACCTGCTGGGACTGCAACGGTGCCAGTTAAGGGGATGGTGACCGTCACCGGGACGGCTGCACCGAATGCAGAAATCACGTTGACCACCACTGATGGCCAGATTTTCACCACCACATCCAATGCGGCCGGCGAATTCGAACTGGCTGTGCCAAGTACCAGTGCGCCAATCGGGTCTGACATCACGGCAGTGCAAAAGGTTGGCACCGTCACTAGTCCGGAAGGCATTATTACAGTGCCGCACCGTGTTGGCCTCAGCAAGCCAAGCATCAACGTGCGCGTAACGACACCGAATATTGGTGAGGGCGATGAAGCAATTGAGTCGGCTCAGGAACGCATGAAGTCAGTTGCTGATCACCTCAAGCGCTACTCCGGGAATTTAATTCCGCAAGCTTCCCCTAATGGTGAAGTTTGGGAAAACCCCCGCATCCGTCTTTACGCTGACCCAGAAGGCAAGAACCTGATTTGGGAAGAACCCGTTACGAATGAGGACCTGAGTTACAGCTTCACGGTTCCTCTGAGTGAACTGCCACAGGGTGGAACGATTTACTACACCGCAGTTTGGCACGTAACGATTCCTGATGATGTGCAGCTGGATGAAGAGTCCCTGTCGTACCAGGACGAGAACGGTGATTTGATTTCCGGCTATGATCCACTTGTGGTTGGTTTCGTTAAGCCAAAGGCACCAAATATTTTGGACACTGACATTAAGAATGATGGTGAAAACTTCACGGTCTCCGGGCTTGGTGATCTGGGCAGCATCGTTACGGTTAAGGGTCTGGATGGCGGTGACCAGAGCTTCACGGTTGATTCTGCTAGCCAACACTTCGACATCAAGTTGCCAAGTTCCGCGGTCACCCCAGGCATGAGCCTCGATATTGTGGAAGTAAATGGGGATAAGACTAGTGATGCGACAACGATCACTGTGCCGGAACCAGTGAAGGCCGAAACGACAAGCGAGCCAGAAACTGACCCAACGACGGAACCAGAAACCGACCCAACGACGGAACCAGAAACCGACCCAACGACGGAACCAGAAACCGACCCAACAACTGAGCCGGAGACTGACCCAACGACGGAACCAGAAACCGACCCAACAACTGAGCCGGAGACTGACCCAACGACGGAACCAGAAACTGACCCGACTACCACCCCAGATGACAACGCTGCGGCGCTGCAGGTTGAAATCGACAAGCTCACGGGCGAAATTGGTGATTTGAAGACCCAACTTGGCGACGCACTGGCGCACGCTGACGATAAGGATACCGAGATTAGCAAGCTGAATGATGACATCACGAAGCTGAAGACGGACCTCGGTAACGCAACGTCCACGACCGGCGACAAGGATGCGGACATCCAGAAGCTGAACGACGAAATCGAGCAGCTGAAGACGGACCTCGGTAACGCGACCTCCACGACCGGCGACAAGGATGCTGAAATCGACAAGCTGACCGGTGAAATCGAACAGCTGAAGACGCAGCTGGGTAACGCAACTTCCACCAGTGCCACCGATGGAGATATTCAGCAGTTGAACGACGAAATTGAGCAGCTGAAGACGCAGTTGGGCAACGCAACGTCCACGACTGCAGCCAAGGATGCTGAAATCGACAAGTTGACCGGCGACATCACCGACCTGCAGGACAAGCTGGAACAGGCAATCACGGACGGCGGCACGAGCACCGACCAGATTGACAACCTGACTGACGAAATCGAGCAGCTGAAGACGCAGCTGGGTAACGCAACGTCCACAGCCGGCGATAAGGATGCGGAAATCGACAAGCTGACCGGTGACATCACCGACCTGCAGGACAAGCTGGAACAGGCAATCACGGACGGCGGCACAAGCACCGACCAGATTGACAACCTGACTGACGAGATTGCGCAGCTGAAGACGCAGTTGGGCAACGCAACGTTCACAGCCGGCGATAAGGATGCGGAAATCGACAAGCTGACCGGTGACATCACCGACCTGCAGACCAAGCTCGACAACGCAATTGCCAAGGGCGACACGACGGATGGCGACATTGCCAACCTGAATGACACCATCACCGAGTTGCAGAACCAGCTCGACGAAGCAGATCAAGCTAACACTGACGGCCAGACCCAGATTACTGACCTGACCGACAAGATTACCGACCTGCAGAATCAGCTGGAAGAAGCGCAGACGCCTGCAGCAACTGATGAAGGCACAGATACCGGGACGCAGATTGACCTGCCAGTAACCGGTGGCGATACTGATACCGGCGAGCAAATTGACCTGCCAATTACTGGCGGTGATACGGACGCTGCGCCGAAGCAGATTGACCTGCCAATTACTGGTGGGGATGCGGTTGAAACACCAGCAATCGCGGAAATTGATGCTGATGCAGCGCCAGTAACGCTGGCAACGACAACCACCAAGACGGCAACAACCACCAAGGCGCCGGCGGCAAGCAAGAACTTGCTGCCAAGCACCGGCGGGCAGATGCCACAGACAGGTAACGAGCAGAACAAGTCATTCACCATCGTTGGTGCGCTGGCTGCAGTACTCGGAATCTTCGGTCTGGCGGCAACCCGGCGGAAGGAAGATTAACCGTCAGTAGGTAGTACCAAGCAGCGCCATCCACAAATAGTGGGTGGCGTTGCTTTTTGGTTTGCCGCCAAATATGCCGGACACCGTGCTACAATTTAGGTAAACGGAGGTGGCGAACATGCGCAAATCAAAGGACGGCTTGGCTGAATACGTGCGACGCGAGGGCAACGTGTCGTTTTCCCGCCGGAGCTTAAACGCCGTGGACGCGGCCATCTTCACCCAGCTGGCATACTTGGATTACGCACTAGTGCCCCTGGATGTGGAACCGACCCTGGCGACATTGGCCCAAACTGATCTGCTGCCGCTCATGACGCGCGGTATCTGGATGAGCGACCTCTTTGACGAACTGTTGGCGGAACTGGTTAAGAGTGTGCGGTTTAAGGATGTGCGCTGGCAGAACGCCGTCAACACCGCCGACCCGGACGCCGAGCTGCAGTTCGCGGCGCTGACCTTCGAACTGACGCCGGATGAGTATTTTGTAGCCTATCGCGGGACTCAGGCGACGTTGCTGGACTGGAAAGAGGACTTCAACATGACGTACATGCACACGGTCCCGTCCCAGAAGCTGGCTGTGCGCTATCTGCAGCACCGCATCACGTCATTTCCCGGGAAATATTTCGTCGGTGGCCACTCCAAGGGCGGCAATTTGGCGGTGTACGCCCTCATGCGTAGTGGTATGGGGACGCAGCGGCAAGTCCAGCTGGCCTTCAACTTCGACGGTCCGGGTTTCAAGGAGCCGGTGCCGATTAATGTCCGGCAGAAGGTGCGCAAATTCGTTCCGGAATCGACCATCATCGGCTTGCTGCTGGAGCCGGAGCAGGATTACCGCGTCGTGCAGAGCAACGCGGGCGGCATTAACCAGCATAACCTGTTGACGTGGCGGGTCCAGCGCCGGCACTTTGCGGCGGCAGAAAAATTGCGTTGGACGGCCCGTTACACGCAGCGTGCAATTGATGCGTGGCTGGCAGAATTGACGCCGACGCAGCGGAAAGAAGTGCTGGATTCGTTCTACGCCGTGCTCGCTTCCAGCGACATTGACGACTTGAACGCCATTGGCGATGCGTTCCCCGAAACGGCCAAAACGGTGCTGAGCCAGGTGCGTGCCACGGATCCGGCGGTGCGCAAACAGTGGGAGTCCGCGTTCGGTGACCTGCTGAACGCCATGCGCGTGGCCGCCGTGCGTGCGGACGGGCCGCAGAAGGTGTTGACCGGTCTGCGCAACCGCCGCGCCGAGGTGATTAAGCGGCTGGGCATTACGCCCAAGGCCGATGCTCCGGCCAAGAAGGCTGCCCAACCGGCATTGCCCGCACCTGAGGATGAAGACAAAGCGTAAAAAACTGCCCGCACGCCGAAAATTTCGGTTGTGCGGGCAGTTTTTGTGTTTATGCGAACTGTTCTGGTTCCAGTGGCCGGGAGAAGAAGTACCCCTGGCCGCGGGTGATGCCGAACTTGCTGGCAATGGCGAGGTCGGCTTCGCTTTCGATGCCTTCGAAGGTGAAGAGCATTTGCTGGGCTTCGGCTTCGTTGAACCAGAAGTTGAGTGCTTCAATTTCTTCTGGCGTTGCTGTTTCGCCGAGCTCGCGCATGTTTTGCAGGGCGAACTTGACGGTGTTGACGTACGGGAGCAGCTCCTTGATGTCGACGTAGAGGTTGTCCGACCCCACGTCATCGATGGCGAGCATGATTCCGGCGGCGCGGTACTTGGCGCTCATCGCTTTGAGCAGGTCGTGTTCCGGTGCGGCCACCAGTTCCACCGTAAGCTGGCGTGGCACCATGTTCTTGGTCGCAAAGTCGGTGAGGGCGTGCAAAATGGTGGGGTCGGCGAATTGGGCGTTGGTGAGATTAATGCTGACGTGCTTGTCGTTCAGCTTCTTGATGGCGGTCTTGAGCAAGTCGAGCATGGTGGCAGCGTCGAGCTCGTATTGGGCCGGCGTGCCCCACGTCTTAGTCTGCTCGTCCCATTCACGCAACAGGAGTTCGTACACGATGACGTGCTTGGTGGTAATATTTTCAATCGGTTGTGCGAAGTAGCTGTATTTAGTCACGTAAAAATCTCCCAGAATGCCAGTTTAACCCGTCCATTTGTGGCCAGTGTACATTTATTATCGCACCATAAGCCGAATCTGGGTAGGCGAACCGCGGGAGACCACCGGAAAATTAGCGTAAATTTACAGAAACCAGCTTCTGTACCTTGTGCAAAAGCAGACCGGGGCGCAAGATGGATAATGGTCTAACGCGTACTGCAGCCTTTGGAAACAAAAAAGGTGCAGTACCTGAATTTATGTAGAGAGAAGTCTAACCGTGTCCAAACGTAATATCGCCATTGTCACCTTCGCCCTCCTGCTGTCCAACGCAATGGGGGGGATTGATAGCACCATTGTTAACACCGCGATGCCGGCGATTATTGCCGACCTGCACGGGATTGAGCTCATGGGCTGGATTGTCGCCATCTTCCTGCTCGGCACCGCCATCAGCACGCCACTGTGGAGCAAGCTGGGCGAACGCATGGGCAACAAGCTGGCCTACGAATTGGCCGCGCTGTTCTTCGTGGTTGGTTCGTTCCTCCAGGGGATGGCGCCGAACATGTGGTTCCTGATCATCACGCGCGCCATCGCCGGGATTGGGAACGGGGGCATGGTGTCGCTGCCGTATATCATTTACGCCGAATTGTACGCCAATCCACGCAAACGCATGCAGGTGCTCGGCCTCGTGTCCGCGAGCTTCTCGACGGCGACCATCATCGGCCCGCTGCTGGGCGGCTGGATTGTCGATACGTTTAGCTGGCACTGGATTTTCTACATTAACGTGCCCATCGGTCTGCTTTCGGCACTGCTCGTGCAGGCGTTCTTCAAGGAAACGCGGCGGGCGCACCGTGCCAGCAAGGTGGATTACGCCGGCGCCGTGCTGTTGTCGTTGGGGTTAGTGCTTCTGTTGACGGCCACGGAAATGATTGGTGCAACAGACGGCAAGACGCTCACGGGGATGTTCGTGGGCGCGGCCATTCTGCTGGGCATTCTGGTGCGCGTGGAGGCACGGGCAGCCGACCCGATTATTCCGGGCCGGTTGTTTAAGAACAAAGACCTGATTATGGACTTCCTTCTATTTACCATCATCTGGGGTGCGTTCATGGGCTTCGTCGTCTACGCGCCAATGTGGGCTCAGGCGCTGCTCGGCGTCTCGGCGCTCGTTGGTGGTGCCACCCAAATTCCCGGTTCGTTCACGAACTTCGGTGGTTCCGCACTGGTGGCGCCGCTGCGCAGTTACTTGTCGCCGCAAAAGGTGATTGCGTTGGGTACCTGGACGCTGGTCGGCACCTTCATCATCATGACGCTACTCGGCGAGCATGGTTCGTACTGGTGGCTGATGCTTGCGGGCGCGCTGGAAGGCTTCGGGAACGGGATGTGCTTCAACGAGCTGCAGATTAAGGTGCAACAGGATGCAGAAGTTCAAGACGTGCCGGTTGCGACCTCCTTCAGCTTCCTGATTCGCATGCTCGCCCAGACCTTCGCCACGGCCATCTTCGGGATCATCATGAATAACGCCCTGCGCAGTGGGGTCCAAGCTGCGAATGGCAGAATCACCATCAAGATGATGAACAAGCTGAGTGATGCGGGCAGTTCCGCGTCGCTGCCGCAGAATCTGTTGCCGAAGATGCGCTCCATCATGTTCACGGGGCTGCATAATATAATGATTTTGGGCCTGATTTTGATGCTCGTCGCTGCTGCTTTGAACCTCTGGGCCCTGAGGCGGGAAGGTCAGCAGAAACGGGCACAGGCGTAATTTGTTCTTTTTATAGTTAGCTGTGATTGATATTATTTATAAGCCGGTTATTGGGCGATTGTGAAAACAGCACTTTGTTTGCAAAAGTATAGTCTTTGCAAATTCCATTTTAGTATCAATTGGTAAGTGAAGTGCATAACATCAGTATCTAACCGTATGCGACAAATGTGGGATAAATGTTGTGCAAAGGGTAGAAAAGGCTCAATTATGAGTCGACTTATTTAACGTATAAGTGAAATCGAGCCACTCTATAAAAATATTTTTGTTTTTTTATCGTCGCTGGTCTAAACCAAGTAAGCGGAATAAACGTTATTGTTTAAGGTTTTTGCGATGTCTATACCAATTATCGCCGGTTATTTATCAAATAACGCCGTTGATTCCTAAATGCCGTCATGTTAGGCTTTAGGTGTTGGCTCGGGGGAACCAACGGGAGCGTTGCGACGCATGATGATTCTGCGGCGTATTATATTGAGTTATGAAACTGACGATTGAAAACAATCGGGAGTAAGCCAACACGTGTGGCGGACTCCCGATTTTTGTTTATCCTAAAAGTTGTATACACATATTTGCGTTTACATATACCAGTTGATGGCGTTGGAATTTTACCAAGGAGGGGGGATTATTCTTGAATAACTTCAGAAAGTCAGCAAGCATCGTGACTGCTTTGATGGTTCTGTTTATTTTTGTGCAGATTATTGCTGGCTCTGCGCCAGGCCGTAAAGCGGGAGCAAGCGATGCTCATGACATTAGTAGTGAACAAATTGTTTCTGGAGCAACAACCACTTTTTTTAAGAATAATCAGGAAATCAAACCTGATTCAGATGGTAATCTCTCTATTGATTCAAGCGACTTGGTTAAAGTTGATTACACTTGGGCGTTGCCGACAGATCATCACATTCAGGCAGGCGATTACTACACATTTAAGCTACCTGACTCAATTACGCCGCAGAAAACAGATGGGGAATATCCACATGGCGATTTGACGTCTGCTGACGGACAAACGTATGGGACGTTTAAAATTGCCGACGATGGGACAGTCACTTTGACTTTTAACCAATTGGCCGCCGATTCGGATGACGTTACAGGCGATTTTTTCTATACGGGAGCATCACTCAATCTTAAAACGTTGGGTAAGCAAAATATTGAAATTCCAGTATCACAAACGACTACACAAAAAGTGCCGGTCATTGTGACACCTGCAAAACAGTACATGATTGATAAAACCGGACAACAGACATCTGGTGGGAAAATTAGTTGGACGATTAGTTTGAACAATGAAGGAAAAGAAATGGTTAATCCTTCAGTTCAAGAAGAAATGCCCGCTGGATTGTCGTTTGATAGCATTAGCATTCAGGAAGCATCAGTGAATGTTGATGGTACCCTAAGCCCTAATGGGACAAAGCTCGTCGAGGGTACAGATTTTACGTTTAATAAAGATACGAATTTAATCACGTTTATTGGAAAGTATAATGACACTAAGGCGGCACTGTCTGTTACGTTTAATACCGTTCTAACTGATTTGACGCAAAAGGTTGATACCGATTTTATTAACAAGGCGAAGCTTAATTATGGGGATAAAACTGAAGAGACACCCCCTGTTACCTCTCATTTAAACTATGAACCGCATGAAGTAATCAAGAAGTTGTTTGAGGGAAGTTCAGGGAACACCGCTAGCTGGAAGGTACAGTACTATCCAGGAAAATCATCCAAGGGCATAACTTTGGTGGATACACTTGATGATAATCAGCATTTTGATGAATCTGCCCAGATTTCCGGCTTTATCGACGCAATTGATGGTAACAATAATTTCAATACCCATACATGGCTGAACCCTGACACGGATTTTAAGGTTACCTACCCAGATAGTAAAACCATGGAGATTACTATTAATGTAGATACGGATATGCCTGTTGAGTTTAGCTATACCTCAGTTCTAAACGATGGTGTAGCTGACAGCAAGAAAACTGTTAACAATACAGTGACTGACAATAACGGGCATACGACTACTGGACACGGTGAAACTGGAAATTCCAACACGACAGGTACACCTAACTTAGTTAAGAAATCAACGGGTATTGTTGATGAGGCTAATAGTATTGATGGGTGGCAGGTTGATATTAACCCTAACCATGAAACACTTAGCAATTACTGGATGAAGGATACGTTACCCAACGGATTAACATTAGAATCCGGATCAATGCGTATGAAACTTGTTGATCTTGATACTGGATTAACGGTTAGTTCCAATGACTATAAACTGTCCACAGATGAATCTGGCTTTAAAGTAGAGTTTCAAAACAATTTGGCCACAACCAAGGATCATTATCAGTTAACCTATAACACAAAATACGACACTTCAAAGGCAGGTTCATTTACTAACGATGTAAGCGACAGTAACAATGACAACGGCCACGGTGACTTTACTCCACCGCGGAACACTGACAATAAGAAATTTAGCTACTATCCATCCACTAAGCAATTCAGCTGGCACATTACCGTTAACACGCTCAACAAAAAATTACAGTCTGCCTCAGTTGTAGACCCAATTCAATCTGATCAGGTTTACGTTCCGGGCACCGTGCGTGTATTCAAAATCAATACGGATGGAAATGGCAATGTCGATACAGCACACACTTATGGAGATGAGGTTACTGACTCTGTAAGAATCGATGAGCCAAGCACAGAGAACAACCAGACGCTTACAGTTAAATTACCCGATGGCGATACCAGTGCATATATGGTTGTACTTTCAACCAAGCCGAAAAGCATTGCACACGACACGACCGACCCGGCAAATTATGGCGGTAAAATGTATAAGAATACCGCTAGTTTTGACAATGGCGGTGATGAAGAAGATTTACCAGCAAATGGTGATTATTTTCAGGGCACGGGTCAACTTATTTCTAAAAAAGGTAGTACTGATGGTGGTTCCACCGTTAATTGGAACATAACTGTTAATAACCTGCAGGCTCATTTGAGAAGGGTAGTTATAACTGATATCTCTAGTCCGAATCAATCGGTTGATATTGGCTCAATCAGCATTGATAGAGCATTCCACTCTGATATGCCCTATGATCAAGACAGTCTTACGACAAGTAGTCAGGCATCTGATCAGGACAGCCTTACGACAAATAGTCAGGCATCTGATCAGGACAGCCTTACGACAAGCAGTCAGGCATCTGATAATGTTCTGAATGATTCACTTGATGTGTCTGATGACGAATCTAGTGATACCTCAGCTTATTTACCAAATACAGATAAGTTAAAACTTGGTACGGATTACACTGTTGACAAACAAACTGCCCCTGATGGAACAACAACCACTACTATCACATTCAATCCGAATATTATTATTGATAGCACATATATTGTGAGCTACCAGTCTCATGTAATTTCATCCAATGGTAACGGTGATCTGATAAATGAAGCTAAAATGACTGCAAAAGAGATTGTTGGCACTCAAGATACAGGTAATGTCGCTGCTTCTGGTGGAGTTGCAGGGGGCTCAGCTTCCGGGAAAATTGGTTCTGTAGAGTTAACAAAGCAGGATAAGCAGTCCGGAAAGAAGCTCGCAAACGCTGAATTCAATATTAAGTCAGAAAATGGCTTAATTGACCGGCCGGGGACAACTGATGCTGATGGGACATTAACTTGGTCAAATATACCAAGTGGGACGTATCATATCACCGAAACGAAGGCTCCTGAGGGGTATGATATAAACCCTGAATACACTGGTGAAGGGAAAACAATCACAGTTGACAATTCAAAGTCTAGTGACAGTAACCCAGTTACCAAGGTTGATATGTATGACAGCAAGCTTGGTGCCTTCAAGCTCACCAAGACCGATGTTGACAGCGGCAGTCCACTCCAGGGTGCGCACTTCGCACTCTACGCGAAGGGCAGCGATGAGCCGCTTAAAGGCTACGAAGATATCCAAACCGATAGCAAAGGTGTTTACGAAACGAAAGATTTGCCACTTGGCGAATATACGTTGAAGGAAACCAAAGCGCCGGCAGGCTATCAGATGAACGCAAATAACAGTTATGACTTTGAGGTTAAGGCAGGGCAGGATTCATCCAATCCCGTCACTCTCACCGTCACCAACGCTCCCGCGACCATCCTTCCCCACACCGGTGGCCCTGGCACCTGGCAATGGCTCGCGTTAGGGCTGACAGCACTAGCGCTTGGCTTTACTGCTTGGCACTTCCGCAAGAATTGGGAGGTGATGTGATATGCAAGCGTTGATTAAGCACATTCGCATCACCGCGTTCGCCGTCATGGCCGCGTTCTTGCTGGCACTGATTGCGACGACGCCGGTGCGCGGGCAGGCGGCGACTGATGATGACGTCACCGTCGTGCTGCACAAGCTGGTCTTTGACGATGGCAACCTGCCGGAGTCGACGAGCAACGACGGCAAATCCTCGCCGTTCGGGGATGCCGGCACACCGCTGAATGACGTGACGTTCAAAGCGTACGATGTCACCGCTGAGTTCTGGGCGCAAAACCCCAAGACGGAAGCGGAGATGGAGGACGCGCAAAACGCCTTAGCTGCTAGTGATACGCCGCGGCAAGAAGTGGCGACGGAGATCACGAGCGGCGCAGGCACGGCGACATTTACCCTCCCACGTCACAGTGGCGGGCAGTACGCCGTCTATCTCTTCCGCGAAACGGCGCATCCCAGTGGTGTGTCTGATGGGCAGAATCTGGTGCTGGTTCTTCCAGTTTCGGGAACTACGAACCAGGTTGACCTCTACCCCAAAGATGAGGCGACGGTCACCCCGGTTACAACCGGTGGTCAGCAGTTCGTCAAGATCGACGCTGACGACCACAGCACCAAGCTTGCGGGCGCGCAATTCGTCGTCCGCAGCAGGGCCGGGAAGTATCTCCGGCGCAGTAATAACCAAAACAGCTGGGAAGTTATTTCGGGGGAAATAACTACGAGTTACAAGCAGGCCAAACTGCTGGTGCTCACAAGCGATTCGGATGGGCAGTTTGCGATTAACGGTCTACGGGCTGGCCAGTACGAATTAGTTGAGGTTAAGGCCCCGGACGATTACGTTCGGAGTTCTAAGGCGGTGGCCTTCACAGTCACCCCAGGCAAGTTTAGTAGTGCGACCGACGCTATCCAGGTAGCGAACGTCCACGAAACCGTTCCACCCGATGATGATGGTTATCCGCCACTTCCGGATACCGGATTCTTCGGCAAAATAGTCCACCACTGGCACCATTTCACACACCACATACATCACGTCATCAAGCACCTGCTTCCGAACACGTTCGTCGGCATGCTGCCACAGACGGGTGGCGCGCGTGCCATCTGGTTAACACTGCTGGGCATCTTCATCTTGCTCAGCATCGCGATAACAACGTTCCATAAAAAATCCAAACCACATGAGGGAGAATAATCATGAAGAAGAACGCATTTTTCAAAAAGGCACTGACGTTTATCAGTGCCGCCGTAATGGCCGGAGCTATTGGGCTCGGGGCCGGAATTGGGAGTAAGGTTAGTGCTGCTGATGGCGATGGGAGCACAACGCCTTCATCGGATAATGGCGCAAGTGATACAACAACTATTATTCTGACTAAATATGCTGTTGCGAAAGACACCGGATTAACTACGCAGAAAGATTTGACTACCGAACCAGATTCATCCAAGGACCGTGTTCAAGGTGCAGTGTTTACATTGTATGATGTGACCGATCAATACTGGAAAGATGTCGCACCAACTTTGACAGGCAAAGGAACAGCCGAAGACACTACCGATGCTGATAGCTTAACGGCAAACGAACACAAGTACGATCTCAATACCGCTACGAAGATTGACCCTGAGACTGGCTCTGCTGTAACAGAAGCTACTAAAACAGATACTGCTAAAACAGACGCCAACGGTCAAATTACGTACAAAGATTTGCCAAATTACAATGCTGCAGGTCAATACAAGGTATACCTGTTTCACGAAGAATCTGCTCCAACTGGGTACACACTGTCACCAGACTTTGTCGTTAGCCTGCCTGTAAAGGGGGCTGATGGTACAGTTTACGTATACCCAAAGGATGAAGTTACAGGTGCCTACCAGCTTAAGTTCACGAAGATTGACGCTAACAGTGAGACTAAGCTTGAAGGTGCAGTATTCTACATCAAGAACGGTGACCAGTATGCCCAAGTAAATGGGCAGTATGGGGAAAACAACCAAGTTGTTGGCTTTGATAAGAATCCTGTAACTGTAAAGTGGGTTAATACTGAAGCAGAAGCAACTCAATTTAAATCTAAGGCTGATGGTTCGTTTGGTTTTTCTGCCACAACTCAGACTATAAAAGACGGTGTGACATACGGTCTCACAACGGGTACTGAGGATAAACCTCAGCAGTACACGATTGAAGAAAAAACAGCTCCAAATGGTTACAAAATTGACCGGTAAATTTCAAGTACAAGTTAGCCACTTCTGAAAATAACATCTAAATCAATGCGT
>NZ_AYYO01000054.1 GCF_001436225.1 Lacticaseibacillus sharpeae JCM 1186 = DSM 20505 | reverse complement strand
CCCCGAAACTTTCTTCAAAAATTAGTAGTCGAATTAACCAACCCTCGTCGCATTCGCTTCACACCTGCCCTCTATAGTAATAACCATAGCAAACAGCCAGTAGCTGCAAGCGAACTTCTTCTTCATATTTTTCCTCTCCCAAACTAACTAGTGCAGTTACCCCTAGCTGCACGCAAAAACGGCGGTGTGCCCAGACATCGCCGCTTTTTGCGT
>NZ_AYYO01000008.1 GCF_001436225.1 Lacticaseibacillus sharpeae JCM 1186 = DSM 20505 | reverse complement strand
CCTACACCTCTGAGTTGGAGAAAAATCTCCAACACCAGAAAGTGTAGACCCAAAATGAGCCACACCTCAAATTGAGGTGTGGCTCATTTTGCATATCCACGTTTAGTTAAATGCTGGTTTCTTGGGCAGAACTGACTTGAGCCATTCGCCGAGGAATGGGTACTGGTTGTCCAGTTCGATAATCTGGGTGGTTGGTTCGGGGTAGCCGAGGGTGACAGTGCCGCTCATCGGGTTGACACGGACGGTGAGGTCCTTGTGGTTCGGCAAGCTCAGACTGTATTCACCCGGGTTGACGCTTTCCTTCATCAGAATGGCGTTGCTGGAGGCGATGACAAACAGTTCGTCCATTGCGGGAACGTTGTCGACGGACTGAACAGATACTGCCAGCGTTAACTTCTGGCCGACGAGGTCTTCGGGGATGCTGGTGCTTTCCCAGACGAACTGGTCGCCTTCACGCGTGTCGGTTCCGAGGTCCATCCAGTCGTGGTGCTCTTCGTCGTACACGTGGTAACCAGCGGCCGTGCCGTTGATGGTGGCGGCCAGGCGAATGTTGCCGGCTTCCTGCACGGTGGCACTGGCCAGAAGTGGGCGGGAGGTGTCGAACTTGGTGGCGAAGGTGAGGCCATCAACCGGCTGCAAGACGGTTTCGTCGACGGTGCGGAACGCATAGCCGGCCGCGTACAGTTCCTTGACCATGGCGATGAGTGCGGTGACTTCATCGTCGCTGTAGCCGAGGGCATCATCGCTCTTGGCGGTAATCTGAATCAAGGTTGGCAGGTTGGACGCAACCAGCCGGCCGTCTGTCCGCAGGGGGTCAACGATGGTGAAGAGTTCCTTGTTGCCATCAGGAGTGGCCTGGAAGAAAACAATGGTGGTGTGGTCCGCATCGGGCACCACGGGCTTGAGCCACAGCTGCTTGAAGAAGTTGCTGGTGCCCAGTCCGTTCACGTCGGCGAGGCTCTGGTGAATCTTGTCCGCGAGCAGCGTGGTGAAGTCCAGCAAGGTGTTGGTCTGGGCAGAGTTGTTAGCAGCCCAGAGTTCGCTGTCCTTCATTGCTTCGATGGTGGCGTCGCTCTTGACGGTGATGCGTGTCCGCGATTCCGCGATTTCGAGGTCGCTGGTGATGATGCTCGTGATTTCTTTGTCGTTGTAATTAAGCACGGCTGTTGTCCTCCTCTGCCTTCTTCAGCGCCTGGGTGTAATCCTTGGGCAGGTTAGTGAGAATGTTGATGAACTGATCGATTGAACTGTAGGTGGCAAGGACAGCCTGGTATTCGTAGCGGGTAACCGCAGCGGCAACCTGCAGTGAGCGCTTCTTCGCGTCGAATTCAGCGTCAGCGGCTTCCTTAGCTTCCTGGAATTGGGCCCGGACGCGGTTGATGTCGACTCCGTGGTATGAACGACGGGTCGTTGGTGTTGGTGCGGCGTCAGTCTCGGGTTCTTCGGTGGTCTCCGCATCTGGATCCATGAAGTTCTTCAGCAAACCACGCAGACGCTTGGTGGTGTTCCCCCCAGCGGGTGCCGTAGTGCGCGCTGGTTCAGGACTGCCGGCACTGTCTGCTTCGAGTGTTTCGAGCTGACTGTGCAAGTCGGTTGCTTGTTGGTAGCAGTCTTTGCGCAGCTGTTCAATCTGGGTGTCCAGGTAGTGATCTGGGTCCGCGGCGAACGCTTGCAGGTGGGGCAAAATAGCACGCTGTTCTTCATCTTGGTGCATGATTTCGCGGGCGAAGACATCGAGCCGGCCGAATTCACGGCGGTGGTACCAGTCCCCGAAGAAGACGCGGCCATCATCGGCAACTTCAAAAAATGGGACGTATTCACGCAGCCACTGAATGAAGTTCTTGCGCAAGTAGTGGTGCAATTCCTCCTGCGCACTCTTATCATAGGCGAGCACGTAGCCAGGAACTTCGTGGATGTCCAGGCGCAGGGTGTGGGCGGCGTCGTCAATGCCCTTGTACAGGCGGTAGTCGGACTTATCAGCCCAAGCTTTGGCGAAGGCGGTGAAGAATTGCTGCTGGTATGCAAGGCTAGTTTCTACAGACATATCGTTACCTCTTATTTATAATTAACTGCCGTCAAAAACGGTTTCCAAGTGTTATTACTAAAGCCATTGTACAACAATGACGCCAGATTTAGGTACCGTTACCACGGATTTGGATGTTTTTTATTCGGCTTTTCACAAGTAAACGCACGGTTTGGTTTCTGGTTGCAATATTTTTGCGTAATCGTCCGTGTTTTTGCGGCTGGTAGGGACAAATGAAAGAGTTGCCCATGAAGTGCTCACGACTGTCTCAGAGACTGCCGCATGGAGCATTTTTTCGTCTATACTACTATGAGGACAAGGCCGGAAGTGGTCTTGATAAAATGAAAAATGCTGTGGAGAAGGTGGTTAGTTGCAAAACAAACAACAAAAACAAATTAAACTGTCGTGGCTATTCCTGGGCTACCTGATTACCAATACCGGGTCGAGCTTCATCTGGCCGCTAACCACCATCTATATGCACGAAACGCTGGGTGAGTCGCTGACAACGGCGGGGATTGTGCTGTTCTTCAACTCCATGTTCATGGTGATTGGGAGCGCAGTTGGTGGCCGGCTGTTCGACAAATGGCGGGAAGACGCGACAATTCTGATTGGGATTACGATGATGACGGTTGCCACCGCCGCGCTGATTTTTTGGCACGGCTGGCCGGCGTTCCCGATTCTGCTCGTGGTGTCCGGTTTTGGTAGCGGGATGGTGGTAACCTGTGTGAACGGGTTCGCCACGCGCATCCGCACCAAGCGCGCCAGCTACATTTTCAACGTGATGTATTTCATCAGTAACCTGGGACTCGTGTTCGGGACCCTCGGCGTGGGGATATTCCTGCCCATGGGCATTCAGTACATCTTCACCATCGCCTTCTTCATGTACCTGCTGTTTTTGATTATTGCCTTCTTTGAGTATCGGGGCAAAAATCGTGTGCGGACTGCGGGCCAGGCGAAGATGGTCAAGGACAAGATGCATATTTCCGCACCCGTCTTCACGGTGTTGCTCACGCTGGTAATTATCTGGATCTTCTACGAGCAGTGGCAGAGTAACATCTCCGCGTTCATGCTCGACGAAGGGCTCAAGGTGCGCGATTACAGTTTCCTCTGGACGGTTAACGCCATCCTCATCGTGGCGTTCCAGCCGGTACTGACGATGTTCGATGATTGGCTGAACGACCACCTGCACGGCCGGCTCTACGTTGGCTTTGGTTTACTCGGTGGTAGTTTCCTGATTCTGCCGTTTGCCCACCAGTACTGGGTGTTCGTCGTGACGATGGCGGTGTTGACGATTGGCGAAATCACCGCGTTGCCGGCAGTGTCGACCTTCGTCGATTTGACGGCGCCGGAAAGCCAGAAGGGCCGGTTCCAAGGCCTCGTGCAAGCCTGCGCATCTGCGGGCCGGGCACTCGGGCCACTGATTGGGGCGCTCGTGATTGAGCGCACGTCGTACCGGTTCATGTTCATCGCGGCCACGGTCGTCATCATGGCCAGCGTGCTGCTGTTCGCGTTTAGCAACGAGTTGTCCAAACTTAAAGCGCGGCGGCAAAACTAACAGTATTTAGCCAAATGAAAAAGCCGATTTCCACGGTGACCGCGGAAATCGGCTTTTTGGTTAGTGGATCTGAACGGGTTTAATACCGTTGCTTTGTAGAATGCTGATGTGATACGGGTTTAGGGCACGTTTGAGGGACGTTTCAGACACCGTGACCCCGGCCGTGACCCCGGATTGATGTTTTGACCCCGATATTTAGCTTAAACCAAGGTACCGGGCGCCAATCTCTGCTCCCTCTTTGGCTTGTTCTTTCGATACGTGGGCGTACACCTTGAGCGTTATCTCTGGGGATGCGTGGCCCATGCGCTTTTGGACGGTGGCCACGTCTACACCAGCCGCCAGCATGTTGCTAATGGCCGAGTGCCTAAACCCGTGAACAGAGATGTACTCGAGACCGTTGGCGTCACACAGCGCACGCAGACGCTTGTGCGGGGTATCCAGTGAATGCAGCCCATTCTTTCGATTCGAGAATACCAACTGTTTGCGTGCATCCCCGCGAACGCCTAACGCCAGTAGCCACTGGGCCTGTATGAGGTGCCAGCGCCGTAATACCTGCATGGCCCCGGTGTCCATGGGGATGGTGCGGCGGCTTGTCCTGGTCTTTGGCGCGTCGAGCATCAAACGGCCCTTAACGCCAGCTGCCAACGTCTTATTCACGGTGATACTGCTATCACTGAAACTAACGTCCGACCAGGTGAGGGCCAGCAATTCGCCACGCCGCATCCCACTAGCTGCCAACGTGTAAAACATGGCGTAGGTTTCCGGATCCGCGTCCTGGTCGATGCAGTCGAAGAACCGGCGCATTTGTACCGGCGTCCAGCTCTTTAACTTGTCAGTGCCTGCCTTGTCCTGGTGACGCGGTAAGGTGACCAATTTCGCCGGGTTGCTTTCGCAGTAACCTTGCTGCATTCCGTACTCAAACAGCTGCTTTGTGAAGATGAACCACCGCTTGTAATTCTGCGTTGTCTCCGCTGCCCACTGCTTAACGGCGCGCTGTACGTCTCTGGTGGTGATGCGGTCGATGTACTTTCTGCCAAACGCTGGTAGAATGTGAATATCGAAGAAGCCCACTGTTTTGCTCCAGGTCGATTCGCGCACAGTATTTTTATAATTGTCTAGCCACTCTACATACACCTCTGCGAAGGTGTATTTTTTTTGCTTTGGTTTATCTAGTTCGCCATTCTCAACGTCAATCATGAAACGCGCCGCTGCCAATTACGCCACCTTTCGAGTGGCGAATCCGCGCCGTGTGGTTGACCGTTCCCGGCCAGTCTGTGGATCCCGACCGATGTACGTCTTGAACATCCAGAACGTGCCCTTGCTTGTCTCGTACTGCTTAAATGCTGCCATGCTATTCAATTCCTTTCGTACAAGGCTGGGGCGGCCGTATGTATGAAGTATGAGCATGGTGGCAAGTGAACAGGAGGTAATTCCAGATGTGACGCCCTAATTTTAGCTTAGGGGGTTAACGGGGATGCTGCGTTTCATCGTTGCGCAGTTCTTTAAGAGCCTTTCTTGCAAGCCGACGTATTTCATCAGGATCATCAGTTTCTACAATCTGCCTAAGTCTTTTAACCAATTCCTTAGCTAACTCCAGGTCATGCAAATCACCAGTAATGGGTAATCCTTGGAGATACGACACCGGAACGTTAAAAACATCGGCGAGCTTCTGCCATGTTGCCATTTTAGGCTCAGTTTTCCCGTTTTCGTAGTTGTTTAGCGTGCCGCGTTTTATGCCGCTTCTTGCTGCCAAATCATCCAATGTCCAACCGAATGTATTACGAACCTGCTTAAGTCTATTTTCGATTTTAAGTCTCCTCCCTTCATGCTCACAATTGTAGCACCGCACCCAAGGTAAATCTAATTTTTTTAGATATTTCATTGACATCTAAGAAATTTAGATATATTGTACTTTGTGTTATCTAAGTTTTTTAGACGTAAGCAAGGGGGGTAAATATGACAAAAACAACAATTTCAACCGACTTCATTCATGCTCTACGAAGAAAGCGCGGAGATGAAAACATTAGTGTTTTAGAGCTTTCACGACAGTCTGGGGTTAGCCGGTGGACATTGGATAACATTCTGGCGGCTGATACTGAAATTCGGGTGTTTCCTTCCACGATTGCCAAGCTAAACGCATGGCTGTACACGAAGATCTAGGGGGATGAACATGGATATTCTGGTATTCCTTGACGGAGCAACCACCAAGGCCGACACATACACAACGACGGACATTATCGCCAAGTATGGACAAGTAGAAGCCCATGCCGTTCGACAGATGGTTCGTCGCCACGGAGCCGACCTTTCAGAGTTTGGAGTTTTGGCATTTGATGTGCCGAAACCTCCTAAGGGATCTAAAGGCGGACGACCGCACAAAAACTACAAATTGAACGAAGAACAAGCTGCGTTGCTGATTACTTATCTGGCCAACACGCCGCCCGTTCGTCGATTCAAAAAAGAATTAGTTCGGCAGTTTTTTACACAACGTGAGGAGCTGGCCACACGACGGGCATACCGCAGCATTGAACGCAAGACGCGCAGGATGCTGACCGATTCCATTCAGGCGTGGCCACACCGCAACCAGTGGAGTTACAAGCAATTCACTGACCTGCTGTGTAAGGCCACTACGGGGATGAATGTGAAGCAACTCAGGCAGGAACGTGCTGCCGGGACTAAGGCCCCTGCCGCTGACCTGTACACCGCAGCTGAGCAAGCCGACTACCAGCGGTTAGAACGCGGGACCATTGCGCTGATGGATATTGGCCAGACCTACGAGCAAATAAAGGCCGCCGTGTTGGCCATGAACGCGGTGGCCACGTCCTAACGATTAACAAATGAACCGCAAATGATTGTTCCGGAGCATGACCATACTGGGCAACAATGTGAAGTTACGTGTTCAAATAATCAAAAATTGCCAATTATTTTTGCGATTCATATATATTTTTCGGATTGTGCACGTACTTATAGTGCTGGAAGGAGATGACGAGGCTAACAGCGAGATCCACAGAATTTTGCGTGGCAACACAAAACTCTGCATTACTGATTTTTGAAGTTCTAGGGGCACGACCATCCCCGAGTTAGCTGGCGGGCCTAACCAAAAATCCCAACCGACCAAAGAGATAAATACGGGATTGAGCCGCATAGGGTATGCATCACAAATCACAAGCACAAAACGGGCAATGATTGACCTGACTACTCCCCATCGGCCTGTATTCGATTAAGGCACTGAGGCCAGTAATATCAGGTAGTTACGAGGTGATCGTGCAGAAATCGTTATAAATCGAACTTTTTTGAAAAAATGATAGATATTTTCCTAGCATGGTTCGTACTTATAGCGTTGAAGGAGGTGAGCATATGGCGGTGCATCCCCGTGAGGAACAAGAAACTATTATTCGGCGAGATTTCGAGTTGGACAGATGGTATTACTACTCAGATGTTCCCGCGGATAACAAGAAATGGCGGTCACTAGTCGATGCATCACGGTGCGAACTTGATTCATCGGGACACGTAACTGTTCTGGAGGGTGTAATTACCGGCACCGTGATACTCAGAAACAAGCCAAAGAAGTTAACACATGATCAACGTACCGAACACCTGAACAGGCTGAAGACCGCTAGAATGCAAAAATTGTAACTTTTTTCCCTGCAATACAGGGCAAAATTAGACCTCTCCCCCTTGGTCGGTGTAATTATACGTCTGATGGTCAGAGAGCCTCACAGGCGACGAGAGCGCCACGAAAGGAAGTGACACAGATGCAAGTAGCCATTGAAGTTCCAGCCGATGACATTACCAAGCAGATGCAGGTCGTAGCAGCCGAGGCGTTCGCCAACGCAGCCAAGCGGTACCAATACGCGGAACTGCTGAGCATCGAGGACGCAGCGGCGTTCGTCGGGTGCACAGTAACCACGTTCAAGGCGCAATTCATCAACGCGGGTTTACGGGTGGCCACCTTTTCCCCGAAGCTCAAGCGGGTGCGGAAAACGGAACTACTGGAGTTCATAAAAGAGCATGAATAAACACGACTGGGGCGGCCGTATTCATGATTCTTCACGGGGATGGCAACCATCCCCAACATACAGAAACACCCCGCAGCAGATAGCTACGGAGCACATACAGCAAGCAGAAAGGGACTAGCAGCATGACAAGAACCAAAGAACAGACGCTAAGAATGGCGTGCACATTGGCCTCAATTCGCAACCTGCTGAACAGTCTGGAAGGCTACACGGCCGACCAGACCAAGGCAGCAACGAAGATACGCAACACGGCCACAATCTACCAGAACAACCACACAGAGAGCACACGCGCCGAACTAGTGGCGGTGGCCACCGCCCAAGGTGATTTCATTTGGGGTGTTTCTGGAGCCGTGGCCAACAGCATCGACATAATTAAGCAGTTGGTCGATGACTTGGAAGAACAAAAATAGCCTTACCCGCACGGCAATGCGGACAAGGCCAGTAGGTTCAGTATGCTGAATACCCAACATGTTTAGTGTACTGAACCCTAAGACAAATTAACAGGGGGTTAAGCAATGCTAAGTAATAACGAACTAAGAACATTAATCACCCCGCGCGATGGCGACACCGTGCAAGGTTGGTTAGCAAGAATGGATTACGTTATCCAGCGTTCGGGTAATGATCCAATGCTTCCCGTATTGGCAGACACCCGCGAACAGATGCGGGACAAGTATCGGGACATTCTCCCCCGCCAACTAACTAGGGCAGTGTTACCGTTTCTGGCTTGGGCGGAATGCACTGGCGGTACAACAGTTATTCACTGTACTGACACCAACGGCAACGAGTTGGCGGCCAAAAAGAACGCATTCCCAATTGTGGCCAACGATTGGGAAGCGGCACACGTCGACACGTTCATTGAGTTGCTTAATGCTACGTTCTCTCACTCGCAGGAGGTGCAGCATGATTGAACTTTGGCGAGCGTTGGCGTTTGGAGCCGTCATGTTCCTCTGTGGGTTGTTAGTAGCTCACTGGCGGGAGGTGCTGGCCGTGGATGATGAGAGAGAACGAGGATCCGAAAAATGATTGTAAACGAACAAGAACAACAGCAACTAGCATTGATTACAGCTAATTTAAAGACCGCACGTCAGTTCACTTACACGCTAATGGATAGCATCGGCGAACTAGAAAACGCCTTGTCAGAGGATTCAATGCCGGCCACAACCGCAAGTTCATTAACTCTGCGCGAAGAACACCCCAAAATGACGGCAGCAGTAATCAATGCAGCTAACATCATGGACAATCTACTAGAGTTACTGAACACCATCACGGAAGCAGTTTACCTAGACAAGAAGCACGGTAGTCATCTTGCAGGAATTGAAACGGATTCGGCTGGAAAGTTGGAACTTGTTACCACCTTCAGAGAAGGAACGACCGGCGTCAACCCGGATAGCGTGGCGGGGTTGTCGATTGTCGACGACGCACCACACAGTAAGGCCACTGAATCACCTGCATCCCCCAATAACCAGGATGCAGTTCTAGATCTTACAGAGCAGGGTTCCAACATCATGCATATGCTGATGGTGGCACTGGATGAGTTAAGCACCTTTAATCCTCCTGCAAGCGTTGCGGAGCTGACTAACAACCAGCTAACCGACCTGGGACGTAAGACCGCAGTGCACTTCACGGGTATGAACCTGTTGTTGCTACACGTGCTGGACATGCTCGCGCAGCAGCAGGAAAAGACCAGGGACATGTTGGCCACCGGCAAGGAGGCGCAACATGCTAAGGATTAGGCACAGTCAAAATGTTAAGCGCGCGACGTTCGCACCAAACTACGGTAACCCTTGGACACCGGAATTAGACCGGCAACTGATGGTGCTAAACCAAACCGAACCCGATAAGGTAATTGCTGAACGGCTAGGCCGCACGATTAACAGCATCTGGGCGCGTCGTTCGAAAATTCGAGATCAATGGGAGGAGGCCAACAATGCCCGTGTTTAACACAGTTGTTCAACCATTCACCTCCATCATGAATGCAACATTGCGCGATGAACGATTAAGCCTAAAAGCGCATGGTTTGCTGGGATACATGCTTTCTATGAGCGGTGAATGGCAATTCTATACTGCCGAAATAGCCAAGCATTTCCCTGATGGTGAAAAGGCAATTCGCTCAGCTGTTAACGAACTAATCGCTGCCGGATATGTAGTTAAACAGCAGCCAAGAGTCTCGGGTGGCCGAATGGGTGAAACCGTCTGGAATGTGTACGGTGTACCGGACGCCCAAAACCGGCACGCGGTGAAAAGCCTGGCACCACAGCATTCGGAAAACGCAAACGCTGATATAACGGCACTCTCACCGGATAGCCAAAACCGGCACGCGGTGAAAAGCCCAGTATCGCAACGTTCCGAAAACGTAAACGCTGATACAACGGCACTCTCACCGGATGCCCAAAACCGGCACGCGGTGAAAAGCCCGGTACCACAGCGTTCTAAAAAGACAAACGTTGATATGAAGGCATTCTCACCGGATGCCGGTTTACGGCACGCCGTTAAGGGCCGACTAAGAAAGAACAACAGTAAGAATAATCAAAAAGAATTAACAACAAGAAACAACAAGGTTGTCGCCGACTACGACGACGACAACCAAGAACCAAAAGAAAAAGCGTCGTCGGTCGTCGTCAAAGGGCAAGTAACTGAATCGCATTCATTCCACCAGGTAACTCAATTCTGGCAGGAACAAGGATTCGGGGCACTTGCTCCCCTCACTGCTGACAAGCTACGCAACTGGCGTGACGACTTTCAGGCCATTGGCAGCAGTTCCGATGATGCAGCCGCATTGCTAATTCTGGGGATGGAAACGGCAATAGACGCCGGTCACACCAACTACGGTTATCTGAACGGCATACTCCATAATTGGGAATCCAAACGCCTCACCAATGTGGCAGCAGTCAAGGCAAGCGAACAACAGCGTGCTGCATCACAGTCATCCCCGGCGCGTGGCCACAACCGGCCCACAGATCTCCGTAGTGAGGTTTATCATGACTCGGACTGGGATGCCATTGATGCGAGGTACGCCGCTGAGGATGCAGCCAAGGCCAAACAGACCGGAGGCGAAGCGCATGGCTAACGGAATGGAAAGGCTAACCGGAGATGAATCCGGAAGCTGGATGACCGCTGAAGTTCAACGGGCCATGAAGCACGTCCGCAGAATGGACGACACGTGTCCGCTGTGTGGTCATCCCCTGTATCAGGTCACCACAGACGGAGACACTTGGAGTCCTGGCATATGCACAAATGTAGGTGTTTTCGGGTGTCCAGGATCATACCGCAACGATGACGGATCAGTGTTGCAGACCTACATGCAGAAAACCGGCCGTCATTCCACCGCCACCGAGGACATGGCCAAGCGCGCCAGATGGAGCGACGCCACTAACTTCATGCGTGGCCACTCAATCTATGCAACATCGAGTATGCGAGATAACGACCTGAACAACTGGAAGGCAGAAACACCGGAGCAAGGTAACGCTCTGAGACTAGCGCAGTCGTTTGTAGCTGATGTTATCGCAGGCAAAATCACCCACATGATTCTTCTTGGCCACACTGGTGCCGGTAAGTCGCACATTGCTAACGGTACGATAAAGGCCATTGCCAAGAAGTCGGAATTTAGACGTAAAGTGTACTTTGTTAGCTGGCCAGATTTTTGTGCCGCAACCAAGCAAGGCATTAACAAGGACGCGCAAGACCTGCGCAAGAAGGCCGACCGCATTCGCAAGGCCTGGCACAGTAATGCCGTAGTGGTCATTGACGATCTAGGCGCTGAGGACAGCACGCCATTCACGCGTAACCTTGCTACAGAAATGGCCTACGCTTTGGGTGACCGCGATTGCATTATCACGACCAACCAGCCATGGCCAAAGCTGATAGAACGCTACGGGGAACGTGTAACGCGCCGCCTACTTGATCACCGCGACAAGTACGTTATCCGCCTAACAGAGCAGTATGGGCAACCAATCGACGCCGAGCAAATGCGGTTATTGGGGATGTAATGTGAAATGGAATCAAGATTAAATAACAACAAGCTGAATATGTAACTATCTCCCCGCCGGTCAATTATGACTATCATCACGGCGGGGACTTTGTGTGTTAGAAACGGGAGGCAAACGCATGGCCAGAAATTCACTTTATAAAAGTTTGACTGCTGGACTGAATGAAGCAGAAACAGCGAAGGTGGCAGCACAGTCTATTTCTGACTATCAAAAATGGCGAGCTGAATCAGTAATCAACGGTTTAAGGACGGTGCACCTGGACGGTATGCCCCGCGCAGGCTCTAATTCGAATGTAGCCGAAACTAGGCTAGTTGATGCCATGACCGCAGCGGAAAAAATGCAAATTGTGGACGATTTATTACAGACCATGCGCACGATGTTCCATGAATACCCATACGCTGACATTATCAACTGGACTTACTGCCGGCCCCTGGGCACGTTTCAGATGGTAATTGACCGGATTGGCTACAGTTCGTCTCAGGCATTCAGATACAGGCGTCAGGCGCTCTGTATATTGGCTGTTTTGTGGCCGAAGGAATGGGGCGAAATTGTTGTACGTATCTGAGTTTGGAACCGTATAAGCGAAAGGAAAATCACACATGATTAGTCTATTTTGGCCACGCGGACAGCCTGAACCATTGCGGCGGGATTCGTGACCCAAGGAGGTACAACATGAATAAAATTGACGATCAAGCCAAAGCGATGGCTACTATTTTCGCAGAGGGCTTGACTAATACGAAGCAGGAGACACCTGCAAACAAGACCGACGCCGATTCTGGGAACAAGTTTCTGGAGGCGCTCAAAGCAAAGGAGAATGCACTATGACAATCAAAGAACAACTAGACGCAATGAACACCAAAGACGTTGCAGACTGGACGGACGACGATCAAAGCCGCTTAGACACGATGCTGAAGCCGTTCACTGACGGCTGGAAACTGGTTCATGACCTCGATAAACAGCTGACAGAGGTCAAGACGGCACTGGAGACGGCAAACAGCGCCAAAGTTAGCATGGATGCACTTGAACAGCGTGACGAGTTAAAAACCAAAGTTGTGCGCCTTGAACGGGTGCGCAACGAGGCACGCAAAGACCTAGAAGCTATTCCACGTGGGGACGTACGTGCGGCATTCAGGGCATTGAACAAGGACTACACAGCGTCGGCTAAGGATAGTTCGCAGCCGTACATTGAGCGCATGAACCAGGCAATGGCTGATTTAGCGATTGCCGAAACAGAGTTCGCATATTTCTGCAAAAACAGCAACGCCCAATGGCAAAAAAAGGCACAAGAATTTGCGGGACAGACCTCAATCACATTAGGATTCGATGGTGACATGGGCAATGCTGTAGCTTTTCAGCATAATCATATGCTACTCGGAGTGGTCTACGTCAACGCATTGATTAAAGAGCAGGAAAAGAACGCGTAACGCGAAAAGGAGCGCTCCCATTGAAAAGGAGCGCTCCTTTTCAATGGGTACACGACATTAACGCTCTTAAACCGCGTAATACCAACGTTCACAGCGAACATGGCGCTCGCTTTCTTGCCTTGAACATCCTAAGAAATCCTAAGGTTGTTTCCGATGCGGTAACGCTCCGATTAAGATGCCTGCACTGGTATTTCCATGGCGTGGCCACGGTAAAAATAATATCAAGGTGACGTTGGTACCAGGTAAAAAAAGGCCCTCACCGTTTCCAGTGAGAGCGCCGCCCCGAGCCGATAGAATTTCGTGACCCCGGCTGTGACCCCGGGACATTTTCAAATTATGTGATTTTACGTGTTTTTTATTTTTGGCAAATGCCTGATAAACGTGCATTCTAACGCTATTTGCTGTTATGAGAATACAAAAAAATGGATCTGAACGGGTTTGAACCGTCGACCTCCTACATGCGAAGCAGGCGCTCTCCCAACTGAGCTACAGACCCAAAAGTACGATTCCTATCTTAGCACACACGCTTACATTCGCCAAGCCGGACGGGATAAAAAAATCCCGTCGACCTGCAGTAGTCGGCGGGATGGGGGTAACCTCGGTTTTGGAGGAACCGGAGTTTGTGCTGGACTTGGAGGATCCAGCAGTTGGAGGAGAAATATTATGAAGAAGAAGTTTTAATGAGGAATGTATCTCATCTCTACGTTTATAAGAATACCGGCCGCGTGTGAAGAAAATGTGCCCGGAATTGGCCCCTTTTGCACCTTTTACGTAAAGGAAAAGTAATGGTGGTTAAGAAATTGTGTCCGCCAGCGCCACTTAGACAAAAAAATGGACTCCCAGGGGTTGACCAGGAGTCCAAGGAGTAAGGGTTGGCAGGTGGAAGGGTGGTCCACCTGCGATTTTACTTTGGAGGAGTAAAATGAAAAAAGTTGGGTTGGGTATCGAAATAAGGGGTTGGCTTATCTCGATACTTATATAGTATAGCCTGTTTGTGAAGAAAGTGTGACCGTGGACGCGAATTTCGCTAAAAATAGCTAAAGGATTCTTTAACTTACCGAAAATAAGCATTGCCAAAGCCACCGCACGCGTATAAAGTAGGGGGCGTAAGGTGTTGACTTATAAAAAGTAAGGAGATAAAGATTATGGAAATCAAGTTTGATGACGCGGCGCGGGCCAAAATTCAGCCCCATTTGGCACCGGACAAGAAACTGCTGTTAACGTTCGAAGACGGTGTGGGCCCCTACTCACAGCACGCCATGATCCACATGCAGGTGCAGTTCAGTTTGAATGTGGTGCCGGCAAGTGATGCAGCCAGTGATTACGACGCCACCATCACCAGCAATCTGGGCACAATCTACTATAAAGGTTACTCGGCAGAGGACCTTGATGCGCACATGGCGGTGCACCTGAACGAGCGCATGAACCAGCTAACCCTGTCTGGGGACATCGGCGTGATTGATTCGAACATGGGCTTCATTGACTTTACCCAGGCGGACGGGCTTAAGAACAATCCGGCGCGCTAAATGACGAACTGAAAACTTTTCACGGGTTTAAGCAATTATTCAGAATTTTTGCTGAAAATCTGTGGCGGAATGTTGTACTATACTCCATAGAACATTTGTGGGGGAAGAATTGTTGATTACTTATAGTTTTGAAAACGGCCTGAATATTCACGAAATCAAGGCGCTGTATGGCGGCACGAAGATGACTGAATACTTGAAGAACATCGCGGAAACGGCGGAGGGCCTGGCGAATTCCACGCTGATGACCGCCCGTGATGACGGCAAGCTGGTCGGTGTGATTCGGGGGCTGTCCGATATGCACACGGTGCTCTTCATCGATGACGTGGTGGTACTGCCTGAATACCAGGAAGATGGCGTGGACGTTGAGCTGCTGAAGCAATTCACCGCGTACTTCCGGCAGGTTGCCCGCGTCATTGCGTATGGCCGTGACGACCGGACCGTGGCCGCTTTGAAGCAAGTTGGTTTTGAAGACAGCGATACCGCTAACCAAGAATGCTTGGTACGCCCACAGCAGATTTTGGAGATTAAATACTAATATCGTAATTAGATGATGGAGGTAACCATGGCAGCAGAGGAACCAGTAACACGCAATCAGAAAATTAGTGGTGCGAACGCGATTATGGATTTCGGCTACGTCACTGAACGTACGATTCCGGAAATGATGGACCGCGCCTACGCCCAGCAGTTCCTGCTTGAGGTGCAAGATGAGCTGCAACTGCGCAGCTTAACGGTGCCCGTGGTGATGCAGACGTTCAACTACTACATGGGCTCAGGCGTCATCATCTACGACCCGAAGCGGTTCAGCACCGATGCCGCGAAAGAGACGCTGCAACACGAACTTGGTTACCGTAAATAAATGAGTGGTCCGCTACTGTGATGTGGCGGGCTATTTTTGTGCAAAAAAACACCCAACCGGAATTGCGGTTGGGTGCGCTGGTTTAAGCTTAGGTTAGCGTTCTTCCCGGACCCGATCATAGTCGGTTTCGGTGGTGATGAACTTGGTGCGCAGAGCCGCAATCATGGCGAGGAAGGCGATGATGCCAGAACCGGCACCGAGGAAGAGCCATTCGGGATCCAGGCCAATCATGTACAGGTGCACGAACGCGAGGAGGACGGTGCCCCACAGCCAGTCGCTCAGGAAGCGGACGAACTTGCTCCGGGCGCGGCCGTCCAGCACGGTGAGGATGATGAGCCCGAGGGTCAGGATAATCCCGAAACTGACGGTGCTCATGCGGTCGACCATGGACGTTGGCTTGGTCAAATAGAAATCAATGCCGATGAAGATGAGTGCGACAATGATGGTCGCGATGACGATACCTTTATTTGTGTGCTTTGCAGGCGCGCGGTGCATCCTGCCACCTCCGATTGAAACTAGTTGCCACTAGTCTCCGTATTTTCATCCAGTGTACCAGATAAGCAGCGCCCATGCTATGCGGCGGGGGTAATGGTCATGATAAAGTAACCAATGAAAAACTTTCGTAACACGCACTTTTGGTTTGCAAAACGTTGGTGGACGGGCAACCTTTCCTGCACCCACCCGCCATCGGGGCCCAGTTGGCGCGTAGTTTAACAATTGTCTAAGAATGCTTTTGCTTGTTTAGCGCGGGTGAGGTGCTAAAATAAATGTAGCGAGTATCTTACGCAGTGATGCGCCTTGAGCCGTTAACTGCGAAGTCTGGAAGGTAATACAATGACAGAAAATTACGGAATTGGATTCTATGCTGCAAAGCCAGTAACTGCAGACGATGCGTTCGTGCGGGTTGAGTTGCCCCTGCCCGAGCCGCGGGCGACGGACGTGGTGGTCAAGGTGGCGGCGTCCTCGGTTAACCCGGTGGACACAAAATTCCGCCAAAGTGCAAAGCCAAGCACCATTGCGCGAATTCTCGGATTTGATGCGGTCGGCACCATCACCGCGGTCGGTTCCGCCGTCCGTGATTTTCACGTCGGCGACCGGGTACTATATGCGGGGAGCAGTCAACGTAGCGGCAGCAATCAACTGTACCAAGCGGTGGACTACCGCATCATTGCGCACGCACCGCAGAACTTAGGCGACGCCGAACTTGCCGCGATTCCCCTCGTCGGGTTGACCGCGTGGGAGCTGCTGTTTGAGAAGATGGGCTTTGTAGCCCAGCCCGACGCAAACAAGGGTAAGACACTGCTGGTCATTAATGGTGCCGGCGGTGTGGGCTCCGTCATGACGCAACTTGCACAGTGGAGCGGGCTCAAGGTGATTGCGACTGCCAGTCCGAAGAACTTCCCGTGGCTGCGGGCGCGGGGCGTTGATTGCCGCATCGATTACCACGAAGACATCGCCCGCGAATTGCACGAGCATGGTTTCGAGCAGATTGACGGCATTGCTATCTTGTACGCACCAGAGCCATACCTCGAACTTGCGGGGCAGTTGGTCGCACCATTTGGCCACATTGGCAGCATTGTGCAGCCCACGCAGCCGCTGGACGTTGGGGCGCTGAAGAACAAGGCAGCCAGCCTCGACTTCGAGTACATGTTCGCTAAGACCGACAACCAGCACGACCTGGCGTCTCAGGGTGAGATTCTCACCCAGCTTGTTGCACTGTATGCCGATGAAACGCTAATGAGCAACGTCACTAAGGCATATTCCGGGCTCACGGTAGATTCGCTGCGGGCCGCCACAGCGCTGGTCGAATCCGGGCACGCGCAGGGCAAGGTCGTCATCAAATATTAAGTTGCAGCATGAAAAAAGCATCCGCAAGCAATTTTGCGGATGCTTTTTTAGTTTAGCTCAGGAGCACTGCGTCGTCGGTCATTGCCGCGCCGCTGCGTTCCTTGAACAGCTCGAGTAAGTCCGGAACGGTCAGATTCTGCTTCTCCTCGCCGCGCACGTCAACGACGATTTGGCCGTGGTCCAACATGATGAGCCGGTTGCCGTACTTCAAGGCATCAGCCATGTTGTGGGTAATCATCAGTGCGGTCAGGTGCTGCTCGGCGACAATCTGGGCGGTCAGGGCCATCACCGTGGCGCTAGTTTGCGGGTCAAGGGCGGCGGTATGTTCATCCAGCAGCAGCAGTTCCGGCTGGTTGAGCGTTGCCATCAGCAGGGTGATTGCCTGGCGCTGGCCCCCAGACAGGAGGCCAATCTCGGCCCCCAGGCGATCTTCGAGGCCGAGGTTCAAGCTGGCGAGGCGTTCCTTGAACATTTTGCGTTCGTTGCGCTTAACCCCGCTGCGCCAGAAGTTACGCCATGAGCCGCGCTTTAAGGCGAGCGACAGGTTCTCTTCGACGGTCAGAAGGGGCGCAGAACCTTGCTTCGGGTCCTGGAACACCCGGGAGATGAGCTTGGCGCGGGCTTCAACGCTCTGGTAGGTGACGTCCTTGCCCCCGATTTTGACCTGCCCGTACGTGACGGGCAAAGAACCGGCAACACTGTTGAGCAACGTGGACTTGCCGGCCCCGTTCCCGCCGATGATCCCGACGAATTCACCTTGCTCAAGCGTGAGGTCGATGCCCTTGAGCGCGTGATTTTCGTTGGGCGTGCCCTTTTCGAAGTACTGGTGCAAACCTTTAACTTCAAGTACTGGATTAGTCATTACTTTGCCTCCTTCTTCATTGCCTGGGTGTTCCGGCGCCGCTGCTGGGCCTGCTTAATATTTTTCTGGATCAGTGGCAGGGCGAGGAAGACGGTCAGCATCACGGCGTAGAACAGGCGCAGTGCGTTCGGGTCGACCCCCCATTCGAGTACCAGCGCGATAATTAGCCGGTAGATGATGGCCCCGCCGATGATGGTGATGAGGCGCATCCCGAATGACAGGTGCTTCAGCAGGATTTCGGCAATGATGATTGCGGCCAGGGCGATAACGATGGTCCCAATCCCCATGGAGATGTCGGCGTACCCGTTCGTCTGGGCCATGAGGGCACCAGACAGAGCAATCAAGCCGTTACTAATCATGTACACGACAATCTTCATGTTGTCGGCGCGAATCCCGTTGGCGGCCGACATGTCTTCGTTGTTCCCCACGGCGCGGGCAGCCAGGCCCATTTCGGTGTTGAAGAAGAAGACGAGCAGGGCGATGACGACAATCAGGAAGATGGCGCCGACAACGATGGTGGTCGTGGTGGAGTCACCGACCGCAATGGTGGTGAAGATGTTCTTGAGCGTCTTACCGGCTGCATCCATGGTCAGCGGCACGTTGGCCCGCCCCATGATGAACAGGTTAACGGAGTACAGACCGGTCATGGTCAGAATCCCGGTGAGTAGGTCGGGGATGTGCAACTTGGTGGTCAGGAAGCCTGACACCAGGCCGGCCAGCGCGCCACCAGCGGTTCCCATGAGGGTTGCGAGCAGGGGGCTGACGCCAGTAACGATGGCGTGGGCTGTAATTGCTGCACCGAGTGGGAAACTACCCTCGGCCGTCATGTCGGCGATGTCGAGGATGCGGAAGGTGAGGTACACCCCGATGGCCATGATTGACCACAGGATGCCTTGGGCGATGCTTGATGTCAGAATATCCATGTTTTCCTCCAATACGAAGCGGCAAGCCGCTTGGGACGATGAGTGCGCCCAGAACGGACGACACTACTTACAATAATTTATTTCAAAACGGATGGGTCAACGTTAAACAGCTTCATGCGCTTGTCGTCCTTCACGATGGAAGTCTTGGCCGGCTTTTCAACTGCCAGCTGCTTAACCTTCTTGCCCTTGAGAATCTTGATGGCCATGTCGGCAGTTTGCTTACCCAGCTGTTTGTAGCTAATCCCGCGGGTTGCAACCCCAGCCTGCTTGATCATCGTGGCGTCGGCGTTCACAACGGGCACCTTCGCCTTTTCGGAGACCTTACCGATGGTGGACATTGCGGCAGCAGCGGTGTTGTCGGTTGGGATGTAGATGGCGTCAGCCTGGCCGGCGAGGGCAGTGGCGGTTTGTTCCGCATCGTTGGTTGATGCGATCGTCTTCTCGACGGACTTCAGACCGAGCTTCTTGATGGCCTTCCGTGCTTCCTTAATCTGGATAACGGAGTTTGGTTCAGCGGCGTTGTAGAGCAGGCCCACCGTCTTAGCCTTTGGGAACATCTTGTGCAGCAGACCAATCTGACCGGGGATGTCGACGGCATCGGTGACCCCGGTGGCGTTCTTGTCGGGGGCGTTCACGTTGCTAACCAAGCCAGCGGACTTCGGGTCGGTGATGGCGGTGAACAGCATTGGCGTGTCCGGGTCCGCCTTTTGCAGTGCCTGCGCGGCTGGGGTGGCGATGGCGAGGTTGAATGCGTTCTTGTCACGCTTGAGGCGCTGACTCATGGTGGTCAGGTTGCTCTGGTCACCCTGGGCGTTAACGTAATCAATCTTGATGTTCTTGCCGTCCTTGTAGCCGTGAGCAGCCAGTTCCTGTTCGAAACCTTTGCGGGCGTCGTCGAGAGCGGACTGGTTAATCAGTTGCAAGATCCCAATCTTGGTGACCTTGTCCTTGCTGGCAGAACTGTCAGCCTTGTTGCCGCAAGCGGCGAGTAACGCAACGGTAGCGACGGTCATTGCCGCAGTCATAATCTTCTTGAGCTTCATAATATTTTTCCTCCAAATGTACGTTCAACAGCGAGCGTTTTGACTTGATAATTGCGTGGCGCGTAGGAGTCCGCAGCCGTGGTTGCCGGTACAAAAAGGCCGGCCACGGATTAATCCACGTGGCCGGCCTACTTTTTTCCGGAAAAATAAAAAGCCACATGGATTAACTTCCTCCATGTGGCGTCAGATGCACGTTAAGTGATACGACCATCATGGATACAAACCTTGAGTCGGCTTGCATCCTGATGCAAACCGCTATCCGTAATAGCCGTAGTAATAAGCGTTAAACAAGTTCTTGCTGTGTAAGTTAGTCATGGTTAACGCTCCTTTCAAGTAATAGCGGTATCGTATGGCTGTAATACTATACTCATGGATTTTTAAAGTCAAGGAGAATATTTATTTAGTTTTAACGCGGCGTCCGTGAAAACGGATTACTGCGCGGCGGTGCGGGGTTTAAAAAATCTGGTTACTTAATGGTACTTGGGTCAATGTTCAGTGCCTTAGCAATCTTCTTGTTCACCACGACGGAAACCTTGGCGGGGGATTCAACGGCCACGTCCTTTACGGCCTTGCCCTTCAGAATCTTCACGGCCATCTTCCCGGTCTGAACGCCGAGATCCTTGTAGTTAATCCCGTTAGTGGCCAGGCCACCATCCTGAACCATGGTGCTAGCTGCGGCGATTACTGGCGTCTTCGTTTCGCTGGTAATCTTGCCGACCGTCGCCATCGCTGCGGCCATCGTGTTGTCGGTTGGGATGTAGATAGCATCAACCTGGTGGGCAATGGAAGTCGTGGTCTGCGCGACGTCGTTGGTGGAAGCAACTGTCTTTTCGACCACCTTCAGGCCCTGCGCCTTCAGTGCGGCCTTGGCGAGCTTAATCTGCACCAGTGAGTTGGCTTCAGCGGCGTTGTAGAGCAAGCCAACCGTCTTGGCCTTTGGTGCGATGCGGTGCAAGAGCTTAATCTGTCCGGCAACGGAAACCATGTCGGTGACCCCGGTGGCGTTCTTGTCGGGCGCCTGCAAGTTGCTGACGAGCCCGGCTGACTTCGGGTCGGTGATGGCGGTGAAGACCATTGGCGTATCCGTGTCTTCCTTCTGCAATGCCTGCGCGGCTGGGGTGGCGATGGCGAGGTTCAGGTCGTTCTTATCCCGCTTGAGGCGCTGACTCATGGTGGTCAGGTTTGCCTGGTCCCCCTGGGCGTTGACGTAATCAATCTTCAGGTTCTTGCCTTCTTTGTAACCTTCCTTGGCCAGTTCCTGAATGAAACCTTTGCGCGCGTCGTCCAGTGCGGACTGGTTAATGAGCTGCAAGATCCCGACTTTCACGGTCTTGGTGCTGGCCTTCGAATCAGCCTTGTTCCCGCAGGCAGCGAGCAGGGCAACGGTAGCAACGGTCATTGCGGCGGTCATAATCTTCTTCATCTTCATGTTTGTTTCCTCCAAGTGTGTGTTCATCCAGTTGTTGCCATGCTTTGTTTACTAGGTGTGCACCCGAGGAAAACAAAACGGCCGGCCACAATTCATGTGGCCGGCCGTATATCTCCGGAAAATAAAAACCACCACATGGATTGAAGTTCAAAATCCATGTGGCGGTTGAATGGCAAGTTAAATTGCTTCGGCCTCATGGATGCAAGCTGCGCGGCTTGCATCCACGATGCAAACCGCTATCCGAAAAAGCCGAAGAAAAACGCGTTATTCAGTTGTGTTTGGCTGATTTTAATCATCAGGAGCACTCCTTACTTTGATAGCGATGTGTTTGTTTACGTGACTGAGAATACCGAATATTCATACAGGTGTCAACACTTTTTTTAATATTCGTGGGGACGATGTTGGTCAATAATGCGAAAATAATGAGAACAAAGCCCGAGCTGACGGGCGTTATGGAATACAAAAAAACCGCAAGTACCAGCCAAAAATATTTGGCGGCACTTGCGGATAAAGGTAATGCTAGTTGATTTTTTGAATGGTTAGGCGCGTTGAAGCGGGCACCGTTCCGCGCAGAGTTTCGAGCACGGTTTCCAGTGGCTGCTTGAAGATCAGTTGCACGTTGCGCCGGTTGAATGAGAAGACCGCAATGACGACGCCGCGACCGTTGCGGGCGTTGATTGGGGTGAGCGCGATGTTCTTGAGTGTGTCGTACTTGAACACGCGGCCGAATGCACCCTGGCCAATCAAGCGGTTGGGGCCAATCCCCCCGACGCCAGCCATGACGTAAATGAGGACGAAGGCGGCGGTGCAGACGACAAGTGGCCAGCTGTGCAGGCCCGTGGTGGTCATCCAGACGGCGATGATGGCACCCCAGAAGATTTCACCGAATGCGTAGTTGGCGCGCAGCTGAATCTGGGACTGCCAGAAGATGTTGTATGCGCCCAGTGATAGTAGCGCGGCTGTGATTACAATCAGAACGATATCTGCCATGAGGATTCCCTCCCTTTTCTTACTAACTCCATGATACCAGAGTGGGCGTGAAAAACCATGAACAAGGCGAGAGTTATCCTTGATTTACGATTTGCGTGGGCATAATTAGGTGCAAAATGCCGATTAAGCCTAATAAATCAATGTTTTTCGGCGTTTTGTGTTGCAAACAGGCGTTCGGATTGGTATTCTTAATTTAACGAAACGGAAGGCGAGGCAAACGGTATGCCAAATGAGAAGACCAAGGCGCGTTGGACACAGATTCTGACCACGATTCATGACGGAATTGAAGACCGCGGATTCCCCCCAACGGTGCGCGAAATCGGCGCGGCAGTTGGGCTGAGTTCATCATCCACCGTCGCAGTTTACCTAGAGAAGATGCAGGCAGCGGGGCTCATCGCCAAGGACCCCGCTAAGCCACGCACGCTCGAATTAACGGCTGCTGGTCTGGAATATATTGGGGTGCGTGAGCAGCTCGGTATTCCGGTGGTGGGCACGGTTGCGGCCGGGATTCCCATTACTGCCGAACAGAACATCGAGGATTACTTCCCCGTGCCCACGGGCCTCAACTACGACGAAGAAGACCTCTTCATGCTGCGCGTGCAGGGCAGTTCCATGATTAAGATTGGCATTTTGAACGGCGACTTGCTCATCATCAAGAAGCAACACGAAGCCGAGAACGGCCAGATTGTGGTGGCCATGACCGAGGATATCGAAGCCACGGTCAAGCGCTTCTACCGGGAGAACGGCCGCGTGCGCCTGCACCCCGAAAACGACGACATGGAAGACATGTACTTCGATACCGTCACCATCCTGGGGCTGGTCGTCGGGTTATACCGCGAAGATCTCGAATAACAAGTAAAAGAGTGTGACCACAGTTTTACGTGGGCACACTCTTTTTGCTTGCGTACATATGCGGATCTGGTATTACGAGGCCAAGAACGTCATGACGAGGGGAATGACCACCATGGCGAGCACGGTGGAGCTGGCCACCCCAATTGCGGCGAACTCCGTGTCGGCATCATACAGGCGCGCGACAACCGGCGCGTTGGTCATGACGGGCATGCAGGACTGAATGATGAAGATGGACCGCATCAAGGGCGACATGTCGGCGAACGACAGGAGAACCGTCATCACGAGGGGCGCGGCGATGAAGCGGCCAAACAGGACCCCGAGCAGGTCTTTATTAAACGTGAACGCCTTGCGCAGGCCCGCCTGGTAGATGGTAATCCCGATGAAGAACATGGAGCCGGGGATGGTCAGGCTGCCGACGTAGTTCAGGTCGGCCATCAAGAAGTCGGGTAGCTGGATGTGCAGCAGGACGATGATGATGCCGACAATGAAGCCCAGCAGGGGCGGGGAGAAAATCTTGCCCAGTGTCTTGCGCCAGTCGAACGACGCGGCGGTGGGGCCATCGTGCTGGATGAGGTACACGCCGATGGTCCAAAAAATCGTCGTGTTGGCCATGTAGTAGACCAGCACGTACGGCAGACTCTTGGCGCCAAACAGCGCGAGGTTCACAGGTAAGCCGATGAAGACGGTGTTGGAGTTTAGGAACATTGAACAGAACAAACCTTCGTGCATCTTCTCCACGTGAATGAGCCGCATGACGATGGCGGAGAGGACACCGAGAATGGCCATGGAAATCAGGGGGTACCGCAGTTGCGGCAGAAGGTTGATTAACTCTTTGGCGCTGAATTTGGAACTGACCGTGACGACCATGTACGCGGGCAGCGCGACTTGGGTCACAATTTTGGCAATGATTTTGCCGCTATCCTTGCTCAGCCAGTTTTTGGCCGCTAAGAAATAACCGAGGGCAATCAGGACGAGAATCTCCGTCACGCCCAAAACGCTAGATATGAATGCTGTCAATGTATAGGACCTCTTATGTAGGCGGGCGGACCCGCAAATTTAGTGGAGCGTGATGATATGTTGCAACGCAATGTCGAACTCGTCTTCCGGCCAGAAGCTGGTGTCAAATGCTTGAATGGGCAGGGCCAGCGCAACGGTTGTCCCGGTATATTGGGCCAGGAAGCGGTCGTAGTAGCCGCCGCCAAAACCCAGCCGTTTGTGTGAATCCAGTGCGTAGGCGAGCCCGGGCACGACGACCAGGTCGGGCGCGTTGTTCATGGTTGCCTCGTCATAGGCCGGCTCGAGCAGACCGAACTTGCTACGAATCAACTTGTCTTGACCGCGGTACGGCATGAAGGCCATTTGGCGCTTGGGCATGACGCGCGGAAGCAGAATCGCTTTGCCCGCCTTTTCAGCCGCCGCAATCACCCCGGCAGTGCCGAATTCGAACGGGCCACTGATCGTGGTGGCGATGGTTTGGGCTGCTTGCCAGGCGGGCAGCGCGGTTAACTGCGCAATTATGGCGGCAGTTTCGGTAGCACGCAAATCTTGGGGGTAGTTCTTGAGGGCGGCGATTTGCTGGCCGCGGGCGGATTGTTTGTCCATTGGTAACCTCCTCATGCAATTAGCGAGTGTGGTATGCGGGTGTTTCTGAAAATGTTACCTTCAATATAGCACGCAATGCGCGCACATGGGAAATTTGCCGCGCGGATTTTACTGGCCGGCGTTGTATAATTGAGCTAAGAGGTGAGTGCGGTGATTCAATATTATCGGATTAATGCAGGCCATGCGGAGACAACCACGGCGGATCTGGCGACGTGGGTCCACTTGGAGGCGCCCACGGACGCGGAGCTCGCGGCCGCCAGCACAACGTACCAACTTGATTTGCGTGAAATGCAGGCTGCTAGTGATGCGCATGAAGATCCGCGCAGTGCCTGGCTCGACCCTGACGACAATCGCCCCGGGCTCATTGTTGTCCGCTACCCCGTGCTCAAATTGAACGAAATTGGTTATTTGGAGTACGAGACTGCACCCCTGACATTGTTTTTGATGCCGGATAAGTTACTGACGATTAGCGCGGTGCGCATTCCGGCCCAGATTGGTGCGGGCGTGCGTGGCGGCCGTGAGATCAGCAGCCGGCCCGAAGAATTCGCCCTGCATATCTTGTGGTGTGTGCTCCATGATTTCGTGCACGCGATGGTGCGGGTGAACGACGAGGTGGACCAGATGCAGCTGGGGCTGGGCAAGGCCGTCGCGAACAAACAGCTTTACCAAATCATGGCGTTGCAAAAGTCGCTGATCTACTTCGAGTCGGTGCTGGACAACACGATGCCGGTGCTCAAGAAACTACGCGTTAAGGACCGCTACTTCACTACGGACGGCTACGATGAATGGCTCAAGTCGGTGATGGTGGAGGCGCACCAGGCACGCACGATGGTCGGGGTGACCGAACGCATTCTGGAACAATACAACACCACGGTCAGTTCGATTGTTTCGAACAACTTGAACATCATCATGAAGGTGCTCACCAGCATCACCATCATCCTCACCGTGCCTACCGTCATCGGCGGCTTGTGGGGGATGAACGTGCCGGTGCCCCTGGCGCACCACTACTGGTCGTTCTGGGCGATTCTGGCCGGGACCACGGTGATTTGTGCGGTGAGTGCGTACATGCTGCACAAGAAGGATTACCTCTAGCCGTGTTGCAACCGCTGACGTGCGGGTTGCAACATGCTAAGTGAAGACTTTTCATCAATAATCGAGTTACGTGAGCAAATAAAGCTGGTATTATCATATGTGCAAAGAGCAAACGTTGAGCAGGAAGGTGATTGCGTGATTTCAGGACTAGGCATTGATGTAACCGAACTAGCGCGAATTGCGCAGGCCCAAACGCGCAATCCCCATTTTGCTGCGAAGGTGCTGACGGCCAGCGAACTGGCACAGTGGCAGGCACTGGCGGGGCAGCGGGCACTGGAGTATTTGGCCGGCCGCTTTTCCGTCAAGGAGAGCTACGCCAAGGCGATGGGTACCGGCCTCGGGGTAGTGGCCCTGCACGCCGTGGAAACACTGAATGACACAAGCGGTCGCCCCGTGGTGACCGGACCGTTTGCGGGTACGGCGCACGTTTCGATTAGTCATACCGATGAATTAGTATTTACTGAAGTGATTTTGGAAGGAAGTAATCTTTGATGGTTGTAGCACTGCACCGACCAACCAAGGCAATTGTGCGTCGCAGCGCGATTAAGCATAACGTGGCAGCGGCCTGCGCGCAGCTAAAGGCGGGCACGGAACTGTTCGCCGTGGTCAAGGCCAATGCGTACGGGCACGGGCTCGTCGAGGTGGCCAAGTTGACCCGCGCTGCTGGGGCAACCGGGTTGTGCGTGGCGGTGCTCGATGAGGCGCTTGAATTGCGGCGGGCCGGAATTACGGGACCAATCTTGGTGCTCGGGATTGTCGACCCGGAGGCAGTGCAGCTGGCTGCAGACAACGACATTGCGGTGCCGGTTGCTGAAAATTCGTGGCTGCATGCAGCTAGTCAAAACTTGACCGGCACAAAGCCGCTGCGGGTGCACCTGGCCACCGATACGGGGATGGGCCGGATTGGCTTTACGGACACCGCCGAGCTGCAACAAGCGGCCGCATTCATGCAAGACGAACCCGCTAAATTTACACTAGCGGGCATTTTCACCCACTTCGCGACGGCCGATGAGGTGGACGATACGCAGTTCAAGGCTCAGTGTGCCCGCTTCAATGAATTCGTCGCGGCGCTGCCACAACGGCCGCGCTACGTTCACGTGGCCAACACCGCAACCAGCCTCTGGCACGACGCTTGTCACGGCAACATGGTGCGCTTTGGCGTCGGCATTTATGGCTTGAATCCATCGGGCCGCACCATTGCGCACACACCATATGCCTTGGAGCCCGCGATGCGCATTGAGTCCGCACTGGTAATGTGCAAACACGTGCCGGCGGGAACCACCGTTTCCTACGGGGCAACCTACGTCAGTGCCGAAGATGAATTCATCGGGACCGTGCCCATGGGTTATGCCGACGGGTGGTTGCGGCGGATGCAGGGCGCAACGGTGCTCGTTGACGGCCATCGGTGCCCAATTGTGGGGCGTGTCTGCATGGATCAGTTCATGATTCGGCTGCCGCACGCATACCCACGCGGCACGAAAGTTACCCTGGTGGGCCGCGATGGCGATGACGAAATCACGCTGCAGGATGTGGCGGATTTTGCCGGGACCATTCATTACGAAATCGCGTGCTGCCTAAGTGAACGGGTCCCCCGCGTATACGTAGATTAAGCGATGTGTGCAGCTTGGCCAACAACTGATTGCGGCCCTAACGATAATCGAACGTTAGGGCCGTTTTTGCGCGGATTTTGCTTAACTAATTTCGGTTTTTGTGCTATTTTTTTAGTAGTCGTTTGCACGTCTTGGCGATTGTGGATGGTTAACGGCGGGAGTTATTTTGGGAATTGTGCACTGGTAGTGTGGATTCAGGAGGAACGGTTATGCAGGTACAGCAACCAATGCCTATCATGCCGGCGACGCAAGATTGTGTCGCAGCCTTTTGTGAATATTACGGTGTTGATGAACATGCGGCGGATGACGCGGCGCTTAGTAGCTACGTCTGCACCCATGCACAGGAGTTGAATGGGTTAATCGATGGGTATCAGGCAATGGCGGCCTTGAATGAGGAAATCTGCGGTGAGTTCGCCGCGTGTGAATCAGAAGCCGACAGCGATATCCGTTAGAACCGGTGGTGAGGAAATGGATGGAAATATTAAACGTGGCGACTTGTACTTTGCAGACTTGTCGCCCGTGGTTGGGTCGGAACAGGGTGGAATGCGTCCGGTGCTAATCATTCAGAACAACGTGGGGAATCATTACAGCCCCACAGTGATTGTTGCAGCAATTACGAGTCGCATTTCAAAACCCAAAATGCCAACGCACGTAGGTCTGCTCGCAGCGAACGGGGGCTTAGAGCGGGATTCAGTCATCTTACTCGAACAGATTCGGACGATTGATAAGCAGCGATTACGCGACCGGATTGCGACGCTGCCTGCTGGCAAAATGCACGAGGTTGACGAGGCGTTGGCCGTGTCCCTGGCGCTAAAACCACTGCCCAACCGCAACAACAGTAACAAATAAATACATATTGACGGCCCAATCGGGGACCGCTGCACAGATGTAAAAAAACATCCCGCACAATTTAATGTGCGGGATGTTTCTTTGGTTTAATTAGTCTTCGTCGACGCGGACTGGCTGGCCAGATTGCAGGTCATCAATTTCAACAACCTGGAAGTGCTTCTTTTCCAGCTTGGTTACGCACTGGTTGAGCGTGGTTTCATCCGTCCCAGCGGGCAGGGTGAAGAGCGTGCGCCGGACGTATTCGCCCCGGCCGGCATCCAGCGTGACACAGCCGGAGATGGACACGTACTTGGCCAGAATCTTACTCATGGCGGCCAAATCGCCCTGAGCACCCGTACTCATCACGGTCAGCACGTAGGACCCGACATCGATGTTCCAGGCGTCAGACAGCATGCCCAGCAGCTTGGAGTGGGTGAGGATGCCGTAGAAGTTGGCAGATTCATCCAGCACCGCGATGTACGGCAGATCCTTGATGTTGAAGAAGACCTTGAAGAAGGGTGCGTTCACGGGAATTGTCTTGGTGGCATTCTTCAGCAGGTAGGTGACGGGCAACGTCATGTCGCCGCCCTGGCTCTTATGGCGGTAAATGTGCATTTTGTAGATGTTACCGCGGAAAATCGTGCCCGTCTCGTCAAGAATGGGCACACAGCGGTAGCCGGATTCTTCGAGGACGACTAGCGCTTCTTCGAGAGTCACGGTTTCCTTAACCGTAGTTAGGGACTCTTTCTTCGTGACGAGGGATTTAATGAGCATTGTGGGGCCTCCAAAATAATAATTGCATCCTGATTAATGAGGATTTTTCTAATGCCTACATCTTACCATTTAATGCAAAGAGCCACAAACCTATTTCTCGGTTTGTGGCTCTAGTTTTTTAATTCAATTACAGCGCGTGTTATTTGAGGTTTCCTGAAACTACGCCGTGCTGCTGGTTTCTTAGAATACGATGACAGGTGTCCCAACTTCAACCGCGTTGTAGAGCTTAGCAACGAATGCTGGTGGGTTGTTCACACACCCGTGGCTCCCGTGCTGCAGGTACCAATCGCCACCGAACTTCGGCTGCCAGGATGCGTCATGCAGGCCGACCCCGGTGTAATCGATTGGCATCCAGTAAGCAACCTTGCTGGCGTACTTGGATCCGTCCGCGTTGTTTCCGCGCAGGGTGGCGTTCTTCTGCTTACTCCAGATGAAGAAGACCCCGGTTGGCGTTGCGTGGTTCGTGTTGGGGTTCCCGGTGACAACATCGGAGTCCATCACGAGCTTGCCGTCCTTGTAGTACCATTCGTGCTGCGCCTTCTTGTCGACTTCGACGTAGGTGTTCCCGATATCGGAGCCGTCTGCGTGGTACCCGGAGCCGTTGGTGGTTGCGGCAAGCGTGAAGGATTTGCCCTTCTTGATGTCGTTAATCATGTTTGTGCTCGTGGTGCCTTCCGAAACAGCCCAGCCGTACGTACCAGCAGGCACAGTGACCGTGCCTTCCTTGGTGGACTTGAACTTCCGGGAGCGGCTAATGGTGTTGTACTTGTTCGCAAAATCACTAACGAAGCTACGCACACCGCTTTCGCTAACGGTAATCTTACCGTCCGCGTACCCGAGCCAGCTGGTCAAAGTTGCGGGGCTGACGGTGTCGGTGTGGCCGGCAACCGTGAGCTTGGCGCTGATGCTGCTGTAGTTTTGCAGCGTCTGCTTCTTGCTCTTGAAGGTTGCAGACTTAGTCGTCACCTTAGCCTTGTCGTAGGTTGATGCCAGCTTAACGGAGAGCCGGTTGCTGTCGACCATCGACTGCAGCTGCTTAGTAAGCTTATCAGCATTAATCTTGTCGCCGTTAACTTCCTTGGTGACCTGCAGCTTGCCGTTAACGAACTTCATGGAAGCGTCCGTTGATGCCGTGCGGTTCTTGTTCAGCTGTGCTGCCGTGGACTTAGCGTAGTTCTTGAGCGTTGCGGCGTTAACCGCGATGTTGGCACTTGCGCTCACCTTGCGTTCGCCACCCACCAAGCTGGCGGGCCAGCTCCAAGCGCTCTGGGCGTTCTTCACGTCCGTTGCCGTCTTGGCGAAGTCGTGGCTGATGCCGAGGTCATCGCTGGATGCGGTGGCGACCGTCTTGCTGCCGTCAATCAGTTTGTATTCACGCTGCTGAAACTTTGATTTGAGGGTACTCTCTGCCTGCTTTGTGGTCTTCCCACTCACATTAACCCCGAGTACCGTTGTGTTGGGGAGATAACGCCCCTGGTAGTGGACACCACCGTAAATGTAACCTCCGACGATAATAACTGCCGCGGTTCCTGCGATGGCTAGCCAGTGCTTTTTTTGCACTTTTTCCACTCCTTCCTGCATAATTGCCATTGAATTGTTACAAAAAAATTTCGTCACTAGCATACCGCTTTTTAGCACCTAGTTCAATTAGTCTGCCCCAAGATGAGGGGGCGATGAACGCAAACCTCATCTTGGCGCTTACACTGGTTGGCAGGCGCTAAATCTGGATGCACTTACAAATAATAAGTTCTTAATCTGATTGTACCCAATTGTACGCGGGCATTCAAGGTTGGGTTGCAGGTTTGACCAATAGTTAAATAATGGCGGACGACAAAAAAGCCCACGCACAGGGCGTGGACTTTTTGTTTTGCTCAAGCAGTAACGAATTACTGACGGAACTTGATGTCGCTTGCGGAGAATGCGCCATCGATGATCTTCTTAAGCTGGCTTGCGGAAGCCTTCATGCTTGCTTCTTCGTCTTCGGAAAGAGGAAGTTCGATGATTTCCTTGATCCCGTTGCGGTTGATAACTGCTGGGGTACCAATGTAAACATCGTTGATGCCGTACTGGCCGTCCATGTATACGGACAGTGGGAGAACGGCGTTTTCGTCGTTGAAGATAGCCTTAGAAATACGTGCCAGGGCTGTACCAACACCGTAGAAGGTAGCACCCTTCAAGTTGATGATGGTGTAAGCTGCGTCACGAACGCCTTCGTACAGCTTCTGGAGCTGTTCGTTGGTGATTTCTGGGTGTGCCTTCTGGTATTCGGCAATGGTCAAACCACCGATAGTGGTGTGGCTCCATGCAGCGAATTCGGTGTCACCGTGTTCACCAAGAATGTAACCGTGAACGGAGTGTGCGTCAACGCCGGCAAGGTCTGCCAGTGCCTGACGGTAACGTGCGGTGTCAAGGGAAGTACCGGAACCGATAACCTTGTCCTTAGGGAACCCAGAAATCTTCCAGGTAGCGTAGGTCAAGATGTCAACTGGGTTAGCAGCAACCAGGAAGATACCGTTAAAGCCGGATTCAACGATTGGGTTGACAACGGCGTTGATGATACCAAGGTTCTTGTTAACGAGGTCGAGACGAGTTTCGCCTGGCTTCTGAGGTGCACCGGAAGTGATTACAACGAGGTCTGCATCCTTGCAGTCGCTGTAGTCAGCGGAGTAGATCTTCTTGTTAGAAGTAAATGGAAGTGCGTCGGAAAGGTCAATTGCATCACCCTTCGTCTTGTCCTTCACAATATCAACAATACCAATTTCCTGTGCAATGCCCTGCTGGACCATTGCGAATGCGTAACTAGAGCCGACAGCCCCGTCACCGACCAGAATAACCTTCTGGTGCTTAATAGCTTCTGCCACGGTTTAATCATCCTTTCTGAATATACCTTTACAATACGTCACACATTATAACATAGTTGCGGAAAAGGTTGCTCGCTAAATGATAATTTTTCCATGGATTTTCTTGACGCTTTCAGAATATTCAGCCGGACAGAATCCGGATTTTTGGCGGTTAATTGCCGAATTAATGCGTAATTACAAGCGGAGTACCGCCGACTTTGCTTCTGTAGTTGTTAGACGGCGTGAATGTGACAATCGTGCACTTTCGTCAGTTTTGCCGGACCATCAGCGCGTGTTATACTTTCATATGGAAGAAATCCGTCAATTTTGCGTTGACGGAAGAGTGCACGTAGCCACTAGCTGGAGTGGGGGAGGCCCCCGTCCGGCGTTTTTGCGTTTAGTGTCGGTGGCGCGGCAGATATACATGAGGTGAATATTTTGTTAATGGTTGTTGGCCTGGGGAATCCCGGGAAGAAGTATTTCGAAACTAAGCACAACGTTGGCTTTATGGTGCTGGACCAATTGGCGCAGGACTTCGGGGTCAAAATCGACAAGCTCGAATTCGATGCCGCAACGGCGACCGTGCGCCTTAACGGGGAGCGCGTGTTGCTGGTTGAACCCCAGACGTACATGAACGAATCTGGGCGGGCGGTACGGCAGTTGATGTCGTTCTACCAGATTCAAGAAGACGAAATCATTGTGGTACAAGACGATTTGGACATGCCGATGGGCAAGTTGCGCCTGCGCACCAAGGGTTCAGCTGGAGGCCACAACGGCATCAAGGATATCATCGCGGCAACGGGCAGCAGCAATTTTGCCCGCGTCAAGGTGGGGACGGATCACCCCGCTAAGCAGACCGTGGTTGATTGGGTGCTCACGCCCTTCAGCAAGGACGACCGGCCACTCATCGACAGTGCGGTGGATCAAGCGGTCAATTTAATCAAGGACCGCATCAATGGTGAACCAATTAGCAAGCTTATGAACAAGTACAACTGATTGGTGGTTCAAGGAGGGGCGTAATGGACGTTATATCAACATTTGGCCAGATTCCGGCATTGCAGGAGTTGTGGCCCAAATTAACTGCGGGCCGGCACTTGGTCACCGGACTAACTGGTTCCGCAAAAACGATGATGATTGCGGCGACGGTTGCGCATCTCCAGCACCCGGTGCTGGTGGTTGAAAACGACCGGAATCACGCCGACGAACTGGTGGCGGACCTCACCAACGTGCTGCCGGTGTCGTCGGTTTTTGCGTACCCCGTTGAGGATGTACTGACCGTGGAGGCGGCGGTGACGTCGCTTGACGCCCGTAACGACCGGATTAACGCGCTCAACTTCTTATTGAAAGACGAGGCGGGCGTAGTCATCACGAGTGTGGCTGGGCTGCGGCGCTTGCTACCAGCAGTGCCGCTTTGGCAGGATGCCCAGCTACACGTGGATGCGACGACCGAGCTGGACCCACAGGAGGTGGCACAGCAGCTAGTAGCGATGGGTTACCGGCGTGACAACTTGGTCAACGCGCCCGGCATGTTTGCCATTCGTGGGGGCATTATTGACGTGTACCCGCTGGATGCAGACCAGCCCGTGCGCATCGAGTTATTTGACACCGAAGTTGATTCAATTCGCAACTTTGACGCGGACACACAACGCAGCCAGGACACCATCGACGCGGTGGACATCACGCCGGCCAGTGACCTGATTGCTTCTGCCACGCAGATGCGTGATGCTGCCGTGCGCATTCGGGCGGCGGCTAAAAATGCGGCGGCTGTTGCCGATGGGGATACCGAAGCCGAAGTAGTGCGCAGCTTTGCCCAGGCGGCGGAGCGCGTGACGGCGGACCTCGATGACGGCATTATGCCCGCTGACATTGCAGCGTGGACTGGCGCGCTTTACCCGGAGAAAAACACGGTGCTGGCATATTTGCCCAAGCAGGCCGTGGTGTTCTTTGACGATTACAGCCGCATCCTGGATGGGGATGCCGGGGCGATGCAAGAATTTGCCAGTGCCGCGACGAATCCGGCCGTGGCGGTGCAACCAGAAATGCGCCCGATGCAGGAGATTGAGCGCGGCGATAAGCACGCGCACGTTTTTCTGTCCCTGTTCCAAAAAGGGATGGGCAACATGCGCCTGGCCAGCTTGACGAACGTCCAGACGCGTGCGGTGCAGCAGTTCTTCAGTCAGATGCCGCTCTTAAAGGCCGAAGCGGACCGGTGGGCTAAGCAAGGCGAAACGGTGGCGGTGCTCATCCAAGAGCCCGTGCGCGAGCCCAAGGTGTTAGCGACCTTCCGTGATTTTGACATCAACGCGCGCCTTAGCCAGGATAACGAACTGATCGCCGGTCAGTTCCAGATTATCCACGGCAACTTGGCATCTGGTTTTGAGTTGCCCGCCGAAAAGTTGGTGGTGCTGACCGAGCATGACCTGTTCAATGCCCGGCAGGTGCGCAAGGTGCGGCACCAAACGCTGGCCAACGCGGAACGCCTTAAGAGCTACAATGAACTGCACGTCGGCGATTATGTCGTTCACGTCAACCACGGGATTGGGGTGTACCGCGGCATTCAAACGCTGGAAGTCGACGGGGTGCACCAAGATTACATCACGGTGGAGTACAAGGATAACGGGCAGCTGTTCATTCCCGTGACCCAGCTCAACCTGGTGCAAAAATACGTTGCGTCCGAGGGCAAGAAGCCGACCGTCAACAAGCTTGGCGGGAGCGAATGGCAGAAGACCAAACGCCGGGTTGCCGCGAAGATTGAAGACATTGCCGATGACCTGATTGAGCTCTATGCCGCTCGGGAAGCGGAAAAAGGGTACGCTTTTCCTAGTGACGACGGGATGCAGCGGGACTTCGAGTCAGAATTCCCGTATCCCGAAACACCCGACCAGGTGCGTAGTGTCAAGGAAATCAAGCACGACATGGAACGGCCACGGCCAATGGATCGCCTGCTGGTTGGGGACGTCGGCTTCGGGAAGACCGAAGTGGCGCTCCGGGCGGCGTTCAAGGCCATCGAAGCGGGCAAGCAGGTGGCGATGCTGGTGCCGACAACCATCCTGGCCCAGCAACACTACGAAACGATGCAAAACCGCTTTGCTGATTTTCCCGTCAACGTCGGCATGCTGTCGCGGTTCCAAACCGCCGCGCAGAACAAGGAAACCATCAAGCAACTGCGTGACGGGCAGATGGACATCGTGGTTGGCACGCACCGGCTGCTTAGTAAGGACGTGACGTATAGCGACTTAGGGCTACTAATCATCGACGAAGAGCAGCGATTCGGCGTGAAGCATAAGGAAAAGATCAAGCAGCTGCGCAAGAGCGTCGACGTTTTGACCCTGACCGCCACGCCGATTCCGCGGACGCTGAACATGTCGATGCTCGGTGTGCGCGATTTGTCCGTGATTGAAACGCCACCGACGAACCGGTATCCGATTCAAACCTTCGTGATGGAGCAAAACGCGCTGGCAACCCGTTCGGCCATCCAGCGGGAACTCGACCGGGGCGGGCAGGTCTTTTACCTGCACAACCGCGTGGAAGACATCCAGCGTACGGTCAGCAACCTCGAACAGCTGGTGCCCGAGGCCCGCGTTGTGTACGCACACGGGCAGATGAGCGAAGTGCAGCTTGAGTCAGTGATTAGCGACTTTCTGCACGGGGATGCTGACGTACTGGTGACGACGACCATCATCGAAACCGGGGTCGACATGCCGAACGTCAATACGCTGATTATCGAAGACGCCGACCGTTACGGCCTATCCCAGCTCTACCAACTGCGCGGTCGGGTTGGTCGTTCTAGTCGCCTGGCCTACGCGTACTTCATGTACCGTCCGGGTAAGGTGCTGACGGAGGTCGCCGAAAAGCGGCTGGCCGCAATTCGCGACTTCACCGAACTTGGTAGTGGGTTCAAGATTGCGATGCGCGACCTCTCGATTCGGGGTGCGGGGAACCTCCTTGGCGCGCAGCAACACGGATTCATCGATTCAGTCGGGTACGATTTGTACACGCAGATGCTGCAAGAGGCCGTGGCCAAGCGGCAGGGACACAAGGCAAGCATCAAAACGGACGCTGAGGTTAACCTCGACGTTGAAGCCTACCTGCCCGGTGATTACATTTCTGATCCGCGGCAGAAGGTGGAAATCTACAAGCGGGTCCGGCAGATTGAAAACCACGACCAGGAAGTTGAACTGCAAGACGACCTGATTGACCGCTTTGGCGATTACCCAGAGCCAGTGGCCACGCTGCTGACCGTGGCTAAGATTAAGCGGCTGGCCGATACGGCGCTGGTGGATTCCATCAAGCGTACGGACCGGAAGCTGATTGTCCGGCTCAGTAAGCGGGGAACACGTGTTGCGGCGGGCGAACCGATTTTTGCGGCGCTTAGTAAGACCAAGCTGCGGGCCACCGTCACGACCAACGAAGACCACCTGGTGGTTTCACTGCTGATTGAACGCGGCACACCAGAATATTTGTGGCTCGCTGAACTGGAACACTTCACTGAGGCGTTAGCAGGACTGCAAACGCCAAAGAATAGTTAATAGAAAGCTAAGACATTTGACTGGCCGTCTGCGCTAGACTTTGAATTAGGAAACTACAAAAATGGGCCCAGAGGAGGTGCGCGCATGCGGCAAAATCATTTACAGAGCTTAATGCGTGGTGCCTGGATTCTGAGTCTTGGCGCACTCATTACCAAGATTTTGAGTGCTGTTTACCGCGTCCCGTTCCAGAACTTGGTGGGCAACACGGGCTTTTACGTCTACCAGCAGGTTTACCCCCTGTACGGGCTGGCGGTGGTGCTCGCACTATCGGGTGGTCCCGTGTTTATTTCGAAGCTGGTTGCGGGCGCGCGCACGCCGGAGCAGCGGGCGAACGTCACGCGCCAATCCCTGGTGATGATGCTGGGCGTTGGCGGGGTCATCTTCGCCGGCCTGTTCCTGGGGGCGCCCGCCATTGCGCGGGCCATGGCGGATGCCCAGCTGGCACCGCTCATCCGGACCATTGCCTGGTTGTACCTCATCGTGCCGTTTGTCGCGGTTGCGCGTGGCTATTTCCAGGGCAACAACAACATGGTCGCGACGGCCACCAGTCAGGTGGTTGAACAAATCATTCGGGTGGTCATCATCATTGCGGCGGCCGTCATCGGCACGGCGCTGCACTGGTCGGTGTACGTGATTGGCGCGCTCGCTCTGGGCGGCGCGCTGGTTGGCGGGCTGGCAGCGGCGGGCATGCTCGTGCCCCAAGTGCACGGCGCACTGGACGGCCGGATGTTACCGGCCAGCACCCCGGAAGCTGGTTGGCGGCAGTTCGCGGCCCGCTTCTTTGCGGATGGCGGCGCACTGGTGCTGTTTTCCGCGCTGATGATTCTGCTGCAGCTGGTCGACAGCTTCACCATCACCAAGGGGCTGCAGGCCTCAGGCATTCTGCCGGCCGCCGCGCGGAACCTCAAGGGTATCTATGACCGCGGCCAACCGCTCGTGCAGCTCGGTCTGGTGGTGGCAACGGCGCTGGCCCAAAGCCTGCTGCCGGCACTTACCGTGGCGCAGCGCAAACAGGCGCACGGCTTTTACAACCGTACCGCCGTCATGATGCTGCACCTGGCCATTGCCAGTGCGGTCCTTGCAACGACTGGCCTCATCGCCATCATGCCGTTTGCCAACCAGTTCCTGTTTGGTGATCGGGCTGGGACCGGTGCGCTGTCGGTTTACGTGCTCAGTGTGGCCTTGGTGGCTGCGATTAACGCGGTGGCGAGTCTATTGCAGAGTCAAGACCAGTTCAAGACGACAACCGCGGCCCTCGTGGCGGGCGTGCTGGTCAAAATCATGTTGACGGTGCGCTTGACTAAGATGCTCGGCATCACGGGCAGCGCGTGGGCGACGTGCATCGCATTATTTGTCACCCTCGTCATCGTTTACCGGGCATTGGCCCCAGCAATTCGCCGCGCAATCTGGCATAATGGGTTCAAAGCCCACCTAATCGGGTTAGCTGCGGCCGTGCTCCTTACCGGTTGGTTCGTCGGTGGCCTGATTGGCACGACTTCCCGTATGGGCGCACTCCTGGGCTGCGCGGTGGTCGGCATCGCTGCCCTCGCTGTGGCCCTATTTACCGGTTATAAATTGAAGCTGCTGACGGTGCGTGAAGTCATCATGTTACCTGGTGGCAGCAAGATTCTACACATCATTAAACGCAAAACGCGAAAGGAATAGAATATGCGATTAGACAAATTTTTGAAGGTATCCCGGATTATCAAGCGGCGCACGGTCGCTAAAGAAATCGCGGATAAAGGACGCATCCAGGTCAACGGCCGGGTTGCTAAGTCGAGCACTGATTTGACGGTGGGCGACACGCTCATTATCGGCTTTGGGAACCGCACGTTGCAGGTTCGTGTCGACGAGCTCGTTGAAACCACGAAGAAGGACGCTGCAGAATCTATGTACACGATTATTAGCTCCGAAAACGAGTAATCACGCTTAGAATTAACTATACCTTGGCCGTAGTTCTTGGTATACTTTGCATTAGAACTAGACAAAATGGCCACACGCATAATTGCTTACTGCGGTATTAGATATGGAGGAGCGATAACGATGAGCAAGGCACCAATTAGCCAAATTGATAATTCGTTCACACGGGCAAAAGCGCATGCCGACGCACAAGCTGTGCTGGCAAGCAAGCGCCGCCGTGTGCACAAACGTCGACTGGCAGTCCTCGGTGCATTGCTCCTCATTGTCTTCATCGTTGGCCTCGTGCGTTTGCACACGATTGGCGCGCAGCGGGAAACCGCCGACGCTAACGTGCGCAGCGCCCAGAAGCGTTTGTCTAAAGTCAAGAGTAAAAAGAAGGCACTGAAGGTTCAGGTGGATCAATTAAACAACGAGGCCTACCTCGAAAAACTCGTGCGTTCTAAGTATTACGTTTCGAAATCCGGCGAGGTGATTTTCACCCTGCCGGCACAAGCAAACCAAATTGGCGGTCTGAATACCACCAAATAATCGGTTGCGGGGACACGCACAGGCGTAGTTCCACCATCATCAAGGAGGACTTGTTCGTTTATGTCAGTAACAGTTGGGACAAAAGTTACCGGGAAAGTTACGGGGATTACTAATTTCGGCGCTTTTGTCGATTTGGGTGAGGGTCAAACCGGCCTGGTGCACATCTCGGAAGTATCAAATGAATTCGTCAAGGATATTCACGACGTGCTCAAGGTCGGGGATGTCGTGCAGGTGCTCGTCATGACCGTGAAGGATGGCAAGATTGGGTTGTCCATCCGCAAGGCCAGCGGCGACTCTGAGCAAGGCCACCATGGAGCGCATAACAACCACGACCGCGGTAATCGCGAGCACGGGAATGCGCACAATGGCGACCGGCCAGCGGGCAACCGTAGCCACGGACCTGGTCAAAACAACCGGCCCGCACAAAACGGTCGTCCCAGTGCCCGGCACGATTTCAGCAAGAAGCCAGAGCCCAAGGGTGATGATTTTGACTCCCTGCTGTCAGGCTTTTTGAAGGATAGTGAACAGCGTCTGTCAACGTTGCGCCACAACACAGAAGGTAAGCGTGGCGGTCGTGGCGGCCGGCGGAGCTAAGAAGGAACAGAGCCTACAGCCCGATTGGGGGTTGTGGGCTTTTCTTTATTGACGCGGAGGGAGGATGCAATGCTGAACGCGAAGAAAATGCTGACGCTGCTGGCAGAAACGGGCGTGCAGCCGGGCAGTAAGATGCTAGTTGCGGTGTCTGGCGGGGCCGACTCGCTTGCACTGCTTGATTTGCTGGTGCAGGTGCGTGCGCGGCTGAACCTGCAGCTCACGGCCTGTCATATTAATCACGAACTCCGCGCCGCTTCGGTTACTGAAGAACAGCGCGTGCGGCAGTATTGCGACCAGGTTGACGTGCCGCTCCAGGTGCGCCACTGGCCGGCCGCAGCGCATCCAGCCACCGGGACGGAGGCGGCGGCCCGCGAATTTCGCTACCAGATTTTCGCCGACCTTGGGCGAACGCTCGGCTGCAATGTTGTGCTGACGGCGCACCACCGGGATGATCAGGTGGAGACGGTGTTGTTTCGCCTGGTGCGTAGTGGCGATGTGCGCAGTGTGCAGGGGATTGCCAGTGTGCGGGAGTTTGCGGGGATGCGGCTGGTGCGGCCCCTGCTGCAGGTGACCAAGGCCGAGTTGCGTGCGTACGCCGACGAACGCAACCTGCCCTATAGCGATGATGCTAGCAACGCCGACACTCACTTTAGCCGTAACTTCCTCCGCCACGAAATTATGCCGCGCCTGCAGAGCGTTGATGCACAGGCCCCAGCACATATCGCCCACTTTGCGGAAGAACAGGCTGGACTGGTGGAATTAGCCGAGATGACAACGCGTCATTTTCTCAATCTTCTCGGTCCAAAGTCTGATGAGATTGACTGGACGGTGTTGCATACTGAATCACACCCGTTGCAAAAACTGGTGTTATCTTCTGCATTACGCCAGTTGACGCCGGCTGTGTCTGCCAAGCAGGTCGACGCCGTGTTCCGTGCACTTAGCAGGAACGACGGTGTCACCCGCAGTTTTCAGTTAAGCAAAGATGTTGAAATCCGGGTGCAAGGTCTGCTCGTTACCAGTGCGCAGCCGTCAGTGGCTGTGCCTGTGTCCCCCGTGTCGATTAACACCCTGGAGGTGCCGCAACCGTTCATGAACAAAACGATTGTGGCGACCACTGCAGTGCAGCCGGGGGACAAAGTTCTTGCGCAGGACATTGCCTTACCCGTTACCATCCGCAAGCGTGCACCGGGTGACCGCCTCGAACTGAGTAATGGCCACCACCAACTGCTGCGGCGCTGGTTGATTAATCAGCACGTGGATTTGGCGGTGCGCAATCAGCTCCTGGTCGCTGCCCAAGCAAGTAATTTACTTTGGTGCGGCACAATTGACGGTAATCAATTGTGGCACGGCTTACAAACTGCTAAAATCAAGTCATCATTGGTGCTGCGATAAAAGCGGAAGGAACGAAAAATGCAGGAAGATATTTTAAAGGTGCTATTCACCGAAGAGGATATTCAGGTGCTTGTGCGCAAGCTGGCCAAGCAGGTCGAACGCGATTACAAGGGCCGCAACCCGCTCATGATTTGTATCTTGAAGGGCGCGGTGGTCTTCATGACCGACTTCGTGCGGAACATCGACGATTATGTGGAGATGGACTTCATGGACGTGTCCAGTTACTACGGGGGCACTAAGTCCACGGGTGAAGTGCGGATCATTAAGGACGTTGACACCAGCGTCCGTGACCGGGATGTCATCTTGGTTGAAGACATTATCGATACCGGGATTACGCTCAAGTCGCTGATGGAATTGTTCAGCCACCGCGGCGCTAAGTCCGTGAAGGTTTGTTCTTTGTTCAACAAGCCAAGCGGGCGGCAGGAATTCGTCACTGCGGACTACGTGGGGGCGACAGTGCCCGATGAGTTCATCGTGGGTTACGGCCTTGATTACGATGGACGCTACCGGAACTTGCCGTATATCGGGGTACTAAAACCCGAAGTATATGCGAAGTAATACCCAAAATCACGCCGCAGTGTGGTATCTTTGGGGAGTAACTAATTATTAATTGCTGAGTGCTGGAGGTTATGCATGAAGAACAACAGAAACAGCTTGTTCAGCAGCACTCTCACTTACCTGGTCATTTTCCTTATCCTGATAGCAGGGTTTGGCTACTTTATGCGCGGCAATTCAGGCAGTGCATCGGAGCAGATTAAGTCAAGTGAGTTTATTGCTGATTTAAAGCAGAACGACGTCAAAGATTTTTCCATCCAGCCGGACGGCAGTATCTACAAGGTTACCGGTACTTACCGGAAAGCACAAAAGAGTAAGCAGTCCACTGGGATTGGCCTGTTCAGTAACACCACCACATCGAGTGTGAAGCAGTTCACCACGATTGTGCCGGGTACTGACAGTTCAATCGCAAAAATCCAAAATTTGGCGGCTAAAAACGACGTTAAGAACACGACTAACGCCGAGTCCCAGTCCGGTACCTGGATCAGCGTTCTGCTGACCATCGTGCCAATGTTCCTGATTCTGATTTTCTTCTACATGATGATGAATCAGAGCGGCCAGGGCGGCGGTGGCAACCGGATGATGAGCTTCGGTAAGTCCCGCGCAAAGCAAGCAGATAAGGGCCAAAACAAGGTGCGCTTCTCTGATGTTGCTGGGGCCGAAGAAGAAAAGCAGGAACTGGTTGAAGTCGTTGAATTCTTGAAGGATCCGCGGAAGTTCGCTAGTCTGGGCGCCCGGATACCATCTGGGGTGCTCCTGGAGGGCCCTCCTGGTACTGGTAAGACTTTGCTGGCCAAAGCTGTGGCTGGGGAAGCCGGGGTTCCATTCTTCTCCATCTCAGGTTCTGACTTCGTTGAAATGTTCGTCGGGGTCGGGGCTTCCCGTGTCCGGGATCTTTTCGAAGAGGCCAAGAAGAAGGCACCCGCAATCATCTTCATTGATGAAATCGATGCCGTTGGTCGTCAGCGTGGTACCGGTATGGGCGGTGGCCATGACGAACGTGAACAAACCCTGAACCAGTTGCTGGTTGAAATGGACGGGTTTACGGGTAACGAAGGGGTCATCGTGATGGCCGCAACGAACCGTTCCGATGTCCTTGACCCAGCGCTGTTGCGTCCAGGCCGTTTCGACCGGAAGATTCTGGTTGGCCAGCCTGACGTTAAGGGTCGTGAAGCCATCCTCAAGGTGCACGCGAAGAACAAGCCACTTGCCGATGACGTTAACCTGAAGACTATCGCTAAGCAGACGCCAGGGTTCGTTGGTGCGGACCTTGAAAACCTGCTGAACGAAGCCGCACTGGTTGCTGCACGGCGGAACAAGAAGGCCATTGACGCTAGTGACGTTGATGAAGCTGAAGACCGCGTGATTGCCGGGCCAGCGAAGAAGGATCGCGTTATTTCCGAAAAGGAACGCCGCATGGTTGCCTTCCACGAAGCTGGGCACGCGCTGATTGGGCTTGTCCTGTCTGACTCCCGGGTTGTCCGGAAGGTAACGATTATTCCACGTGGTCGCGCCGGCGGTTACGCAATTACGCTGCCTAAGGAAGACCAGTTCCTGATGAGCAAGAAGGACCTGAACGAACAGATCACCGGGATGCTCGGTGGCCGGACTGCCGAAGAAATCATCTTCGACCAGGAAAGCACCGGTGCTTCCAATGACTTCGAACAGGCAACCCAGATTGCCCGCGGTATGGTTACCACGTACGGGATGAGCAAGAAGATTGGGACGGTTACCCTCGAACGTGAGGGCGGCCAGCCATTCGTTGGTGCTCAGTACGGTCAGGGTTCAGGCTATTCAGAAGCAACTGCCGCAGCAATTGACTCTGAAGTGCGCGAAATCATTGATGCAGCCCACAAGCGTGCTTACGATATTATCCAGGCACACCGTGAACAGCACAAGAACATCGCTGAAGCCCTCCTGAAGTACGAGACACTGAATGAAGAGCAAATCCTCAGCATCTTCAACACTGGCAAGATGCCAGAGAAGAAGGGCAATGAATTCCCAAGCGAAAAGGCCGCAACCTTTGAAGAATCAAAGGCCGCTTTGGAACAGCGGGAAGCAGCTAAGCAAGCAGACGGCACTGAAGACACTGCCGCTACTGCTAAGCCTGCTGCACCAGACGAGGACGCTAAGGCAACTGAACAAGCCGCGGCACCAACTAAGTCTGAGCCAGAGGAAGCAAAGACGCCAGCAGACGATGCAGACGCCCAGCACAAGCAGGACGACGACCAGGAATAGCTTGGTGATTGTACTGCATTAGCAGAGAAGGGGTTAACGGAATTTTTCCGCTAACCCCTTCTCTTTGTCTTTGCGGCTGTGATAGGCTATACTCAATATGCTTTTCAGTAAACATAAATGGGGTGGCGTGACGTTGCAAAATGCGCCAGATACCACCCGAATAGATAATTTGCAGGGGAATTCTGCACGGCGATTAACGCCGAATTTAAACTAGGAGGATTTTCAATGACGGACTATTTGGTTAAAGCACTGACGGCCGACGGGATGTTCCGCTTGTTCGCAGTTGACGCAACGCAGACGATTGCGGAAGCACAGAAGCGGCACGATACGTGGTCCGCGTCTTCCGCTGCTTTGGGGCGCACGCTGATTGCGACGGGCTTATTATCCGCCTCCCGCCTGAAGAATCCGCGGGACTTGCTCACGGTGCGAGTCCAAGGTAACGGTCCAGCCGGGATTATTGTGGCTGATGGGACCGCAAGCGGGACGGTCCGTGGCTACATGACGAACCCGCACGTCCACCTGCCGTTGAACGCTACCGGTAAAATTGACGTTGCCGCAACGGTCGGCAAAGAAGGGATGCTCGCGGTCACCAAGTACACGGATGGCGAGGCCCCATTTACCGGACAGGTACCACTGATTTCTGGCGAACTTGGCGCTGATTTCACCTATTACTTGGCTAAGTCCGAACAGATTCCGGCCTCGATGGGTGTGTCTGTCTTCGTTAACCCCGACAATACAATTGGCGTTGCTGGCGGTTTCCTGGTTGAAGCATTGCCTGGTGCCACCGATGCCCAGCTGGCGAAGCTGGAGGAGAATATCAAGACGCTGCCGCTGGTATCAGAAATGCTGCACGCCAAGATGACGCCGGAAGAGATTTTGGACCGGATTGTGGACGGCGGCAAGCTGATGATTCTGGACAAGCAGGACTTTGCTTACAAGTGTCCGTGCACCAAGGCCAAGTTCTACAACGGTATTGCCACGCTGAAACGGGCAGACCTCAAAGCAATGATTGATGAGGATAATGGCGCCGAGGCCGTCTGCAAGTTCTGCGGGAAGAAGTACGAGTTTAGTGCCACCGAACTGCAGCGGATGTTAGATAAGAAATAGTGAGGTACAGAAATGACTGAGTGGAAAATCGGCGATATCACAATTCCTAACCAGGTTGTGGTTGCGCCCATGGCCGGGATTACCAACGCCGCCTTTCGGGTAACCGCCAAGGAATTTGGCGCCGGGCTGGTTGTTTGTGAAATGATCAGTGACCGTGGCATTATGTACAACAATAAGAAAACCAAGGAAATGTTGTTCGTCGACCCCCGGGAACACCCGATTTCAATTCAGGTGTTCGGGGGTTCGAAGGAGACCCTGGTGAACGCGGCGAAGTACATTGCCGAGAACACGGCCGCCGATATCATCGACATCAACATGGGCTGTCCAGTGCCAAAGGTGACGAAGACCGACTCTGGTGCGCACTGGTTGCTTGATCCAGACAAGATTTACGAGATGGTAGATGCGGTGACCCACGCGGTGGATAAGCCAGTTACCGTCAAGATGCGCACTGGTTGGGATGAGGACCACATTTACGCGGTCGAGAACGCTCTGGCAGCTCAGGCCGGCGGGGCCAAGGCCCTCGCGATGCACGGTCGGACGCGCAAACAATTGTACTCAGGGCACGCCGACTGGGACATCCTGGCGAAGGTGAAGAGTAAGCTCAGCATTCCGTTCATGGGTAACGGTGATATCCGTACGCCGCAGGACGCCAAGCGCATGATTGATGAAGTTGGTGCCGACGCCGTGATGATTGGCCGGGCCGCTTTGGGGAATCCATGGGTATTGAAGCAGGTGGTTGACTACCTGGACACCGGGATTCTGGAAGACCAGCCTACCCCACGGGAGAAGATTGTCACCGCCAAGCTGCAACTGCACCGGTTGGTTGAACTTAAGGGGGAGAACGTCGCGGTGCGGGAATTCCGTTCCCAGGCGGCCTACTACCTGAAGGGCATTCCCCGTTCGGCTAAGACTAAGGCCTTGGTGAACTCAGTGGATACTGAAGAAGAAGTCTGTGCAATTTTCGATGACTTCGTGAATAAGACCGAAAACGCGCCAATTACGCGCGAAACGCACTAAACAGACACGGATTAGCAAATTATCGGCGGTGCACCTTGCAATTTGCGCGGATAATTGGCAAGATACGGAAGTAAAGAACGGAGGAATTCGAGTGGCAAAGAAGACTGCTGAAGAAGCACAGATGAATGACCAGATGCGGGCACGCCGTGAAAAAATGGATGCTCTGCGGGAAGCGGGGATTGACCCATTTGGGCACCGTTTTGACCGGACCCACAACAGCGAAGAGATTCGCCAGCAGTTCGGTGATAAGAGCAAGGAAGAACTCGAAGCGCTGAACGCCCAGGTTGTAATTGCGGGCCGCATGATGACCAAGCGTGGTAAGGGGAAGGTCGGTTTTGCCGACATCCAAGACCGCGATGGCCGGATGCAGATTTATGTCCGCAAAGACATGGTTGGCGACGAGAACTACCAAATCTTCAAGAAGGCTGACCTGGGGGACATTCTCGGGATTGCCGGGGATGTTATCCGGACGGACATGGGTGAACTCACCGTTCGGGCCAGCAAACTGACTTTCCTGTCCAAGGCTTTGCGGCCACTGCCAGATAAGTACCACGGTTTGACCAACATCGAGCAGATTTACCGTCAGCGGTACCTCGACCTGATGACGAACAAGGAGAGCTTTGACCGGTTCGTTAAGCGGACGAAGATTATCAGTGCGGTACGTGAATTCCTCGACGGGAACGGCTTCCTGGAAGTTGAGACCCCCGTGCTGCACAACCAGGCTGGTGGTGCTAGTGCCCGGCCATTTATTACCCACCACAACGCATTGGACATTGACCTGTACATGCGGATTGCGCTGGAATTGCACCTCAAGCGGCTGATTGTCGGCGGCATGGAACGTGTCTACGAAATCGGCCGGGTTTTCCGGAACGAAGGGGTGGACACTAAGCACAACCCTGAATTTACGGAACTTGAAACTTATGCGGCATACTGGGACCTGGGCGACGTGATGAACGAAACTGAGGGTATTTTCCGCTATGTTGCCAACAAGGTGCTTGGAACCGGGAAGATTACGTACCAGGGTCAGGATATCGACCTGGATGCGAAGTTCGGCCGTGAACACATGGTTGACGCAATCAAGCGGGTAACCGGCGTTGACTTCTGGCAGCCAATGACTGACGAGGAAGCGCGCAAGGTAGCAGATGAACACCACGTGCACTATGAAAGCTACTGGAAGACCGGCCACATCATCAACGCATTCTTTGAAGAATTTGTTGAAGACACGCTGACCCAGCCAACCTTTATTTACGGGCACCCACTGGAAATCTCCCCACTGGCCAAGAAGGACGAGAAGGATCCACGCTTTACGCAACGGTTCGAATTGTTCATCGGCGGGAATGAGTACGGTAATGCCTTTACCGAATTGAACGACCCAATTGACCAGCGCGAACGTTTTGAAGCCCAGGCTGCTGAGAAGACTGCCGGGAATGATGAAGCGCAAGGGATTGATGAAGACTTCGTTGAATCTCTGGAATACGGGATGCCACCAACGGGGGGCCTTGGTATCGGGATTGATCGTTTAGTAATGCTTTTAACTGATGCAGCATCAATTCGCGACGTATTGCTTTTCCCAACGTTGCGTCCATAATTTTAAGTTTTAGGCGGCAAATACAACCGGTTTGGTGGTGTTTGCCGCCTTTTTGTTTGCATTTGCGTGTTTCCGCGCGGGTAAAGGGTGGAATTTGCGAAAAAAGTGCGGCATTTTTGAAAAAACTTTGTGACAAAATTACCCTAGCGTGAAAATCATCGTCCAGCTTTATTCGGCATTTTAACCTGTAAGTTGATATTTATGCGTTAGTAGTTCGGATATAGTGGAAAGATTGGGGTGCATCCACGCGACAAAGTTCGCAAATAAGTGCCAAATGGGGTTTCTTGACGCTGAAGGGTAATCCTGATAATATAGTGAAGTCGTAAAGAGCACTGCTTCTTACGGCGAACGGCTTAGAAAAAAGATGTTGACAACGTGTTCTATAGTTGATATGATATCTAAGTTGTTTCCAACAAGATAGTTCCTTGAAAACTGAACAAAGTTTCGTATAAATGTAGGTTCTTCAGCTTAATTGCTGAAGGAGAATTATCACATTATAACGAAGTCAATTCGCTTATAACAATAAAAAAACAATGAGCTCTTTGAGCTCTCTTAATTTGAGAGTTTGATCCTGGCTCAGG
>NZ_AYYO01000007.1 GCF_001436225.1 Lacticaseibacillus sharpeae JCM 1186 = DSM 20505 | reverse complement strand
TTTATTTCAGAAGAACTTGGTCACGAGTGGCTAACTTGATTATAAAATCTGCCATAATTATTCCAATCCCAAACTTTGCAAATAATAACATGGGATGACAATAAGCTTTATCGTAACGACTTAACTTTTTGGGGGAAAAGGGGAGCCACGAATGACGGATATGCCTGTGACAACGACACCATTACAATTAGAATTATGGCTAGCAGAACTGGTGATTAGTGCGCTCTTCGCCAGTGGGTTTGTCGTGTATTACCGGCAATTGTGGAGCATGGCACAGACGGATAGTGCGCGCCAAACGCAGCGGGCACGGTGGTTGAATGTGGCCATGATTGCCATCACGACCATCCTCGGCTTAAGTTTGCAATCTGTGGCCACGATTTTGGGCGCAGACGCAGTAGGAATGGTATTCGATAACCTTGGCCTCTTCATTTTGGCCTTCCCCCTGCTGGATGAGGGCAGCTCCTTGGTGGCTTATATTGTCCGGGCGGCCGCACTGTTATGGATGTGGACGTTGCATTATTGGACGGCGATTGGCGACTGGAACGTCTACGTATCGCTGATTTTGCTACTCGTGCTCCTGGTTGGGCTGCGATTGTTTGCGGACAAGATTCGCTACAACGTGTGGCGGCACACATTGGCCTTTAGTTTGCTAGCAGCCGTCTTCTGGATTTTTGCCCCATACCGGATTGGCCAAATGACGACGTCGCCGCTACTCATCGCGCAAGCACTCGTGACGTTCGTGGTGATGGCGCTGGTGACTGTTCTGTACTTACGCTACGACAATAATTTGCGGCTCAAAAACGCGGCGATTGCGCAAGAAGCACACTACGACGCGCTGACCAACTCGAAGAACTACGCGGCGTACAAGGAGGATGTGACCGGGATCTTTACCCGCGCCAAGGCGGAAAAGCGGCCGGTGGCGATGGCGGTGCTGGACATTGACCACTTCAAGCAGATTAATGACCATTATGGGCATCTGGCGGGGGATGAAGTGCTGGCCGGCGTGGCGAACACTCTGACGAAGCTGCTCGCGCGGTATCCCGGGGTGCACACGTTGTATCGGACCGGTGGCGAAGAGTTCAACGTCGTATTCCCGGACTGCGGGGTGGCGGACGTGCAGAATATGCTGCTGGAATGCTGGCGCGTGGTGCGCGAAACCCGCTTCACCGCTGCGAACTACGAGGTTCTCGTGACCATTTCAATCGGTCTGGCGGAACTGCAGCCGGACGACCAGAAGTTCGATGACCTGTACGCCCGGGCGGATGCGAGCCTGTACCAGAGTAAGCACTACGGCCGCGACGTGGTGACCGTGATGGGCAAGACAATCGGGGCGGCCCGCAAGCCGCGGACGATTATGACCAGCGCGATTTTCAACCAGAAAATCGTCAATGTGCGCCATGAGCCGTATCGCGTGGTGCACAATGAGGTGCGCCTCGCGCGGTACGACAGCGACCGCGATGAGTGGCTGTTCCCCCGCGAGTTCGAGCTGGCGGTGCCGGAACAGCTTGAATTCATCCGCCGCGCAATCCCGAACACTGAGGTCAAGAAGGTGATGATCAATATCACCTTGGAGCAGTTCGCGGAGCCGAGTGTGCTGCAGCAACTGGTGGACTTCAAGCACGAATGCACCGACTTGCAGGTGCTTGTCGTCGAGCTGATGGGCGTGCCGGACACGGACCTCATGCGCTGGATGGGGCCGCAGTACCGCGCGCACGATTTGCGCCTCGAATTCGATGACATGGATGTGGACTGGCCGCTCGCTGATTTGCGGCCGCAGCTATTGTACCTGGACGGCGTGAAATTCGAGCTCGCTGACCTGCGCGCGGCGTATCCCGACAGCACGGCCCTGGTTGCTCGACTGGATGCGTGGCACCGCTTGGCTGATCCGCTGGCCATCGACATTGTCATCACGGGCATCGAGAACAGTGTGGACGCGAAATATGCGGTTGATGAGTTGCATGCGCATTACCTGCAGGGCTATTTTTACGACCGCCCGGCACTACCGCGGATGGGCTGATTTAAAATTTAACATAACAAATATCAGCAAAACGATTGCGCGAATTGCCTGGTTGATTTATCTTAAAGGGGACGGGATGCCATACGTCCCGGCACTACCCTTTGAACAGTACGCTTACCCAGCGTACAGGTAGACACGGCCTCCAGCTTACCCGCTGGGGGCCGTGTTTTTTACGGCTTAAGACCGATTGCTAGTGTCGGCACCGCGGAGTACGCTGAGGGTGAAAGAATAACTGGTGGAGGCAAACGACATGTTGGGGGACATTGTTTTTGGCGTGGTGTTTACGGCAGTGGCACTATTCGTCGTAGCGGTCGTGGTGGTGCTGGTGATGGCACTGTGGGTGGACCGGAGGAAGAGGTAACGAACATAAAAATCGCACCCGGCAAGCATTGCTTGTCAGGTGCGATTTTCGTTTATGCTATTATTCCTTAAACAAAGTCAGAATCTGCATTGGTGTCTTCGCGGCCTTGAGCTGCTTGATGAAGCTTTGGTGCGTCAGCAACTTGGCGGTGTTACTCAGGTAGTGCAGGTGATCACCATTATCATGTTCTGGAATCAAGAAGCTGATGAGTGTATCAACTGGCTGGTCGTCGAAGGTTTTCCACTCGACGGGCTTTTGCAGCCGAACAACTAACATTGCGGAACGACTGATAGTTGCGTCCTGTGCGTGGGGGATAGCGATACCTTGCTCCATCCCGGTTGATCCTTCAGCTTCACGCTTCTGGTATTTAGCATAAACGGCTTCGGCATCACTGGCGATGCCGTTCTTAACGGCGAGGGCTGCTAGCTGATGCAGCGCGTCGTCGCGGTCAGTGGCGTTGACATCCATAACGATGTTGTCAGAACTAAGAATGTCACCAAGGTTGGTGGTATCTGTGTCTGTTGCGCCAACAGTTGTTGTGGTGGTCTGTGCTTGTGGTGCAATTGCGGCAACGGCTTCGTCACCGGTCAGACCGGCGAGTGAAACTGAGTTCTGGGAAACCCCGTGCTTCTTGGCGGAGTGTCCAGCAATGATGGCGAGCAGTACACCAGAAACAGCGGAACCAATCAGAATGTAGACAACCCAGAGAATTGGGTGGTTGACCAGTGGCAGGATGATGAACCCACCGTGTGGTGCGGGTACCTGAATTTTACTCATGTAGGTTAGAATTGAAGCAACTGCAGAACCAATCATGAAACTAGGAATGTTGAGCAGTGGATTCTTTGCGGCGAACGGAATTGCCCCTTCAGTGATATGCGTGGAACCGAGCAGGAAGTTAACGTAACCGGCACTACGGTCATCCTTAGAGTATGCCTTAGGGTTGAGCAGTACAGCAATCCCGGTGGCGATTGGTGGTGCGATACATGCGGCGGAAACACCAGCCATGAAGAACGCGTTACCTTGGGCAAGCAGGGCCGTCCCGGTGAGGTAGGCCGCCTTGTTGATTGGGCCCCCGAAGTCGGATGCACACATAATCCCAACGATGAGTCCCAGAATGATTGGGTCGGAGTTTTGCATGCCCTTCAGGAAGCTCATCATGCCCGTATTGATGCCAGCCATTGGTTTAGTGATGACCCACATAATCATCCCGGCGATGAATACCCCGAGTACTGGGTAGAGGAAAATCGCTTTGAGTCCACGGAATTCTTTGTCTGGCAGCGGACGGAGTAAGTGCTGAAGCAAAATCACTACGGCACCAGCAACGTAACCACCGACAATCCCGCCGAGGAAACCGGTCCCACCGTTTAGGGCAATCATCCCAACGGCGAACCCGACAACCAGACCACTACGCTTAGCAATGGCTTCAGCGATGAACGCACAGAGAATCGGGACCATCAAATTCATGGTGTAACCACCGATTGTGTTCAGCATCGCGGCGAATGCGTTGTACTGGCCACTCTTCGGGTCAGCTGAGTAGATGCCCCAGAAGAACGAAATCGCGGTAAGCACACCACCAGCAACGACGACCGGCAGCATGTGCGAAACCCCGTTCATCAGGCTGGTGTAAACCAGGTGTCCGAGCCCTTCACCAGAGCTCTTACCCCCAGTGGCTGCCTTGGCCTTGGTATTTGGCTTGTAGATTGGTGCATCCTTGGCCAATGCTTGGTCAATCAGCTTGCCCGGGTCTTTAATCCCGGCAGCGACTGGCACCATAATTACTGGCAGCCCGGCGAAGCGGTCGGCGTCAACGTCAATATCGGCGGCGACGATGACTGCCTTGGCGTTGTCGATTTCCTCTTGGGTAAGTGGATCATCGACACCAGCTTGGCCGTGAGTTTCAACTTTAATCGTGAGGCCCCGCTTCTTGGCCTCTTGTTCCAAAGCCTCCTGGGCCATGTACGTGTGGGCAATCCCAGTCGCACAGCCGGTGGCCGCAATCAAATCATATTTTGCCATAATTGCTACTTCCTTCCGTGAAAAAGTGCGTCGTGACAATGTATTGCTTAAAAATCAAACTACTTTGGTAACTTTGATCTGTGGTAACAGGTCATCCAGATGTGTGAAGTCGGTAACCCAGGCACTGCGGGCGCTGTCACTACCAGCAGCCAAGGCATACTTCAGGTTGGCGACTGGGTCCTTACCGCTAACTAGCCCCGCCACGAAGGTACCGAGCATTGTGTCGCCGGCACCAGCCGTATTCAGCACCTTAATCGATGGCGCATTACCGTGGTAAACATCGGTACTGAGGAAAATCGCACCGGCACCACCACATGAGATGAGCACGTTCTGGGCGCCGCGCTTTTGCAAGTCGCGTCCCAACTCAATCAGCTTGGCTTCGTCGATGTCTGCAGGTAATCCATACCAGCTGGCTAGTTCGGCGTTGTTCGGTTTGATGAGGTATGGGTGGTATTGCAACGCGTTCAGCACGTCAGGATAAGATGTATCGATGACGAACTTGAAGCCTTGAGCCGCAGACATCTGACCGAGCTGACTCAAGATTGCCGGCGTGATTCCCTTGGCAAAGCTACCGGAGATGATAAGTACGTCATCCTGGTCAAGTTTTTCGATATGACGCAGCAGTTCTTGTAAACCACTCGCACTGACGACCGGACCGGGATTGACTTGCTTGAACTCCCGGTTGCCATCACGCACGTGGGTGAATACGTTAATGCGGGTGATGCCACCAGTGTCAATGAAGTCATTTTGAATCCCGGCGGCACTGAGTTGCTGGCTAATATAGGCGAGCGTGAAGCCGCCACCAATTCCCAGCGCGACGTTTGGCACCCCAAGCCTTTGCAGAATGAACGAGACATTGACGCCCTTACCATTCGCTTGGACGTCGTAACTATTGGTGCGGTTGACGACGCCTTCGTCAAGTCGGGGAGTATCGATGAATAAATCTATTGCTGGATTGAGTGTTAATGTATAAATCAAAATGTTAGCCCCCCTGTTTGAGCTAGGTCAGGTTGGTGACAGCTCGTTAAATCTTTCTACCTTTTAAGATTAACGCAGATATTCCTGAAAATGTTTTCGGAATTGACGTAATCGGCCCGATTTTAGCGAAAACCTTTACAAAACTAATTGGCTTAACTAACATTGAGCATAACTAGGACGCGAAATGCCGAATTATCGGTGTTCCGACGTGGCAACGAAAAGAGGCATCCAGAATGGCAAACAAATTTAGTGCTAGCGAACAGTACGTTGTGAACCTGATTAACACGAAACGTGATCAGATTATGCAGATGTCGATTGTAGAATTCGCGGATTTTGCGAACGTTTCAACGGCAACTATTGTCCGAACGATGAAGAAGCTGGGCTATTCAGGTTACACTGATTTTCGGCATTCGCTTAGTGATGCCCATGAGCGGGAGGAACCCGCAGTCTTGCGTGATGCAGACGCGAAGATTCGTAAAGTAATCACGGCAAACCTACACGAAGTTGAGGAAACCATCAACCAACTGGAGATTGGGACGATTGAAGATGGCATTCAGCAGATAGCTAGTGCGCGCATTGTGTATATCTTTGCCCGCGGGCTGTCAGAAATGATTGCGGACGAAATGTCGCTGAAATTGCAGTTAACGGGTAAGTATACGCAGACGTTGCACGATCCGAATATCATCAAAACTCTGGCCAAACGCGTGGAGCCTGACGCTTGCGCAATCTTTGTATCTTTAAATGGTGAAACGCCCGAGTTAGTGGATGCAGCCCACAGCTTGCGTGCCAACGGTGTACCGATTATTACGCTGACTACTAATGGCGATGCGCCGCTTGCTAAATGTACCGACATTTTGCTAGTTGGTCACAAGTCAGAAGAATCGTATTTTCCGGATTACGAAGTGCATTCACGTTTGCCAGTACAGGTGATTGGTCGGATTTTGCTGGATGCATATGTGGTCAGAGGCCAGGAGAGCAAGTAGTAAAAGGGGTTAGGAATATGCAAATTGTTGATCTAACAAACAATATCGTCGAACTCCACGCCCAGCGCGCTGACATCACGCAACTGCGCGTCGACGCCATTGTCAACGCGGCCAACCCGACGCTGCTTGGTGGTGGCGGGGTTGACGGCGCCATTCACCGGGCGGCCGGGCCAGAATTGCTGGCGGCTTGTCGTAAGTTCGGCGGGTGTGAGCGGGGTGAAGCAGTGATTACTCCCGGCTTCGATTTGCCCGCAAAGTACGTGGTACACACACCTGGCCCGATTTGGCGTGGGGGCAATGAGCATGAAGTGGCGGTGCTCGCCCAGTCTTACGCTAACTCCCTGCGCTTGGCGGATGCGGCGCACTGCCAAAGTGTGGCGTTCCCGGCCATCAGCGCGGGCGTGTACCACTTCCCGCTCCAGCTAGCCGCGACCGTGGCGGTGGCGGCGGTGACTGCATACGTGACCACGCATGCGACGGGCATTCGTCAGGTGCTGTTCGTCGATGTGGTGCCGGCGACGGTGACGATGTTTGCCTCAGTACTTTAGTTGAAGCGATGTGCACGCAAAAAGCGGCGATGTCTGGGCACACCGCCGTTTTTGCGTGCAGCTAGGGGTAACTGCACTAGTTAGTTTGGGAGAGGAAAAATATGAAGAAGAAGTTCGCTTGCAGCTACTGGCTGTTTGCTATGGTTATTACTATAGAGGGCAGGTGTGAAGCGAATGCGACGAGGGTTGGTTAATTCGACTACTAATTTTTGAAGAAAGTTTCGGGGCATTTGGTCACTTTTCGCGCAATCTATATATAGGCACATAGATGGCCGTTCATGCCATCAATTGAACTGTGCATTGAGGAGGCCTATATTGTGAGTAATCAAAAAGAGGCGGAAGCAATGGCGGAAAAACGTAAGGGAAAACGCCAGCTGTTGGGGATTCTCACCGCAGACGGCAATGGCAAGACGATTTCAATCAAATTGCCGCAGTCAGCCCAGATTAGTGCTGGGGCCCAAGTTGAGGTGTACCTGGATGCTGACGGGGCTGTAATTCTTAAACCCCAGCCGCAGCGAATCAATATCTGGGACACTGAGTTCGTCCAGAACTATGATTTTGCGCGCGATAAGAAGTTGATTGGCACGCCTGACGACATGGGAAAGACGGGGAAAGAAATTTGACGCAGACTTTCCCTAAGCAAGGCGAAGTACTGATGATTGATGCCGAACCCCATGCGGGAAAGGAATTCGGTGGTCATGACCCACAGTCCGGCAACATTCAGCGACCATTTATCGTCCTATCTAAATCAGGGTACAACAAAAGCACGGGGATGATTATTGGGATGGTAACCACAACGACCGATGATCCAGCCATGTCGGAACTGCTGTATATGCGGGTCCCTGAGCGTGGTGTTGCGGGCAAACTGCATGGACGGGTTGTGCTATGGCAACTACCCAATTTTGACTTTAAGGCAAGACATGCACGTGTTACGGGCAGGGTATCTACAGAAATTTTGCAGGTCTTGTTAGCAAGCTTTAGAGATTTGTTCGAATAGAATTTTCAACGCAAAAAGCGGCGATGTCTGGGCACACCGCCGTTTTTGCGTGCAGCTAGGGGTAACTGCACTAGTTAGTTTGGGAGAGGAAAAATATGAAGAAGAAGTTCGCTTGCAGCTACTGGCTGTTTGCTATGGTTATTACTATAGAGGGCAGGTGTGAAGCGAATGCGACGAGGGTTGGTTAATTCGACTACTAATTTTTGAAGAAAGTTTCGGGGTGTTTGGTTATTAGCGGATATGATGACGATGGCAATCAGAGTGTTGATGTGAACACAGTTGGATGGATTGAAATAGAAGGGGTTGAAGACTATCACTAATATCATTAACAACAATGGCCACTTCGTTACCGCACCGGGTGCGATTATTCAGGCCGAATATGAAGACGAAGGTTACACGATTGCGCAAGTTGCCAATATGATGGGGTTATCCGTGTCAGGCATGCAAGAATTAATTGCTGGTGAACGTCCGTTGACTGATTCCTTAGCGCAAGCCGCAGCAATGCATCTGCGGGTGGATGCTGATGTGTTGATGCGGATTGAACAGAGCTGGCAGGAATATCGTGCGGCAGAAGTTGAACTGTAGACAATAATTCGATACAAAGAGGGCGGCGTTCGCGTGAACGTCGCCCTCTTCGTATCCTACTGCATCGGCTTATCGTGCTTCTTCCGGTGCCGTAGTGCGAGCTGCATCTCGTACTGCTCGGTGGAGAGCTTAGTACTGCCACGGAGTCCCCGTTTGCGGGACATCACTTTGATCACGCGCTTTTGCTTAGTGCGCGCTGGTTGTGGAATCTGACCGCGGTTGAAAGTTCGTGGGTCAACCTGCGTTCCGGCAGTTGCGAGTGCGTGTTCTGCTGCGCTGATTGCAGATGCTAGTTCTGCGGCCGGGCGCCCGACCTCCGCGTAGAGGCGGCAGATTGCCTGAATGGCCTCCAGGGTTGGCAAAGCCTGGCGTTGCCGCAGCTTCTGCGCGAGTGCTTGGAGTTCCGGTTTGTTTGGGGTGCCAGTCACGGACGCGTACACGAGCGTTCGCTTGAGCATTTTGCGCAAACTTTTCATGGTTAATGGCAAATTGCTGCGGCCGTGGAGCCACACGCTGGTCTCGGCGCGCAGACCGACTAGTAGGCATTCTCGCAGCGGCTTTTCCGCCAGCATGGCCGAATACAAATCGTCTAGGACGCCGCCAGCATCACGGGTCAGTCGCACCTTAGGCAGCAGTGCCACCGTGTGTTTGACGGAGTTGCGCAGCGCGGTGAGGTAATCAGCATTTGCGGTCGCAGATTGTGTGCGTTGGTACAGTTCGAATAGTTCATTCAGGTTCAGCATCGTCGTCAGCAGTTGCGCCTGTTCTTTCAGCGGCATTGGCCGGTCGGGGTAGAACGCGTCCTGAACCAGCAGGCAATCCTTGTGCGGGTATTGCAGGAAGTCAGTGGCAGCTAGCGGCGTCAGGGGCTTAGCTGCGGGCTCATTTAGCGCGACGCGGCATTCGTTTTGGCCGCGCAAGTCAAGCACGGCGCCGTTCAGGTACGCCGCCTGGTACCGCACCATGCGGGAGTAGTCGTTAGCAAACAGCGGCAGGTCCGCGGCACGAAAGTCCGTGATTTTCTGCCCGAACACGCTCGGCGCGGTGAAAATACCGGAGTCCATGACGCCGCCGAACTGGATTTCGGGGAAGCGTTCGCCGCGGTCCCACTTGACCAGAATCTGATTCATGTAGATCTGAATCGTGGTGACCTGCCCCTGAATCTCGCGCGCCACTTGTGCGGGGATGCCGGCGTACCGGGCAAAACACGAGCTGCCAAGCAGCAGGTGCCGCCCACGTCGACTGGTTGGCCGCAGTTCGAACTGGTACTTAATGGGGCGCCCGCACTCACAATGGTATTTATGCGCCGCGCCGCCACGGCCGCCATCGATGTCCCACGTCTGGTCGATGTGCACGCCGACCAGATTCCAGTTGGCGTCGAGCCGAAACGCATTGTTCAGCAGTTCACTCTTGATGCGGTACATGGTGTATTTGTCGAAGATTGCGCGCTGCTGCGGGTTGAGGCGCGTCCAGATACGTGCACGCTGGCTGGCGGTTAAGGGGAAGATGTCCATGAGGCGGTCCTTTCGTGAAAAATGTCGGATTTAAGTTTAGCACTGCTGACGGATGCGAACAACCGTTTGTACACAAAAAGCCACCGACGTCTGGGCACATCGGTGGCGAGGGGAGCGTGCAGCTGGGACTACACGTTTGTGAGGAATGGAGAAAATATGAAGAAGTTGATGTTACGCACTAGTAGCGAATGCGGGCAATCTGGGCTTTGCGCCGCACCGACTTGCTATGGTTAATACTATAGCGGCGAAGTGTGAAGGTTGTGTGGCGAAAGCTGGGCGAGTTTGGGGTGATTGGGTTAAGCGGTGGATAAACCCACGAAATGATTCGGCGCACAAAAAACGGCGGTGCTGGGACACCGCCGTTATGCGTGCAGCTGGGACTACACGACTTAGTTGGGAGAAAAATATGAAGAAGATGTTTTTGGAGAAGTTCGCGACAGCTCTGGGAAACTGCCGGTTTGCTATGGTTATTACTATACCGACCAAGTGTGAAGAAGTTGTGGCGCAAACAATAAGATTACGTGACGAGCCATTTTAAGGCATGGTTATCTTCTAGAAATGCTTCCTAAATTAATGAACCAAATCAAGGTTAGTGGTGATAAGTGTTGAACCATTAACCGTTTTCACTAATTGACACGTAACTGTGATATGGGTTTACCGCCTATTTCCTTTACTTCTTAAGAAAAACGTAATATGCTCGTTACGTGAAATTATTCACCAGCTGAACTTATTATTTTAAATGCTAACTTCAATGTTTTGATTTGGCATTTACGCAATAGACGTAGGAATTTTAAGGTGTAGGGGAGAAAGATGAGCGAACAAGCAAAGTTATTTTGTCCTAACTGTGGACATGAAGTGCAGCCAGACAACAAGTTCTGCAAAAACTGTGGCTTCAAAATTGCCGAGTATATCGCTAAGCAAAATGCGAAGAATACCAGCAGCACAGATGCAAAGCCTGAAACAAAAGCACCGGCCACTAAGCCGGTAGCTGCAGCGAAGGCACCAGTTGCTAAGCCAGCACCCGCAGCAACGCGGGTAGGCAAGAGCCACCCGATGAACAAAAAGAAGAAGGCCGGTCTGATTGCAGGGGCCGTCGTCTTGGTTCTGCTGATTGGTGGTTACGTGGCAGGTAAGAAATACTACAGCGCGGAGAACCAACTCGACCGGGCGGTGAAGGCAATCGGCAAGGGTGACGCCAGTTCCTCACTCAGTTACTTGAGTACTAACGACGTGAAACTCAAGCTGGACAAAACGACCATCAAGCCACTGCTGAACTATTACCAAACGCACGCACGGGCACTGAATGATCTTGCGACGACCACCCGCAATGGCGGCGAAGGCACAATGAAGTTCGCGCAGAGCGGCCACCGTCTGCTGGTGTTTCCTGCATACAAGTTCAACGTGTCCGCCGTTTATCCTAAGGTCACCACGAACGAGAAGGGGACCAAGGTAACGGTCAGCAACGCGCCAAGTGCCGGGTTCACCGGGAAGGCTGATGCGCGCGACATCGGGCCACTGGTTCCAGGTAGCTACACCCTGAAGGCAACGGCGAAGATTAGCGGGAAGAAGACCAGCACGAAGATTAAGTCCGACCTGCTGGAAGATGACTCCATCGACCTTTCGTTCCAGACCGTCAGCGTGACGGTTGATGGCTATCCCGGTGCGGAAGTTCGCATCGATGGAACCAAGGTGGGGAACATCGACGAATACGGGCAACTGCAGATTAACAAGTACCCAATCGTTAGCTCCAGTAAGCTGACTGAAGTGTACGATCCTAAGGGGGCTGCAGTTGAATCCCGTGCGGTGAAGCTCGCCGATGGGTATGACAACGGCGAAATTACGCTGGGCTATCCTGGGGTGATTAGTCACGCCAATGCGGATTCCCTGATTTACAACCTGATTAACGACGCTGATTACCTGGCAAACAACGGGGATGACACGGACACCGAAGACCAGATGAAAGACATGTTCGTGAATGGCGCCGACAACGAAGACTACCAGCAGTTCGTGAAGATGGCGGTCGGCTACTACAAGAACGACAACATCGATTCTGTCTCCATGACTTCCGACTTCAAGCACGTCTACCCTAAGGCTAAGGATAAGGCCAAGGTCGTTGCCAACGTTGAGTACGACTTTGACAACGCTGATGCCGACAGCACGCACGTTCAGGTGTTCCAGTACGAAGGTGAAGTCGACAAGGTCGGCACGGACGATTACCGGATTGTTAACTTCAAGATTAGCAAAAAAGTTTCTGACGAGCACCAAGCCTACTAATTGAATAATATAGAAGAGAGATTACCCATGAAAATTTGTCCTAATTGTCAGAGTGAAATGCCCGCAGAAGCAAAGTTTTGCACCAACTGTGGGACCAGCCTGAGCGATGTGCCAACTGAAGCGCAGAGCACAGACACCGAAGAAACCGCAACGACTGAGACTGCTGCCGAAACCACAGCTACCGCAGACGAAACCGAAGCCAAGGCAGCCGATGGTGAGCCAGAAGCAAAACCTGAGGAGAGCAAGCCTGCAGCGGCTGAACAAGCCACTGCGTCTACAGAGCAGCAGACCCAGGCCGCACCGCAGCCAGCGCAGACGAGTGCGACCGCTGAAGCGACGAAGAAGTACGCGACGAACTACTGGGCTTACCTGGTTGACTCACTCAAGCACCCATACACGATGAGTGGCACGTACCACAAGTACTTCGGCTTAACCAGCTTCATCATCGTTGCCCTGTTGATTGCGCTGACCATCATGATGATCGCCAATCACGCGGTTAGCGAAGTGTCTGGTGCTGCAAGTTCCCTGTTCGGTACCGAGCAGATTTCAAGTGCTGGCTCACTTGGCTTCTCCGTCGCAATTCGCATTTTTGTACTGGTATTTGTCATTGAAATCGCGATGGCCTCCGTTGCCTACCTTACCGTGCACGCAATGCTTGGCGACCGGCGCCTGGGTTACCTTGATTTCCTGAACCAGTTTGCCCACTTCAGCAACCTGGCCGTGTTCTTCACGATTATCGGGTTTGTCCTGAGCCTGATTAGCGGCAGCATTGGCAGTGCGGTTATTCTGTACCTGGCTGTAATAGGCAGTCTGGGTATTGAAGGAATTGCACTTGTGGCTTCAGTTTTCAAGGCGGAACCAACGACGCACTTGGATAAAATTTATGCATACATCATTGGCACGTTCATTCTTGGTATTGCGATTAGCATCATCGGCGCGCTGTTCGGTGCAATGCTGATTGGCGAGATTGAGAACGTTGTGGGTAACCTGTTCTAGGCAGGTTTAATTGAATGAAAAAGTGAAGCATTCAGTTTTCGCAATGGCGGAGGCTGAATGCTTTTTTCGTGCCTGATTAATTGATCGCACAAAAAAACGGCGGTGCTGGGACACCGCCGTTAATGCGTGCAGCTGGGACTACACGACTTAGTTGGGAGAAAAGATATGAAGAAGATGTTTTTTAGAGAAGTTCGCGACAGCTCTGGGAAACTGCCGGTTTGCTATGGTTATTACTATACTGGCGAAGTGTGAAGAAGTTGTGTCCTGGAAGTTATGAATTACGTAAGGGCGAAAGTTTTGCGGGTAAATCGTTTCGTGATGTGGTTTGTGGTAGGATCGCGGCGAGGTGATTGCGATGAGTAATGCTGAGCTACTGCACGCGGTTCAGGAGCGCGCGGCACAGATGAGTCAGGATGAGTATGACGAATTGATTTACCAGCTCGCGATGGGTGACTACCGGAAGTTTGTGGCGGCGCTTGTGCATTTGGAGGGTGGCGAGCTGAGGGATGAGGATTATGTGGCGTGGTTTGGGAGCGAGGAAGGGTTGCTGGCGGAAGGGCTGACTACGAAATAATGATTGATCATAGAGATGTAATAAAATGCAGGCAATCTATTGATCATGGGACGAAATCCTGGTTAGTTCATTAACCAATATTTAGCAACGACCAATTGATTAGATTTGAATAGTATAATTGGCCAACTAGACGATGTTCACCGCGTAGATAGATTGATATAAGCTTACTAATTTGTTGGTGCCCATCTATTGAAACTGTTTGATTGAATATGAGTAGGCCGAAACAAAATTCATTAATGAACAAAGAATCGAGGGGATCAAGCATAATCAGTCTTTAGAGATTAGCAAAGAAATTAACCTGATTAATTTTTTTGTATTGACACCTCTCTACAAAATGGGAATACTGATAATAGAGGAAGAAAATATGGATGACAAAGTGATTTTCCCGGGAACATGGTCAGAATCTCTGGTAAAGCGTTGGAAACGGCAATTTCTGGACGCTTTTTTGAAAGACTCAAATGTGCCTTTAACTTTGAGTGAAGGTTGTTGGTCAACCCCAGTAGCTCCGTTGCGCAAACTGTACATAGAAAATCGCGACTCGTTTGTGAAATTAACACAACTTTTCCGTTTGTTTGGTATTGAAGTACATGTTAAGAATGGTCAAGGCTTATTTGGGGATTGGCAATGGAATACAAGCTGGCAGGTGGTTGTATCAGCGAGTGCGGTTCAAAATTGGCAGATTCTTAACGATATGGTGACTCACAGTCCAATTTTGCGCACAATCCCGTTTTTGCGTGAGTTGGTGTCAGAACAAAGATTAGAGGGCTTGGTGATTGATCAGCTCAAATCTTTTAATGCGTTGATGGATGTACAACAGTTGCATAAAGACTTTAGCCGTATGGGTATTGAGATTGAGTACGTTCAGGCCCTTGCCCCTGGGTCAATTTTGTTGACTAATGAAGATAGCAAAAAAAATAAACACATCAACAAAGCCCAAACGCTTGTTGATGTGTTTGGTGAAAAAAACACTTGGCTAATCAATCGCTTTAAGGAGTTTGACATGACCAAGTTAGATGATGTCACTATTGGCAAATTAGGTTTAGTATTCCAAAGTAAGGGGATTGGCCCAGGTAAGATTAACAAGATTCAGCAATTATTGATTCAATCAGGAATGTCAGAGTCAGAAGTTTCGTTTGGTTATACAAAAGAAAAGGATAGTTCATTAGAAAATAATACCCCCTATGTTCTTAGTGTACTTAAGGCTTCAGACTTGGCAAAAGTTACTCCTAGAGGGTTATCTTCTTTGCGTGATGGTCATGTTCGCGGAGCCTGGTTAGTACAGGACGTTTTAAAATATTTTAGCGAAATGGCGACAAATATTCCTGATTGGGAAGTTTACTCATCAATTTTACCAATGGGTAAGAAGTTATACGAATCTATGACTGACAAACATGCACCAAATGTTATGTCCCTTCGGCTTTATGTATTACTTTTGGGTTGCGTCTGGACACTGAAGAAGCGACAACGTGAAAAATTCGAGCCTATAGTTAGCCGTGGTAGTCATTTGGATGAAGTCGGATCGTGGAACTTGGTTGTGAATGATGAATTTAACCAAGACGCAGCAAAAAAAATAATGGCAGATTTTATAATCAAGTTAGCCACTCGTGACCAAGTTCTTCTGAAATAAAA
>NZ_AYYO01000053.1 GCF_001436225.1 Lacticaseibacillus sharpeae JCM 1186 = DSM 20505 | reverse complement strand
GATTACAAAGTTATCGTGGATTTGCCTGAAAGTTAGGGCTAATTCACCAGCCACTAGATAGCAAATATGACATGATGGAGAGGTCATCCTCACCGTGGAACTCCAGGCTATTTTCGTCGGGAACTATCCACAACGACCTCATCAGCTATGTTGGACATCTGATTTTTCACTACAAGAACACCTCGATGACAAAAAGGCCAAGCCTTATCCAAAATATGGCACCCTCCAACAACACGGGCAGCGCAACATTTTATGCCGTGGAGCTATTAGCCCGTAAGTGCCAAGGAGACATTTCCCGAAATCCTACAACGTCCACATACCCCAAGCCGAGTAGTTAAAGAAGGCTCACTGGTACAGGTCCCTAGCGTAAATCAAAGGCGTGTGCGTGTTAACCAAGTTCAGCAGTAGCAAATTGTAGGTCGGTTCAGCTCATGGACAGGGTGTTTTGGTCGCGCTGGACATAATACGTGCGGACGAGACGTGGCGCGAATGTGTAGCTCAGGAAGCTTAAGCTAAGTCAGAAACAAAGTAATTTCCAGCATAATCTGCTAGAGAACTTTGAACCAAGTGTTAGTGACAAAAACATATCAGACTGAGGAAGTTATACGCAGTTGCTGATTGTTCTTTACGATATAACAACCATAATCACAAATTTTGTTGGTCAAATTTATCAAGCGCTGCAAAAATTGCTCTAAGCATACTAATAATCTCTGAACAAGCACTAACCAGAAACGATAGCCAACAAGACAGTATTATGTGCGAAAAAAAACCGCTTGAGCCCCTTCTGAATAGCAATGATACCATCGAGAACATCGCTACTAAGAAAAATAGCACCGTTGTTATCAATAGTCTGTCCATAAACTTTTTGTCTGTATGTAGTCTTAACAGCGCCTCCCCGATTTCAAGTTGTGATATCAAAGGGATTAGTGCAAATGCGGAAAATAGCATGGCGGTCGCTACAGAAGTGAACGACAAAACACCAGACAAAACCTCCGTGTAATTGTTAATAGTAGCAGGGCAATAATTAATTATTAAACAGATGCAAAAGGTTCCGGCTCCCATCACTATCTGAAAAAAGTTTCGCTTAAATCGTCCATTTTTCATGTATATAACCTCCAAAATTTCAAGCTGATACTATTGCGCATTAATCAACAAACTCAAACTGTGCTTTCAAGAAATCTAATTTGTCTCTAAAAGAATATTCGAGCATTCGGAAGTAATGCTTGATTGTGATTTTTTCTCCGTTTTTGATGATTATTTGCCCACTATAAGTTAACTTGTTTTTTAATAAATCAATAGGTTCAAATATTCCGTCGTTCTCTCCTTCAATTACAGCAGTTTCCAGGGAAAAATTTTCACCCTCGCTCATCAATGAGTTCAGTTTTCTTTTGAGTGTATGTTTTTCAAGATTAGTCCCAGAGAGCACATACGCATATTTATTACCCCTCATTGAACTAGCAAACCGCATATCCGCATACTCACTTCGTCCATCATCTGCAAAATCCAAAAAATTATTTGGAGAAGCAACCGCTATCCTTAAAGTCTTCAAAGCCGAAAAATCGTCAATTGCGTCTACGCCTCTTTGATTAAGTATTACCTCCATTTTTGCACCTCGCAAATTAAACGCCAATTTTATAAATCTAAGTAAAAGCGCATTCGACAAATCTCCTGTGCATCTGGTGCGACATAGCACTTTTCTATAGGGATCATAAAGTACTTCAGTGTTTACTAAGGGTCCATAATTTCCTTCAGAAGCCTCGTTATCAGCTAGCTCTAACTTGTGCCGCCTTTCATCAACTTCCTGGGTCAACACTCCATATTCAACATCTCGACTTGGATCAACCCGCTGAATATTTAGCTGATAAACGAATTCCATAACCGGGCCATTTTCTGTCTGCACTGCTGCTGTCTCGAATCTCGTCATCGCCGAAACAAAGATACGTTCCCCATTTATGGTCAAATCAGGCACGTTGTCATATCTTCTATTATAAAAATCGTCATAAAGCTCAATAATTTTGGGCTTCAAACTTTCCAAATGAGTTTGCTTTCCTCCGCTCAAGTGGAAAAAATATACTTTCTTTTTCTTATATTCAACAACCTCATCCATAACATCACCCACTAATTTATACTTATAAAAATAATTATATCACCAGAATTTAGAGACTGACAGTTGTTTGTGATTCTGTTGTTGAAAAAAGTTCGGCACTCAGCGATGAAACAGTTGCTCCGGCTTCATCTACTCTCCAAGACCAATAAAGAGCATGTTGGCAAAACTACATTTTCAAAACGAAATAAAAAACCAACTCTAACTGCACTAACTCAATTTGTAATATTTGAAAAATATAAAGGTCTTCACTTTTTGGTGTTGTAATTTTTTCTATAAAGAGGTGGAATACCCATATCGGTTATAAGGTATAGAATCTACATTAGTGGCTGGTGAATAATTTGTCCAAGTTATCTGTAACAGCTCCTTAACCCGTT
>NZ_AYYO01000006.1 GCF_001436225.1 Lacticaseibacillus sharpeae JCM 1186 = DSM 20505 | reverse complement strand
AATTGTTCGGATTTACTGGGGATTTTTATTTCAGTGCCGAATTATGTCTCGGCCACGTTTTTGCTATCTATATACAATTTTCGCGACACATATGGTTACGACTGCAAGAAATCTGCTGCGGTCAGCGCCATCTTGATTGAGGTCACCGATTTGCCGTCCAGTTCCAGGTCATCTGGAATGGTGCCAACATCCTTGAACCCGACTTTGTGGTACACGTGGATGGCGCGCTGGTTGAACTCGAAGGCGTCCAGCGTGAGGGTGTTAAGGCCGAGGGCGAGGAAGGCGTAGGGCAGAATCAGGGCGAAAGTCGCCTGACCCGCGCCGTGTTCGGTGGCGTCGTCGGCAATCAGGATGCGCAAATTGCAGCTATTATTTTCGGCGTCGTACAAGTTGAGCACGACTTCGCCAATCAGCGTGCCATTTTGCACAATCGCCAGGTCGAGGCGGTCGTTCTGGTCGCTGCGGGTGGCGTACCATGTGCGAATGCGGGCGGTATCCGCCGTATTGGCCGGGAAGGTTTCGGCGGGCGCAGGTGTGTGGTCACTGCTGCCGGTATACAGACTGACGAGCGGCTGGGCCAAGATGTCCAGCATGCGATCCGCGTTGTCTGCGGTGAACGGGCGCAATTGCACGGTGCGGTCGGGGCTGGTGAGCGTGGGTTTGAATTTGAAATTCGGCATTAAATTATCCTCGGGTTCTGCTATGATGTACTCAAATCATAAGCCATTACGCGGGTTTACGCGACTAAATTCGCGCTTGAGTTACCACATTCGCGGCGATTCAAGGACTGCTTGATAGGCAAAAATGGCTGCGCAGTACATAATGCATTTGTTAGCTAACCACAACAGCGCAATTGCGCACCAGGAGGCAGACACATGCACACATATTCATTAATTGCACCATGGCCACAGTGCCAGCAGCGACGCACTTATTCGGAGCGGGTTGGTTTGCGCTACGAAATCATTAATCAACCACGACCCGCAACATTACGATATTAATCACACCAGCGGAGGAAATCACTATGTACGTATTGGATACCCAGAAAATTGGTCGCAAAATTTCGACGGCCCGCAAAGCAAAGAACATGACGCAGCTCGCCCTCGCGGATCAGCTTGGTGTGAGTTACCAGGAAATCAGCAACTGGGAGCGCGGCCAGTCTGCCCCCGACATCGACAAGCTGCCCGACCTGGCGCAGGCGCTCGATTTGTCCCTCAATGACCTGTTTGATATGCCGGACGCGGAAAAAAAGGTGGTCACGATTCGCCAAGAGGATGCCCCGGTGGACGCGGAGACGTTGACCGAATTCGCACCGATGATTAAGCCGGACACCCTCAGCAAGAAGGTCCGCGTTGATGCGGAGGACTTCAGCGTTGACGACGTGCGGGCCATCGCGCCGTTTATCGGGGAAGACACGCTGGCCGCGCTCATGCACGAGCACGAAAACGACGCACACTTCGGCGAGCTCGTTGTGAGTGCCGCCCCGTTTTTGAGCAGCGAGTACCTGGACCAGCAGGTGGATGCCTTGCTCGCATCGGGGACTGACATCGACAACAAGACCGCGCGGCGGCTGCTGCCGTTCATCGGTAAGGCCAAGGTTGATGCACTGCTTGCCCGGCTGGCCGCGCGGGGGGATATCGATGATGACGAGCTCGTGCACTACTTCCCGTTTGCCAGTGCCGCGGCGCTCGGCGCAGTGGTCAGCGAACGCGAACACGACATGACCTTTGTCAGCAAGGCCGCCCCGTTTTTGCCGACCGAACGGATTGACGCGATGTTCAAGCAGGCCGCAGCTAATGAAGATGTGAGCCTGAAGGACCTGCAGCGTCTGGTCCCCTTCGTTTCCAGTGACGTACTGAAGAATACGGTGGTCGAACTGATTAACAGCGGTGACCACGAGTACAAGCTGCACGACTTGATGGGGTTGTTGCCGTTCTTGGGTGACGATGATATTTTGAGTTTAATTCGTAAGTAAGTTGCAAGTCGCTAATGCCAGTTAAAGTGGGCATTAGCGGCTTTTTGTCTGTTGGGCATTGCACAATCTCGGCGCGAGCGCGAAAATATGAATTAATCGATATGAAGAAGGAACAAATATTATGAAACCAATCATCGCCATTGTCGGTAACCAGTACGAATATGCGGAGGAAGTCTTCCACCACCATCCCGCAACCTACGTGCCCCAGTTTTACGTGGACGCAGTAGTTGCTGCGGGCGGGATGCCGGTTATTCTGCCGCTGACCGACCGGGATTCAGTTCCGGAATACGTGGCACAGTTCGACGGGTTCTTGCTCACGGGCGGCCAGGGTGTGTCGCCGTTCTTGTACGGCAAGGAACCCCAGCCGCTGATGGGGATGACGCTGCTCAAGCGCGATCAGTTCGAAATTGCGTTGGTTAAGGCGGTGCAGCAGACCGCTAAGCCGCTACTTGGTGTGTGCCGCGGGGAGCAGGTCCTGAACGTGGCGCTGGGGGGCACGTTGCACCAGGACATTGCCTACGTACCAGGGGACCACATCAAGCACATGCAGGTACCAACACCGGACACGCAGGTGAGCCATTACGTGGATGCCGCTGCGGGCAGCTTTCTGGCGGCGGAATTCGGCCCGCACTTCCTGGTGAACTCGCTTCACTCCCAGGAAGTGGCGGACGTGGCGCCCGGCCTCGAGGTGATTGCTCGGGCCAGCGACGGCATCATCGAGGCGGTGCAGTCAACCGATGCGGCGCACCGCTTTGTGGGCGTGCAGTGGCACCCGGAAATGCTGGTGCAGGATAACCCCGAACAGCTGGCCATTTTCGCCCGGCTCGTCGAATTGGCGGGGAAGCGTGGCTAAGGCGGTTAGCCGGCAGCCGGGCCACCGCGGGCGCGGGATTCTTTACGCCACGGTCGGCAGCATGTTCTGGGGCTTTTCCGGCGCCGCGGCACAGTTTGCGTTCGGCGATTTGCACCTGAATCCGCTGTGGCTGGTTGGGGTGCGGCTTTTCGGCGCGGGCATTTTGCTGCTCGGCTGGTTTGCAGTTGAAAAACCGCATGCGGTCTTCACGCTTTGGCGCAGTCCGCGGCGGGCGTTGCTCCTGGTGGTTTTTGCCATCCTCGGCATGATTCCGTCGCAATTAACGTACTTCATGGCGATTCAATACGGGAACGCGGCAACGGCGACCGTACTGCAGTTCACCGGCCCGCTGTTCATCGTCGTCTACCTGTGCCTAGCACAACACGAATTACCGCGCCGCATTGACGTAATCGCCATCGCCTTGGCAGTGGTGGGTACGGTACTGGTGGTGACGCACGGACACTTAACGGGTCTGGCCTTGGCACCACTGGCCGTTATCTGGGGCCTCGCCGCGGGGGTTAGTCAGGCGAGCTACACGTTGTTGCCGCGGACGCTGCTGGCGGAATTTGATGCACGGGTTGTGGTCGGCTGGGCGATGCTCGTGGGCAGCGTCCTGTTTTGGCCAACGCTGATTCAGACCGGGCTGCCGGCGTTGCCCCCGCGCGGTTGGCTCACAATTTTATTTATCGTTCTGGTGGGAACCATGTTCGCGTATCTGCTGTATCTGAAGAGCTTAAATGACATTGATGCGACGACGACGGGGATGCTCAGTGCGTTTGAACCGCTGACGGCCACGATTGCGACGGTGGTGCTGCTCGGTACCCGTATCGGACTGGCGGAAATCATCGGGGGCGTGCTTATTTTGGGGACGGTGTTCCTGCAAGCCATGCCACTGCGGCGGCAGGCGCGCAAATTAAGGCAGTAAAAATAACGACCACGTCCAGCTCATTATGAGTTGGGCGTGGTCGTTTTCAATTAATCGATGGTGACGCCGCACAACGTAATCGTGTTGCGCCCGTGGTTCTTGGAGTCGTACAGGTACTTATCGGCGCGGTTGTAGACGTCCAGATAATTCTGGTCGTCATAGCGGGAGTGGTCTTCGCCGAGCGAGATGGTGATGCTGAAGGTTTCGCCCTTCGCGGTGGTGAAATGCAGCTTGGCCATTTCGTCCTTAATCAGGCGGGCGAACTGGGCGGAGCGGTCGAAGTCGACGGTGATGTCAAACAGCATGAAGGTGAACTCCTCGCCCCCGGTGCGGTAGGTTTTGACGGTGTAGTCGGTATTCGCGGTGATTTCATCGAGCCGCCGCGCCACCGTTTCGAGGACGGTGTTGCCAACCAGGTGGCCGTAGCGGTCGTTGATGCGCTTGAAGTGGTCAATGTCGAAGGTGAATAGCGCGATTTTGGCCCCCGTCAGCAGCATGTCCTGATACGCTTTGTTGAGGTCAGCGTCGAACATGCGGAAGTTGTGCAGGCGGGTGAGGTCGTCGATTTGGCCCTCACGCACCAGCCGCACTTCACGCACTTTCCGGTTGACGAGCATGCGGTGCAGGGCGCCGAGACAGGCAATAGTGGCGAATAAGGTGCCGAATTGCCAGAGCAGCCCGACGTCAATGTTCTTGATGGAGATCCAGTTGGCGTACATCAGAGGCGCAATGAACACCAGCGTATACGGCGCATAATAGTACCAGTGATCACCAAGCGGGGTCCAGAAACGGTTGCCTAGCGCCATCGTGATAATGGTGAGGGCAGCAATTGGCGGCCACATACTGAGCGGGACGTCGGCGAGGAAGTGGTACCACAGCGTCATCAAGATGATGAGACTCCACAGCAGACGCCGGTTACGGCCAGAAAGCAGGGCGTACACCATTGCGGCTGCTTGGAAGTTCAGGTAGTTCCACCCGTAGCCGACCGGCGTCACTGCCTCGGCGCGGCCCCAGACGGAGGCGAAGTGGAAGATGATGAGCACCGTCCACAATGCGGCAATCTGTAGCCACGGCCGCCAACGCACGACGAACTTATCTTCTGAGTGCCCCTGCTGTAGCCAAGTATATAACACGCCAAAAGCGACGATGACCGCCATGTTGGTGATGAAGGTGGTGATGCGTAGTCCCCAAACTACCATGATTGCACTTCTCCTCGCGAACTGATTCTATTTTGAAAGTGTACCACAAAATAACGTTGGGCGGAAAGCGATAACATTTTTGCCATTTGAATGAAAAATGCAAACAGATTGACAGGGATGTGGATGTCAAAATGGGTCGAATTCCGAGCAAGAGTTCGACCCATTTTATCCTTATCCTGTATTTGTTGATGGCACAATCATGTAATACCTGTTGGTACCATGTTTACCGCAGCATAATTCCCCGCACGGTAATCGCGTTGCGGCCCTTATTCTTCGAGTTGTACAGGTACTTATCGGCGCGGTTGTAGACGTCCAGGTAGTTCTGATCTTCAGCCAGCGCGCGGTCTTGGCCCATTGAGATGGTGATACTGAATGTCTCGCCGTCGTCCGTTGTGAACTGCAGCTTCTCCAGTTCGTTCTTCACCATCCGTGCAATGCTGACGGCGGTGGCGAAGTTTTCCTGAATATCGTTCAGGATGAAGGTGAATTCCTCGCCGCCTGTCCGGTAGCAGCGGGTGTCGTAGGGCAGAAAATCGCCGAGCTCCGCCAGCCGTTTAGCCACTGCGTGCAACACGTCGTTGCCGACCAGGTGGCCGTATTCATCGTTAATGCGCTTGAAGTGGTCGATGTCGAACGTGTACAGGGCGAACACCGTGCCGTTTTCCTGCAGCTGCGCGTATTCGGCCTGCAAGTCGTCGTCGAACACGCGGAAGTTGTTCAGTTGCGTGAGTTCGTCAATGGTGGCCTCAGTGACAAGCATGGCCTGGCGTTCACGGCTCTTACGCATTTGCCGCTGCACAATCAGGATGATGGAAGTCAAGATGGCGTAGTTCGCCAGCAGCCATGGCCAGCCGTAATCGACCGTTTTAAGCGAAAACAGGTTGGCGATATAAAATGGCAGGGCGAACAGGTAGCAGAACGGGTAGTAAATGTAGGCGTGGGCGAGGATTTTGTCGCTGTACCGGTACAGAAGCCACATCGTGATGACGGTGCCGAGTTCAATGGGCAGCCACCTGGTGACGCGCGGCATCCACCAGTACCAAATCGTGAGCAGCACCAGCAGGCTGTAGACGACATGGCGCGGCGGCCGGTCGAAGAGGGCGAAGATGATGACGACGACTTGGAAGTTCATGTAGTTCCAGCCGAAGCCAGTCGGATTCTTGGCGTCCGCCATGCTGAGCACTGAGGCGAAGTGGAAGAGAATCAGGACGGCCCACGAAAGCGCACCTAAGAGGACGGGCCGGTAACGCACCAGCACGTCTTGTTTATTATTGAGCAACCAGGTGTACAAAAAGGCATACGCAACGAGTACCGCACTGTTAGTGATAAATGTGGTAATCCGAATTCCCCAAGTAATCATGGTGCTCCCCCTGGTGGTGTGACCCGGCTCACATGGGACCCATTCACACCACAACGATCAATCATTACTATATTTATAGTACCGCATATTGGAAACGGTTTAAATAGGCCGGTTAACTTAGGCTTTAGTGAATGTGATTTGGGTTGCAAACGCGCTACCCAAAAACAAAACCGCCACGCAGATGTGCGTGGCGGTCAATTATTTATCTGAAAATGACGCCGCGGACGGTGATGGCGTCCCGGCCGTTGTTCTTCGAGCTGTACAGGTACTGATCGGCCCGGTTGTAGATGTCGAGGTAGTTCTTGTCCTCAATCGTAGCGCGATCCTGGCCCAGCGAGATGGTGATGTGAATGGTGTCGTTATCGAAGGTGAAGTCGAGCTTGTTGATTTCACGCCTTATTTCCCGGGAAATCTCCTTCGCCCGCGACATGCTTTCGACGACGTCAAAGAGCAAGAGGCTGAACTCTTCGCCCCCGGTGCGGTACACCCGGGCGTCGTACTCGAGGTTGCCCTTTATTTCCAGCAACCGCTGGGCCACGGCTTTGAGCACCTCGTTGCCGGCGAGGTGGCCGTAATTGTCGTTGATGCGCTTGAAGTGGTCGATATCGAACGTGTAGAGCGAGTACAGTTCGTTGTGGTCAACGTAGCGGTCGTACGCGTCGTGCAGATCGGCATCGAAGCTACGGAAGTTGGCCAGCTGGGTTAGATCATCGATCGTGGCGTCGTGGACCAGCTCCTGTTCGTGTTCGGAGTGGCGGGTCAGACGGCGGTTAACTTCCCACATGGTGGCCAGAAGCAGCAGCATTGTGATGATTTGCCATGGCCAGCCGACGTCAATCCCGCCCAAACCGGCGTAGTTAGTGATGAAAAACGGGGTGGCGAGGAGGAAACCAACGACGATGAAACGCAGGCCGTGGGTGGCAAAAGCACGGGCAAAGCGCTGAATGGCCCAGAACAGGACGAGTGTTGCCACCATCAGCGGAATCCAACCGGTAAAGGGCGGCATCCAGATGAACCAAATGCCGACGGTGATGATGAGCCACGTCAGCATGGACCTGGTGCGCGTTGACAATAGAGCGTAGTAGACGGTCACAATCTGGAAGTTGAGGAACGTCCAGCCATAACCGACCGGATTCTGCATGTTCTTGATGCTAAGAATGGAGGAGGTGTGGAAGAACAGGAGGAAAACGATGGTGACGACAATCAGCAGTGGTTGCCGAATGCGGTCCAGCCGTTCCACCTTGTCCGTGGTTTGGAGCCAGTCATATAGATAAATGAATGCTAGCAGCACGATGAAGTTCGTTAGGAACGTCGTCACGCGCAATCCGATTTCAGCCATGTTATTCCACCTCCCCATTTGCAGAATTTATCGGTCATTATTATAGCATATCCGGCCTATGTAAAATGAGGTCTAGACGAACTTTTAGGCTCATTTTTGCATGAAAACGCCGTTATTCTAAACTTGGTTACAGAAAACCCCGCCATCGCTGACGGGGCCTTTGTGTATTGGTATAGGGCAATTCAGAATTTGTTAGCTAAAGTGTTATTCTTCGGATAGACCAGCAGCGTTACGGGCCTGACTGTGTGCCCGGACGAAGTGGACGGCAAGCCCGAATGCGAGGCCGACCACTGCGGGTACCAGCCAACCGAGACCCATGCTGGCAAATGGCAGGTAGGCGCTCTGGAAATCAGCAACGGCCTTGCCGAATGCACTGGCAGAAACCACGGGCGGGAAGGAGACGACCATGTCCATCAGTGCGGGCAGGGTGGTGAAACCAATCGCAAAGGCGTAGACAACGCGGTCGTAGTTGAACAGCCGTCCAGTGACCGAGAGCACGATGAGTACCATGGAGAATGGGTACAGGAACATCAGCATCGGGGTGGACCACTGGATGATGGTGTCGAGGCCGAAGTTGGCGGTGGCGAAGGACGCGAAGCTCATGAAGGCCAGCCATTGTTTGTAGGACACGCGGGAGAAATGCTTGTGGAAGTCCTGGGCGAACGCGGCGATGAGGCCGATTGCCGTGGTCAAGCAGGTGATGGTGATCAGGACGGCCAGGAATGCGTGCCCGGCAGCGCCGAGGTAGTGGGTGACAACCTGGTTGAAGGCCACCCCACCGTCTGCGGAGAGCTTGAACTTACTGAGTGACATTGCACCCAGGACGATGAGGGCCAGGTAGACGACTCCGATGAGGCTGGTTGCCAGCACCCCGGATTTGGCGGTAACGGAGGCAATCTGACTGTCTTTTTTCAGCCCAAAGCCGCGGACGGCGGTAACCACGGTGACCCCAAAAGCGAGGCCGGCGAGTGCGTCCATCGTGTTGTAGCCTTGTAGAAACCCGTTCATGAAGCTGGCGTGCTGGTAATCAGCGGTGGCTGCAGCGGTCATCGCGTTGCCCATGGGGTGCAGGAAGCCAACGAAGAAGACGATGGCCAGCAGCGTGAGGAACAATGGGTTGAGCACCTTCCCGATGGCGGCCGTGATTTTGCTTTCCTTATAGGAGAACAGGAAGGCGGCGAGGAAGAACAGGGCGGAGAAAACGAGTAGGCCCACGTGCTGCATGTTCTTGCTCAACATCGGGGCAACGCCGACCGTGAACGGCACAGTTGCCGTCCGTGGCGTGCCGAAGAGGGGACCGATGGTGGCGTGGATCAACACCATGAAGGTCAAAGCAAACCAGGCGCCGAGGGGCTTACCGACATCGTAGACCCCTTCTGCGTGCGTCATCGCGATGGCGAGCACGGCCAGCAGGGGCAGGACAACAGCGGTGACGAGAAAACCCAGTGCGGCGGGTACCCAGTGGCCCCCAGCCAGCTGGCCAAGGTGCAGGGGGAAGATGAGGTTGCCGGCCCCGAAGAACAGGCCGAAGAGCATTGAAGCAACGATGAGGTAGTTCTTGGTGCCGAATTTATGTGTGGATGTGTCCATGAAAATTACTCCTAAATGATGTGGGCACACCGCATGCGCTTATGTGCGTTGGTTGCCGGCGTGCGGTGCGTCGAATGTCTGTGTCTGAGTCATAATGTTAATAATGCCGTCGTCCATGACGAACCACCTCTTTCTGGAAATATGTTTATTAGTGCGTATGTGGGCCACGAGGGCAGTGGTGCGAATATGTGGTGGAGCTATGTGTGCCGCGCGGGCTATGTCTAGTTCTATGTGGTGGTGCTGTGCTGCTTATGTTGTATGTGTCCGGCAAGTGCCGGGATGGAACAATATGTGGAATAGGCAATTGGCCAAAAAGAAAACGCCCTTGAACAGTTGTCAAACTTTGACAATTGTTCAAGGGCGTCTTAACGCGGTACCACCTTGGGGCGCCAGTGCATCACTACACTGACCTTAATACGTACGGCCAGCGCAATAGACGTACACCGGCGATACGTTGGCACGATAATGGGTGCCCCCCATGATGCGTTACTCGCCTTTGGAGACTTTTGGCATCCGCTCGAAAGGGATCTTCGTCGTGGTCGTTCCTGCTGCCTCACACCTAACGCAGCTCGCTGAAGGTTGAACCTGACTACTGTTCTTTCTCGTCGCAATTACTTATTGGTTATTAGTTTATGAGCTTTGTCTGTGGATGTCAACGGTAAAATCTAATTTTGTGGGGTAAATTTTGACCGCTGCGGTAAAACAACGCGAATTATCCCCGGTTGTGCGGACAAAACCGGCAAAAAACAGTCCGTTCAGGGTCGAATCGGCATGATCCACGCCACGCAGCAAATTTTGACGCTCATTTTACCGGCGGATGGATTTTGGTGGTCGAAAGAATCATTCTCTTTCTTTAACCGCGCCCTCATTTTCACACAAACTACCTCTGTGCGTGACGAATCATGAAAAAAGTTTTGTAAATTTCGTCACTTAGGTCTAGCTGCAACAAACGCAACATATCAGCATGCACAATGATATTTGCTGTGATTGGTCTACGTCAACAACCGGCTTTCCGCCACAAAAAATGACAAAAAAGGTTGACGAACATTAAGAATTGCATTAAGCTAGCTTCATCAATTAAGTTTTTGAAAGGAGATACACATCATGATTAAACCAAATTCAAACCAAGCAGCTGTATCCCCAATCCAAAACCTTGCCTTGTTGTTGTGCACGAAGGACCCGACGATTTAGCCGTTTGCTAAAATCAGTTGAGCCCTTGTTCGTGTTTGGCAATGAGGGCTCAGGAATGTGCGAGTGAGGCCTCATTGAATAGTCAATGAGGCCTTTTCTTATGCATGGGCCTCGGTTAGAAGAGGAGGATACAGGTTATGCGATTGTGATTCATGGTTATGTAGTACCCATACCTGTAACAACACATAATGCACCACCACAGGGTTAGCCCTGACACATATTATTTTAGTTAATAGCAATCTTAAAAGAGATGTCACTGCAGTGTGACAAGAGGAGAAATACTTATGAAGAAGTTCAAAACAATCACAACCGCATTCGCCGGCATGGCCGCAATGATGATGATGGCAGGCTGTTCTACTGCCGCGAACAGCTCCAAGAAGGGCAACACCGCCACGGGCAACACCGTGAAGATCGGGGTGAACATGGAACTTTCCGGCGCCGTTGCCGGTTATGGGGAGCAGCAGAAGCAGGGGATTGAACTGGCTGTGAGCCAGATCAACGCCAAGGGCGGCATCAAGGTCGACGGTAAGAAGTACAAGATCAAGGCCATCTACCGCGATAACAAGTCCACCACGAGCGGTTCCGCATCCGTTGCGGCCCAGCTGGTTAACAACGACAAGGTGCAGGCAGTTGTCGGCCCCGCAACGACCAACGACTCCACCGCGGCAATTCCTAACGTGACCAAGGCGAACGTTGCCTCCGTTTCCCCATCCGCGACGGACGACAGCTACACGCTCGACAAGAACGGCAAGGTCCAGAAGTACGTCTTCCGCTCATGCTTCGACAACTCCTATCAGGGTCAGACCGCAGCTAAGTTTGTCACTAACACACTGAAGGGCAAGAAGGTTGCCGTCATCGCCGACAACTCTTCTGACTACGGGACTGGGCTGGCCAAGGCGTTCAAGAAGGAATTCAAGGGCACCATTGTTTCCACCCAGTACTTCCAGGAAGGCGACAAGGACTTCAACGCAATGCTGACGGCCATCAAGAACAAGGGCTTCGACGCTATCTACGCACCTGGTTACTACTCTGAAATCGGTCTGATCGTCAAGCAGGCCCGTCAGATGGGTATCAAGACGCCAATTATCGGCTCTGACGGGATGGCTGATCCTAAGCTGGCCAAGATTGCCGGCAGCGACAACGCCAACGACATCTACTACACCACGCCATTCTCCACGAAGAGTGCGGAAACCGACAAGACGGTGCAGGCATTCATGGACGCATTCAAGTCTAAGTTCGGCACCGAAGCACCTACCTTCTCCGCCCTTGCATACGACTCTGTCTACATGGTTAAGGCCGCAATCGAAAAGGCTAAGTCTGTGAACTCCGAAGACATTGCCGTGGCGATGGCTAAGATTAAGGACATGAAGGGTGCAACCGGGACCATGTCCGTTGACGCTAAGCACAACCCAACCAAGCCAATCGCCATCGAACAGATGAACAACGGCGTGGTTGAAAAGGCGATTACGGTTAAGTAGTCATTCAATATTTGCCACTCCCCGCTGCTGTTTCAGGCAACCCAGCAGGCGGATTGGCAACCGAAAACGGCGGGCCCAGCGGCGCACCGTTTTCGTGTTTATGGTAAATGCCGAATTTACCGCAGTCGGGAGTGGCTCGTAACCACTTCCTACTATATAGAAGCGCAGACAGTACCGGCGCAGATTAACGCGGCGGTACATGGAGGGATAGATTTGCACACGTTTATGCAGCAACTCATCAATGGCCTGTCGCTGGGGAGTGTCTATGCACTGCTCGCGCTGGGTTACACGATGGTCTACGGGGTCATCAAGCTGATTAACTTCGCCCACGGGGACGTCTACATGCTCGGAGCCTTCTGGGGTTACTATGTGATTCGCTTCTGGCACGTGAACTTCTTCATCGCGCTCGTTTCGGCGATGGTGCTCACGGCGGTCTGCGGGGTGGTTATCGAATTCCTCGCTTACCGGCCATTGCGGCACGCACCCCGGATTACCGCGCTGATTACGGCCATTGGGGTTTCGTACTTCCTCGAAAACATCATGTCCTACTTCTTCGGGGCCAGCGCGCGGAACTTCCCGCAAGCCATCAAGGTGCACAGCTACCACATCGCAGGTATCAGTATTTCGAACGTGCAGGTGCTCATCCTGGTCGTTTCGATTGTGCTGATGATTGCCCTGCAGCTAATCATTAAGCAGACGAAGATGGGCAAGGCGATGCGCGCCGTCGCCGTTGATCCGGACGCCGCAGAACTGATGGGGATTAACCCGAATCATGTGATCAGCTTCACCTTCGCGATTGGGTCCGCCCTTGCCGGTGCTGGTGGGGTACTGATTGGGCTATACTACAACTCCATCGACCCACTGATGGGGATGGTTCCCGGGATTAAAGCGTTCGTCGCCGCCGTCGTTGGGGGCATCGGTTCCATTCCGGGCGCGTCCATCGGGGGCTTCCTCATCGGGATTCTCGAAACGATGGTGCAAGCAATCGGCCTGTCCGCCTACAAGGACGCCGCGGTGTACATTGTGCTGATTATCATCCTGCTGGTGCTGCCATCCGGGATTTTCGGCAAGCGCACCAAGGAAAAGGTCTAGGGAGGAATCAACAATCATGCGGAATATTAAAGCAAATATCATTTGGTTCCTTATCATGGCCGGCGGGTTCGTAGCCATCGACGCCCTCGAATTCAGCGGCATTGTGAACACGTTCGTGGAAAATGCTTTCGTTACCGTGGGGATTAACATTATCCTCGCGATGGGGCTGAACCTCATCATTGGCTTCACCGGCCAGTTCTCCCTGGGGCACGCCGGCTTCATGGCCATTGGGGCTTACGCAACGGCCATCATGACCCAGAATATGGATAGCCCCATTGGTTTTTGGCTCTCCATTGCCGTGGGGATGATGATTGCCATCATCGCGGCCATCATCATCGGGGTGCCTACACTGCGCCTGCGCGGTGATTATCTCGCGATTGCCACGATGGGGGCGTCCGAAATCATCCGGGTGCTGATTAACAACCTCAAGATTACCAACGGACCGGCGGGGATGTTCAACATTCCCCAGTACGCGACCTGGCCCGTGGTCTACGTCGTGATGTGCATCGTCATCATCATGATTGCCAACTTCGTCCACAGTCGGGCCGGCCGTGCCGTGATGTCCGTCCGTGAAGACGACATTGCCGCTGAAGCAATGGGCATCAATACCACCAAGTGGAAGCTGGCGGCCTTTGTCTTCGGCGCTGCGACCGCTGCGGTAGGGGGCTCACTGCACGCGTCCTACATCCAGACGATTTCGCCCAGTGAATTCGGGATTATGAATTCGATTGCCATCCTAATCATCGTGGTTCTTGGTGGTGCCGGCAGTATGACGGGGACGGTCGTGGCGGCGGTCGTGCTCGGAATTATCGACACCGTGCTGCAGAACTTCGGCACCCTACGCATGGTGATTTACGCCCTCGCCCTGATTCTCCTGATGGTCTTCAAGCCGGGTGGTCTGCTCGGCCGTTGGGAACTGTCCTTTAAGAATGTTGGGCTGAAGGCACACGGTAAGAAAAAGAAGGGAGCCCAGGCAGAATGAGCCATTTACTCGAAGTAGAACATGTCACCCAGCAATTCGGCGGGCTCAAGGCGGTTTCCGACGTGTCCATGACCATCGATCAGGGCGAACTCATCGCCCTGATTGGGCCGAACGGGGCCGGGAAGACGACGCTGTTCAACATGTTAACGGGGGTGAACGCCCCGACGAGCGGCACCATCACGTTTCACGCGTTCGGCGGACCCATCAAGGTTAACGGCAAGCGTGCCGACCAGGTGGCCGCGGCCGGGATGAGCCGGACGTTCCAGAACATCCGCCTGTTCTCCGAGCTGTCTGTGCTCGATAACGTGCGGATTGCGATGACGCACCGTACGCGTGAGAACTTCTTTGAAACCATGCTGCGGCTGCCTTCCTTCTATAATAAGGAAAAGTCGATTCGCACCGAAGCCGAAACGCTCCTGCGCGACTTTGGGCTTGATACCATCAGTGATAACATCGCTGGTGAGCTGCCATACGGTGAGCAGCGGCGGGTTGAGATTGTCCGCGCGCTGGCAACCCACCCCGCACTGCTGTTCCTCGACGAACCGGCAGCGGGAATGAACCCAGAGGAAACGGCGGCGTTGACCGAGCTGATCAAGAAAATCCGGGCGGACTATAACGTGACGGTCATCCTGATTGAACACGACATGTCCCTGGTCATGAGTTTGGCCCAGCGGATTTACGTTCTCGATCACGGCAGCCTGATTGCGGAAGGCACGCCGGCAGAGATTCGCGCGAATGCGGAAGTGGTTGCGGCATACTTGGGAGGTGAAGCTGTTGCTGAAGGTTAGTAATCTGAACGTGAACTATGGCGGGATTCAAGCCGTGCGTGACGTCAGCTTTGAAGTGCACACGGGTGAAATCGTGACGCTGATTGGTGCGAACGGGGCCGGTAAGTCGACCATCCTGAAGACCATCTCCGGCATCATGCACCCCAAGTCCGGCACGATTAATTATGCGGACAAAGACATCCAGAACGCATCGGCGGCAGCCATCGTGAAGGCCGGCATCTCGCAGGTGCCAGAAGGACGGCACATCTTTGCGGGGATGACCGTGATGGAGAACCTCGAGATGGGTGGTTTCATCCACAAGCGGGGGACGGACATGTCCGCGACCTTCGCGGACATTTTCGAACGCTTCCCCGTGCTGGCGGAACGTAAGCGTCAAGACGCGGCGACTTTGTCCGGTGGTGAGCAGCAGATGCTCGCCATGGCGCGGGCACTAATGGCCAAGCCCAAGCTCTTGCTCCTGGACGAGCCATCAATGGGTTTGGCGCCGATTTATATCCAGAAGATTTTCGACATCATCAAGACCATCAACGACCAGGGCACGACCGTCCTGTTGATTGAACAAAACGCGAAGCAAGCCCTAAGCATTGCCGACCGGGCGTACGTCCTGGCCAGTGGTGAGGTCAAGCTGACCGGAACGGGCGCGGAACTGCTGGCGAACGCCGACGTGCAGTCAGCGTACCTCGGCGGATAATCTTTAGCAGAGCACAACCTGGACGACCAGGTTGTGCTTTTATTTGCGGCAGCTCCGCAAATAATGTTGGCGACTTCCACTCGTATGTTATACTGAACTGGTATGGTCGCAATGACCGCAACGGGTGGCAGAATGGCCACGATTAAATGGGCGTGCAGCGCAGAGCCGGTGCCCGCCATCGAGGAGATAATCATGTTCATCTACTTTACAGGTAGCGGGAACGCGCTGGTCGTTCCACTACCGCCACCACAAATAGCTTAATGGCGTGTTGCAGCCGGGGAATACGTAACCCGGCAACCGGCTAACTGGATTTAGCTACATCAGTCCAGCTGGCCACGTGGAAAAAGGAGAATAAAACATGGTTGATGCAATTGATTTGAAGCGCGGAATGGCATTCGAAAAGGATGGCAAGCTGATTAAGGTTCTGGAGACGAACCACCACAAGCCAGGTAAGGGTAACACCGTGATGCAGATGAAGCTTTACGACGTTCGCTCTGGCTCCATCGTGCAGACCACGATGCGCCCAACCGAACGTGTCGAGATGGCCATCCTTGAAAGCAAGGACGCCCAGTTCCTCTACTTGCAGGATGAAATTGCGTACTTCATGGATCTTGAAACCTACGAACAGTACGAACTTTCTGAAGACAGCATCAAGGACGAACTGCTCTACCTGCTGCCTAACACGAACGTCAAGATTGAGTTCTACGGCACCGAAGTGATTGGGATTGACCTGCCAAGTACCGTTACCCTGACCGTGACCGAAACCAGCCCTTCCATCAAGGGTGGTTCCGTCACTGGTGGTGGCAAGCCCGCAACCATGGAGACCGGTCTGGTTGTCAACGTGCCTGACTTCATCAAGGCTGGCGAAAAGCTGATCATCAACACCGATAAGGGGACTTACTCCAAGCGCGCAACTGACTAATTTAGCGCTGAAATTAAAAACACCGTCTGCAGGAATGCGGACGGTGTTTTTGTGTAGCAAGTTCAGCTTATTCCATGACCGGCACGAACCCGAACTGGTCAAAGTCAAACAGTCCCTGGTCTGTTAGCTTAATCGATGGAATTACGGGCAGGGTCAGGAACGACAGGGTGATGAAGGGGTCGAAGTCAACGTCATGGCTGATGGTGTTGAAGGCTGCACGCAGGTCGTGCATCTGGCGGGCAACCGTCGCGTAAGGTTGGTCGGACAGTAGACCGCCGATGGGTAGCGGCACGTTGGCCAGCACCGCAGTATCGCTGGCCACACTCAGACCACCTTCCGTCTCCGTGATGCCGGCAATTGCCTGCATGATTGCGGCGTCGCTACTGCCGACCGCGACGATATTGTGGGCGTCGTGGGCGACGGAACTGGCGATGGCGCCGCCGGTCAGCTTGAAGCCGTGAACCAGGCCAACACCAACGCAGCCAGTGTTGTGGTGCCGTTCAACCACGACCATTTTCAGAACGTCTGCGTCCAGGTCGGGGGTGAACTCGCCATTTTGGCCGGACACGGGCAGGTGCAAATGGTCGGTGGTGATGTGGTTGGGCTGGACCCCGATAACGTGCGCCGTCGCGGCATCGCCAGGCACGGGCAGCGATAGGTCACTTGCCTGCAGGTGGTGCTGGAGCTTGGTGGCGGAAAATGGCAGGGGCGCGGTTGCGGCTTCTTCGTCCTGCCACTGCCCGGACTTCATCACCCGGGCAATGTCGACAGAGGCGGCATCGTTCAGTACGACCAGGTCAGCCAGTTGCCCAGCACTGAGGCTACCGCGGTCGCTAAGTCGGTGGGCGCACGCCGCATTTTGACTAGCCATCATGTACACGGTCGCGGGATTCAGCCCAGCCGCGATGGCCATGCGGATGTTGCGGTCGACTGAACCTTCCGTCATCAAGTCACCGATAGTCTTGTCGTCGGTGCAAAAGGCGAACCGAGCCGCGTTTTGTTCCGTTACTGCCTGGACGGTTGCGGCCACGTCGCGTTCCACGGTTCCTTCGCGTAGGAAAACGTACATGCCGGCGTTCACGCGGTCTAGGGCTTCCGCAACGGTGCTGCATTCGTGGTCGGTGTCCATGCCATTGGCGACCATCACCTCCAGCTGGGCGGCAGTGAGTCCGGCGCCGTGGCCATCCGCATGCTTGCCGTGGGCGTAAGCGTCATGCACCTTGGCTAGTGTATCCGCATCGCCGCGTTCCACGGCGCCGTAATCCATGACTTCGGCGAGACCGGCGACTTCGGGCTCCGCGTAGAGGGGTTCAAGGTCGACCGCGTGCAACGTGGCCCCATTATGGTCGAAGGGTACGCAGGGGACGGAAGAGGGCAACATGTAGCGGATGTCGAGCGGCGTTTGGCGGGCATCATGGATGAGGTATTCGATGCCGTCAATGCCGGCGACGTTGCCGAGTTCGTGCGGGTCGGCGACGATGGTGGTGACCCCGTGTTGCAGCAGAATTTTGCCGATTTCACTGGGCGTTACCAGTGCGCTTTCGACGTGCACGTGGGCGTCGATGAACCCGGGCACGATGAACTTGCCGGGGAGGCTAACCGTTTGCCGCGCGGTAAGCGGCGCGTCCAGCAGACGAGAAACAATGTGCTGCCCGTCAATCCACAGACTGGCCGGTTCGAACTTCCGGGTGAAAACGTTGAGTACCTGAGCATCGGTGATAACTAAGTCGACTTGTCGCAAGGTGTTCTCCTTTGGGGTGCAGATTTTGCCTAGTCGGGGATGGGTACGCCAAGTCTCCCTACACAAACGGCGAGCCCCGGATGTACCGGAGTTCGCCGTGATGTGGAGGTGCGTGCAATTTTGGGTGCACTAAGTCACCCACGAATTTGCGCTATAGTCTCAAGTTTACGGCTTGAGGTAGAAACTGGTCGTCCAATCACGACATTATATAGGCATTTATATTGTTGCTCAGTATACACCGGGCAAATCAAAAATGGAAGTAACCATTTGCGCGGCTCCTTCCATTTTTGCTAATTATTAATCTATAACGTCCGCAGAAAATCATCGTATGCGGGCGTGTTCAGGTAGTTGCGAATCCCGATGATATCCTTGGCTTCGGGTGCTTGTTCCTGCACAACGGCGACCAAATCGTCCATTACGAAAATAATGGCGTCGTTCGCTTCGGCAATAGTGTTGATCGGCTGGGCGGTGACCGTGACGTTCGTGATGCCGTGCTCCTGCAGCTTAGCCCGCAGGATGCGTGCGCCCATGTCGGGCGAGCCCATGCCTTCCGTACCGGTGATAATCACGGCCTGGTCGTTGGTACTGGTGGCGATGGCGTTGGTCGTGTCCACTGACTCAGCGTTGCGCCGCGGCAAGAGCAGAACGGCGATGGCGAACGCAACAACCGTGCTGACGGTGACCCCGGCGATAACGCCCAGGTAGTTGTGCAGACTGGCGGGCGTGAGTAGCAGGATGGAAATGATGGAACCGGGAGCCGGATCAGCGCGCAGACCGATGTTCAAGAGGTCGAACGTGGCGGTCCCGGAGACCCCACCGGCGATGACGGCTAGCAGCAGCTGGGGCCGTTGGAGGATGTACGGGAAGTAGATTTCGTGAATCCCACCGAGTGCGTGGATGATGATGGCCCCCGGCGCGGCTTTTTTCGCCCGGCCGTGACCAAAAATGGCGAAGGCGAGGAGAATGCCCAGGCCGGGACCCGGGTTGGTTTCAAGCAGAAATAGCAGTGAGTGGCCCGCGTGTGCCGCCTGTTCGGTGCCAATGGGGTTCAAAATGCCGTGGTTAATCACGTTGTTCATGAACAGGACCTTGGCCGGCTCAATCACGACGTTCGCCAGCGGAATCAGGTGGGCATCAATCAGCCAGTTGGCCCCCAGTGCCAGCATGCGGCTGACCCAGTCGACAATCGGGGCCAGGCCGAGGTAGCCGATGAGGGCCATGAGCATGCCGAGAATCCCGGCGGAGAAGTTGTCCACGAGCAGCTCGAAGCCTTGGCGCACGTGTTGGTGCAGACAGCGGTCGAGCTTCTTGGTGAGCCACCCACAGAGCGGGCCGAGAATCATGGCGCCGAGGAGGGCAAGGTCGTGCATGCTGGCGATGAGGCCGATGGTGGCGATGGCGGCAACTAGTCCGCCGCGCTGACCGCCAGTCACCCGCGCCCCCGTGTAGGCCAGCATCAGTGGCAATAGGTAGCGGCCAATTGCGGTGACCACGCCGCCGAGTCCGGCGTGGGGGAAGAACCCGGTGGGACTGAAGCATGCAGCCATCAGTCCCCAAGCGATGAACGCGCCCATATTGGGCATGACCATGTCCGTTAGCCGGTCACCGATTTTTTGCACGTGGTGTTGAATTATGCGTACGCGTTGCAATTGCTGCATCCTCCCTTCCCAATTAATATTAGTTCTTCACTTGAATCATGTGCGGACGCCCGTAGTAGTAGCCCTGCACAATCTCTGCGTGGTAGTTTTGCGCCACCTTGAGGTCAGCCTCAGTTTCGAAGCCTTCGATGACGAAGAACACGCTGTTGATGTCGGCCTCCTCGCGCCAGAATTGGAGTTGCGGGCTGACGACGGTGACAAAATCGCGCTTGTTGTGGAAGTTCTGAAGCGCAAATTTGTATTCCTTGACGTGGGGCGCGAGGGCCTCAACAAGGTCGACCTGGTTGGCGCCGGTCCCGACATCATCCAGGCAGACCCACAGGCCGAGGTCTTGGTAGGCGGCCGCGGCGGTGACGAGCTGGGCGATGGGCACGTTATATGGTCGTTCCGTCAGTTCAACGATGATGAGCGTATCGGGGCAGGCGCGCTGGGCCACGCCGAGCTGGTCGATATACTGCGGATCGATGAATTGTGGCTGGTCCAGATTGATGGACACCAGTTGAATTCCTGCTGGCAGTGCGCCGATGGTGTCGACGAGCGTTTGGGCGAACTCACTGGCCGTGAACTTGCCGAAGTCCGCGGGGAAGCGCCACTGGCCATCATTGTATTCACGCAAAAAAAGTTCATAACCAATTAGCTCACGTTGCGAGTATTTGTCTTGACCCCAGAAGCGAATCATCAGCGGCTCCTTCCCCCGAAATTAGTCTCCGGCACGGTATAGCTTTCGTAAGTAAATATACAATATTTTTTCAGAAATTGCGACAGTTTTTGCGCTGTAAACAACGGTGAAAACGTACGCCGAGTACGCCTATAATAATTATAAATAGATAGGGAAATGTGTCCCGTACGGAAGAACAAAAACCGGGCTAATGGGAATGAATGGGCTGTGTGACGCCGAGATATGGCTATCGCGAGTCCACGACTAACGGCTTTTCATATATACAAATATTATTATGGTTAGGCCAAGTACATAAATCAAACTTTCAGAAAAGCATGAATTATGCAGTCGCAGCACGAAATATGCACCGCAAGAAATGTGCTTTTTAACGAAATACAGACACATCAGCCAACATGCAGCGGACATTTTGCGGCAAAAAAGCGTAAGATAAGGGAAAACGAAACGAGGTGTACCAATGTCCCTAAAAGTTGAATTATTGAAGCACCAAGAAATTACCACGAAACGGTTGTTACTGCGTCCGGTGCGGCTGGCCGACGCTGAAGATTTCTACCGCATCGGCAGTGACCCTGAGAATAACCGGTTCACGATTCACTACCCGAACATGGACGCCACGCTCTCCGGGATGGCAGATTACTGGATGGGCGATCCCCTCGGCAAGTACGCCGTCGTGCTGAAGGGCACCAACCAGTTCGCTGGTGCGGTCGAGGTGCACCTGGACGAGCGCAACCAGAAGGCCGAGATTGGCTACCTAATCACGCGCCGGTTCTGGGGCAATGGCTATGCGCCGGAAGCCGCGGCCGCGTTGCTGGATCTGTGTTTTAACATCCTGCACCTCAACCGGGTCGAGGCGATGTACGATTCGCGCAACCACAACTCGGGCCGGGTGTTGGAAAAGCTGGGGATGCACGTCGAAGGCCGCCTGCGCAACGACCGGATTGACGATGACGGCACGCCCATCACCACGGTGGTGACGGCCATCACGGCACGTGAATATCGCGAAAACCGAGAATAACCAGGAACAGAAGGAGGAATTGTTCATGTCAGCCTCAATTTATGATTTCAAATTAACGGAAATGGGCGGCACCCCGATTGATTTAGCCGATTATCGCGGTAAGGTGCTGCTCATTGTGAACACCGCCAGCAAGTGTGGCCTGGCGCCGCAACTGCGGGGGCTCCAGAAACTGCACGATGAGTACGCTAAGCAGGGACTCGTTGTGCTCGGCATGCCGTCCAATCAGTTTCACCAAGAGCTGAAGGACGGCGACGGCACTGAGGAGTACTGCCAGGTGCACTTCGGCGTCACGTTCCCGCTGACCAAGATGGTGGTGCTCAACGGCAAGGACGCCCACCCGCTGTGGCAGTTCCTGAAGGCGCAGACGGGCAGCGGCGCCATCAAGTGGAACTACACCAAGTTCCTAGTGGGCCGCGACGGCACGGTGTTGCGCCGGTTCGCACCGGTGACCACGCCGGAAAAGATTGAGCCCGATGTCGTGCAGGCGTTGGGGTAGCAAAAACGCGTCGACCTGGGTGGCCGGCGCGTTTTTTGACGTTTAGTTGAACAAATTTCACCGAACCTCAGAAAAGTTTCATATAATTCACCAAACCGCATAACCGCGCGCTTTGCCGTCGTTATGCGGTTTTGACGCACTTGCGGGGAGGGCCGGCCGACCGTTAAGATAGATACCAGTAATTAAATTCGACAAAAAACGTGGTTGTGCCGCAACATTTTTGCGCCGACAACCCAGGATGGAGACACACATGGCGGCTAAAGAAAACGCAGACGGAACAAAACGTGAATTAACCAAGCGCCACGTCCAGATGATTGCGCTGGGCGGGACGATTGGGACCGGGCTGTTCCTCGGTGCCAGCAACTCCATCATGAAGACGGGGCCGTCAATCCTGCTGGTCTACCTAATCCTTGGGGTGATTTTCTTCCTCATGATGCGCGGGATTGGCGAAATGATGTACCACGATCCCGACAAGCACACGTTCATTTCCTTCATTAAAAAGTATCTTGGTCCGCAGATTGGTTACTTCGCTGGTTGGACGTACTGGCTGGGCATCATCTTCGTGGCGATGGCGGAACTGACCGCCGTGTCCAAGTACGTGCAGTTCTGGTTCCCGACCTGGCACACCTGGACAATTCAGCTCTGTGTGCTCGCCGTGCTGGTGGCGATTAACCTGATTGCGGTCGGTTTGTTCGGGGAAGCTGAGTTCTGGTTTGCGATGATCAAGATTACCGCCATTGTGGTGATGATTGTCGTTGGGCTCGCAATGGTGTTCATGAACTTCAAGACGCCAATTGGCCACGCCAGCTTCGGCAACATCACGAACCACTTCTCCATGTTCCCGAATGGCTTCGGCAGTTTCGTCGCAGCGTTCCCGATGGTCTTCTTTGCGTTTCAGGGGATGGAATTCATCGGGATTACCACGAGTGAAACCCAGAATCCGCGCAAGGTGCTGCCCAAGGTGATTAACGAAATCATCTACCGGGTCCTGATTTTCTACATCGGTGCCATTCTGGTCATCATGGCCATCTACCCGTGGAATTCACTCGACCCCACGCAGAGCCCATTCGTGCAGGTGTTCGAACTCGCCGGACTGAAGGCGGCAGCGGCGGTGATTAACTTCGTCGTCCTGACTGCGGCGGCATCAGCCCTGAACTCCTACATGTACTCGGCTGGCCGGCACTTCTACCAGCTCGCGCTCGACTCACCTAACAGTAAGTTCATGCAGGGCTTTCGCAAAATCAGCCGGACGGGCGTGCCCGCGCGCGGGATTCTCTTCTCCGCGGCCCTGGTGCTCATCGGCCCGATTCTGAACTCGCTGCCCCAGATTAGCAACGCGTTCACGTTCATCACCAGTGTTTCCAGTGACCTCTACATCATCGTGTACCTGCTGACGATGCTGGCACACCGGAAGTACCGCGAATCGCGCGACTTCGATCCGAACGGTTTCTTGATGCCCGGGTATAAGTTCACCAGTCCCTTGGTCATCGGCTTTTTCACCGCCATCTACGTCAGCCTGTTCATCACGGGCGAGAACGTGCTGCCGGCAATCGGCGGCCTGGTTTGGACGGTCGGCTTCATCGGCATCCTGACCCTGGTTGGGAAGAAGAAAAAAGCGGCAATGAACCCCACAGATATTGACTAAAAGAAAGACGCAACCTGCATTTTTGCGGATTGCGTCTTTTGGTTTGCGTACGTTTATTTACGGGTTAACCAGTCAAGAATTAACAGCGTTGTAGTTACGATGAGCACAACCACGCCAAAGGTATAGATTACGAAGTTGAGAATGGGCACGGCAAAAAAATCGACAACGATGGCGGCGAGAATGCTTATGGTTAGCAGCCAGTCGAAGATAATTAAGGCGTGGGTGTATTTGGTGGGGTGGGTTTTGATGTATTTCATAAACGTACACTTCCGTTTTTGATTGCTAGTTCACCACCAACTTAACGCTAGTTTGGTGGGTGGTCAAATATGATAACTGTAATTGGACAATCTGACAATAGCATACACATATTAGTGACTGGCGGGCCGTCAATACCAACCTTTTTAGTGAATAGTACTGATAAAAAATATGGATTAAAAAACGGGTGGCGAATTGCTCGCTACCCGTCAATTATTCACGGCCAGATGACCATTTTTTTGGTAACGGTGTTCGCTCTTTTGTGTCCTTTCAAGAAATAGTTACATCTAACTAAATATTTTTCTCCGCGTTTTGGCATCCGCGTCATCGACAGATAATCGCGGCCATCACTGGATCCAAAACTGCTAGCATTGGTTATAAGCTGTTGTCCACTACTATCCTTAATGAAATCAATGCTAGTGCTGTCGGGTTCATAACGGGTATGATCAGTCTTGATGTTAAAAGCAAGTTCACTTCCGTGTGCATACTTTGTGATTGAGTGTGGCGTAATTGTGATGCCCTTCAGTCCGAAATCGTAGGTGGTACCGTTGATGATGTTAACGATGGGTGTGGGTTGCGACATCTTCAGGTTTGCCTTCCAGCGTCCCACTGTCAGTCCTATTTGTTTGATGGTGAATGGAAGTGTAATGCTTGATGGAGCTGTTTTGCTGGTGACGATGTAGGTTTGGCGGAAACGGTAACCGTGTTTGATTGGTTGAAAATTGGTCATGTCGTGGAAAAGGTGTTTTCCGGGGGTGTCGTCGGTTACCATTTCGAGTTCATGTTCACCATTAGGGTCAAAATCAGTGGTGTTCAGACCTGTGATTTCGCCAGTAATCCCGATAGTTTTACCCGAGTAATATGCCTCTACCAGTTTGACGGTAATGCCGTGTGAAGTGATGGTTTTATTAAGCTTCTTGGCTACACCATCAATATGATAGGTGTTGAAATCATCATTTTCACCGTTACTGAGGTAGAAGGCAGTTAGCCAAGCAACGTTGCTAACGGCTTGACTGATGATGGGTGTGCCCGCGGCTAAACCCGCACCGCCAAACAGAACGGCGGCAGCAAGAACCAGTAGCCGTGCTCGCCACTTGTGTTTAACTGGTGTAGCAGCAATGCCTTGGTCAATAGCAGCGTTGACTGCGGCGGTAGGGACAGGAATTTGATCAATTGCGTCGTGTAATTCATCACGTGGGTTAATGTTAGTCAAAGTAGTCTCCTCCTAGTCTATTTTTCAGTGCTAATCGTCCCCGTCGCAATCGGGTCTTAATTGTAGACTCGGGCAGGTTTAGGACACTACTGATTTCGTGAATGGGTAAATCTTGATAATAAAATAATTGTAGTGCCTGGCGATATTCGGCCTTAATTTGTTGTAGCGCGGTCAATAGGTCAACATGGGTATCGGTGGTAGTGGTTGTCGCGTTCGTTTGAGCCACCCCAGCAATCAGCGGATTGGCAGTAACGTCCTCGTTGGCACGCAGCATGTAGATTGCTTGGGCCTGCCGAATTAATATGCGCGTGAACCACGTGAAAAACAGTTCGGGATTGCGTAATTTGCTGACGCTCATAACAGCTTGTGTGGTTGCTTCTTGAATTACGTCGAGTGCGTCGTTTTGGTTGCCAACGTAAAGGTATGCGGTGCGGTACAGATAATCACTACGAGTGTGAATCAACGCAGATAATGCTGTACGATTACCGTGTATAGCTTGTGTGGCCAGTTTTCGTTCACTTGTGGTTAAGCTCATATCCTTGCCTCCTTTTCACACAGTTAGTGTATGATTTTGGCTAAAAGGTTTCAGGAAAAAAGTACTAAAGACAAAAAAATTGACGGTTGCAACCGTCAATTTTCAAATCCTATGCTTCTTCCGCCAGATTCGAGTACACCGCGCAGTCCACGTACTGTCCGTGCAGCAGCAGCTCATCGCGCAGGTAGCCGTCGAAGTGGTAGCCGGCGCGTTCTGCCACGAGGCGACTCGGGGTGTTCTTGGTCGCCGCCATAATGGTAATCTTGTTCAGCCCAAGCTCCTTGAACCCGTACCGCTCGAGGTCCGTGACCGCGTGGTGCATGATGCCGTGGCCCGTGGCCTCCTTGCCCAGGAAGTAACCGACCTCCGCGTGCTTGTCGGCGTGGTCGATGTTGTGCAGGTCAATGCTACCGACGATTTTGCCGTCCGCTTTGATGATGAACATGAAGGCTTTCTTGGCTTTGGCCTGGGCAACCATGTGCTCGAGGAAGTGCTGCTCGTCAGCCTCTGTGCGTGTACCTTTCGCCCACGGCAGCCACTGGTTGATGAATTCGCGGCTGGCATCCACCACGGCGAACACTTCTGGGGCCAGGTCAGGGGTGGCGGGAATCAATTCAATGTGCATTTTGGAGCATCTCCATTACTGATTATTGCCTTAAGCCTAGCACTGGGGGTGCGGTGGTTCAAGTGCACTTGTGCACATGCCTGTAGTTATGTACGCAAAAGGGCCCTTGCAGCGAATGCAAGAGTCCTTTTTGCTTGGCCAAATTATGCCGTAACGGCGTCCTTAGCCGCGATCACAATCTTACCGTCAACCAGGTTAGCTGTCAGCTGCTTAGCATCGGTGTGGTCGAGGTAGAAGTCGGTGACCCGGTCACGGATTTCGCGTTCGATGACCCGACGGAGAGGACGGGCACCCATCGCTTCGTCATAGCCCTGTTCGATGAGCCAGTTCTTGGCGTCAGCACTAACGTTCAGGGTGATGTCCTTCTTGGCGAGGGTCTTGTTGACGTCATTTAGCATGAGGTCAACAATCTTGCCCAGATCATCCTTGGTCAGGTGACTGAATTCGACGATGCCGTTGAACCGGTTGAGGAATTCAGGACGGAAGTAAGGGGCAAGGCGCGTGGTGAGTTCGACGTCTTCATCCTTCTTGCCGGTGAGGGCTTCGTTCCCAAAGCCGGCGTTGGAGGTCGCGATGATGACGGTGTTCTTGAAGTTGACCACGTTACCTTGACCATCAGTCAGACGACCATCGTCGAGTACCTGCAGCAGCAGGGTGAGGACTTGGGGGTCCGCCTTTTCGATTTCGTCCAGCAGCACGATGGAGTACGGATTGCGACGAACGCGTTCCGTCAAGGTGTTGCTGTTGTCATCGTAGCCAACGTACCCGGCAGTCGTCCCGATAAGCTTGGAAACAGCGGTGCGGTCGCTGTATTCGGACATGTCGAGCCGGATGATGGCGTCCTTATTGCCGAAGAGATCTAGAGCCAGCTGCTTAGCCAGTTCAGTCTTCCCGACCCCAGTAGGACCAACGAAGAGGAAACTGCCGATTGGCCGGTTACCTTCATCGAAGCCGGCACGGTTACGGCGAATTGCGCGGGCAACCATTTCGACCGCTTCGTCCTGACCGATGACCTTACCCTTGAGCCGGTCGCCGATGCCCTTCAGGTGTTCGATGTCGCTCGCACCAAGCTGGGCAACAGGAATCCCGGTCAGGCGTTCAACCGCTTCAGCCACATCGTTCTTGGTGGCAACCACGGTTGCGCTCTTGTCGCTGGCAGCGTTCAGCTTGCTTTCAGCATCCGCGATGTCCTTCTTGAGCTGCGCAGCCTTTTCGTAGTCTTCAGCCTTCGCCGCGGCGTCCTTCTGCTGGTTCAGTTCCTTAATGCGGTTTTCAAGGGTGACCTTGTCTTCCGCGGGGTGCTGGGCCGCCAGGTGGGCAGCGGTCATGTCCAGCAGGTCAATGGCCTTGTCGGGCAAACTACGCTGTGGAATGTACTGCACGGAGTAGTCGACGGCAGCCTGGAGCACGTCATCAGGCAACTGAACGTGGTGGTGCTGTTCGTAGAGCTTGCGGACCCCATGGAGAATCTTGACGGTGTCGGCTGCAGTGGGTTCATTGACTGTGACGTCGTTGAACCGACGCGCTAAGGCCGCATTCTTCATGATGGTGTTGCGGTATTCATCCTGGGTGGTCGCACCGATAACGGTGATTTCGCCCCGGGAAAGGGCGGGCTTGATGATGTCGGCCAAGCCCTGACCGCCGTCTTCACCGCCAGTGCTGCCGGCGCCCAAAATCTGGTGAATTTCGTCGAAGAACAAGATGACGTTCCCGGCGGCCTTCACTTCCTTAATTAAGTTCTGAATGTTCTGTTCGAAGGAGCCCCGGTACTGGGTGCCCGCTTCGAGGTTAGCCAGGTCAATGCTGTAGATCTGCTTGCCCTGCACCGCTTCGGGCACCTTACCGGCCACGATTGCCTGGGCCAAGCCTTCAACAATCGCGGTCTTCCCGACCCCGGCGTCCCCAACGAGGATGGGGTTGTTCTTGGTCCGGCGGCTGAGAATTTCGGCGGTCTCCTGGATTTCGTGGTCCCGGCCAATCACTGGGTCGAGCATGCCGGCCTTGGCTTCGGCGGTCAGGTTCCGGCCCAGCTTCTCGAGGATGCCACCCTTTTTAACGGCGGCTTCACCGGTGGTCTGAACGGGGATCTCACTGTCACCCGCGTCAGGGAGCTTGCCGGTTGCCCGGTACTGGGAGAATTGTTCGGGGGTCATTTCGTGTCCGTTCACGATGTAACGTGCCGAACCGTCGCTCCCCATGCGGCGTAATACTTGGTTGAAGAAATCATCCATGTCGTTGTTGAAAAAGCCATCAGAAAACTGAGCCATACTTCTTACCTCCTGTCGCGGGTCATCCGCGAAGTTTTTGTCATTAGTTACGTCTAGCTGGAGTGACGAAAGCTAGTTCGGCGCACTCCAGGCAAACAAGTAGGCCAAGCAAAACACCGACGCTTGGTGCTCGTCGGTGTTCGTCGTATCTATGAACCGACGATGTTAATACCGCCCGCACTTTGGTTGTCCTTGTTTACATAATGTATAGTACCACGAATTTAGCACTCGCGCAAGTAGAGTGCTAAATTAATGCAAATTAGCTGCTTGTGGCCGTGAAAATGCGTATTTGCACTTACCAGCCGGTGATGGCACTTATCAATTTAGATATATATCAAAATAGTTCTTGCTGCATACTGCTTAACGGGCTATACTCTGCTTAGAAATATTTCTAAACAGTTTCATCGCCACAGCCTTATTTTATTACCCGGGAAATGATTGTCATCTTTGGTAGCACACGTAAACCACCAAAAACACCAAATGCAACACCTCGTAGCTCGCTTTTGCGCCGCGGTTTGTGTACATTTAGGATGTAGCAAAAACAAAAATATTAATAATGGGGCGGCCCGGGATGCACCGGAATTTACCCATTATGTTGCAATAATTGGGAGTGAAATTCATGAATCTTGGGGACCGGTTGCGGCAGATTCGCCGTGATAATCTATTAACCCAGCAGGATATTGCGGCCGAGCTGCACGTCAGCCGGCAAACGGTGTCGGGCTGGGAAACCGGACGCAGCTATCCGGACATCACGAGCTTGATTACGCTGGCGGAGACGTACCACTTGTCGCTGGATGAGATGCTGCGCGAGGATGCGTCGGCAACGGCGGATTTAGTGAAACAGGATCAGCAACGCAAAGAGGCACGAATCGTTTATTACTCAGTGTACGCGGTGGACCTCGTGCTGGTGGCACTCATCTTCTTGAATGCGTTTGAAGTCCATGCCTTTCATCTCACACCAGTTGTACAAATGGTGCTGACGGCATTAACGCTGATTAACATGCTTGCAATCGGCCCGAGTTACCGGCGCTACCGGATTTTACGGCACAAGTCGGTGGAGCGGACGCTATCATGGGGTAGCGTTGCCCTTGGAGTTTTGACGGTGGTGGTAATTCTAGCCATGTTCTATGGTGTCGGGGGCCTGAATGATGTGTTCTGGGGTGCTGCCACTGGCGGGATTAGCACTCTGGTCGTCACGGTAATCTACCACCGCGTTCGGTTCGGCCCCATGCGCAAGACCTGGAGTATTTGGTAACTTAATGGAGGAAATGTAATGCTAGAAATCAACAACCTCACCAAGTCCTTTGGTGACATGGTGGCCGTCAGCGACGAGACCTTCACGGTGCGGGAAGGCGAAATCATGGGCCTGATTGGCCAGAACGGGGCGGGTAAAACCACGACGTTCCGCATGATTCTGAACTTCCTCAACCCCGACAACGGCAATGTGCTGTGGGACGGCCACAAACTAACCAGTGCCGACTACAACATTCTGGGATACCTGCCGGAAGAACGTGGTCTGTACCCGAAGATGAAGGTGGAAGACCAGATTCAGTACTTCGCGCAGCTGCGGGGGATGAAGGCCCGGGATGTGCGCAGTCAAATCGACACCTGGATGGACCGGTTCCAGGTGAAGGGTAAGCGCACCGACCGCGTGAAGGACCTGTCCAAGGGGAACCAGCAGAAGGTGCAGTTGATTGCGGCGCTCATTCACATGCCGCGGCTCGTGATTCTGGATGAACCGTTCACCGGGCTCGACCCCGTGAACGCGTCGATTCTGGAAGACGGCATCAAAATGCTGCGGGACAGTGGCGCGGCTATTATTTACTCCAGCCACAACATGGGGAACGTCGAAGCACTATCTGACCACCTGATCATGTTGCGGCGGGGTGAAGTGGTGCTGCGCGGGACGGTGGACGATATCCGCCAGAGCTTCGGGCGCACCAAAGTGTTCATCGAATCCCCGCTGACTACCGCGCAACTGCAAAACTTTGCCGGTGTTAAGACAGTTCGGCAAGAAGGTAAACGGCAGGTGCTGACGTTAACGGATCCGGCGGCTGGCCGTGAGATTTTCGCGGCGGCGACCGCCACGGGGTACATTCCCGAATTTTCTCAGCAGCCACCGACACTCGACGAGATTTTCCGCATAAAGGCAGGTGCAGATCATGAATAAATTCTGGGTGGTCACAAAACAGGTATATAAGAAGAACGTGTGCAGCGGTTCGTGGCTATTCCTGGTCGTATCGCCGATTCTGCTGGCGGCGGTCATCCTGGGCCTGGGCACATTGATTGATAACTCGGCTAAGGACGCCAAACTCGCGGTCGTGTCCCCAAACGTGGCGCTGGTTAAGCAGATTGATAAGGCCACGGATGCCAAGGCCACTGCGTATACGCAGACGCGGGCGAATAGGGCACTGCGGAATGAAAAAGTCGATGGTGTATTAACGTTTGATAGCAGCCAAAAGCAGCTTACGGCCCACCTAACGACGCGGGTCGGGGGGCAAACTATCGAGACAACGGGCATCACCGCGGTGTTGAACCAGCTGAGCATGCAACTGAAGGCGCAGCAACTGCACCTGTCTGGAACGCAGCTGGCTGGTTTGCTCGCCCCCGCCAAGCTAAAGACGTCCTCGGTGGCGTTCAAGGACGGCAAACGAGTGAACAAAGACGCGTCAACGGATAGCGTCAACCGCGGGATTGCCATCGCCATTACCGTCTTGATGATGATCTTCATGATGGTGTACGGCAGCATGTTGGCGCAGGAAATCGCGACGGAAAAGGGTTCGCGCATCATGGAAATGCTGCTGTCGTCCGTCAGCGCAACGACGCAGTTCTTCGGTAAGCTCAGCGGGATTTTGCTCCTGCTGCTGACCCAAATCGGGGTGTACGTGGTGGCGGCAGGAATTGCCTGGCCGCTGCTGCGTAACCAGGCCATGGTCAAGAGTGTGCTGGATTCGGTGGACCTATCCGCGCTGCTCTCAATTAACGGGGTGCAAATCATCCTGTTCTTCCTGATTGGGACGCTCAGCTACGCGGTTCTGGCCGCACTGACCGGCTCACTGGTTGCCAACCAGGAACAGGTGCAGCAAGCGGTAGCGCCACTGTCGATTCTGGGGATGCTCGGTTACTTTGGTGCATTGATGGCGCAGGCAGGCGACATGCCGGTCATCAAGATTGCCAGCTACGTGCCGTTTGTCAGCTCCTCCATCATGCCGGTGCGCGCAACGATGGGTTTTACCACCGCGGGCCAAGCGTGGATTGCCCTCGCCATTGCGACGGTGTTCCTCGGCCTGTTCACCTGGTTTACCGTGCGGGTCTACAAGGCCAACGTGCTGGTGTACAAGGAAGGTGGGCTGGTTAAGGCGTTGAAGTCGACATTGACGTTCATGAAGGCACAATAAATAATCGGGCGGTCAAAGCATATTTTGCTTTGACCGCCCGATTTGGTTTATATGGAAGTGTGTTTGATTCTCTGTGCTTTGTCCGCTTAGAACCGGAAGCCCTTTGCCCGCAGCAATGCCGCATCCGCTTCGGAAGCCGGTGCGTAGCCGTGGCTGAGCAAATCCTTGATGTACAGGCCGTTATAGATGAACCCGAAAATCAGGGTGACCAGGGTCATCGCGATGCCCATGGTGAATGAGCCGCTGGCAATTTCGAGCAGGGCGATGATGGCGAACCACTTGAAGTCGCCCCGGAAAAGTGCGGGGAAGAAACCGAAGAAGAAGGTGGTCCAGGAGAAGCCGATTTTGGCGCGTTTAGCATCGCCAGAGTATGAATTGATGAGGGTAACGAACATATTAATATCCTTTCGTGGGGTGGTACGTGTTGTTATTGTCCTCAGTATAGCATGTGCGCACGAGCGCAGGTATCCGTCTCGGGGAGTATCTGGCCTGTTATTGTAATTGATTTGGTGATGAACAGCACACAAATTGTTTGTCTTTAATTGACCAAATTGTTAGACTGGCAATTGAGCAGCATCTTTGGCACGCAGTTTGGCTGACCGGGCACGACTGGAAACCTCTCCATGACGGCTTGACCAATGGCGCCGGCTTAACTTTAGTCTGGAAGAGTGCGATAATATTTTTTTGACATAACTTACTATTATATAGAAGGAAGATGACCAGTGTGGATGACGCACAACGGGAACAGGGACCATGGAAACGGAATTTATACATACTGTGGGGCTGTACCTTCGTTGCTGGGATTGCGTTCAGTGAAATTATGCCGTTCATGTCGCTGTATGTGGGCCAGCTCGGGAACTTCAACAAGCAGGAAGTTTCCTTCTACTCCGGACTCGTTTACGCGGCCACGTTCCTGGTGACCGCCATCGTGTCGCCAATCTGGGGTGCGCTGGCGGATCGGAAAGGCCGCAAAGTGATGTTACTACGGGCATCAGCAGGGACGGCGCTGTCGATGTTCCTCATGGGCCTGGCAACCAATGTCTGGATGCTGATTGGCTTCCGTGCGCTGCAAGGTCTCTTCGCCGGTTTCATCTCTAATGCCCAAGCACTGGTTGCGTCCCAAACGCCGCGGCGCTACAGTGGCCGGGCGCTCGGAACCCTTGTGACCGGCTCAACCTCGGGGATGCTGATGGGCCCGATTATCGGTGGCCTGCTCGCGCAAGTCTTCTCGATTCGTAACACCTTCTTCATCACCGCGGCCCTGCTCATGCTGACGTGTGTGCTCTCGGCGGTGCTCGTGCAAGAATACTTCGAACCTGTTGTGCGGCCGAAGGGGGAGAAGCGGCAGAGTCTGCTCAAGCAATTCGACAACCCGAAGCTGATTATCGTGCTGCTGTGCTCCACGCTGATTGTCCAACTCGGGAACGCGTCGATTTCGCCAATCATCAGTCTGTACGTCCGTGAACTCATGCACTATCGCGGTCCGATCACCGTGGTTGCCGGCGTGATTGCCGCACTGCCCGGGATTTCTAACATCCTGATGGCACCGCGACTTGGGCGGTACGGAGATACCCACGGCTCCGGGAAGGTGCTCATCGGTGGGTACCTCTTCGCCGTGCTCGTGTACTTCCCGCAAGGCTTCGTCGGCAGCATCGTTGCCCTCGGGGTGCTGCGGTTCATGGTCGGGGTTTCCGACGGGGCACTGTTCCCAACGATTCAGACCCTGCTGACGAAGAACTCACCTGTTTCCGCAACCAGCGCCATTTTCTCCTGGAACCAATCTTTCCAAGCCCTCGGGAACATGTTCGGTGCGTTCCTCGGCGGGGCGCTGGCCGGTGCGTTCGACTACAACGTCGTCTTCATTTCCACCGCCTGCATGTTGCTGCTGAACTTCATCATTCTGTGGTTTGTGGAACCTTCACTGCGGCGAAACGGCTAATTTGAATACGAGTGTTCAATTAGGTCTCTGCCTTGTGTGGGGGCTTTTTTTATTTAAGAAACTGTTAACATAGGCTACTGGAATCATTGGGCATAATTCGAGCGGCTATACTTGAAGTGTGTATTGGTCACTTAATAGTAAGGCAGGAGCGTGGTACGGAAAATGAGACGAATGATGGCTTTTGCCGGAGCTGCTTTGGTTATATACAGTGCAACATTACTTTATGGTGGTACACATAAAGGACGCGCAGTTTTTTTGGCTGTTATCGCAGCAGCTTTAGTGATAATGAGTTTTATTTGATACGACCTAGATTTTTGGTTAGCCGTCGCCTAATATCCAAAAATGAAATTATGTCTGATTAGTTTTAACGATATAGTTGACTTTTACACGCACTGAAACTATATTAGAGACTATGAGAAACAAATAAGAGATACACGTTGAACGGAAGAGTAGATTGCCACGTTGATTTCAGGGAGTTGCTGGGACTGCGAATGCAACACGGCGGGTAATTGAAGGTAATCCGGGAGTGTGCGGCACAAACTGAGGCGAGGCAGGCGATTCTGTCTGGCAGTAGGGTGCCGCCTGGTAGCACCCAGTAGCGTGCATTTGTTGGGGCGGGTAGTCGTCGTCGCCGCAACAAGCCGAGGCGTAGTTCGTGAGGATTGCGTTCATAGGGTGGTACCGCGATGAGCCCCTATGCCAGTTTTACTGGTGTAGGGGCTTTTCGTTACCCCTGTTTCTCATCAATCCAGGTGACAGCCATGCACCTGGAATCAACATTGGAAGGAAGTGAGGCACGTGCTGACAAGTAGCAACGGCGGGCAGGCGCGAGTGAGTAGATAGCAACTCCGGCAACCACCAGCAAGACATATCAATCACATACGAGCACTAAACCCGATCACTACTTAACGAAGCGGTGACGGACACATATGGGGCGCAAATGCGACCACACATAGTTGTACGGGACAGGCCAGCACTTAGCGGCCGTGCCACCGTCACCGCGACGATTCGCGGTACATAATAATTTAGCAGTAGCGTCGGGAACAAGGCCGACGCTTCTTTTTTTAAGGAGGGGTACATATGAATTTTGTTGGGGCGCTTGCGTTCTTGCTTATCACCACCACACTTGCTGGCCACTTTGCGCGGCGCTTCGGGTTGCCCGCCGTGGTGGCCGAAATCCTGGTGGGCATTCTGGTTGGTCCGGCGGCACTTGGCTTCATTCACGGCAGCAGTCTCATCAGCACGTTTTCGGACATCGGGGTGATTGTCTTGATGTTTTTGGGTGGTCTTGAAAGTGACTTGGGGCTGCTCAAACGCTATTTGCGGCCGGCCATCATCGTGGCGGTGTCGGGGGTGATTGCCCCGGTTGTGCTGATTGGGCTCACCAGCCATTTGTTTGGCTTCAACTGGTTTGAGGCCATTTTCATCGGCGTAATCTTCTCCGCCACCTCGGTCTCCATCTCGGTGGAGGTGCTGAAGGAATATGGGGCCCTCAGCACGCGTGAAGGGGCGACCATCTTGGGCGCGGCCGTTGCGGATGACATCATCGGCGTCATCCTGCTCAGCATCATGATTGCCTTCATGGGCACCGCGGAGGCGGGTGCGGAAACACCGCTGTGGCTGACGCTGTTAGAACAGGTCGCCTTCTTTGCCGTCTGCTACGCCCTGACCCGCTGGATTGCGCCAGTGCTACTGATGCTGAGTGACAAAATCCTGATGACGGCCAGTCCCATCATCATGTCGCTGGTCATCTGTTTCGCCATGGCTTGGCTCGCCGATTACGTCAGTCTAAGTGGCGCGGTGGGCGCCTTCTTCGCCGGCGTGGCGGTGGCCCAGACAGGCTGGAAGCAGCAAGCCGCCGCCAGCATCGAACCGATTGGCTACGCGGTGTTCATTCCGGTTTTCTTCGTTAGTGTGGGCCTGAATGTCACCTTCAGCGGGTTGCGGGATTCACTGCTGTTTGTGGTGGTGATGACCATCCTCGGGGTACTGACCAAGCTGCTTGGCTGCGGCATCGGCGGCCGGCTCAGTGGCTTCACCGGTCGCAGTAATTACATCATCGGGGCCGGCATGATCTCGCGGGGCGAAATGGCGCTGATTACGGCCCAGATTGGTTTTTCGGCGCACCTGCTCGCCAGTGCCTACTACTCCGACATTATTTTGGTCATCATCCTCGTCACCTTGATTGCACCGTTCATGCTTAAGCACGCACTTAATGGCGGGCGCACGGCGCTATCTGGTAACCTCGAGCAGAATTAGGGTGCATTGCACTTCCTTTTAGTTAGTGATATGCTAGACTAAATTAGAATAAAAAGATAAAATGTAGGTGTTCGAGAACTTGAGTGAGTAGCGGCGACACGGATGATTGTTACCGGTCCGGCTACTCTGAAATGAGGTGAATGCGGATGGATACACAAAACGCAATTGCGGATGCAACGAAACAACTAGTTGAACAGAAGGGCTTTGCGGCCGTCACGGTGACCACGATTATGAGCGCGGCCCACTTGCGGCGGCAGACTTTTTACGACCACTTCAAGGACAAGTACGATGTTGTTGCGTGGATCTACGAGAACGAGGCCCACGGCGTTACCGGCCACGTCCAAGCTGGTAACTGGACGGCGGTGCTCAAGGCGCTCGTGTCCTACTTCGATAACAATCGCCGCTTCTACCGGGATATTCTGGCAGTTGAAGGCCAGAACGCGCCGGCAGCGGTTGTGCGCGACTGCTTCAAGAACATCATTTGCAGCGGCCTGCTCAGCCTGAGCCGCGAAGAACAGGTAACCATCGGCGGCCAGTACTGCCAGTTCATGCGTGAGCTGCTGGCGGACGGCGTGATGGCAGAATTGCAGCGGTGGATGATGGCGCTGAACCCACGCACCGCGCAGCAGGAAAATGAATTCTTGCGCACGTTTATTGAGGACCAGATTAACGGCCTGCTGCTTCGGCGGCGCCGCATCAACGAGTACCAGTCGATTGCCTAGATGGGCATTGAATACGTTACTGAAGAGCCATCACTGTGCACAGCATCAGCGTGTATGGTGGTGGTTTTTGCTTGCGCCTAACCGAGACGCATAATGGGGGAAATACATATGCAAAACGATGCGCAGCCGGTTTGGCGGCGGAATCTATACGTGCTCTGGGGTTGCACGTTTGTTGCCGGGATTGCGTTCAGTGAAGTGGGGCCGTTCTTGTCCCTGTTCATCGCGCAATTGGGCAACTATTCGCAGAAGAACCTGAATTTTTATAGCGGGATTATCTACGCCGTGACGTTCTTGGTCACCGCCTTCCTCGCGCCTGTGTGGGGCCGGCTTGCGGGCAAGCGGGGGCACCGGCCCATCCTGTTCTACACGGCTGGGGGGATGGCGATTGTCTACATCCTGACTGGGTTCGTGCACAGCGTCTGGCTGTTGTTCCTGGCGCGCGCAGCCATTGGGGCCTTCTCGGGGTACATTCCAAACGCCCAGGCACTGGTAGCGGCGCAGGTGCCGCGGGAAAAGAGTGGGCGTCTGCTCGGTACGCTCATGACCGGCTCCACTTCTGGGGTGCTGGTCGGGCCCGTACTCGGCGGCTTGCTGGCCCACGTGTTCTCGATTCGCCAGACCTTCTTCATCACTGGCGGCTTGCTGCTCCTGGTGGCCGTACTGTCAATCTCGCTGGTCAAAGAATCGGTACACCCAGACAAGACCAAGGCGCCAGTCACCAAGCAATCCGGCAGCTTCTTGAAGCAGTTCGCAAATCCGCGACTCATCATGGTGCTGCTGCTATCGACGTTAATCGTCCAGCTCGGGAATTCGTCGATTTTCCCCATCATCAGCCTCTACGTGAAGCAGCTGATGCACGGCCATGGTGCCATCACGGTCATCGCCGGGGTCATCTCGGCCCTGCCCGGGATTTCGAACATCATGGCGGCGCCGCGGCTTGGCCAATACGGTGACCGCCACGGTTCTGGGCGCGTGCTGCTCATGGGCTACCTGTTCGCGGTGCTCGTCTACCTGCCCCAGGGCTTCTTCGCCAGCCTGATTGTGCTCGGCGTATTGCGGTTTTTGGTCGGGATTTCCGACGCCGCATTGTTCCCGACAATCCAAACCCTGCTGACGAAGAACTCGCCACACGACGCGCTCTCCTCGATTTTTGCCTGGAACCAGTCCGCCCAGGCGCTTGGCAGCATGTTCGGTGCGCTATGGGGCGGCGCGGTGGCCGGGTACTTCGGCTACAACGCGGTGTTCATGTCCACGGCCTTGTTGCTGCTCATTAACCTGATCATTTTGTGGTTCACCGAGCCCAGTTTGCGCCGGGGCACGCGGTAATTTTTTCACGGCGGCAAAAGCTTAAAATAACGGCAATGGTTCCGCTTCCTAAAAATTCGATTGCAAAAAAGTGAAGAAAAGCTATTGACGGCCATCTGTTTTTAATCTATATTAATCCCATCATCAAAATGACAAAGACGAAGCGTAGTAAGAGTAGTCGGTCAGGTGCCTCAGGGAGCCGCGGTAAGTGTGAAGCGGTGGCATTAAGCCGGTGAAAGTAGACTACAAGTTTCCGTTGCGACCTGTGGAAGTGACGGATGTGCGCACACATTACAGTGCAAGGGTATCGCTGGTTTCCGGAGCCGGCCGTACCTGCAGAGACAATATCGGTGACGGTGTTGTGAATTAAGGTGGTACGCGCTGATAACGCCCTTAGCAATTAATAGAATTGCTAAGGGCGTTTTTTTATGGCGCGGGGCGACGGCCCGCCCGCCAACACATACGTCTTGTCGATTGATTCATTTTCAGCGAGCTTATCGCGGTGACATAATTCGGAGGAACATCCCTATGGAAAACACAAAACAGAAATTATCCCGTAAACAGTTGATTACCCTTGGTTCCATGCTCTTTGGTCTCTTCTTCGGGGCCGGCAACCTGATTTTCCCCATTCACCTCGGCCAAATTTCCGGTGGTAACTGGGCTCCAGCCGCGTTTGGCTTCCTGCTCTCCGCCATCTGCCTGCCATTGCTTTCCATTCTGGCCATCTCGATGACTAAGTCCGACAGTATGTACCACTTGGCGCGGCCGGTCGGCAAAGGTTTCGCGCTCTTCTTCCTAATCTGCACGCACGCCAGTCTCGGCCTGCTGATTTCTTCGCCCCGCACGGCGACCGTTTCCTTTGAACTCGGGATTATTCCCTTCATCGCCAAGAAGGACCAGGCCATCGCGCTGCTCGCGTACTCCGCAATCTTCTTCGCCATCACCTACGCGCTGTCGCGGAACCAGTCCAAGATGGCGAGTTACGTGGGCAAGCTGCTGAACCCCTTGCTGCTGATTCTCCTGGTTATCGTGTTCGCGACCGCCTTCATCATCAAGGGTGACGGTGCGGCACTTGGCAAAATTGGCGCCATGAACGCTGGTGGCGCCAACATGGTCAATGGGTTCCTGCAGGGCTACAACACGATGGACGCGCTCGCCGGTCTCGGCTTCGGGGTAACCATCGTGACCGCACTCCGCTTCTTCGGGGTGACGAAGACGTCTGAACGTTCCAAGGACGTTGCCAAAATCGGGGGGATTGCGATGGGGGTTGAAGCCATCATCTACATCCTGATGATTGCCCTCGGCGCGATTTCCACCACCTTCACCAAGACAACCGAAAACGGGGGTCCCGCATTCTCCGCCATCATGAACCACTACACCGGGATCATCGGGACTTCTATCCTCGCCGCCATGGCCATTATCGCCTGCCTGACCACGTCTATCGGGCTGGTGACGTCATTCTCCCAGGACCTGGGCAAACGGTTTCCGAAGATTGGCTTCAGTAAGTTCCTGATCTTCACCTGCATCGGCGGCTTCGGGATTGCCAACTTCGGTCTCGACCAGATTATCGCGTACTCCACACCAGTGCTGATGCTGCTGTACCCACTAGCAATTGGACTGATTCTCATGGGCATTATGCACCCAATCATCGGCAAGCAGCCAATCATCTACAAGGCAACCATCTGGATGACCGCCATTCCCGCAGTGCTCGACGCAATTCACTCCTTGCCCCCAATCTTCGCTAACCTCGCATTCTTCAAGGCCATCAACAACTTCGCAACGGCCTACATTCCGTGGTTTAGCATCGGCATGGACTTCGTACCGTTCATGGCAATCGGCCTCATCGCCGGCTTCATCATCACCAAGCTTTCAGGCCGCACCATTAAGGCGGGCGAAAGTGCACCAGAACTCGATTAAAGTTTGAGATTCGAAAAGACAGGCGTGATGCCTGTCTTTTTTAGTCGCAGAACCCGGACAGCGGGGGGCGTGGTGTCCGGGTTGCCATCCGGGGTAGCAGCTATAATGTACTTGTAAATAAGAAGTAGCAATGCATGAAGGGGCGGATAAAAATGACTAATGTTTTAATTTTAGGGGCCCATGGGCAGATTGCCCGGCTCGCAACTAAGCAGCTGCTCAGCGATACGGATGCGCACTTGACGTTGTTCCTGCGCCGTGCAAATCGGATTACGGCGACCGATGCAGACCGGGAAACCATCGTTGACGGGGATGCGGCAAACGTGGCGGACCTCACCGCAGCGCTTAAGGGCCAGGACATTGTGTACGCGAACCTGGCGGGCAACATTGAGGCCGAAGCAAAGGCCGTTGTTACCGCGATGGATCAGGCGGGTGTGAAGCGGCTTGTGTGGATTTCCACGCTCGGGATTTACGATGAGGTGCCCGGGGCATTCGGCAAGTGGAACCACCAGCAACTCGACGGCGGCTACCTGGAGACGTACGCAGCTGCGGCCAAGACGATTGAGGACTCTGACCTTGACTACACCATCATTCGGCCGGCCTGGCTCAGCAACAAGAACGTGGTCGACTACGAACTGACGCAAAAGGGTGATGCCTTCAAGGGCACCGAGGTTTCCCGCAAGAGCATTGCGGATTTGGTGACCAAGATTGTGGCAACGCCGGCTAAGCACGTCCGCGAATCACTGGGGGTTAACCAGCCCAACACGGATGGGGCCAAGCCTTCATTCTACTAAACAATTAATTACCAGCTTCAGCATGGTCAGCTGATGGTCAAAAAAGCGGCAGCGGCGTGCTTCGTGCACTCCGTTGCCGCTTTTGCGTGGTTAATAGAATAGGGCGTTACTGTAGTTTGTGTACAGGTGCTGGTTGTTTTGCCAGTTGCCGTGGTAGTGCAACATGAGCTTGGTCAGTTGGTTGGCCGCGTTCAAGCGGGTACGCATGGTGCCGAACTGGGCACGCGAGTTATCCGTTAGGTTCTGGACCATCGTGGCGTAGTTGGTGTTGAGGTTGGCGTCAGTCTGGACGATTTGGTTGACCAGCTTGTTTTCACTGCGGATGACCGCCCGGACGGCGCGCGTTGCGTCGGTGTAGTGGAGACCGCCGACCATGACGGAGGCACCGGGGCGGGCCGTGGCTGCAGCTTGAAACTTAGCGTTGAGCTTCTGGGTTTCGTTGTTCAAACTCATAATGTTGCTGGCGAAGGTATTCATGGTGTCGGTGAACACGGTGTCCATCATGTCACTGGCGCGGGTGGTGGCGGCGGCCGCGCGGGCGGACTCAATGGCGCGCAGCTGCTGGCCATAGTAGCTGTTGAGCTTGCCGGTGCCCAAGGCGGCCACAGCCATGACGAAACTAACGACGGCACTCACGCGGAGGCGGTGTTTGGCCATTTGCGGCAGGTGCATGCGCCATGCGAGGATAAGTTCCAGGGCGCAACCCAAAAATAATAACGCGCCCACAACGATGAATCCAATCGCCATACCAAACACCTCCCCCCGAATTGTTTAATTAAATAATACCAACAAAGAGGGCGGCCGTATATACACGGTCGCCCTCAGTTTAGGTTAATTGCTATTTAGCTGCGCGTGCGTGCACTTCGTCGGTGAAGGCCGCAACGTCGAAGGTCTTGGAGAATTCCGCCAGGTGGACGAGGTTGCGCAAGAAGTCATGGGTCTTGGCCTCGTAGCCGTGCTTGTGGCCAAGGTCGTAAATGAAGCCGTTGATGTAGTCGACTTCGGTTGGCCGGTTCTTCGAGAAGTCCTGGTACATTGATGGGAAGTGCAGGGGGTTGGCCACCGCGCTCACGTGCACGATGCTCTCCCATTCCTCCTCGCGACTGTTGAGCAACTGAATGCCGGCCGCTTCACATGCGGAGTAGGCTTCCTCGATGAGCTGTTTGGACAGCTTCTCGGCCGTTGGGGCGGCGATGAATTCACCCATGCGAATCTGGTACATGGTGCACAGGGTGTTCACCACGGAGTTGAAGGTCACCTTGGCCATGAGCGTGCCCAGGAAGTTGTCGGTCAGGTTCGGGTTCAAGTGGGCGGCAGTGAGGTCGGCCAAGAACTTGGGGGTCATTGCGTCTGGCTTTTCGGTTTCGGGGCAGATGTTCATCGTGCCGGCGCCCGGCTGGCCGATGAAGTCCACGTCGCCGGCTCCGTTCAAGACGGTTGCGACCAGCGCGGTCCCCCCGAGCACGTGCTCAGCGGGGAAGTACTGATTGATCTTCTCGATATGGCCCATCCCGTTCATGCAGGTGATCGCGTACTGATTGGGCTTGAAGAAGTGGGCGGAACGTTCGAGCATTTCGGCCAGGCCCATCTGCTTGCAGAAGATGATGTAGGCGTCCGGCGTCCCCGTGTACTCTTCGGGGGTGAAGATGTTAATCGGCACCAGGTGTTTGTTCTGTCCGTCGCGGGAAACGTAGACCCCGCCTTGCGCGCGGCACGTGTCGACCTGCGGCTGCCAGGTATCCACGAAGTCCACCGTGGCGCCAGCATGTTCCTGAAGCAAAACGCCGTAACGCAAACCCATTGCGCCGGCACCCAAAACTGTATAATGCATATGTATATTCTCCTTATGGTAGGTAATGTTAGTGGCAAAAATAATATGTGTTGCGATTATTATGAGATTTGTCTCACTGAATGTCAATAACTAATTTAATGTTGTGCTAATTTTATTTTTGGTGATTAAATCGCTGGTTCGGCGCGGCCCAGATGCGGTTGGGCTGACGCGCGCCATTAGAAATTCTTATAAAATCAGTCTAAAGTTTGATGAACGCCGACTGGTTGTTTGCGACACTAAACTGCGGAGTGGGTTTACATATTTAAGCAAGTGTTGTGGAGGAATAAGCATGAACGATACACAGAAGTTGCCGACCCGGATTAAGACTATCTGGCGGCTAAGTGCGGTGGGTTCACTGGTCTTTGGGCTAATCTTGAGCGCGCTGCTGACATTGCCGCACCTGTTTTGGCACTGGCCGCTGTGGCTAGCACTGGTTGGCGTGGGCCTGACAATCGTGTGGGTCATTGTCGAACTGATCTTGGTGCCGTACCGTTACGCCTTTTCGGGTTACCGAATCACGGACACGGCGGTAGAAATGAGTTCGGGGTTCCTCTTTAAGGAGCGCATTGCCATCCCGATTGCCCGGATTCAAAACGTGACGCTGGAGGCTGGTCCCTTGATGCAGTGGCAGAAGCTGGAGCAGGTGGTAATCGCCACGGCCGCCACTGAACACGACATCGAAGGGGTGGAACCGGAAGTTGCCGTGCAGCTGCGTGAACGCATCATGCGCCGGGCTATTGAGGTGCAGGATGAAGAATTCTAGATTAGATGACGCAGCCTACGATTGGCACCGGCAAAGCCCGCTCATGCTGGTGATCTTTGCGCTGCGGTATATTATCCGCGTGACCATCGCTCTCGTGCTGGTGAACTTAAAGGATATTCATGACCTCATGCAAAATCCCCAGCACATCCTGTGGCTGTTTTTGTTATTCATGGTCATCGGGCTCGTGATTGTCTTGTGTGTAGCCGTGCCCAAATATTTCACCACCAAGTACGCCTTGACGGACACTGCGTTCATCCTGCGCAGCGGTGTGTTCCGGCGCAAAATGTTGCACATCAACTACGCGAACATCCAGACCGTCCAGAACAGCCAGTGGTTCTTCTACAAGCCGTTCAAGGTGGCAACGCTCACAGTTGAGACTGCGGCGCACGCGGGGGATGAACCTGAAGTGAAGCTGGATGCCGTGCCGCAGAGCCTGGTGAATGAACTGAAGGCGCGTCAGCAAGCCGCCCAGCACCTGACCGCAGATACGGCCGCGCACCTGATGCAGCAAACCGCAACGGCTGCCGCGCATGATGATAGTGGTGCCGCCATGGCGGATAGCGACGCGACCTTCGCCGCACTGCAGGCTGCACTAAACCGGCAGCACGAACGGCCCGTGACCAAGCTTGCCCAGACGTATGCGCACACGCTGGATATTAAGGAACTACTCGCGTTTGCCTTCACGTCGCTCGGGTTTATTTCGACCATTTTGTTGTTGCTGTCGGGCCTATCCTATTTGGATCGTGTTCCGTGGCTCGAGCACTGGCTGGAGAGTCACGTGAGTCACCTGCCCGTTTATTTGCTGGTGGTTGCCGTTGCTAGTGTGTTCGGCGCCGGCATCCTGATTTCGCTATTTATGACCCTGGCCCGGTACTGGCACTTCACTATTCACTTCGATGGTGAAACGGTCACGACGGAAAAAGGCTTGTTCCAGACGAACCACATTGCTGCGCCCGCGCGCCGGATTCAGGCGGTGCGGTTCCAGCAAAATATCATACGTGGCCTCCTGAAGAAGGGCACGGCGCAGGTGATTCTGGCCTCAGCGGTTGGCAAAGCGGATGAAGATAACGACCTCGTGCTCTACCCGATGCTGCCAGCGAGTGACGTGTGGGCGCGGCTACACCGGGTGGTCGCCTGGCTGCCCAGCACCCAACCGGCACTGCAGCAGTTCACCACCGGCACCTTTGCCATGATCCGGAATGCCATCTGGTTCCCATTCCTTGTGGCACTTGCTTTGACGTACTTCTTCCACTGGCTGGGCGCGATTGCGTTCTTATGGCCGCTACTGTGCATCGGCTTCGGCTTTTTTGCCAGCCACGCCCGCGGGTTTGCGATTAGCGACAAAATTTTGTTCATGACCACGGGTTCGATGTTCGTCCGCAGCGATTTTGCGGTCGCCCGCAACCACGTGCAGTCGGTCGATATTCACCAGAGTTGGTGGATGGCGAAGACGCACCTGGTGCATGTTGAGGTCCACGTGCGCAAGGGCAATGGCGACGAGTCCATCACCCTGCGGTACGTGCCGGAAGCGGTGGGCCGCAGCGTTTACGCTTGGTATCTCGGCCCGGCCGCGTTGGTTCACCGCACGGCGGCGGAGTAGGTGCGGCTGCAAAACTTCAATTCACCCCTTGACCGAACATGATTAAAAGATTAAGATAATGGCAATCAAGTAAATGAACGTGCTTTGCGGAGAAGAGAATACCTAATGTTACTCACAGAGAGCCCGGCTTTGGTGCAAACGGGCAGTAACCACGGTAGGAGAATGAGCTCCAAACAGCAGGTGCGAGGTTCACGCCAAGCACCCGGGCGCAACCGATATCTTGCTAGGCATCCGGAGTAATCCGCGTGCTGATGAGGCGGAATATTTCCGCGAAGCAGGGTGGTAACACGACAATCTCGTCCCTCAGTAATGTTTTTCGACATTGCTGGGGGACGAGATTTTTTTGTTTAGCACAGCATTTACCAAATTTGAGTTAGGGGGTAGCGAGATGTCCACACACAATACACCATTTCGTTACGACACCGTGGGGAGTTTCCTCCGGCCGGAATTCTTAAAGCAGGCGCGCAGTGATTTTGCGGCGGGCAAGATCGACCGGGCGGCGCTGACCACCGTGGAGGACGACGCGATTAAAACGCTCATCTTCAAACAGGTGGCGGCGGGATACAAGTCCGTGTCCGATGGTGAGTTCCGCCGGTCATACTGGCACCTGGATTTCTTCTGGGGGCTCAATGGCGCTGAGCACGCACAGGGCGGCGGGGGCGGTGAGCAGTTTCACGCCTGGTTGACCAAGCCGGATTCGGTGCAACTAGTGGGCAAGCTTGATGGGCACAACCATCCGTTCGTGGAGCACTTCAAGTTCATGGCTAAGCACGTGCCGGCGGGCGTGGTCGTGAAGCAAACCATTCCGGCACCCGCGCAGCTGCTATTTGAACTCGACCGACCGAATAACCAGCGGACGGTGAACCGCTACTACGATACACGGCCGGAATTCCTGGATGACATCGTTGCCGCATACCGGCTCGTGATTTCTGACCTCTACCGTGCGGGGCTGCGGAACTTGCAGCTGGATGACTGTACCTGGGGGACGCTGGCGGGGGCACTTGACACGTCCGTGACCTCGTTCCGCCTGACGCCGGCGCAGTTGCAGGCAACGGCGAGCGAATATTCGGCCCTTAACAACCGGGTAACGGATGGGTGGCCGGCGGACCTCATCATTAACACGCACGTCTGCCGCGGCAACTTCCACAGTGACTGGGCGGGCAAGGGCGCATACGACCCGATTGCCCGACCGCTGTTCACCGACTCGAACTACCACGCCTTCTACCTCGAATACGACACCGAGCGAGCGGGGGGGTTCGAGCCGTTGACCCAGGTGCCAGATGACAAATACGTGGTGCTGGGGCTGATTACCAGCAAGTTCCCGCAGCTGGAAGACCGGCAGCACATCATCGATCGCATCCACGAAGCCGCACAGTACCACCCGCTGGACAAGTTGTGTTTGTCACCGCAGTGCGGGTTTGCCTCAACGGAAGAAGGCAATATTTTAAACGAAAGCGAGCAGTTCGCTAAGCTCGCACTGGTGAAGTCGATTGCCGAAGAGGTCTGGGGCCCAGAAGGTACGACGGATTAAGTTAATTATGGGGGAATTCATGATGAAGAAATGGACTAAAACAATCGCACTCAGTCTGGCGGCAATCGGCAGCGTCGTCGGCCTCGCCGCATGCGGCAAGAGCACGACTAGCAGCAAACTCACCACCGTCACGGTTGGCGGGATTGGTTCTGACTACCAGACCTGGGTGCACATCGCCAAGACGCCGCAAGCCAAGAAGCTGGGCCTCAAGCTAGACGTCAAGGAAGTGACCGTGGGTAAGCAGCTGAACGACGAAACAGCCAATGGCGACATCGACGTCAACGCGTTCCAGTCCTACGCCTTCTTCCTCGCGTACAACAAGGAAACTAAGGGTAAAAAGATTGCGGCGCTCGGCACGACCTACCTGGAGCCAGTTGGGATTTACTCCAACAAGTACAAGTCAATCAAGTCCCTGCCGGACAAGGCAACCATCGGGATTTCCAGCAACCCGGCTAACGGGGCGCGTGAACTGCTCCTGCTGCAAAAAGCCGGCATCATCAAGCTCAAGAAGGGCTTCGACACGTTCGGGACGACCCGCGACATCACGAGCAACCCGAAGCACGTGCAGATTAAGGAAATTAACGAAGACTCCGCGGCCCGGTTCCTCGATGACTTCGATGCCGTGTTGATTAGTAACACCATCGCGCTGGAAGCTAAGCTCAACGTGCTCAAGGATTCCATCTACTACGAAAAGGCGGATGACTCCACCAAGGATAACATCAACATCCTCGCCACAACGGCGAAGCAGAAGAACAACAAGACCTACAAGAAGCTGGTCAAGTTGTACCGGGACCCTGCGATTCAGAAGTGGATTAAGAAGGAATTCGGCGGCACCAAGGTCGAAGTGAAGAAGCCGCTGAATTACCTTGAGAAGTAATCCCGCAATTTTGCGGCGAATCGCGTTACAATAAAGAAGATATGTTCCCGCGCTGGCGTGGGAACGAAGTTAGGCATTACGAAAGGAAGCAATTATTATGGCAAAAGTTGAAAGTTTCACATTGGATCACACGAAGGTTAAGGCACCATACGTTCGCCTTATTACCGTTGAAGAAGGCGCAAAGGGCGACAAGATTAGTAACTTCGACCTGCGTCTGGTGCAGCCAAACGAGAACGCCATTCCGACTGCTGGATTGCACACCATCGAGCACCTGCTGGCGGGTCTTCTCCGCGACCGGCTCACCGGTGTGATTGACTGCTCCCCATTCGGCTGCCGTACCGGGTTCCACCTCATCACCTGGGGCGAGCACAGCACCACCGAAGTCGCTAAGGCCCTCAAGAGTTCCCTTGATGCCATTGCGAACGACATTGAATGGAAGGATGTTCAGGGTACCGACAAGTACAGCTGCGGGAACTACCGCGACCACAGCCTGTTCTCCGCCAAGGAATGGAGCAAGAAGATTCTGGAAGAGGGTATCTCTGACCAGCCATTCGAACGCCACGTCATCTAAGTAATGTTAACAGCCAAGCGTTGCCGTCTGCAGGCAATGCTTGGCTGTTTTTGTCCCCAGGTGGTCTGGCGAAAAAAGGGGGATGTGATAGTATTATATTAATTAACTAATGCGCAATTTGGGGGGAGAACACATGACATTTGGCAGTGTCTTTGTCTCGAATCACGAATGGTTCCTGCAGATTATGTTTAGCTTCTTCTTCGTGGCGGGGTTCGACGCGTACTACCAGCACATGGCAACGCGGGCACTGAACTCAGACCGGAGTGTTCGTTCGGCGTGGCTAATTCGCGTATTCTCCATCATCCTCCCGTTATTGATCGCCAGCATCATGGCGTTCGGTGGCGTGGCCGTGACCGGGAATGCCGGTATCTACCACACCGTGGGGTTCTTCGTGTTACTGGTGCCGCTTATCGATGAAGGAATTAATAACTGGGAGTACGGTGCACGCTGTGTCAGCCTGACCGCCTTCTGGTTGCTGTATCACTGGCCCAACCGCACGAGCGGGCGCGCGCTGGTGTCGTATGCAGTCTTACTGCTGATGTTCTACCTAGTGCGGCGTTTTCGGCAACAAATTCGGGTCAACATCTTCCTGAGTTATGCGGTGATGCTCATTTTGACGGCCGCTTTTTGGTGCACCCTGGCGCCGCAGACGATGGGGATGCACCTGCCGTGGTTCATCGTATTACGCGCGTTTGTAACGATTAGTTTCCTCAACATTTACACCACTTGGTATTGGCAGCACCAGATGCAAGAGCGCACGGAGCAGGCGGCGATGCTGAAGCTGGCGCGCTATGACGAACTGACGAACGCCAAGACGTACGCGGCGTACAAGGACGAAATGACTGCGCTGTTCACGCAGGCCCAAACCGCTAAGACGCCGCTGACGATGGTGTCTTTGGACGTGGATCATTTCCGGCAGGTCAACGAGCAGTACGGGCACCTGGCCGGGAACGCGGTGCTGATTGGCGTGGCGAATACGCTGACACAAGTGCTGGATGCGGCGGGGCAAACGTACCACTTGTCGCGCACTGGCGGTGAAGAGTTCAACATCGCCTTCCCTGGTGCCGCCCCTATAGATGTGCACACGGTCATCAGTGATTGCTTGACGGGCGTGCGCAACGCAACGTATACGTATCAAGACGTTGCGGCGCACGTGACGATGTCGATGGGGGTGACTGAGGTTCAGCCTGACGACAAAAATATTGATTACACCTACAAGCGGGCCGATGATAATTTGTACCTGAGTAAGCGGGCCGGCTGCGACACCGTGACGGTTGATGGACAGACGCAGCAGGTGCACGCACAGACCGCAGACGTTGTCAGTTACACGTTCTTCGCCCAGTCCATCGTGGACATCACGGATGCAGACAGGCACTACCGTAGCGAATTGCTGCTGCGGATGTTCGATCATGGTTACCTGCGGTGGGTTGTGCCCCAGCGGTTCGACATTTCCGTTGATACCCAGATTGAGCTGCTGCAGCAGGTGCTGCAGAATACGCGGGTTAAGCGGCTAGCCATTAACATGACGCTCGCGCAGTTTACCGACGTTACGGTGGCCATGGCGATTACCGATTTCGTCCGCAACACGCCAGATTTGACTGCGCTGACGGTGGAGATTACGGACGTACCGGACATCATGATCACACGCCAGATTACCGCGATTTACCGGGTGGCGGGCGTGCGCATTGATATTGACGATGTCGGCAGTGACAACAGTTACGAGCTGGTGGCACACCTGCTGCCGTACGTCGACGGCGTGAAGTTCGCCATGCAGAATCTGCGCAAAACGAACACGCCCGCGCAACTCCAGAAGCGCATTGAATTCTGGGCCGACGTGGCGCAAAGGCAGCAGCTGGATTTCGTCCTGGAAGGGGTCGAAACCAGTGCGGAGGTTGACTTCGCCCGCAGCCTGGGCATCAAGTATATTCAGGGCTACTACTTCAGCAAACCAGCCTTACCACAGCTAAATTAATTTTTGTGCGGGGAAGCCATCGTTCGGGTTCCCCGCTTTTTTGGGTTTGCAGGCGAAAGTTAGGGAATAGGGCCGGGCTGGCCGGCCAAAATAACTGTAATCCCAAGCTGCAGCCCCCAAATATGTCCTGAATCACCACTAAGCAGGCTTTACGGCTACAACGACGTTGCGTGAAAACGTGTTATTGAAAGCTGGTGATGACTTAGCTTCTATTTCGGCCTGTTTTAGCGAATTACCAGCCAAAAATATTATCGACGTACGCATAAATTGATTCTGTCTGCGCATTAAACGCGCAATTTGCGGCGATGGGTAGGTGTAGCCACGTCTAATGGAAACACACGTTATCCTTTCATCCATTAACCACTTGATGTATAATTTGCTAAGTTATTTTGACATAACGGGATGTGTATGTGGTTTAATCGCGGCACTTTGCCGCACCTTGGGGAAATATAAAATATATGGAAATGAGTATCCGTGCTTTGGCGACACCAGCACTACTTGTGCAGCTGGTGTTCGCTTGCTTCTATATCTCTGGTTTTGTGACCTACTATCAACATGTTTGGCACCGGGCCTTCCGCAGTACCGACGCGACGCTGGGGCAACGGCGCTGGTACCGGATTTACTTAATAATTCTGGCGCTTGGAATCGGGAACGTTCTGCATTTTGGCGGCTATACCATTTCGGGCAGTTCAATGATGTACCATAACGTCGGACTCTTCGTCGTGGCCTTCCCGCTGCTGGACGGTGAAATTACTCTCGGCGAGTTCGCCATTCGGGCACTGGGCTTGATTGAAATCTGGGTGGCCCACCATGCGGGCAACCTGACTGCGCCCCAGACGCTGATCTCCTTCGCGATTCTGGCGGGGATTATTATCGCGGCGCGTAAGTTTCAGCAGCAACTGCGCTTTAATGTGTGGTGGAACTTCTTGTTTGCCGTAATCATTGCTACTTCGTTCTGGTTTAGCTTGCCGAGCGCGTCGGTGGGCGTACACGTCACGCAAGCGGTGGCCTGGCAGGCGGTAATTATGTTCCTGTTCATGAACACCTTCACGTGCCTGTTCTGGATTAGTCAAAGCCGCGAAAACCGCGCGAATGCCCACATGCGCAAGCTGGCTAGTTACGACCAACTCACCAATGCGGCGACGTACACGGCTTACCAGCAGGAACTCACCGAAATGTTCACCCACGCGCAGCAGACTAACGCGCCCCTAACGCTGGTGTCATTGGACATTGACCATTTCAAACAGGTTAACGACCACTATGGCCACTTGGCGGGCAATGCGGTGCTAATTGGGGTGGCCACGACTCTCAGTGAAGTGCTGGATAAGTACGGCAATTGCGCCCAAATTTTCCGCACCGGCGGCGAAGAATTTAACATTGCTCTTCCCGGACAAGACCCCGAAACGGCGCTGCCACTGCTTAAGGAATGCTGGGCGACGGTGCGCAAACATCGCTACCATTACGAGGACGTTGACGTGGCGGTTACCCTCTCGATGGGCGTGACCGCGATGCATAGCGACGACCGCAGCATTGACGACACCTATAAGCGGGCTGACGACAATCTGTTCCAGAGTAAGCATGCGGGCCGCGACACGATCACAATCGAAGGGGTGACGATGCATAGCCGGACGCAGCAAGAGCTTGTGGCGACCTACACGTTCTTCACTCAGGGAATCGTCGACATCACGACACCGGACAATGCGCGGCACCGGAGCGAATTGTTGCTGCGGATGTATGACAACGTCGAGGACCGGTGGCAATTGCCGGACCGCTTTGATATTTCGGTGGAAACCCAGATCAACTTGATTGAGCGCGTGCTGGCGAATTCCGGCACGAAGCGGGTGGCCATCAACCTGACGCTCGCACAGTTCGTGGATCAGACGGTGGCGACGGCCCTGACGAATTTCAAGGCGAGCACCCACGACCTGGCGGAGCTGACCGTCGAAATCACGGACGTGCCTGATGTAGCTACGATGCGCAATATCACCCCAATCTACCGCGCAAGTGGCGTGCGGATTGATATCGATGACGTCGGGAGTGACAACAGCTATGAACTCGTCCGCGGCCTGCTGCCGTATGTCGATGGCGTGAAGTTCGCCATGCAGAACCTGCGCCAGACCAACGATGACCAGCAGTTGCGCGAACGCGTTGATTTTTGGGTCGGCATTGCCAAAGCCAACAACCTCGAGTTCGTTCTTGAAGGGGTTGAAAATGCCGCGGAAGTGCAGTTTGCCCGCGATGAGGACATCAGCCTCGTTCAAGGTTACTTCTTCAGCAAACCGGGACTACCGACAGATTGCAAGTAAATTAGCGTGAACAAGAGGGCCAGACATTTGGGAACTATGTCAAACGGTGTTGAATAGTAAATTTATCATTTGGAGTTCGTCCTTC
>NZ_AYYO01000052.1 GCF_001436225.1 Lacticaseibacillus sharpeae JCM 1186 = DSM 20505 | reverse complement strand
ATTAAGCTGAAGAACCTACATTTATACGAAACTTTGTTCAGTTTTCAAGGAACCACTTTTTAAATCATTGCCTCGCGACAACTTTTATATCATACAACGATGATAACTTGTTGTCAACAACTTTTTTCAATTGGATAATTGATAAAGTTGCTTGAAGCCTTGTCGCTGCTGCGTTTCCGTATCAGACAACTTAAATATAGTACCGCGTGTGCAGGGGTGTGTCAAACCTTTTTTCATAAAAAACG
>NZ_AYYO01000005.1 GCF_001436225.1 Lacticaseibacillus sharpeae JCM 1186 = DSM 20505 | reverse complement strand
GGGCCTACACCTCTGAGTTGGAGAAAAATCTCCAACACCAGAAAGTGTAGACCCAATTAAAGGAGTCAGACATTGCGTCTGGCTCCTTTTTTCGTGCGTGGACCGGCCAATTGTGAAAGATAATATTTGTTTTGTTATGGAGTACAGCTTTTGCAGAAAGAATGGTACACTGAAAACTAGAAATTTTGGTGCAAACTGTGCACGTAAACAAGTATAGATTGGACGAATTTGATGAAGAACAAAATCGCGGTCTTCTCCGCTATTTTTATGTTGGTTCTCCTGATTGTCGCGCCGGTGATCGTCGTAATTATCGCGCAGTTAGTGACAATCAGGTTGGCAGGGGGCCAAGTTAGTCAGTATGCTGCCCTCATCATTGTGGCCAATTTACTGGGTGTGGCGCTGGATATTTTCACTAGTGCCGTTGATAAGCTGTTCGAAATGCTGCGCAAGCGCTGGGCGGCGGTCACCCTTGTTATGTTAATTACTGATTGGGCTGTTTCCATGCTCATTCTCGCCCTAGCGAACAATCTCTGGTTCCACCTAAGTCTCGATGCGCAAATGCTCGGGATGGTTGCCGGGGTGGGCAGCATCGTCAGTGGCTTCATGCTGTGGCTGCTGGAACGCTTTGACAAGGATGACGACAAGGACCAAACAATTCAGGCAAAATAGTACAAAAAAATCTTTCGCAAACGTTGCGAAAGATTTTTTTGTTAGCGCTGTGGCACCGGTTGCCGGCGAACCCTGAACGTCAGAAAAAACGATGCGGCCAGGAAGAAGACCACGACTGCGTAAGGAATGTGGTAATTAACGTCCAGCAGGCTCCCAGAAATCAGGGGTCCGGCGATGTTGCCGATACTGGTCAAAGACAGGTTCAGCCCGTTGATGACACCCTGGTTGCTTGTGCTCTGCTTGGTGAGCAGGGTGGTGATTGCCGGCCGCAGTAAGTCAAATGCGGTGAAGATGATTAAGGTGGCAATCATGACGACGAGGTGGGATTTCGTCACCAGAATCCAGGCGGTGGCAAGGGCACTGAGGAGAAAGGCGATGCGGGTCAGGCGAATTTCGCCCAACCAGAGCACTAGCCGGTCGAAGAAGACCACCTGGAAGATGAGGGAGATGATTCCGTTCAGCGTTAGGACCAGCGCGATGTCACTGAGGCTGAAGTTGAACACTTCGTTGACGAAAATGCTGTAGATACTTTCAAAGCCCTGCAGCCCGAATGAGGAAACAAAAATCAAGGTGAACAGCATCAGCATTGGGCCGGTGAGGACGGCGCGCCACGATGAGCTTGGTGCTTCTGGTGCGTGGACGTGCCGCTCCTCGTGCCGCAGCTTTTCAGCGGCGGGCAGCAAGAAGATTGTTGCGAGCATCGCCAGCAAGCCAAGCACGGCGGCCAGCCAAAATGGCGCCTTGTAGTCGATTCCGGCCAGAATGCCGCCGAGTCCGGGACCGAGGATGAGGCCGCCGCTCAGGGATGCTGAGAGCCAGCCGATGACTTTTGCACGTTGCCGGTGCGTGGTGATGTCGGCGGCCATGGCCTGCGCGGTCGGGACGTACATCCCCGCCGCAATCCCCCCAATCGCCCGCGACAAATCGAACATGTACAGGTGGTTGGTGATGGCAAACAGGACTTCAGAAACCGCGAAGAGCCCCAGTCCGAAAATCAGGATTGGCTTGCGGCCCAGCTTGTCCGACATGCGCCCGATGATTGGTGAGGACACGAACTGGGTGAAGGCGAATAGGGCGGACATGATGCCCATATCGGTGGCAGACAGGTGCAATTCATTCTTGATGAACGGCATGACGGGGAAAATCAAACTCATTCCCAGGCACACCAAAAATTCGCTGAAGACCAAAATAATAATGGCCCGTTTCGTTGCTTTAGACATTACTCCTCCTCCACGGTGCTCAATTCACAATGATAAAATTGTAGCATAACGGGCCACTAGTGGTAAGGTCAACCATTACCGGGATTTTTTGCAGTCCGGCTAGTTTGTCCGCGGCCCGTACGGTAAAATGGGCGTGTAGTAATTATTGCCAAGGAGGACATGATTTTGGCGAAGAAACGGCGGCGCGGTAAGCGTGCGGGTCAAGTCAGTGGGGTTGTGGCCATTATTTTGGCCGGGGCCTTGTGGCTGTATCGTGGGGGTTACCTCAATCAATTTATTAATACCGGTCGGGAAAACGTCACGATTAGTTCGCAGACGTCGACCAATAATAAGGTGGATCAGGCTGCATACACGAAGCTGGCCAAGCTCGATTTTGCCAGTGGGGATAAACCCGTAGCCATGATTAACGGCGGCAAGAGCACGCTGAATGCAACGACGTGGAAGAGCGAGCACATCGATTACGGGAACCTGGACAGTTTGAACCGGACGACCACCGACACGGCGTACCTTTCGCAGCGTAACTTGGGGCACTCTTCGGGGCGGCCCAGCCAGGACTGGACGCCCACGGGGTGGCACTACAACCGGGGTTCCACCGATATATACAACCGCGGTCACCTGATTGCCTACACCCTGACCTTTAACATCAACGCTGACGGGGCGTACAGCCAGGGCAGCGAGGGGTCATCCGACAACCCGAAGAATCTGGGCACCCAGTCGGCATATTCAAACCAGATTCTGATGCAGATATACGAAGGCAAGGTGCGGCAGGCGCTAGAAGACGGGAAGAAGGTCATCTACCAGGTGACCACTGTGTTCCGGGGCGACGAGCTAATGCCACGGGGGTACTGGCTGCAGGCACTGTCGACGGATAATTCGCTGAACTTCAACGTTTACCTATTCAACGTGCAGCCGGGTTATACCTTTAACTACCTGGATGGCAGTAGCCGTGTACATTCAGACATGAAGGTCGATGAATCCGGCCTCGATAATTAACGGACACGCCCTAGTACTTGTCCGGGTTTGTTACCGAATTAACATGGTATTTGCGACGGGCGTCTAGCATAATTTGCGTAACGGCGCCGGCAAGAACGTCGGCACACGATCGACAAATGGAGGAAAGACAATGGATTTCACAACAGTCAAGTACACACGACCTGACCTTGAGGAGTTTAAGACCAAGATGCACAAGCTCAGCGTGCAGCTGGCGGGGGCCCAGAATGGGTTTGTCGCCAAAGTGGCGGCCACGGAGCTTGTTGCGCTGGTTAACAACATGAACTCGCAGGCAATGCTGGCGACTATCCGCAACAGCATCGACACGAATGATGCGTTTTACAAGGCGGAAGTTGACTTTTGGGACGAATACGGCCCCCAGTTTGACGATGCGCTCACCGAATACCAGCAGGCGGTCGTCAGCAGTGCTTACCAGGATGACTTGGCCAGCATTTACCCCCACACCTGGATTGCTGGTGCGCAGGATGCGCTGCGGGTGAAGGACCCGAAGATTATTCCGCTGCAGCAGCAAAACAACCGGCTGATTACGGAATACCAGACACTCATTGCCAGTGCCCAAATTGATTTTCAGGGGCAAACCTACACACTGGCGCAGCTCGGCCCCCTGATGAGTGACCAGGACCGGGATGTCAGGCGCGGCGCGAATGCGGCGTACTGGAGCTTTTTTGCCCAGCACGAAGCAACCTTCGACCGAATCTATGACGACATGGTGCACGTGCGGACCAAGATTGCGCGCGAGCTGGGCTTTAAGGACTATGCGGAAATGAGCTACGTGTTCATGGACCGGTTCGATTACGACGAGGACATGGTCAGCACGTACCGCAATGAGGTGCGGCAGAAGGTGGTTCCACTGGTCCGCGAGCAGCGCGCCAAGCAGGCCAAGCGGTTGGGACTGACCAAATTGGCATACTACGACTTGAGCATTCAGTTCAAGGACGGTAACGCTAAGCCCCAGGGCACACCGGAAGAATTAGTCGAAACGGCGCGCCAGATGTACCACGAAATGTCTGCCGAAACCGGGCCGTTCTTCGATCACATGGTGGACAGTCACCTGCTGGACCTACTGGCCAAGAAGGGCAAGATGTCTGGGGGTTACGCGGAGTACATCCCAAGCATCGAGTCACCATTTATCTTCGCCAACTTCAACGGGACCAGCGGCGATGTGGACGTGTTGACCCACGAAGCCGGCCACGCATTCCAGACCTTTGTGGCTCGCTGGATTCAGCCGGGTGAGGTTGTTTTCCCAACCAACGAAGCCGCAGAAATTTTCTCCATGAGCATGGAATTCATCGCTTACCCGTGGATGCAGAACTTCTTCAAGGACCAGACGGCCAAGTACAAGTATGCCCACCTGCAAGACGCCCTGGAGTTCTTGCCGTACGGAATTTTGGTCGACCACTTCCAGCACGAGGTGTACACGCACCCAGACATGACCCCCGCAGAGCGCAAAGCCTGCTGGCGGCGGCTGGAGAAGCAGTATAACCCAGACAAGGATTACAGCGAAAATGCGGACCTCGACCGCGGCATTTACTGGATGCGTCAGGGCCATATTTTTGAAGTGCCGTTCTACTACATTGATTACACCATCGCCCAAGTGGTGGCGTACCAGTTCTGGAAGCGATTCGAGGTTGACCACGATCAGACAGCGTGGAATGACTACCTGAGCATGGCCAAAGCGGGCGGCAGTCAGAGCCTGTTGGAATTGCTTAAGACCGGGCACCTGCAGTCCCCATTTGCAGCCGGGGCCTTGGATGACACGCTGGCCGCGATTCACACAGCGCTGGCGGCAGTCGACGACAGCAAGTTGTAAACACAATTGAAGAGCATGCAAAACGGGCGCCCATTGCATCATGGGCGTCCGTTTTTGGGTACGTGCACAGTTGTTGAAGCACGTGCCATTGATTGCGTTGGTAACGGTTGCAGGTACCGTGGCAACCATGATAAGATTTATGTGTGGGTAGAACAATAGTTACGTCTTATTAACTAATGATTAGATTAGATACGCGAAATCAATTGTTTGCTTCGGCGGGAAGCAGGGAGGTTGCGATGAAAAAAAGTATTGCGTTGTTAACAATCGCTAGCGCCGCATTAGTCCTGACTGCTTGCGACCAAGACGATGCAGCGACTGCCAATCTGCGCGGGGAAGTTGCCGCGCTGAAGGCGGAGAACTCGAGTCTGCGCAACCGGACAACGGACACGCGGGTGCGCGACCTGGATGATGACGATGGCGAAGATGAGGATGAAGCCGATTACGTGGTGCGGCATGTAGGGGTACTGACGCTGGCGGTGACGGATATTGAAAATGATGGGGTAGACAATAATCCAGATGAATATTCGCCGGTTGAGCGGGCCTACCCAGAGATTCAGGACTGGCCGGCTGAGTACTATCGGGCCGAAATTGTGTTGCACGTGAAGAATCTGGCCGCGGATGACGTTGATTTGACCAAGCAAACAATTGAGCTCACCGACGCGCTTGGTCGGCGGTATACTGACGCGACCTCGGATACGTTCGGCAAGGTTGTATTTAGCGTGGACGAGCTGGCAAGCGGCCACACAACTACCGCCATCCTGTACGTCGTGGGCAAACGGCGCATTAATTTGAATCACTTCCACATGAGCGTTGGGCCGCAGTACGCGGCCAGTGGCAAGATTGTTGGTGCGGAGGGAACCATCAATTTTCGGTGAGTTGGCGGCAAAAAAAGCGGGTGCGACATTGAAGTCGCGCCCGCTTTTGCGTTTGGCTTATTCGGTTGCAGTGCAGACGTACTTACCGGCAGGGTGGTGCTGTGCTAGTTCAGTGTGGGCGGTGATGACCCCTGTAACGCTGAACGGTAACGTCCGCGCCAGGTGAACCTGCAGATCGGCGTGATTGAAGAGCTTGAACAAAAATGCGAAGGCTGCTTGCGTGTCCACACGCTGTTCACCCAGCACGTGAAAATCAGGATCGTGCTCCGGCCGCACGTCCGGTTCGTTTAGGGTCACGTAGACGCCGTTTGGCCGCCGCATCCAGATGCCAGCGTTGTTATCGTGGCCGCCGGCAGTGGCGTTCACCACGTAATCACCCATGTTGGCAAAGCGTGCACCCACGTTTTCCCGGTCGTACAGGCCAACTTCATCCGCACCAAGGTCGAGCACGAGCTCATGGTTCGCACTGCTGCAGGTGGCAATCACGCGCAGCCCGAGGTACTTCGCCGCCTGCACCAGGATCGAGCCCACGCCACCACTAGCGCCTTCGATGACGATGGTTTTGCCCGGCTGGACCTGCAGTAATTGCAGCACGCCGAATGCGGCAATACCGACATTCGGCAGGGCCGCGGCGAACGTCTCGCTCATGTCCGCGGGTAAGTGCGCGATTTTGGTGGTGCTTGCCGTCACGAATTGACTGTAAGCGCCGCGGGGACGGTAATTGAGCACGCGGTCACCGATTTGGTAATCTGTGACGTCGCTGCCGACTGCGGTCACGGTGCCGGCAAGCTCGGTGCCCGGCACAATCGGCATGGGTAGGGGCCGGCTGTCCGCAAAATCGCCCTGACGTAGGCGCAAATCGTACGGGTTGATGCCGAACGCAGCAACTTTGATTTGCACTTGGTTCTGCTTGGGCTCAGGAATAGCGGCGGTCAACTCAGTGAATACGTCAGGACCACCGAATTGGTTAAATCCGAAGCGTAACATGACTTGCACTCCTTCCTAAATAATTGCGAGGTCGAGTAAGCCTTCGGGGCGCGTCAACATGTAGTCGGCCGACTTGAACCGGGACAAATCAAATGCGCCCCAGGTTGCCAGGCCGAATTTGACGCCGGCATCGTTGGCACTTTGCATGTCGTATATCGAATCGCCGAGGTACATGGCGTCCTCGGGCTGCACCTGCAACTCCTTGAGGGCCAAGTTGATTGGGTCAGGTGCGGGCTTAGGCGCCACCCCTGCATCGGCCGTGATGATGACGTCGAAGTATTCGTTGAGCCCGAACCACGTGAATTCATTTTCGAGTTCACTGTTGCTCTTGGACGTGATGATGCCAAGCTTCACGCCCCGGTGCTGCAGGTGTGCGAGCGTCCGGCGCATGGTGGCAAACACGGTTACTTGACGCTGCTTGGTAGCCAGCAGCTTTGGCCAGAGCGCCTTGACCGCTGCCGTCTGGTCAGCGGGTAAGTTCAATTGGGCCAAAGCCTCCTGGCTCGGGATTCCCAACGTGAAGCGTAGGTCGTTATGTGCGTACTGCCGCCCAGTCACCTGGGATAGCGCCTCCTGAAGCGATGCAATGATAACAGATTCTGTGTCGATGATGGTGCCATCGATATCAAACAAAATAGTTGAAAACATAGGCGAACCTCCCAGTCTCGGTTAAATGTAACCGTTTCCCTAATGATACCGCACTGAAGCAAGTTTAGGAAAGCGCTTTTGTGAATAATGTGCTTGTTACGAACAAAAATATTTGCCCAGATGGACGAACTTGTCCGCCATAGTTCGCTCAGGCGCTAGCGTTTAACCCGCGAATCTTTTATAATTGATTAGATATAGACGACAAGCAGGGAGGTGCCACCTTGGCACTAGTAACACCAACGTGGATGGTCGAGGCCATTTACAACATTGAACCAAGCACACTGAAGCGGCGCGGAATTTCTGCGGTGCTCACCGATTTAGATAACACGCTGATTGCGTGGAACAATCCTAAGGGGACGCCGCAGTTGCAGGAATGGCTGCACCGGATGGCGGAGGCCGGCATTACCGTGATGGTGGTGTCGAACAACAACCATGACCGGGTCAAAAAAGCGGTGGGCCACATGGAGGTCCAGTTTACGGCGCGCGCGCTCAAACCACTGCCAGTCGGGATTGACCGTGCGGTGCGCACACTCGGTATTGCGAAGTCGGCCTGCATCATGGTCGGCGACCAAATGCTGACGGACATGATTGCCGGTAATTTGGCGGGCGTGAAGACCGTACTCGTTAAACCACTGATCAAGACGGACCAGTGGAACACGTTACCCAACCGCTTCATCGAGGGGTTCATTAAGGGCCACATGAAGCGTAAGGGGACGTTCAAATATCAGGAGGACATTGATGACTGAAGCAACATCTGAGCTTTATTGCATTGGTTGTGGGGCAAAATTACAAACGGAAAACGACCAGGAAGCCGGCTTTTTGCCCGCTGCCCGGTTAGCGAAGGCGGATGCCGGCGAAGCAGAACTGTACTGCCAGCGGTGTTTCCGTTTACGCCACTACAACGAGATCCAGCCGGTGGGACTGACCGACGATGATTTCTTGCGGCTTTTGAACCTGATTGGGGAAGCTGATGCGCTCATCGTGAACGTCATGGACATCTTCGACTTTAACGGGAGTCTCATTCCCGGTCTGCACCGATTTGCCGGGGACAACCCCGTGCTGCTGGTCGGCAATAAGGCGGATGTGTTGCCTAAGTCACTGAAGCGGCCGCGGCTCCGGTCTTGGCTCACCCAGCAGGCGCACGCAGCGGGACTGCGGCCAGTTGACACCATCTTGATGAGTGCTAAGAACAAGGCGGACGTTGCTGAATTACTCACGAAGATTGAGGAATTGCGCAATGGCCGGGATGTGTACTTTGTTGGGGTGACCAACACCGGGAAGTCCACGCTCATCAACGCAATTCTGAAACAAACTAGCGGTATCGACGACCTGATTACCACGTCGCGGTTCCCAGGAACCACGCTTGACCGTATTCGGTTGGAACTGGATGATGGCGCCGGCATCATTGACACGCCGGGGATTATCCACCGTAACCAGATGGCGCACTACCTGGATGCCAAGGACCTGCGGCTGGTTTCGCCAACCCACGTGATTCGGCCCAAGACTTACCAGCTCAATCCAGGCCAGACACTGTTTCTGGCCGGCCTCGCGCGCTTTGACTTCATTCAAGGTCACCGCGGCGGCTTCACGGCGTACGTGGACAACCAGCTACTGATTCACCGCACCAAGTTGGAAAATGCAGATGACTTCTACGACCGGCAAAAGGGTGATATGCTCCAGCCACCACGTCCGGATTCAGACGTTGAATTGCCGGACTTGGCGCGCTTTGAATTCACGACCAAGCAGGATAGTGACCTAGTCTTTGCCGGACTTGGCTGGATTAACGTGCCAGCAGGTGAGACCGTTGCGGGCTATGCTCCCGCTGGTGTGGATGTAGTTTTACGCAAGGCAATGATTTAGACGCCGATTGAAAAAAAGGGGAAATATAATGCTGACAGGCAAACAGAAGCGGCTTTTGCGCAGCCGTGCAATGACAGAAAAAGCACTGATTAACTTCGGGAAGAACGGGCTTTCTGATACCTTCGTTAAGGGCGTTGCGGATGCAATCGAGGCTCGCGAAATGCTGAAGATTAGCTTGCTGCCTTCCGCCGACGAGACGGCTAAGGAAGTTGGGGCGTACCTTGAAGACGCAATTCCGGGGCTCGAAGTGGCGCAAACCATTGGCCACAGCCTGGTCGTCTACAAGGAAGCTGATAACGAAGACAACCGCAAGCTGTCCAAGCAGGTTGCGGCCTTGGCCAACGACTAATGGTTAAGAAGACGGTACTGACCCATCCGGTGCTGTCGACCGAACTGCGGACGCAGATTCTGGGGAAGAACAAGCGGCGGCAGGTTGGACTATTTGGCGGCACCTTCAACCCCGTCCACACGGGACACCTCGTGATGGCCGATCAGGTTGGCAACCAGCTGGGCCTCGATAAGGTATGTTTCATGCCGGACGCAACGCCCCCGCACGTGGACAAGAAGAGTGCGATTGCCGCGAAGTACCGCGTGGAAATGCTCGCGGCGGCAATCTCAGGCAACCCCATGTTTGACCTTGAACTGTGTGAAGTTGAACGTGGCGGTATCAGCTACAGCTATGATACGGTGGCGTACTTGAAACACAAGCATCCCGACACCGATTATTATTTCATCATCGGGGCGGACATGGTGAACTATTTGCCGAAGTGGCACCGCATCGATGAACTGGTCAAAATGGTCCAGTTCGTCGGCGTCAAGCGCCCGGGTTATACCCCACGGACGACGTACCCAGTCCTGTGGGTGGATGCACCGAAACTTGAAATCACCTCGACTGCGATTCGCAAACGGGTCGCAAATGGCGAAAGCATCCACTATTTGGTTCCGGATGCGGTGGCGGCATACATTGAAAAGGAGGGGTTATACCGTGAGTGATTACGAATACCCACTAACAATGACTGGTGGCCACACGCGCAGCCAAATCATCGCGAAGATGCACGAACGACTGAGTGATGGACGCTTTAAGCACTGCCTGCGCGTTGAAGAAACTAGCCGGCAACTGGCCCGTCGTTTTAATGTCGACGTGGATACTGCTGGGCTTGCAGGCCTACTGCATGACTACGCCAAGGAGATCAGCCCGGAAGCATACCGCGATGTGATTGTCGCTGAAGGTTATGGCAGCGACCTGCTCCAGTACGGACGCGGCGTGTGGCACGGGGTGGTGGGCACCTGGTTCTTGCAACAAGACCTGGGTATCAGTAATCCGGGTGTGATTCGCGCGATTAACCGGCACACCACGGGCCACCCCGACATGACGGCATTAGACATGATTGTCTTTGTTGCCGATTTTATCGAACCTGCACGCAGCCTTGACGGTGAAATCAAAGCACGTAAGGCCGCAGAGTCCAGTCTTGAACAAGCAACAATGATTGAATTACAAAATACTTTGGGTTACCTCGTTAGCCAGGGGGCGTTGATTCACCCATTAACGTTTGCCACCTACAACGCGTTTACCAAACGCCTGCAGACCGCTAAGTAACCCTGTCACTACACTTCCAGGAGGAAATTAATTAATGAGTTTATCAGTAAAAGCACTGCTCGAAACCGTTGTCCGGGCAGCAGATGACAAGCGCGCCGAAGATATCGTGGCCCTTGATATGAACGGTGTCAGCTTGCTGGCCGACTACTTTGTGGTTGCGAGCGGGAACACGGAACGCCAAGTCCAGGCCATCGTTGACGAAATCGACGATAAGGTTGAAGAAGCTGGCGGGACGGTTAAGTCCATCGAAGGCAAGAAGGGTTCCAAGTGGATTCTGATGGACCTTGGGGATGTTGTTGTGCACGTGTTCACCCCCGAAGAACGCGCAAATTACAAGTTGGAACAGTTTTGGCAGGACGCGCCAGAAGTGGACGTTTCTGAATGGATTAACGAATGATTTATTCAACCTTTGCGCAGGTTTACGACCAGTTAATGGATCAGGACCTGTACACGGATTGGCGGGATTATGTGCTTAAGCAGGTGCCGGCTAAGGGCCAGCGGCTGCTGGAACTGGCTGGCGGGTCCGGCAGTTTGGCTGTCCTGCTGCAAAATGCCGGGTTCAACGTGACGACTCTGGACCTTAGTGCCGAGATGTTGTCGATGGCGGCGGAAAAAATCAACCGGGCGGGTCTTGATATTCCACTGGTGCAAGCGGACATGCGCGATTTTGCTCAGCTGGGCGAATTCGACGTGGTGACGTGCTTTGACGATTCGATTTGCTACATGCCGAACTTAGCAGACATCAAAACGGTGTTCAGCGAAGTGAATGCCAGTTTGGTTCCCGGCGGCCGGTTCATGTTTGACGCGCACTCGTTGCACCAGATGGACGACATTTTCCCGGGGTACATGTATAACTACCAGACGGAAGATTACGCGTTTATCTGGAGTAGTTACGAAGGGGAAGTGCCGCATTCTGCCGAGCACGACTTGACCTTCTTTGTTTACCATGAAGATATCGATGCCTACAAACCACTGATTGAACAGCACAAGGAACGTACCTACCCCGTTGCGGACTTTGTGGCTGCCCTCACCCAGGCTGGGTTTGTGGACATTCAGGTATCCGCAGACTTCGGGCGCAGTGCAGTCGCTGACGACAGCACGCGCTGGTTCTTCAGTTGCGTTAAGAGTACCGTCAAGCAATAGGTTAGGGGCGATAACATGCGTAGTGTTGGGATGATTGCGGAGTTTAACCCCCTGCATAACGGTCACGTGCACGCGCTAAGTCTTGCCCGGCAGCAGGCGCATGCCGATGTGGTCGTGGTGGTAATGTCGGGTAACTATGTGCAGCGCGGCGAACCGGCCATTGTTGATAAGTGGACCCGCACGGACATGGCGCTGCATGCCGGAGCCGACGTGGTGGTTGAGCTGCCCGTGAATTTCGCGGTGCAGGCCGGCCAGCAGTTTGCTGAAGGCGGCATTGACCTGCTTAAAGGGCTGCGGGTGGATACGATTGCTTTTGGCACCGAAAATCCGGAACTGGACTTCAATGCCATTGCCGCCAAACGCATCGCGGCTGAAGCAAGCGGCAGTGGAGATTTTGCCGACTATACGCAGACCTACGCGAGTCAGTTGGCGGAGTTTTACGCGCACGAGGTGGGGATGAAACTCACCGCGCCGAACACGATGTTGGCGCTGGCGTATGCGGAGGCCAATCTGCGTGCGGGCAAACCCATGCAGTTATTGCCTATTCGCCGGGTGGGCGCCCAACACGATGCGGATGGAACCGACGCGGTCTTCAGCTCTGGTAGTGCACTGCGCAAAATGCTCAGTGCTGGTACTAGCATTCACGGACAAACTCCGGATTTTGCTGAACAGCTGCTGCTAAATAACGCCCACTTCAGCTGGCATGAAATCTGGCCGCTTCTGGCTTACCGCCTGCAAACCGCCACGCTTCCGGAACTGCGGACCATCGATCAGATGTCGGAGGGCCTGGAGTACCGGTTAGTGAAAGCGGCCCAGACCGCGGGCAATTTCGATGACTTCCTGCGTGCGGTGAAGTCCAAGCGTTACACCTACGCGCGACTGCGGCGTCTGGCCCTGGCAACGGTGCTGAACATGACCCAGGCGGAGGTTACGGCTGCGCGTGTGCGGCCCATCGCGCACGTACTGGGTTTCACGACTGCCGGCCAGGAGTTCTTGCACAGCATCAAGAAAACGGCGGGCGTGCCGATTATCACCAAAGTTAGTCACGACATGCTGGCGCCGACTGGACCGATGTATTTGACCCACCGCTGCGATGCGTTATATCGCAGCTTTACCGGCCGCGACCAGAACTTCGGGCGCAAACCGTTAATGTTACACAACTAGGTTTATCAACTAATGGAGGAATACCATGCTGAATTGGTCCACGACCAACTTGACGCAATATAACCATGAAGCATTCACCTTTGACGAAGAGGTGGATGTTAAAAAAGAACTAATGGAACGCAATCCTGACATCATCACGATGGGGAAGGTGCGTGCCCAGGGGAGCATCTTGTATTCCCGCGGTGACTTCACCGTGAACGGCCAAGTTTCGGCTTCCGTCACCTTGCCGTCAACGCGCAGTTTGACGCCAGTAGAGGTGCCCGTGCACTTCGAATTCACCGAAACTTACCTGACGCGTGCTGACCATGCGGACCAGTATGAAGACGATGACCTGCTCATTTTGCTGAAGGATGACCGGCTGGATTTGATGCCCGCCGTGAAGGACAACGTTCTGCTCGGCCTGCCCCTGCGCGTACTGACACCAGCTGAGGAAGCGGCAACTGAATTACCCCACGGCGATAACTGGGCCCTGATTTCTGAAGAAGAAGCAGCACCATTACCACCAGAAGAACGCGCCGACAATCCGTTTGCCGGCCTGCAGGGATTATTTGACGAAAATAATGCTGACGGGGACAAAAAATAAGGTTAGTCTTTGGCAACCGCCCTCGTTTCTGCTAGGATAAAGTAGAATGAACGGGAAACCGTGCGTCCCACCGAACATAAAAAGTTATGGAGGAATCATTACAATGGACAAACCACAAATTGGTGTTGTCGGAATGGCCGTCATGGGGAAGAACTTGGCACTCAACATTGAGAGCCGGGGCTTCACCGTGGCTATTTACAACCGCACCGCATCGAAGACGGAAACTGTGGCTAAGGAACACGCGGACAAGAAGCTTGTACCTTCCTACACAATTGAAGACTTTGTGAAGTCACTCGAAAAGCCCCGCCGGATCATCATGATGGTCAAGGCTGGTGCCGGGACCGATGCTGTGATTGCGCAGTTGCTGCCACTGCTCGACAAGGGCGACGTGCTCATCGACGGTGGGAACACCTTCTTTGAAGACACCATGCGTCGGAATGCGGAACTGGACAAGTCCGGCATTAACTTCATCGGGATGGGTGTTTCCGGTGGTGAACTTGGTGCGCTGGAAGGACCTTCCATGATGCCAGGTGGTCAGAAGGAAGCTTACGATCTGGTTGCACCAATCTTGGAAAAGATGGCTGCTAAGGCTGAAGACGGTGAACCATGTGTCACCTACATCGGCCCAAACGGTGCTGGTCACTACGTCAAGATGGTCCACAACGGGATCGAATACGGCGACATGGAACTGATTTCCGAAAGCTACAACTTGCTGCGGAACTTGGTTGGTCTGTCTGTTGACGAAATCGCCGCAATCTTCAACGACTGGAAGCAGGGCGAACTTAGCTCTTACCTGATTGATATCACTGCTGATATCTTGACGCGTAAGGACGACCTGGGCTCCGATAAGCCAATCGTTGACGTTATCATGGACGCTGCGGGCAACAAGGGTACCGGTAAGTGGAGTTCCCAGTCCGCGCTGGAACTCGGTGTACCGCAGTCAGTCATCACCGAATCCGTGTACGCACGGTACATCTCCGCGATGAAGGACGAACGTGTTGCTGCCAGCAAGGTGCTGCCTAAGCCAGTCGGCAAGGTCGAATTCGACAAGGACACTGTCGTTGAAATGATTCGCAAGGCCCTCTACTTCTCCAAGCTGATGAGTTACGCTCAGGGCTTCGAACAGATGCGTGTTGCCAGCGAACACTATGACTGGAACCTCCAGTACGGCGAACTCGCTAAGATTTGGCGTGAAGGGTGCATCATCCGCGCGAAGTTCCTCCAGAACATCACGGATGCGTTCGAAAAGCAGCCTGACCTGTCCAACCTGCTCCTTGATGACTACTTCAAGGACATCGCCCGTAACTACCAGGAAGCTGTCCGCGACCTGGTTGGCCTCGCAGTTAAGGCTGGCGTGCCTGTACCTGGTTTCTCTGGCGCGATTTCTTACTACGACAGCTACCGCAGCGAAGTTTTGCCCGCTAACCTGATTCAGGCCCAGCGCGATTACTTCGGTGCACACACCTACGCACGTACGGACCGGGAAGGTATCTTCCACTACAGCTGGTACGATGAACAGTAGAATTTAACCTAATCCTAAACAGTTCTGCCGCGCCCCAATCTGGGCCTGGCAGAACTGTTTTTGTCTGCGTGGGGGAAAGCGCCGGTAAAGCGACAATTTTCCGTTTCTGTCGGCGGTAATTACCGGCGATGTAATATAAAAATTGTTCCGAAAAATCCACGAACAGTAGGATTTTAGCGCCCCGATTTTGGCTTACCCGGCGATGATGCGTGGCCGTTTCTAATTCTCATAAAGCATTCGTGGTGCGGGTTGCGGTAGTCATTTATGAGAAAATGTGATATTCTTTACAGGAACGACACGCTGGGTCTGTTTTGGTGTGCCGGGGATAGATAATATTGCACGAAAAAATAAATGGGTATTCTAAGGAGAGTTAATCGGTAATGAGCAAAATTTTGATTATTGAAGACGAAAAGAACTTGGCACGGTTTGTGGAACTAGAATTGAAGCACGAAGGCGACGAAACCGCAGTGTACATGAACGGTCGCGCGGGGCTCGACGCTGCCTTGAACGAAGACTGGGACGCAATTCTGCTGGACCTGATGCTGCCAGATCTGAACGGGCTTGAGATTTGCCGCCGTGTTCGGCAGGTGAAGAACACCCCAATTATCATGATGACGGCACGCGACTCCGTTATCGACCGTGTTTCCGGCTTGGACCACGGTGCTGATGACTACATCGTTAAGCCATTTGCGATTGAAGAATTGCTGGCTCGCCTCCGTGCATTGCTCCGGCGTGTGCACTCTATGGACGAATCCAACAAGGCTAAGCAGACGACCATCAAGTACCGCGACCTGGTCATCGAAAAGGAAAACCGCATTGTGCGCCGTGGCGATGACATCATCGAACTCACCAAGCGTGAATATGAACTGCTCCTGACCTTGATGGAGAACATCAACGTGGTTCTCGCCCGCGACGTGCTTCTCAGCAAGGTCTGGGGTTACAACTCCGACGTTGAAACCAATGTTGTTGATGTGTACGTTCGTTACATCCGGAACAAGATTGACCGTCCCGGTGAACAGAGCTACATCCAGACCGTTCGGGGTACGGGCTACGTTATGCGCTCCTAATGAGCGAGTCTGACAAAGTTCAACCAAAACCAAAGCGATTCGTTTCGCTGCGGTGGACGTGGGCGGCAACGGTTGGTTTCGGGATTTTTCTAACCTTTCTCGTTTTTTCGCTCGTTATTTATGGAGTAATGCGTCAAACGTTAGCGGAAAGCGAACGGTCAACAGTCGTTGATACGGTTAACGCGGTCCGGTCCCGGCTTACCCCAGTTGCGGACAACCTGACACCAGCTTCAGTGCGCCCACGCCTTGATGCAACACTTGGGACGACAATCACCCAAGAAGCACCCGCGATGAAGGGCAAAAACTCGATTTTTGCTGATTCGATGATTGAAAAAATGTCGCGTGAGGATATTACCGTCACGATTTTTGACAAATCGGGCAAGATGGTCTTCAACTCGCGCGGAACGCACCAACCACTGCACAAGACCACCGCGTTTGCCGTCAAAAACGAGCGGAATGGCAAGTTTGACGGCATGGTGGGCCGGGAAGCCATCATTTCGGACCACACCGGCCACCGAATTGGCTATGTGCAGGTGGCCAACGCCATGACGAACTTCCACGCGACGATGGCCCGCATCACCCACACAATCTACGCGGTGGCGATTGCGGCGCTCATCATCTCGTTTGCCCTCGGGTTCTGGATGGCGTCTCGCTTCTTGCGGCCGATTAAGCGCATCACGACCACGATTGACTTGGTGAACAGTGAACCCCAAAGCGACGTGCGGATTGAACAGATTAATTCCAATGACGAAATGAGTCATCTGATTAACGAGTTCAACGCCATGCTCGACCGGATTCAGCGGTTCATCGATCAGCAGACCGATTTCGTGGGCGATGTTTCCCACGAACTGCGTACGCCAGTTGCCGTGCTTGAGGGTCACCTGAAGCTGCTCAACCGGTGGGGGAAGGATGATCCGGAAGTGCTCGATGAATCACTAGCCGCCTCCCTGCAAGAAACGCAGCGGATGAAGAGCCTGATTCAAGAGATGCTGGATCTGACCCGCGCGGACCAGGTGGACACGATGTACGCCGGTTCCGTGGTGGAAGTGCAACAATTAGCGCACCAAGTGGTCAGTGATATGAGCATGATTCACCCTGACTTCAACATTACCCTGGAAGATGAACTGGACGGCCCATCGTGGGTTAAGATGTACCGGAACCATCTGGAACAGGTGATGATTATCCTGATTGATAACGCCGTGAAGTATTCTAAGGACCGCAAAGAAATTCACGTTTCGCTCGGGAATAATGAAGTCGAAGTTAGCCTGGCAATTCAGGACTTCGGTGAAGGGATTAGCCCCGAAAACATGAGCCGCGTCTTCGGCCGCTTCTACCGGGTCGACAAGGCCCGGAGCCGGGAAAAGGGCGGTAATGGCCTGGGTCTGGCGATTGCCAAGCAGTTAATCGACGGTTACCACGGGGAAATCAGTGTTGATTCCTCACTAGGTTACGGTTCGATTTTCCGTATTAACCTGCCGCGTATCACCGCGGAAAAGGCGCAGGAACTCATGGACGGCGCGGAGCCTGAGTCTGCGGAAAGCGCAATTGCGGACGACATTGAACATTCCAATCTCTAGCGCAAGCACCCTCGCAGCCGGTTTCGGCCGCGGGGGTGTTTTTGCCTAAATGTTACGTTTCTCTTACAAAAAATTAGGACCGCGCTTTTCATGCGTAGACCTGTTACAATAGCGGCAAATGAATTAATTGACGGTTAACGTCAGGACATTTCTGGAGGGCATTGAATGGAAAAATATCGGCAGTGGGAAACAGACACGCAGTACCGGGCATTGATCGACGACTTGCTGGCCACGCCTGAAGTGCAGCACCTTGCTGACTTCACGCAACACCACAGTGGTACCCGCTTGGAGCACTCCATTCGTGTGTCTTATACCAGCTACCTGATTGCCAAGAAGTTGCACCTGAACGTGCGGGCAACCGCGCGTGCCGGTCTGCTGCACGATTTGTTCTACTATGACTGGCGCGTCACCAAGTTTGACCTTGGCACCCACGCGTACGTGCACCCACGGATTGCGTTGCACAACGCTGAACACCTTACCGACTTGAACAAAGTTGAGCGGGACATCATCATCAAGCACATGTGGGGTGCGACTTTGGCGCTGCCCCGGTATGCCGAGAGTTACATTGTTTCGTTGGTCGATGATTACGCCGCCGTCGCCGAATTCGCGCACCCGTACCGCCAGAAGTTACTCAAACTAATTGAAGACTAAATCTACAGGACAGACCGTAAGCGGCCTGTCTTTTTTTTGCGGTGGCGCAAAAAAAGCCCCTGTGCGCACGCAGCGGACAGGGGCGATTGGTGCATTAATTAGCCAAGCAGGTGGAACAGGACAACCCCGGCAGCAACCCCAACATTGAGGGATTCTGCGCGGCCACGCATTGGGATGTAGACGTTGACATCAGTCTTCGCGAGCAGTTCTGGCCGCATACCGTTACCTTCGTTGCCCATAATGAGGGCAAACTGGTCGGTTTTAGCAATGGCGCTGTAGGACTTGGCCCGATCGTTCAGCTCCGTCCCGTAGACAGGAACACCAGCGCGTTGCAGCTGCCCCGTCAGCTTGTTCAAGTCTTCGCTGACAACGTTGATGTGGAACTGGCTGCCCTGCATTGCCCGCAGCACTTTAGGGGAGAATGCATCAGCGGTCTGTTTCCCTAAGACCACGGTGCCTACGCCCGCAGCGTCGGCAGTCCGGACCAAGGTCCCGACGTTACCGGGGTCCTGGATGGCATCTAGCAATAAGAAACTACCAGCGAGGGGCTGAGGCAAACTGTTGTGGGGCAGGGGCAAAACGGCGAACATGCCCTGCGGTGTGGGGGTCGCACTCAGGTGTTCCGCGACATCCTTAGACACCATGACCAACTTGTTGTAGAATGGCCGCAACTCGCGGTCATTTTCGTACTTGTCCGTGATGTAGATGACATCTGGTTCAACGCCGGCATTCAGGGCTTCGTGAACCAGGTGGGGACCTTCGAGCAGGTACCGATCGTAGTCCTTCTGGTATTTTTTCACGGTCAGCTTCTTGGCCAACTTGATGTGATCATTTTTTGGTGAATTGATTTTTTCCATAATGTGTGGGGGGAAACCCCCGCCTCCTATTTCGACTTAGAGCGATAACTTCCGCCACCAAGTATAGCATAGCTGGGTGAAAAACTTCATTGCTTGGGCCGAATTGCGGTAGAATGGTAAGTATAAAGTTAGCGGTTTCGGCGCATTGTCCTTGCCGGGACCGCTGGCAAAATCTCGGGTTACCGGTTGCAGTTTTTGACCGGGACCGAATAGTGGAGGTACATCATGGCAGAAGAGGCATTGAAAATTCGGGTGACCGGCCGGGTTCAGGGCGTCGGTTTCAGGTGGTCGACCAAGGCCGTTGCCGATCAACTGCATATTCGCGGGGACGTAGCCAATCAGGCGGACGGGTCGGTGATTATTCACGCAGTTGCTGACCACGCGGCGATGACGGCATTCGCGCAAACCATCAAGCAGGGGCCAAATAAATTCGTCCAGGTTTCCACGTATGAGGCGACACCACTGGCCTCGACGCCAAAATATGACGGGTTTGCAGTTGTGGGTTGATAGAACCCTGCCCTTATCGTATAGTTATAAGCAACAAACTCCACGGCAATAGCCTAATTTTTGGGGACTAAAGGAACGATATTTTTCAATGAAGAAATTACGACGCACAGGGACGTTCGGTGCTCTGGGCTTAATGGCACTGTTACTCACGGCTTGCACCAACAAGAACACGTACAAGATTATTCCCCACGGTTTTCCGTTTGGGACCTTCTATAAGTACATTAGTGTGCCGATTCAGCACCTGCTTGAATGGATTTCGACCCAGTTAGGTGGGAATGGCTACGGGCTGGCCATCTTGGCAATCACCCTGGTTGTTCGGCTTGTGCTGATGCCAAGCATGCTCAAGCAGCAGCGCAACATGACCATCCAGCAGGAAAAGGCGAAGGTCTTGAAGCCACAGCTTGCTTTGCTGCAAAAAGCGGCGAAGATGACTAAGGACCAGAACGAAAGCATGCGGATCAATGGTCTGATGCAGGACGTGTACAAGCAAAACGGTAGCAGCATGATGCCATCAATGGGCTGCCTCACGCTGCTGATTCAGATTCCAATCTTCAGTGGTCTGTATCAAGCCGTGGCCTACTCACCAGAGATTTCGAAGAGTGTGTTCTTTGGCATTCAGCTGGGGAACCCGAACTTCTGGCTCACCATGATTGCGTCCGCTCTGTATGCGGTGCAGAGTCTCATGACCCTGATCACCGCACCAGAAGAACAGCGCAAGACCATGAGCACGATGGTGGTCTTCTCACCAATGATGACCTTCTTCATTAGTGTGGCGGCGCCAGCAGGGCTCACGCTATACTTCTTCGGGACCGGGCTGATTATGGTGCTGCAGCAGGCAATCCTCACGTTCGGGATTATTCCATCCATCCGCAAGCGGTTGGATGCGGAATACGCCAAGAAGCCACCAGTTGAAGTGGTCACGCCAGCGATGTTTGACGAAGACGGCCGCATCAACGACCTGGCACCAATGCCAGCTAGCTTTGCTGCGATGCAGGGCCTGCGTGGCGGCAGTGATGATGGCGATAACGCCAGCACGCCGGGAGCGCCAACTGCGACCCACACGACCGTGGGCGACGCGGAAGCCGCATTGCGCGCACGCAATGCGGGCAAACAAAAGCGCGAATAACATTTGCCGCGTGATGGGGAAGCAGAATTGCAATTAATTGCGATTCTACTTCCTTTTTGTTTGCAAAGTTCGTGAAGAGCGGTATACTAATGTAAAGTCACTATCAAAACGTAAGCAGATTTCACGCTGCCGGGGCGGCAATTGCCGTTCTCGTGCGTCCTTCTGCCCAATCACATCGTTGTTGAGCGTATGTAGCGAGAGAGGAAAATTATTATGCAAACCGTAGCTAAACCTTGTACTAAAAACGAACGTGGGATTTGCCCGCACTTCCAGAAGACCTTCACTATCTTGGGTAAGAAGTGGAATGGCCTGATCTTGGACGTGCTGCTTAACGGTCCCCAGCGCTTCAAGGACATCGCGGGTGCAGTTACCAAGTGTTCCGACCGCGTCCTCGTTGAACGGCTCAAGGAACTCGAAGGTGAAGGCCTGGTTGAACGCTTGACCCACACCGATTCCGCACTGATTGAATACCGCCTGACACCAAAGGGTGAGGGACTGTCTGACGTTCTGGCCAGCGCACACGCTTGGGGCGATGTTTGGCTTTCTGATGAGGAATGTGTTGACTAGTCAGGCTCTTGCGACTATGCTGGTTACAGATAAGTTTTAACAGCGTTGAAGAAAACGCAGGTATGCACCGCCTCAAGGAAGTGGCGTTCGTCGACTGGAAGACGCCTAGGTAGCAAGTACCCGTATTCATTTTCTGAGCTGATTCCGTTAGCACATGCGGCGGAGTCCGGTTGCGGCCGTTATCCGCCTAATGAAGTGTGCTTTTAGCAAACTAGGGTGGTACCGCGGCAACAAGTTCGTCCCTAATCGTCAATTTGGCGATTAGGGATTTTTTTATGGGCAAAATACCCCATGTGGGTGTGGAAAGGAATTGCAATGAGTTTACAAGATCGGCTGCTTGCGCTTAAGCAGGAAAATCAGCAGCGCATTGAAGATGCAAAAGAACTGGGTGACCTCGACAAAATTCGGGTTAACTTGCTCGGGAAGAAGGGGCCCATCACGGAAGTTCTGCGCGGGATGCGGGACCTCGAGGCTAGTGAACGCCCTAAGGTGGGGGCATTTGCCAACGCCATCCGCGATGAACTGAAGACGGCCATTGATGTGCAGCGCAAGGCTTTGGAACAAGAAGCCATCGCTAACAAATTGGCCAAGGAGACCATCGACGTGACGCTGCCCGGTGCGCCTGTCCGTCAGGGTACGCCACATATTCTGCAGCAGACGATCGATGATTTGGAAGACTTCTTCATGGGGATGGGTTACCAGGTGGTCGACGGCTACGAAGTCGAAGAAGACCACTATAACTTCGAAATGCTGAACATTCCGGCTGACCACCCGGCCCGCGACATGCAGGATACTTTCTACATCGACCAGGAGCTGTTGCTGCGGACGCAGACTTCTGCCAGCCAGGCGCGGACACTTGAACGCCACGACTTCAGTAAGGGCCCACTCAAGATGGTTAGCCCCGGCCGCGTATACCGGCGCGACAACGATGACGCGACCCACAGCCACCAGTTCCACCAGATGGAAGGTCTCGTCATCGACAAGCACATCACAATGGGCGACCTCAAGGGGACGCTGCTGGCCATGGCCCAGCACGTGCTCGGTGCCGACCGGAAGATTCGCCTGCGTCCATCCTACTTCCCATTCACGGAACCTAGTGTTGAAGTTGATATTTCCTGCTTCAAGTGTGGCGGGACCGGCTGTGCTGTCTGCAAGCAGAGCGGCTGGATTGAAGTGCTTGGGGCCGGCATGGTGCACCCGAACGTTCTGATCGCGGCGGGCGTTGACCCTGAAGTATACGGTGGGTTCGCATTCGGGGTCGGCCCAGACCGACTGGCAATGCTGAAGTACGGGGTCGATGACATCCGCAGCTTCTACACCGACGACGTACGCTTCCTTGAACAGTTCCAGACGGAGGGCTAAGTAACAATGGAAATTTCATATAACTGGTTAAAAGAATTAGTGGACGTGCCCGCAACGCCTGAAGAATTGGGCGACAAGGTATCCCGGACCGGGATTGAAGTGCCCGGCATTGTTTACCCCGACGCTGGCCTCAAGAACATTCTGGTGGGGAAGGTTCTGAGTGTGAAGAAGCACCCAGATTCAGACCACCTGCGCATCACGATGGTTGATGTGGGCGAAGATGAACCCCGCCAGATTGTCTGTGGCGCGCCGAACGTTGCGGCTGGTCAGACCGTAATCGTAGCTATGCCTGGTGCCCGCATCAAGGATAACGTCAAGATTAAGAAGGGGAAGATTCGCGGCGAGATCAGCAACGGTATGCTCTGCGCCCTGCAAGAAATCGGCTTTAGCGACAGCATTGCGCCAAAGAAGTACAGCGACGGAATTTACGTCTTCGCCGATGAACTGAAGCCTGGTACCGATGCACTGGCAGCACTCGGCATGCACGACGCCATCTTGGACTTCGACATCACGCCTAACCGGGCAGACACGCTGGGGATGCGTGGGGCGGCCTGGGAAGTCGGTGCCACGTACGGCAACAAGCCGCACTTCGACGACAAGCACGTTGTTGAAGGTGATACCGACGCCAACAGCCTGCTGAGTGTCACCGTTGATGACAAGGAAGACGCGCCTAGTTACAACCTGCGCGTGGTTCAGAACGTTAAGATTCAGGAGAGCCCACTTTGGATGCAGAAGAGGCTGTGGGCTGCTGGGATTCGGCCACTGAACAACATTGTCGACATCACCAACTACATCATGATTTACTTCGGTCAGCCCATGCACGCCTTCGACTACGACAAGGTTGCTGGCCACAAGGTTACCGTCCGCCGGGCCCACGCGGGGGAAAACCTGACGACTCTGGACGGGAATGACCACGAACTGGTCCGCGATGACATCGTGATTGCGGACAGCGACAAGGCAATTGCCCTGGCCGGGGTGATGGGCGGTCTGAACTCCGAAATCACTGAAGACACGACTTCCGTTGTCTTTGAATCTGCCTTCTTCAACCACCGCAACATCCGCAAGACTGCGCAGCGGTACAACCTGCGCAGCCAGGCTTCCATCCGCTTCGAACGTGGTATCGACCAGTCCAGCATTGGGCTGGCACTGGACACCGCCGCACAGCTGGCCACCGAACTTGGTGGTGCGGAAGTGGCTAAGGGCGTGCTCACTGCCACTAGTGTCAGCGGCGCCCCAACCGTGATTGACATTAAGCTCAGCCGGATCAACCACGTGCTCGGAACCGTGCTTACTGCTGCTGAGGTGAGTGAGTTGTTCGACCGGCTTGGCTTTGCCACCACGGCCAAGGAAGATGGCGACACCACCTTCACCGTGTCTGTACCTGCCCGGCGCTGGGATATCAGCATCGTGCCGGACCTGATTGAAGAAATCGCACGGCTGTATGGCTACGACAACTTGCCAAGCACGCTGCCAGAATCCACGCTCACCATCGGGACGTTGACCCCCGTGCAAAAGCGGATTCGGCGTTCCCGCACGCTTCTTGAAGGTGCCGGTCTCGATCAGGCCATGACGTATGCACTGCGTGGTCCCCACGATAACGAACACTTTGGCCTCGAGCAAAGTGCCCGCACCGGTCTGGCAATGCCGATGACGGTTGACCACCAGGACTTGCGCCAGAACATGGTTATGGGCCTGCTTGATGCCGTCCGGTACAACGTCAAGCGCGGGGAAGTGGACGTTGCCCTCTACGAACAGGGCCGGACATTCATTCGTCAGGCGGACAAGAAGCGGCCTGCAGAGCACGAATACCTTGCGGGTGTGCTCACTGGCAATCTCGTGCCAAGTAACTGGCAGCACGGCGCCAAGAAGGTCGACTTCTTCACCGTGAAGGGGATTGTTGAAGAGTTGCTCAACGACTTCAACCTGAGTGCGGATGTGACCTTCGCGGCAACTGACTTAGATTCCGCAATGCACCCAGGCCAGAGTGCCTCCATCTACGTTGCTGGTCAGCGTGTGGGCCTGCTGGGCCGCTTGCACCCGGCATACGAGGCTGCAAACGACTTGCCAGAAACCTACGTCTTCGAACTGAACCTCGAACCACTCTTTGTGGCTGAGAGTGGCGACAAGACGGCGGTGCCTGCACCTAAGTTCCCAGGGATGTCCCGTGATATCGCCATCCTGATTTCTGATCAGGTCACAAATGACGAAATCGTGAACGTCATCAAGTCTGTTGGGGGCAAATACCTGCAAAGCGTCACCCTGTTTGACGTGTACACCGGCAACAAGCTGCCTGCCCACACCAAGAGTCTGGCATACAGCTTGAGCTACTTGAACAAGGAAGCAACCCTGACTGAAGATACCGTTGAAGCGGCATTTGGTGACGTCAAGGAAGCACTGCAAACCAAACTGAACGCGCAGATTCGTTAAGCCTCTGTGCGGTAAAAATCTTGTCCCCGTTCGTGGGGCAAGATTTTTTGCTATGAACGGAAGGGTCGGCGGCGATAAAACTATTGGTGCATCCGTAAAATGCGCTTAAGAATCGGCTCCGGAGCCGTTAAGCCGGTCACGCGGTATAGATTAGTAATTCGGGCTGTGTTAAAATACTTAAGAATGTGACGCAATGGGGGTTTTACGGTGGCAGACAATAAGAACGATGCAAACGGGCAGGATAAGCAGTCCGTACGCGAACTCCAAGGTGCAGTGACCAAGCGCATTGTGTGGTGGATTGTTGGCATTATTCTCACGCTCCTCGTGGTCGTAATCTTTATGGGTTACCGCTACGTGAAGACGGCGATGGGACCAGTCGACAGTAGTTCCACCACGCAGGTAACTGTGGAGATTCCTAGTGGTTCGACCAATAAACAAATCGCCGCAATTCTTGCCGACAAAAAAGTCATCAAGAGTGCGATGGTGTTTGATTACTACATCAAATCACACAACCTGACTGGGTTTCAGGCGGGTGCCTACACACTGAAGCGCTCAATGACGCTGGCAGAAGTGATTGATACCATGCGGACGGACGCGGCGGGGGCAAAACCTGTGGCCCACGTGCTTGTTCGCGAAGGGATTGGCATCGACGAGATTGCCAAGTCCATGAAGAGCTACACTAAGAAGGATCCGAACCTGACGAAGAAGTCATTTATGGCGGCCGTTAAGAGTAAGAGCCTGTTCAAGGAACTGAAGAAGAAGTACCCGAAGCTGCTTGCTAGTGCGGTTAAGGCCAAGGGTGTGCGGTACCGCCTAGAAGGTTACCTGTTCCCCGCAACTTACGATGTGTCCAAGAACATGAGTGCCGAACAGCTGGTTGCCGAAATGGTCGAGAAGACGGACGCCACGCTGAGTCCGTACTACAAGACCATGGAAGACAAGAACGTTACCGTCCAGGAAGTCCTCACGCTCGCCTCACTGGTTGAACGTGAAGGGGTGACGGCCACGAGCCGCCGGATGATTGCTGGGGTCTTCTTGAACCGTATCAACCAGGGAATGGCACTTCAGTCTGACCTGACTGTGATGTACGCACTCAAGACGCACAAGACGCACCTGAGTCTGAAGGACTTGCAGGTTAAGTCACCGTACAACTTGTACAAGCACACTGGTTTTGGCCCCGGGCCATACAACCAGCCGAGCTTGCAGTCCGTGCAGGCGGTGTTGAACCCTGCTGAACGGGACCGCGGCTACCTGTACTTCGTGGCCAACTTGAAGACCGGGAAGATTCTGTACGCACAAACCTTGTCAGAACACAATGCAAACAAGGCTGCCATTGGCGACGACAACAATTAGAAGGACTATATCTTGACTGAATTACAGAAACCAATTGTAATTGGGATTACCGGGGGTTCTGCTTCCGGGAAGACAACGGTTGCCCACGCCATATTTGAACACTTCTCCAAAAACAGTTCCATCATGCTTCTGGAACAAGATTCATACTATAAGGCGAGCGACTTGCCATTTGCCCAACGGAAACTGATTAATTATGATCACCCGCTGGCTTTCGACACGGAACTGCTCATCAGCGATTTGAAAAAATTGCTGCGGCGGGAATCCATCGACAAGCCAGTTTACGATTACACCATTCATAACCGTAGTGAAGAAACAGTCCACGTTGAACCTAAGGACGTCATCATTCTGGAAGGCATTTTGATTCTGGATGATGAAGAATTGCGTAACTTAATGGACATCAAGGTTTTCGTCGATACTGATGACGACATTCGCGTGATTCGCCGAATTCAGCGGGACATGATTGAGCGGGGCCGGTCGCTGGAGAACATCATTCAGCAGTACCGCGCGACCGTGAAGCCGATGTACCACGAATTCATCGAACCGACGAAGCGTTACGCCGACCTCATTGTGCCCGAAGGCGGCGAGAACCAGGTGGCCATTGATTTGCTGGCAACCAAAATTCAAGCCATTTTGAATGACCGTGGTTTAGCTTAACCGCGGGTAGAAGAGCAAACTCCGCTGGGGTTTGCTCTTCCTGCATAGTACCACCCAATATTGATTAAATAATAAACTGGATTGACCAGACGAAAGGATTTTTAACATGGCAGAAAAGACATACCCAATGACCGCAGAAGGTAAGGAAAAGCTCGAAAAGGAACTGGAGAACATGAAGCTCGTGAAGCGGCCAGAAGTAATTGACCGCATCAAGATTGCCCGTTCCTTCGGTGACCTGTCCGAAAACTCCGAATACGAAAGTGCGAAGGATGAACAGTCCAACTTGGAAAGCCGCATCGTGCAGGTGGAAAACATGCTGCGCTACGCCGAAATCATCGACAGTGACGCGATTGCACCAGATGAAGTTGCCGTTGGCCGCACCGTGACCTTCCTTGAAGACGGTGAAGACGAAGCCGAATCTTACCAGATTGTTGGTGCCGCCGAAGCTGATCCTTTTGCTGGTAAAATTAGTAACGAATCCCCAATTGCCGAAGCCTTGATTGGTAAGCACATCGGCGACCAGGTTTCCATCCAGACCCCAGGCGGGACGATGGACGTCAAGATTACCGAAGTCAAATAATACGCGATGTGAAGCCGGCCAGTGTGTCCGGCTTCTTTTTTTGCGGCAAAATGCAAAAATACAACTGAAGCCCTAAGCATTTTCGTGAAAATCAGGTATGATGTGATGAGGAAGGATGGTGCAAAATGTCATCTAAGGCTCGGGTATTCATACTCATCGAAGCGGCACTGGCACTGCTGCTCGGCTATCAGATTATCAGCAACCCGCCCACACTCGCGTTCTGTATTCTCGGAACGCTCGCTTTGTGCTGGGCGAATTCGCTGCGGCGGAAGAACTGGCTGCGGACACCGCTCATGATTTTCGGGGCCATTGCGCTGGCGGTGACAGTGTTCATCAACCCCACTGTCTGGTGGATGCTGCTCGTGGGCGTGATTGCCATTCTCTCTGCTGGCCGTAAAGGCTTCGGGGCCTTGGGCATTTTCCCGTGGTTCAAGAAGCAGTTCATCAGTATTCGCAGTGCGGACGATGAAGGTAACCGCACGGCGCAGCGCCATCCGTGGTTCGGCGATTTTGTTGTGGGTCAGTCCGTCTATGAATGGGACGACGTCAACTTGACCCTCCTGGCTGGGGACACCATCGTTGATTTAGGCAACACAATCTTGCCCAAACGCGATAACGTCATCATGATTCGCAAGGGCGTCGGCAAAACCCGGCTGCTCGTCCCGATTGGCATTGGCATTGAACTCAACCATTCCGCGCTAATCGGGAACGTCACCTTCGCGGGGCAGACGCAGCCACTCCGGAACGAAACGGTGCGGTTGTTCTCGGATGATTACGAAAGCGCACCGCGACACATTCGCATCGTGACCAGTGCGTTCATCGGGGACCTGGAGGTTGTGCCAGTATGAGAAAACGCAGCCTGCTAGGAATATTTAGTGCCGTCATGATTATCACGTTGGGGTTTGAAGCCATTTTGGTGTGGATGACCCAACGTGCCCGCGGCTTTGACAGCTTTATTAACTCGATGATGAACAACATGATTGGCTTGTATGCGCTGCTGGGCGCCCTGACGACGGGGCTGCTGGCGGTTGTGATTACCTACATCGCCGTGCACCGCGTTGAACGGCAGATGGCCAGTCGCCTGTCGGTCATGCTCACCAACCAGCTGAACGTGCCCGCATTGACCGATACGCGGCGTAATTCGCTCGCCATTGGCCGGGAGAGTGCCGTCATGCTGGAACAACTGCGCCGCCGCGTTGAGCAGCTGCAGGGCGAAATAGCCCGTTACAGTGCCCAGCCGGTGATGGTGGGCGGCGAGCAGAAGGAAGACATCCTGATTCAGGAACGTCACCGGATTGCTCGGGAGCTGCACGATTCAGTTTCGCAACAATTATTCGCCGCAATGATGATGTTGTCCGCAATGCGGAGTACACTTAAAAAGGCGGATGATGATGATCCACTGCTCAAGCAGGTCAAGACCATTGAGCGGGTTGTCAACTCCGCCCAGTCCGAAATGCGGGCACTGCTCTTGCACCTGCGGCCCACGAACCTGGCGGGTAAACACCTGCGTGAGGGGATTATTGGCCTGCTGAAGGAACTGCAAACGAAGATTAAGATTCGCATCACTTGGGAACTGGCGGACGTGACGTTGCCCGCCGCGACTGAGGATAATTTGTTCCGGATTGTGCAGGAACTGCTCAGTAACACGCTCCGGCACGCGGAGGCGGAGGAATTAGAGGTCTACCTCGACGAGTCGGCGAACACCGTGATTTTGCGGGTGGTTGACGATGGCGTCGGCTTTGACACGACCAAGAGTGAGGCCGCCGGCAGTTACGGCTTGGGCAACATCAAGGAACGGGCGGCCGCAATCGGTGGTACCGCCAGGGTAATTAGTTTCCCCGGTCAGGGTACCAGTGTGGAAGTACGGGTCCCAATCGCGAAGGAAGGAAAACAAGATGATTAAAGTACTGATTGTTGATGATCACGAAATGGTGCGTTTGGGGATTTCGTCATACCTGAACGTCCAGGACGACTTGGAAGTGATTGCGGAGGCCGACGATGGCGAGCAAGGCTTGAAGAAGGCGCTCGAAATCCGGCCCGACGTCATTCTGATGGACCTCATCATGCCGAACATGAATGGGGTTGACGCCACCAAGGCGATTCTCAAGGCCTGGCCCGCAGCACGGGTCATCATCCTCACCAGTTTCATTGACGATGAACTGGTGTACCCCGCGATTGAGGCCGGCGCGGCCAGCTACATTCTGAAGACCAGTACTGCGGAAGAAATTGCCGACGCGATTCGCCAGACCGCCAAGGGGCAGACCGTTTTCGAACCCGAAGTAACTACCAAGATTATGAACCGCAGCAAGATCGCCGCAGACATGGCCCTGTACGATGATTTGACCACCCGTGAACGTGAGGTGTTGAAGCTGATTGCGCAGGGTAAGAGCAATCAGGAAATCGCTGATGAGTTGTTCATCACGCTCAAGACGGTCAAAACGCACGTGTCGAACATTCTGGCCAAACTGGAAGTTGACGATCGCACCAAAGCGGCCATTTACGCGTTCAAGCACGGGATTGTCAAGCCGGCGGGGGATGGTTCTTCCGACCACATTCCGGCGGTTTAAGTGCAGAAAAAATAGCGTCCACGCAATTTTGCGCGGGCGCTATTTTTTACCGTCTGGGCAGCGACACGATTTGCTGCCGGTGCCGCCAAGCAGGCCGGGTGCGGAACCACAGCCAGGCAACGCCGATGGCCAGCAGTGTGACCAACAGGCCGATGCCGAGGTACGGCGGGTAGTAAACCATGGCGATGGTGTGTTTACCCTTACTTAACTTGAACGTCATGAACAGGTTCAGAGCGGTCTTCGGGGTGACCTTTTTGCCGTCAATCTTGACGTGCCAGCCCGGATCGTTCGGGATGGTCGTGAAGAGCACTTGACCAGCTTGGTGAATGTTTACCGTGCCACGCAGAGAATTGCTGTGGTAGCTGGTCACCTTGAGCGGACTTTGGGCGAGCTTGCTCAAAGAGTTCAGCGCAGTCTGTTCGTTGAGCTGGTACAAGGCCACCTGACTGAAGTCGATATCCTTACTGAACGTGAACGTTAACGTTTGGGTTTTCTTCGTGTCGGTGGGGGTGACGTTCAGGATTACTTGGTTGCGGAAGGTATCGTAGGTTTTGATTTGCTTCCCGTTTTGCGTGATGTTGACCGCGTTGTCGGTGAAGTCACCGCCGACGGTTAGGTAGAGCGGCTCGCTCGTATTGGCACTGAAGGTGTAGGTAACACTGCCCTGTGTGTGCTTGCCCCGCATCCCGTACACCATTCCGGCCGCCTTGGTCTGCTTGATGTTCGTCAAAGTGGTATGGGTGAACGGCACCAGGGTGAAGAGCGACTTGTAGCCGCCGCCTTCCAGGCCCGCGACGAGCAGTTCTTGGTTAGAAATCGGGCTGCCTGAGTTGAGCTTGGTCTTCAGAATGTCGCTGCTGGCGGCAAAGCCGATGCCAAGTGCGTTTTGGTTTTCGTGAATAGCCAGCAGGTTCGTGTGGCCGATGGCGGTGTAACTGGCCAAATCCGGCCGCGGGCTGAGCGTGGGCAGCAGCTTGCCCTTGGTGTCGTTGATGTTTTGTGGCTGCAAGTTGAGCCAGTACTTGGTGTCCAAGATGGCGTCGAGCAGGATGGTCCCGTTTGCGTACGTGACGAACCCGTCGCCTTCAGGTTGGCCGATTGCGCTGAAGAACGCGGGCACCTTGCGTGGCATCATGGAAGTGAACTGGTCTTCACCGATGTAACCAACCTGCATGGCGTCGTTCTTGGTGCGCAGCAGCGTTTTGCCAATCCGGTAGAAGCCCTGGTCGCGTTTTTGAATCTTCGTCACCCCGGCCCGCAGCGCAGCGGTGTAGGTGCTGTAGTCGCTGTGGGACACGTAACTGATTTGGTTCAAGGCCAGGACCGAGCTTGCCGTGAGGTCGATGACAGCGATCGCAAGGGTGAGGTAACCGAATTGACGGCGGCGGGGCAAACTGAGGAGGACGACCGCCATCAGCGCGATGATGATACTGAAGATGATGGTCTTACTGGTCAGGAAGCTGAAGCTCTTCTTGTGCAGCCAGACGTATGCGCCGGCGCCGCTCACTAATAGCAGCAGGAGGCCACTTTGCAGTAGGTTTGTGCCGGCAGCTTCCACCGCGATGTATCTGGCTGCCAGCAGGATGAGCCAGAAGCAAACGACAAAGGAGAAGCGGTATGGATACCATACGGGGAACTGCATTCCGTGCCAGAGCAAGTCAAGCGGCTCGAACATGAGCGACAGACCGAGAAAACCGGTCCACAGCAGCGCGACCAAGCGTTCCTGCCAGCGAATCTTGCGCGAGGTGAAGAAGAGCAGCGCTGCGAGCACGGCGATGGCCCCCACGAAGATATTCGGCATCCCCGATGGCATTTCGTCGAAGTTAAAGGTACCGCTGAAGAACTTGCTGAGCAGATGCAGTGGGTTGTACTCGATTTTGGCCGTAATGGTGGTAACCGTGTACGTGCCCTTGCTCTGCGTCAGCTGAAAGAGCGTAGGCAACAAGACGACCGCCGCTAGTGCGCCACCAAGTAGACTGCCAAAACCAAAGCGCAGGCAGACGCGGCGCAAGTGCCGCCAGGTTTGCTTGCGTGCACTGCAAGAGTAAATGAAATAGCCAATGGCAAACAGGCAAATCATGTAGCCAATATAGTAGTTGGTAATCAGGGCAACGGCCAGCCAGATTGCGTAAAACTTGGGCTTGTTGTCGGCCAGACGGTCGATGCCGAGGCACACTAGCGGCAAGACAATGGCCCCGTCAAACCAGATGAGGTTGAGCTGGTTGGCAATCATCCACCCCGAAAGCGCGTAGGCCAACCCGAATGCAGGCAGGAGGGCTCCCCGAGTGCCGCGGAACTTCAAGAAGTACGCCATGGTGCAGCTAGCCGCGCCGTACTTGAGCAGCGTCAAGATGGTGATGCCCAGATCCAGCATGGACTTAGGCAGCAGGCATAAGACGAGGTTGAACGGGCTGAGTAGGTAGTAAGCCCACGTACCGAATGCGTCACCGCCAAGGGCATTGTTCCAGGCGTAGAAGAGTTGCCCTGGGTGGCCGAAGACGGTTTGCCGGAAGTAGGCGTAGAAATCTATGTATTGTTGGCCGAGATCAACTGTCAGCAGGCTACCGTTCCCGAATGGGTAGACGTGGCGGCCGACGAAGAAGTATATGGACATGATGATGATGGGCAGAAAAAACGCAACCAGCAGCGGGTGACGTTTTAAATAATTAATCAGGCGCATTGCAAACTCCTTCGTAATCTTGTTCCACTTAGCATAACACGTCCGCACTGAACGCTCCATGCAAAACCCGCTAATTTAAATCCCGGTTAATATGCGTTCATTTTGCCCGCAAACGGTTCAGACTGTGGTTCAATAGTGAAGGTCGAGTTGCCCAGGCAGGCAAGTTTGCGCGGTTTGTCTTGTGCGTGCCTGTTAGTGGCGGCCAATATTTGGTATCATGGCTACATAAGTATGTAAGGAGAATGCCCAATTGAAGTACATTCGTACACCACGGCCTAAGCGCCCGAAATCAGCAATTCCATTCCGATTAAACTTCCTGTTGTTTGTGGCGTTCTTGCTATTTGCCGGACTCGTCACCCAACTGGCGTACCTGCAGATTTCAAACGGTGAAAGTTTCGCGGCCGAAGTGAATCGCACCGGGACCACGACCGTTGCGGGGAGCGTCCCCCGTGGGGAAATCTACGACGCCAAGGGCCGTATCATGGTTGACAACAAGGCGGAAGCGGCCATCACGTACACCAAGAACGTCTCGACGCCCGCAGAGCAGATGTACACCGTGGCCAACCGGCTCGCTAATTACGTGACGGTGGACGCCAGCTCGCTACGTGAACGGGATATTCAGGACTACTGGCTGGCTAACCCCAAAAACACGAAGCGCGTCAACAAACAGTTAACCAAAAAGCAGCGTAAGTTCAAGGACAACAAGCTGTACAAGGTGCAACTCAAGGTCGCTAAGACCATCAAGATTTCGCTCACGCCGGCGCAGAAGCAAGCGGCTGCCATTTACAAGATTATGAATGGGGCCACCCAGCTGTCGACCGTGAACATCAAGGATCAGAAGGTCACGCAAAAAGAAATTGCGGTGGTTAGTGAACACCTCACGTCCCTGCCCGGGGTCAACCTCGGGACCAACTGGGAGCGTGAATATCCTAACGGGAAGAGCATGAACACCGTCATCGGTCGGGTTAGTTCCGAAAAATCGGGGCTGCCAAGTGAATCACTGATGTCTTACCTGGAACTCGGTTACGCGCGGAACGACCGGGTGGGGACTTCCTACCTGGAGAAACAGTACGAAACGGCGCTGCGGGGCAGTAAGTCGCAGACCGAAGTCACGCTGAGCAGTACGAACCAGATTGCCAAGCAAGTAGAGAAGTACAACGGTAAGAAGGGGTCCAACATCACCCTGACGATTGACTCCAAGTTCCAGGCCAAGGTCGAAAGCATCGTGAAGACCCAATTCAACAAAGCACTGAGCAACGGGAATGCCGCTTTGTCTGACGGGGCGTACGCGGTGGTCATGAATCCGAACACCGGCGCTGTGCTGTCGATGGTTGGGTTCAAGCACAACTTCAAGACCGGTAAGCTCGATGAAGACTCCCTGGGGGTAATTAACCGATCATTCGTTATGGGGTCAGCGGTTAAGCCGGGGATGGTGCTCGGGGCGCTGCAAGATGGCGTCATTACGCGCACCAACAACACGCAGTCTGAAGACCCAATTTACCTGAAGGGGACCAAGGTGAAGAGTTCTGACTACCCAGTTGGGACTTACAGCTCCATGACCGCCCAACACGCGATTGAAGTTTCCAGTAACATCTACATGATGCGGCTGGTCATGAAGGAAGCCGGGGTGTCCGGTAACGACTACATTCCGAAGCAGCGGATGCGCATGAACAGCGACGTCTTCGAGAAGGTGCGCGGCTACTTCAACCAGTTCGGACTGGGCCTTAAGACCGGGATTGATATGCCTGGTGAAGTTGCACCAACTGCCGGGAAGAAGCTCAACGAATACGGCGTTCTGAACACCGGGGCCGCACTGAGCATTGGGTTCGGGAACTATGACCCGTACACGCTGATTGAAATGGGCCAGTACGTATCCACTATCGCTAATGGCGGTTACCGGATGCAGCCATACCTGGTGCAGTCCATTTCCCAAAGCAACAGTGACGGGTCGACCCAAGTGGAATCGACAACGGAACCCAACGTTTTGAGTAAGATTGGCAACTCCAATGCCGATGTGAACTTCGTCAAGCAAGGGATGTGGCTGGTTGGTCACGGGACCGATGCGTGGGCGACCGCGAAGGTGCTGGGTAACCTGAACCCTGGGGTCGCCGCTAAGACCGGGACGGCGCAGAGTGTGGCGCACGTCAATCCAGAAGACACGAGCTCCGCGCCCGTGGATACCCTGAATATTTCCCTGGTTGCGATGGCGCCGGCGAAGAACCCGCAGATCACCGTTGCGGTCGTGATGCCGAACGTCTCGCTGAGTTCCCACGGTTACACTAAGGACATGACGCACGATATTATCCAGGCCTACTACGACATGTATCACGTCAAGAAGGTTTCTGGTTACAGTTCAACGCAACAGACCATGCCTTAATAGTTTTGCTGTATCCCCGGAGAGCCCTGCGCATTTATCTGCGCAGCCGCCTTCTGGGGATACTTGCTTTTAATTACCCCGTGCAGGAAAATATTAGTGTATGTTATTAATTGTTTTTCGAGGTTCGGTTGGTTCTAAAAAAAGGCAACCAATAATGGTGTAAGCCGTTATCGAAATGCGCTAGTGGCGCGAAAGATAGCGGTTTACGTAGCGAAAAACGTGGAAGCATGGTAAAATTGTTTATTGGTCTTAGCAATTCGGCTATGAACGGCCGATAGATTGCAGGGAAGTCGAGGTAATCAATGCGTAGACAAAACTTCTTTGAGGGCCCGTGGGTGACCATGGTGCTCCTTTCAATATCAGTTCTGATGTTCGGGGTCGAAATCCTCGCCGGCGGTTCCACGAATTCGCGGGTGCTATTTGACCTCGGGGCGCGCTTTGCCCCCGCACTCACGCTCGGGAATCAGTGGTGGCGGCTATTAACGCCCATCTTCTTACACGTCGGCTTCATGCACCTGTTCGTCAACATGGCAACGCTCTGGTATCTGGGCCGGATAACGGAGCAAGCCTTTGGGCATTGGCGGTTCCTCGTCATTTACCTTGTTAGTGGGATCACCGGGAACTTTGCCGGACTGCTGTTTGGCAGTGCCAATGCGGTTGCCGCGGGTGCGTCCACATCGCTGTTCGGCTTGTTTGGCGCCTTCCTCATGGTTGGGGATGTGTTCCGCGACCGGCCGGACATCGCGGCAATGACGCGGTCAGTGCTGGCCGTTGTGGTCATCAACTTGGTGTTCGACCTGTTTCAGGGAAATATCGACATTGCCGGCCACGTCGGCGGCCTCGTCGGCGGATTCCTGATTGCTGGTGTGGTCGGGGTCCCATTGATTGGGGACATCAGCGTGGCGCGGCGCCTGCTCATGGCGGGACTGCTGGTGGCGACACCGCTAATTTTGGCATTCGTGTATGGAGGTAACCTGCTTTGATGGAGACCTACAACGACGTTCTGAAGCTGCTCAAGCGCTACGGAACATACGTGCACTTGGGCAAGCGGCTCTACGACATGGAACTGGTAGCGATTGAGCTGGACCGTTTGCACAAGACGGGCCTGCTCGAAAATAGTGACTACGCTAGGGCCAAGATTATTTTGAACCACGCGCACGAAGAAGAAGTGCGTAACCCCCTTAAATTAACTACTCGGAGGAAAGATACAGATGACAGATAAGAAGCTTATCGGGGTCGACCTTGGTGGGACGACTTGTAAGTTCGCCATTTTAACTACTGATGGTGAGATTCAGCAGAAGTGGGCAATCGACACCAACATTCTTGATGAAGGTAGCCACATTGTGCCCGATATTATCGCCAGCATCAATGACCACCTGGCCCTGTACAACATGCAGCCTGCAGACTTTGTCGGGATTGGCATGGGGACACCTGGCTCCGTTGATATTAAAGAGGGGACCGTTGCCGGTGCCTACAACTTGAACTGGAAGGCTAAGCAGCCAGTCAAGCGCGACATCGAAAAGGGTACCGGAATTCCATTCTTCGTTGACAACGACGTTAACTGTGCCGCAGTCGGCGAACGCTGGATGGGCGCGGGCGATAACGTGCCGAATATGGTCCTCGTTGCACTTGGCACCGGGATCGGTGGCGGGATCTTCATGGATAACAAGTTGCTCCACGGTGCCGCTGGTTCTGCCGGTGAAATCGGCCACGTGTGTGTTGACCCGAACGGTTACCTCTGCACGTGTGGCAACCACGGTTGTCTTGAAACCGTCGCTAGTGCAACTGGGGTTGTCCACGTTGCGCGCGACATGGCGGAAGAATACGCTGGCGACTCTAAGCTCAAGCAGACGCTGGACGATGGGGACGAAATCTCATCCAAGATGGTATTCGACTTGGCAAAGGACGGCGACCCACTCGCACTGTCCGTTGTTGACCGCGTTTCCTTCTACCTTGGTTTTGCTCTGGCTAACCTGGGTAACACGCTGAACCCTGAATACATCGTCATTGGTGGCGGTGTCAGTGCAGCGGGTGACTTCCTGCTCACGCGGGTGCAGAAGTACTTCGAGAAGTACACATTCTCTAACGTGCGCGCTACCACCAAGGTTGTGCTCGCAACGCTGGGGAACACAGCAGGGGTCGTTGGTGCGGCACGCTTAGCACTAGACTAAATTAATTATTGCAGGAGGCTGGAACATGTTTTTTGGGGCAGGATCATCATTTTTCACTGCCATCTGGATTATCATCGCACTGATGATTCTCTTCTGGGCAGGCAGTTGGCTTTACCGGTACGTTATGACTCGTCGTTACAAGAAGTTCGGCGGAGAATTGCCGGGCGCGGAGTTTGAAGAGACGATGCGCAAGGCGCAGATTATTGATTTGCGCGAAAGTAATCAGTTCGATTCAAACCACATTCTTGGCGCACGGAACATTCCGTACTCACTGCTCAGTCAGAAAATGAGTGGTCTGCGCAAGGACTTGCCAGTTTACCTGTATGACGCAACCGGCGCAATGTCGCTACGGGCAGTACGGATGTTTAGCAAGCAAGGATTTGAAAAAATCTACTGGCTGAAGGACGGCTTTGCTGAATGGTCCGGGAAGACCAAGAAGCACGCCTAAAGCATTCGCTGGCAGCAAAAAAATCACCCAACACAATGTGCTGGGTGATTTTTTTAGGCCTGATAATTATGCCTGGTGGGCACCGAGGGACTTACGGATAGCCTTGCGCCGGTTTTCGTTGATTTCGTCGACCTTGTTTTCAACTGGGTCGATGTAGGTCTTCTTGAAGGTGAAGACACTGATAGCTGCGGTTGCGACCGTTGCAAAGGTGCCAAGGACGAAGCCTGCGATAAATTTGTGTTTCATGATAATTCCTCCATTCTAGGTTGCGCTTTCTATAACCTGATTGTATAACATCTCACTTGTAAACACGAGTATAATTATTACTAAGAATCAACTTTAAGGAGCGTGCGGCGTAAAAATGCAACAGAAACCGAAAATTGTGATGGTTGGCGGCCCCACTGCGGTGGGCAAAACTGCTCTGGCCATCGACTTAGCGCAAAAACTAGGCGGCATCATCGTGAACGCCGACGCCTTTCAGGTCTACCGGGGAATGGACATTGGCACCGCTAAACCAACCGCTGCGGAACAAGCAGCGGCGGAGCACCGGTTGATTGATATCCTCGATCCGCGTGCTAGCTTTTCGGTTGCCGAGTTCATGCGCCGCGCGGATGCGGAAATAGCTGCGATTCGCCAAGCTGGTAAGCTGCCCATTCTGGTTGGCGGCACGGGCTTTTACCTGAACGCCCTGCGCCTTGGTTTGCCCCTAGGTACAGAGGGCGAATCCGCTGTGCGTGCTAAGTGGCAGCACTTCGCGGATGCAAACGGCGAACTTGCAACGTGGCAGGAGTTGCAGCAGCGAGACCCCGCGGCGGCGGCCAAGATTCCGGCAGCGAACGTTCGGCGGACGGTGCGGGCGCTGGAAGTGATTGAAACTACGGGGCAACTTTTTTCGCAGCAAACCCCGCCTGAACCCAAGTACGATGCGCTGGTGATTGGTCTAACTACGGACCGGGACAAATTGTACGCCCGGATTAACGCGCGGGTGGATCAAATGCTAAAGGAGGGCTTGGTCGCGGAAGTGCAGCGGGTGGTTGCCATCGCTGGGCCCAATGCCCAGGCGTTGGCGGCAATTGGCTACAAGGAGCTGATTCCGTACCTGAATGGCGAAATGGCGCTTGCGCCAGCAGTTGAGCTCATCAAGCGCAACTCACGGCGGTATGCTAAGCGGCAGCTAACGTACTTCCGGAACCAAATGGCACCACACTGGTTCGATTTGATTCAGGAACCGGAGCGTATGGCCCAGATAGAAAAATTGGTATATACGTGGATAAATGAAAATCTATCCGATAATGCCGAATAATTGCATTGCGGGCCGCCGTCCACGGTTCAACAAACGCCGAATGTTCGGCGTTTTTTATTTACCTTGAAAATTTTGGGGCCAATGTCAGATTATCTAACAGATAAAGTTGACCCGCTTTGGTATGCTTGCTATACTTACACCATCGTTTGGTTGAGTTCATTACCAGCTAGGAGGTGCAGACGTGGTCGAAGATGATGTATTGCGGCGGCGCGCTGTGCTCCCAATTGGCACGGTCATGACCTTAACAACCCTCACAGCTAGGCAGATTCGCTACTTTGAAGCGCAAGGCTTAGTGAAACCACTGCGTAACGCCGGCAACCACCGCATGTATTCGCTGAACGACGTGGATTCACTCATCGCCATTGTTAATCAGCGGCGGTCCGGCATGACGCTCGCGGACATCAAGCGGGTTCGCGAGCACAAGCAGCAACACACTAGCGACGCAACTGCGCGGCGGCTGTTGCGTGAGGAATTGTACAACCAGCGTTTCGGCCAATCGGGACAGAGCCCGTACAGTCAAGGTTTTCACTAGTACCACAAAAATATTCGGACAATGTCCACAAAGGGGATTCACATGGCTCGCAAAGTTTTCACTGCTGATGAGATTCGGCAAAGCGTTCAGGAAGAAAATGTTCAGTTCTTACGTTTGATGTTCACGGACATCAACGGCATGATTAAGAACGTTGAGGTTCCTGTTTCCCAGCTTGAGAAGGTTTTGAGTAACAAGGTGACGATGGACGGTTCCAGTATCGATGGATTTGTCCGTATTGAAGAAAGTGACATGCTGCTGTACCCAGACCTGTCCACTTACCTCATTTTCCCTTGGGGTAACGATCACGGGCGTGTGGCGCGGTTCATCTGTTCCGTGCATTTGTCTGACGGGACGCCATTTGCTGGTGACCCCCGCAACAACCTGATTCGTCAGGTGGACATCATGAAGCAGTCGGGCTACACCAGCTTCAACATCGGACCCGAACCAGAATTCTTCCTGTTCAAGCTGGACGAGAACGGCCAGCCAACCACCAAGCTGAACGACAAGGGTTCCTACTTCGACTTCGCACCTCTGGACCTTGGTGAAAACTGCCGGCGGGACATTGTGCTGGAACTGGAAAAGATGGGCTTTGAAGTTGAAGCATCCCACCATGAAGTGGCTCCTGGTCAGCACGAAATTGATTTCAAGTACGCTGACGCGCTGGAAGCTGCCGACAACATTCAGACCTTCAAGCTCGTGGTCAAAACCATTGCCCGCAAGCACGGCCTGTACGCAACGTTCATGCCGAAGCCACTGCACGGTATCAACGGTTCAGGGATGCACATCAATATGTCCCTGTTCAACCAGCAGGGTAACGTGTTCTACGATGAAGATGGCGAAGAGAAGCTGTCTGACACCGCCATGCACTTCCTTGCTGGTCTGCTCACGCACGCGCGTGCACTGACCGCCATCAACAACCCAATTGTTAACTCCTACAAGCGGCTTGTTCCTGGTTTTGAAGCCCCAGTATACATCGCCTGGTCTGGTCACAACCGTTCGCCACTCATCCGCGTTCCATCCGCCCGTGGTCTGTCCACCCGGTTGGAACTGCGCAGTGTTGACCCTGCAGCTAACCCATACCTGGCGATTGCGGCAATCCTGGCAGCCGGCCTGGACGGGGTCCGCGAAGGCTTGCAGCCAGAAGAAGCCGTTGACCGTAACATCTACCGGATGCGGCCTAGCGAGCGGAAGGAGAACCACATTCAGGACCTGCCAAGCACGTTGCACAACGCGCTGAAGGCCCTGGAAGATGACGACGTGGTGATTGCGTCCATGGGTGACCACTTGTTCCAGAGCTTCATGGATTCTAAGAGCATGGAATGGATGGCTTACCGGCAGCAGGTCGGGGACTGGGAACGTGACCAGTACCTGGAACTCTACTAATTAACACCTAAACTACAAAAGGGGGTAGGCCACTGCAGGCTTACCCCCTTTTTGTCGAGTAAGAATAAGTTAAGCCTGCATCCGGCACACATGCTTACTCTTTGACGTGTTATACTATTGCATAAGAGTTTATACGAAAGTTGGGGCGACACCATGTCTTTGCGACGCCGAGTAATGCCACATCACCCGATTGGCCACTTTTTAATCATTTCACTTTTTGGACTCATCCTCGTCCTCGCGGCCTACGGTTTCCGGATGTACGCGGACACTAAGAACGCGATTGGCGATACCTTCGCGCAGATTTCTGGCCGGAATGCGACGGCGAAGATTAAGAACGAAAAGCCGCTGTCGTTCCTGCTGCTCGGGACAGATACCGGGGCCCTAGGGCGGAAAACAAAGGGGAACGCCGACACGATTATTGTGGTCACGATTAACCCCAAGAAGAAGCAGACCACGATGGTCAGCATCCCCCGCGATACGCTTGCGGACATCAAGACCGGCTCCAGCACACCTAATTTTCATAAGATTAACTCGTCCTACCTCCTTGGCGGGTCGACAGTGGCGGTGAAGACCGTTGAGAATCTGATCAACGTCCCGATTGACTATTACGTCACCGTGAACATGGGTGGCCTATCCGATATTGTCGATGCTGTGGGCGGGATTGACGTTTATGTGCCATTCTCATGGGATGACACCGAACACGACGCCGGGATTTTCACCAAGGGTGAGGCCCACCTGGACGGGAAGCGGGCATTGCAGTTCGCCCGGATGCGTCACGATGATCCGGAAGGGGACTACGGGCGCCAGAAGCGGCAGCAGACCGTGATTAAGGCCATCATGAAGAAGGTCTTGAACGCGGGCACGCTGACGAACTACAAGCCACTGCTGCAGACCTTGAAGGGGAACATGCAGATGAACCTGACCTTCGACGATTTGGTCGGGATTGGTTCGAACAGCGGCTACCGCAAAGCGTTGCAGCACGTGAAGCGCGACCAGATTAAGGGTGTCGGGGCGTACATCAACCGGGCTAGCTACCAGGTAACCCAGACTTCCGAATTGCAGCGGGTCAGCGACTTACTGCGCGGCCAGCTCGGCAAGTCATCGCAGACCGTGGATAACGCGGTTACGCACCAGAACGAACTGAACACGAGCTTTGACTGGAGTTCAGGCTACAACCCAACGTATTCAATCTACTCATATTAGCAATGAAAAATGCCACCGCGATTGCGGTGGCATTTTTGGTGTGCGTGCAGCTAGTTACGTTCGGGCAAGGTCAGCTTACTTGCGCCGAGGTTCAGCGTGTAGGTGACTTCACGGGTTGGCCGGATAGTTTGGGCCTGGTCGGCGCCGTGGATAATCAGCGCCAAAGTGCGGCCTGCTGGCAGGTGGTAGTGCGTTGGCTGCAGATCCAGCTCCAGCGTTACTTCTGTGCCCGGCGCGGTGACGATACTCTCGGCCGGACTGATTGGATTCTGTGTGTTTGCGTGGGCTAGACTGATGAGTTTGGCCTGGGTTGGCTTAGGCGCGTTCTTGAATTCCAAGATGTTGGCACTCTTGAAGTCATAGCCCAGTGGGTAACCAGCCGCTTCAACAAGCCCGGCGTTTGGCGTGAACCGTTTTGCTTCACCCAAGTCAATCAGGCGCACACTCGTGATGGCGGATGGGGCGTCGACACTCAGCGTCAGGGACAGGTGCGGTGTACCTTCAATGACCAGGTCCTGTTCAGGCTTGAGTAACGGCAACACGATGCGGGAATCACCATAGATTGATTCGGGCTGGATAATGTTGAATTCAAATCCGTCACTAGTGTCATTGTGCGCCTTGAATTCGGCGGTGCTGTGGTCGGTGAAGGTTTGCTTGTCCGTTCCCAAAGGCACATCCTGGGTGCTAATCCCGGCACCCGTGCCGAAGTCAGCACTGGTGGTCCAGGTTTCTGGCTCCACGTTGTCTTGAATCGTGACGTCGGGCAGCTGGTTCAGCGCGTCGTTGTCCACGCCCAGCAGCTTGTTACTGAGCCACAAGTTCATCTGGTCGGTGTAGTCGAGGGACAAGACGTTGTTCAGGTAGACGTGCTGGCCCTGGTGCAAGTACAGCTTGTGGTGGGCGGACAGGGGCGCCATCGCCTTGTGGAATTCGATGACGTTCTTCGGCTTAACGTTCCAGTCGTTGAGCCCGTGCTCGCTAATGATGTCGCACTTGATGTTGGCCACATTGTTGCGGTAGTTGCGGGCGTCCCAGAATGGGGTGTAGTCGCCAAATTCACGGTCCTGGTCGGCGCCAAGTTCGGCCAGGCGTGCCTGCCACTTGTCTGCAACCTTGTTCGCATCACCAGCAGCCTTGAGCCGCGAGTATGTGTCAACGGCCAGCACGTCGGCGTCCTCACCCTGGAAACCGCCTGGGGCCACGACCAACCCGTTTTCGCGGTAGTAATCGTACCAGCTAGAAATAGCGGATTCGGAAATGGCGGTCTTGAGGGCGGGGGTGCCACTAGTTGCAGCCGCGATGGCCAGGGTGCCCAGGTAGGACTTCCCGGTCATGGCCACGTTGTGGTTGCACCACCAAGCTTTGATTTCGGTGGTGCCAGTGCGCGTGGTGAACGCCCGGCGCGTGCCGCCCAGCCATTCGATGACCGCGACCGCACTGTCGGTTTCGTCCTGGTTCCCGGTTCCGCGCAGACCGTCAGAGCCGCGGGTTCCGACCCCAGCGGAGTAGACGGTGGCAAACCCGCGGGCGAGGAAGTAGTCATTTAGGGAGTAGATGCCGTCTTCATCACCGTATGCGGCCGCCGTGGTCACTTCACCGGTAACTTCACGCTGCGGCAGGTCTGGCCGGACAACTGGCTCAGCACTTGCTTGCTTACGGGCAGGCTTCACGGCCAATTCGGGTTCAGGCACGTGGGTCACGGCGGTCACGTCGTTGGTGCCGTGGAAGTAGGGGTTAGCCGTGAACAGCGCGGGGCTCTTCACCCCATCGGCTGTTTCGCCTGGGCGGAAGATGGTTGCTTCCAGCATGTCGCGCTGGCCATCGGCGTCGCTATCCAGGTCGGATTCGATCCAGACGCGTTCGCGAATGACTTTGTGCGTATCGAAGGTCGGCAGCGTTTTGCCGTTGAAGATGACAAAGTTGCCGGACAGGTGCTGCAGGAAGCCCTTGGTGGCCAGCAAATCAATTAAGGTGACCAAGTGCTTCGACCGGGTGTTCAGCAGCAAGTAGATTGCGGCGTTAAATTCGGCTTGGCTGGTGATGTCGCCGGCCACCATTGGCAGTCTGGTCTGCTTGCAGAATTCGAGCACTTGGTCGTACTGGAAGTCGATACCGGCTTCAAACCCCAGGTACTGCAGGCCAATGGTGTAGAACACTTCGCGGCTAATACTGGTGGGATTGCCGGCCAGGAATGCGGCCACGTCCAGCTTGGTGGTGGCGGCGCGCTCCGCTAATGCCTCATCTTTAGCGCTGGCAGTCAGCGCCTGGGCTTCGAATGCCTGGTAGGTAGCATGGGCAAGTTCAGCCAGACTGGCTTTTTCGGTGGGCAGACCGATTGTATTGAGTTCAGCGATTTGGGTCGCGTGGTCCGGATTTAACCGGGCAAATTGATTAAGACGCATGATGGTCCTCTTTTCATTCTTTAATGTTCATTAAAAATAGTGTATGCCGGAATGGCAATTGGGGCAAGGCCGTTCGCGAAATCTTTTTGTCGCGGCGTTTTTGTCACACACATCTTGTTGAATTAGATTGACAATTGCCCGTTATTTTCCATATACTAGTATGCGTTCGCGATAGTAGCTCAGTTGGATAGAGCAATGGTCTTCTAAACCATCGGTCGCGGGTTCGAACCCCGCCTGTCGCATAAGCAGACTTTTTTATAGCGTCGAATAGCGTCAGATAGGCATTCAGATAACAAATAATTACAACTAAAAACCTACAAAACTCAAATACCCACATAAGTTTGTGGGTTGCAGTGTGGGTTGTGGGTTACGAAAATTATAACTGCTCGGGGCGGTTGCTCTCACTTTTGGGTGGGGGCTATTTTTTTTGCAAAAGAAAACACCCACGTTGTTGTGAGTGTTAATGCCCGAACAAATCATCATGAGTGCCCGTCGCGGTCAGAGTTAAAATTAACTTACCATTGTCGATTGTGTACGCTAATAACCAGTCTTTTTTGTCTACGTGTAATTCGCGAAACCCTTGCCAGTTGCCGTGTAGCGCGTGATCGCTCAACTGGTTTAACACAGGACGGTCATCACTTGCTAAAGCACGAATTGCTTCCTTGTATAGCGATTTGCTGTAGTGCTTCTTAAACATCCGTTTTAATTGACGGTCATATCCGTCTGCTGTGTCAATCCTCTGTATCGTCATAACTATCAATCTCTTTGAGGTAGTCATCAACAGATCCATGTTGCACGACGTTTCCAGCAAGCACATTTGCAACCGCAATGTCCATTGGGCTGTTTGCATCGGGAGTAAACGGTAGGCGGTGTGTTCGTGCTATCTGCTTAAAGGTCATCGTGATGAGCGTACTCATGTCTAAACCCATTTCTTTAAGGTCGTGTTGCACTTTTGCCTTCAGTTCAGGATCAACCCGAACGGTTACACGATCAGTTGTCTTTGTCGCCATATTTTCATCCCCTTTATCCTAAATTGTAGCACATGGTTATAACAATGTTAACACGAATGATGACGGGGTCACAGGCTAACCAATGTTGTTTACCTCCAAAAATAGCATTTGCTTTCAGAAACAAAGTAAGTTAAACTACTTTTGTTGAGGAAGCTCAACCCTCTGGTCATAGTAGCACAGCCCAGGAAGGACGGTCACCGACTGCAAGCCGTCTCGAAGTTGCGAATCCAAGCTGGAGTTAATCTTAGTTTTATAATATTTGCAAAAGTGTGGAGTGCTGCTTCAAACGAGGATGGTACCGCCCGGAGACGGGTGCCTCGGTTGAACTGGCGCTCTTTTTTTAACCCAACCACCGATGGAGGAACAAGCGATGCAAGACAAGCGAATTATCAAATATGGCCGCGTGGTCGTCAAAATTGGCACGAGCAGCTTGATCCACCCGGCAACGGGCAAGGTCAACCTGCAGACGATTGAACGTCTTGCCTACACGCTGTCGGCGCTTAACAATCAGGGTGCACAGGTGGTGTTGGTATCCTCAGGTGCAATCGGCGTGGGCCTAGACCGGATGCACTTGACGGCCCGGCCTGAAGCCATCGCGCAGCAACAGGCGCTCGCCGCCATTGGGCAGATGGAACTGATGAACCTCTACACGCAGCGCTTCAGCGACTACGGCACGCAGGTGGGCCAGCTGCTCCTGACCCACGACGTGTTCGACTACCCTCTGAGTAAACAGCACGCGCTCGACACCTTCAACGCACTGCTCGACCAGGGTGTGGTGCCGATTGTCAACGAAAACGACTCGGTGGCCACCGACGAGCTCGACCACCACACGACGTTCGGGGATAACGACCAGCTGTCCGCGATGGTCGCGACCTTGATTGGCGCGGACACGTTGATTGTGTTGTCGGACATTGACGGATTGTTCGACAAGGATCCGAACAAGTTCGCCGATGCGCACTTGCTCCATGAGGTTGAGCACCTTTCGGCCAGCGTGATTATGGGCGCCGGCGGAACGAGCACGCGCTTTGGTACGGGCGGGATGGTGACCAAATTGCGGGCGGCAGAGCGCATGCTCGCTGGTGGTGGGCAAATGGTGCTGGCCAATGGCGCCGACCCGCGCATCGTGCTGCGAATTTTGGCTGGTGAACGACTCGGGACCTGGTTTGGCCACCGCGAATTGGAGGATGCTGTTAATGGTAATTAACAAGAATGATTTGAATGCTATGGGGCAAGCAGCGAAAAATGCAGCCTACAGTCTGGCTTTGCTCAGTACTGACCAGAAGAATATCGTGTTGCGGCAGATGGCGGATGACCTGGTTGCGGCCACGCCAACGATTATCGCGGCCAACCAGGAGGACCTGTTGGGAAACCTAGTGGCAGCCAAATTCGTTGACCGCCTGCGTCTGACCCCCGAGCGGATTGCCGATATGGCCCAGGGTCTGCGGGACGTCGCCGCTCTGGCCGACCCGACCGCCAAAATCGACCGGGGCTGGGTGAACGATGCTGGACTGCAGATTCTGCAGAAACGGGTGCCACTTGGGGTGGTCGGCATGATTTTCGAAGCCCGCCCGAACGTGACCGTGGATGCTTCAGGACTCTGCTTCAAGAGCGGCAACGCAGTGATTCTGCGCGGCGGCAAGGAAGCCATGCACAGCAATATCGCGCTGGTGACCGTTTTGCGGGCAACACTCAAAACGGCAGGTTTACCGGTGGCGGCCATCCAGCTAATTACGGATCCGAGCCACGAACTGGCCGCACAGTTCATGCACCTGACTGCGTACCTGGATGTGCTGATTCCGCGTGGTGGGGCCGGGCTCATCAACGCGGTTGTGCAGCAGGCGACGGTGCCGGTGATTGAAACGGGTGCGGGTAACTGCCATATTTACGTGGATGCGCACGCCGAACTGCCCATGGCGATTGACATCACGGTCAACGCGAAGGTGCAGCGGCCATCAGTTTGCAACGCGGCCGAGAAGCTGCTCGTACACAAGGACGTTGCCGCTGAATTTGTGCCGGCGCTGGTTACTGCGCTGCGGGCGCACGGCGTTGAAGTGCGCGGGGATGACCGGGTGGCCGCACTCGTGCCCGATGTTGTGGCTGCCACCGCTGCTGATTGGGACACCGAATATAATGACTTGATTATGGCCGTGAAGATTGTGGATTCCGAAGATGACGCGATTGCCCACATCAATGCACACAACACGAAGCACTCAGAGACCATCGTGACGAATTCAATCGCTGCGGGCCAGCGGTTTCAGCAGCGTGTTGATGCCGCCTGTGTGTACGTGAACGCATCGACACGGTTCACGGACGGCATGGAATTTGGTTTCGGCGCCGAGATCGGAATTAGCACCCAGAAGCTGCACGCGCGCGGACCAATGGGCCTGACTGCCCTGACAACCATCAAGTATGAGATTACGGGTAACGGGCAGGTGCGGCAGTAGCGGTTGCAAAAAGTGGTTTATCCCGTTACGCATTTTGCAAAAAAATTGGGGTCAACCACAAATCCCCCGAAGCGAAAAGCCGGTATGACGGCATTTTGCTTCGGGGGATTTTTTGAATTGGTCAGGCAACTGGTAAACTAGAGGTAACGATGAATGCCGGGAGGTGCCCTAGTGGATTTCGTATTGCAAACGGTGATTGGCGGTGAGCACGTGTGGTTCTGGTGGAATCGCGGCGGTCTGCATACCTCGAACGATGGGGTGATGGCAACCGTTGTCCGGGCCGCCCAGGCGGTTGATGCCGACTTACGTTTTGGCAATGACGCGTATTGGCTCCTGCGCGCGACGTATAACTGCGTAGTGACCCTCGCCCCGACAACCGAATTCTTAGGCCCCTTGGCGCAGTTGGATGAAAATGCTAATTAAAGGTGCCAACTGTTCCGCCCAAGTGGTATGCTTAAGGTCCTTGGCAGGGGCACGATAAAGGGGCGGACATTATTTGTCCGCCCCTTTTCCTATATATTAAAGTTAAGTTAAATCCGCCCACTACGCACATAGCCACGCAACAGGTATAACCCACCGATGACTAGCAGCATCCATACGAGGAGCAGCAGGCTGAAGATGCCAACGCCGAAGAGTTTCAGGGCGATGATGAGGACGAGCAAAACGATGATTGCCGCGACTACCAGGTTAAGGGGCTGGCTGAGGCGCGCGATGACCACGGCGAGCAGGCCGGCGACGATTAAGTAGATGATGATGTCGATAAACATATGAAACCTCCTGGATGTCCCGACGTGTACGAGACTATGAGCGCAGTATATACGATGATGGGCGCTGGAACAAGTTTAACATAACGTCAAAGCACTGTGGACACGTTCAATCCAGATTGGTATACTTTTCCTAGTAGTTTAGGAGGTGAACCATAATGCCAGTGGAACAGCAGCGGCACACAGATCCACGAGTTATCAAGACCAAGAAACGATTGCGGCAGGCATACATAGCAAGCCTCTCTGGCGATGAAAAGCAACTTAGTGTGGCCCACATCACGTCGCTTGCCGGAGTCACGCGCGGAACGTTCTACCAACATTATGCAGATAAGGCAGAATTCTTCGCTGCCGTGTTGGTGGATACCGCCGCCGATTTTATGCACCACTGTGTGCTGACAGATGAGGCCAATGTTACCCCACATATGAACTTGCAGGCGGCGTTAGCTTATGCCCGCAATGCACAAAACGGATTTGCCGTCCTGTTCCAAAACGACGGGGATGCGTTCATCAAAGCACTGCACACTGAGTTGACGCGCGCACTTGTGGCCTACGCCAATACCAACGCGGAGCAATACACCGGCATATTGCAATTAGCCGACATCATTGATTTGGCCGCAATGCTGGATGTCGCCATTATTCGCCGCTGGAGTTTAGCCGAGAATGACTGGACGGCCGAATACGTGCAACTATTAATTCAGCAACTGAATACGTTCGCCCCTGAATTACATTTGCATTTGCAAAATTTTTACCGCTAACGTGCGGGAACGCTAATTTTAACGTCAGTTGTGCCTGTTTTCCGCGCTATTTGCGGTTAACAGGCACATTTTTTCAGTAAAGGGTTGTGAAATTGGCTGGTTATGGTAAAATATCAACGTTGTATTTGTCACCCTGCGACTGCAACCGCACGTAGATAGGCATTAAGCGTAAGCACCTATCGCGGCGAGTACTCAGGGAATTAGCCGATGAGGCACGTAGGAGGTGTACACATGTACGCAATTATCAAGACTGGCGGCAAGCAGTACAAGGCAGAGGCTGGTAAGGCTATCTACGTCGAAAAGCTCGACGCAGAAGAAGGCTCAACCGTAACCTTTGACCAGGTTATTCTTGTCGGCGGCGACGAAACCAAGATTGGCACGCCCGTTGTTGAAGGTGCTACTGTTACCGGTAAGGTTGAAAAACAGGGCCGGGAAAAGAAGGTTGTTACTTACAAGTACAAGCCTAAGAAGCACCAACACCAGAAGAAGGGTCACCGTCAGCCATACACGAAAGTTACGATTGACGCTATCAACCTTTAATTCTAATCCACGGAGCAATCCGTATTAATCCTATATATGGAGGTGTACTACAATGGAAATGCAAAACCTTGAATTCCTCTCTCACCATAAGGGGGGCGGTTCCACATCTAACGGTCGTAACTCTGCAGGTCGTCGTCTTGGCAGCAAGCGCGCCGATGGTCAGTTCGTTAAGGCTGGTAACATCCTCTACCGTCAGCGCGGTACGAAGATTCACCCAGGGACGAACGTTCAGATCGGTGGCGATGACACGCTTTTCGCAGTTGCAGACGGTATCGTTAAGTTCGAACGTCTTGGCCGCGACAAGAAGCAGGTCTCCGTTTACCCAGTGGAAGCTTAATTAAGCTGATAAAACGCTCCCCTCGAGGAGCGTTTTTTTAATGTTAGGATACGTTCTAACGTTGTCGTTGGTGTCGATTTGGCGTATATTTTACCTAAGTGGTTCGTTATTTGAACGGGCCACCACCACGTTACGGACAACTTCGTCCAGTAAGAGGCAAACTATGAATCAAACGATTGAGTCTGGCCTGCTCGAAGCAGACAGATTAAACGCACGCCGCACCCAGATGGCCCCGCCCGTCAAGTAGACTAGCTCTGCATGATGGTGCGTGACTCCGGTGTTTTTGTGTGTGCGGACGCGAGTTTTCTTGCGCCCGTTAGACGCTTTTGTTACCATAAAAACAGAATGTAATCTTGGAGGATTCGCATGATTTCAGTAAACGATTTTAAGAACGGACTGACGATTGAAGTCGACAATGACCTTTGGCGCATTGTTGAATTCCAGCACGTTAAGCCAGGTAAGGGGAGCGCATTCGTACGTTCAACCCTGAAGAACCTGCGGACCGGTTCCGTTCAAGAAAAGACCTTCCGTTCCACCGAAAAGGTTGAGAAGGCGCAGATTGACACCAAGAAGATGCAGTACTTGTACGCTGATGGCGACCAGTACAACTTCATGGATCAGGAAACCTACGAACAGATTGCTCTGTCCGCAGATCAGCTTGCTGATGCGCTTAAGTACCTTAAGGAAGAAATGGTTGTCACCATCATCATGCACGGCAACGAAACACTCGGGGTTGAAATGCCTAAGACAGTTGACCTGACTGTTAGTGCAACCGAACCCGGGATTCGTGGTAACACCAGTTCAGGTGGTTCCAAGCCTGCAACGATGGAAACCGGCCTTGTGGTCAACGTCCCATTCTTCATTAACGAAGGCGACGTCCTGACGATTAACACGACTGACGGTTCTTACATTTCACGCGCATAATTACTGCGCATATTTACGGGCACGACATGTACTGATAGCAAGTAGTTGCTACCAACCAAATAAGGAGGTTGCGTTATGGCTGAAGAGACGAACATCATTTTAACCGGACACGACAACGAAGGAACAATTGAGATTGCGCCAGAGGTTGTCGAAGTAATTCTTGGCATCGCCGCAGTTGGCGTTGACGGTGTTTACCAAATGCGGGGGACCCTCGCTTCTAGCATCAACCAGTTGTTCGGCCGGGAGAACCGGGGTAAGGGTGTTGCACTGCACGAAGACAACGGCCGCTTGAGTGCTGACGTCTACGTGTACTTGAACTACGGCGTTTCTGTGCCCAAGGTTGCCTTGGACATGCAGGAAACCTTACGTGACCAGCTCTTATTCATGACTGACCTGGACCTGACTGAAGTTAACGTTCACGTAGTCGGGGTTGTGCCCGAAAAAGTTGCTAAAATTGACCCTAAAGACTTATTTGAAGATACCGAGGATGACGAATAATGCTTACTCGACACGCAATTCGCGAAGCAGCTTTTCAGACGCTATTCGCCATTGACGCCAATCCCGATGCAGATCGCGAAATGACGTACACAGCAGTTCTGCCTGAAGGGGAGACCATCCCAGGCTTTCTGATTAGCTTGGTTGACGGTGTTACCCTGCACCAGACCGAACTGGACGCGGAAATCACTGCCCACCTGAAGAAGGGCTGGACGCTCAGCCGTTTGTCCAAAACCAGTCTGATTATCATGCGTCTCGGGCTCTACGAAATTAAGTACGAGGACGACTTGCCCGACAAGGCGGCCCTGAATGAAGCGATTGAACTCGGGAAGAAATTTGCCGATGAGCAGACAGCCCGGTTCATTAACGGGATTCTCGCTAACTTCATTGAACCAGCAGCGCAAGCAAATTAGGCACTGTCAAGCCGGAGGTGGGGGAATCCACCCCCGGCTTTGCTTTACATATTTTTTGGCCAAATTGCCGATTTTTTTCGGGGCTTTTGGCCAGTTTTGGCGCAATCTATTAGTAGGCGGCAAAAAGCCGGCTGGGAAAGGACGATAAGCGTATGGCACCTAGTGATTACCTGACCGTTACGGCACTAACGACATATATCGCGCGCAAGTTCAGCGCCGACCCGTACATGCGTGAGGTGTACGTTGCCGGTGAAGTATCCAACTTTCGCCAGCGACCAACGCACCAGTACTTCTCGCTGAAGGACGACGGTGCCAAGATTAACGTGGCGATGTTCAAGAGTGCCTTCGCGAAGGTGAAGTTTCAGCTTGAAGATGGCATGCGGGTGCTTGCGGTCGGCCGGATTACCGTTTATCCGCCAACCGGGAACTACCAGATGACCATTGAGCGCCTAGAACCGGACGGGGTTGGGGCACTGTACGCCGCCTTCCAGCAGCTGAACGAGAACCTGCAGAAGGAAGGCCTGTATCAGGTGCACAACGCTTGGCCACTGCGTCAATATCCACAGCGCGTGGCCGTAGTTACCAGTCCGAGCGGGGCCGTGATTCAGGATATCATGACGACGGTCAAACGGCGTTATCCGCAGCTGGAACTCGTACTCTTTCCCACTTTGGTGCAAGGCGATAAGGCGGCTGATGATATCGTGCGCCAGTTGCACAACGTGGATTTGGTGGGCAAGTTCGATGCGGTCATCGTTGGTCGAGGTGGGGGCTCAATCGAAGACCTCTGGCCGTTTAACGAGGAGCGTGTTGCCCGCGCCATTGCGGCGATGCACATCCCCGTTGTTTCCTCGGTGGGCCACGAAACCGATGTGACCATTGCCGATTACGTCGCCGACTACCGGGCCGCAACCCCGACGGCGGCGGCCGAATACGTGACCCCCGTGACCGCGGCCCAAGCGGCGGTTAACGTTGACAAACTCACGGCGCGGCTAGTACGGGCCGAAACGGCTGAGCTCAGCACCTTACGCGCACGCCTCAACCGGGCGCGCGGGAGTGTGATGCTGACACAGCCGGCCCGGTTGTATGACAATTACGTGCAGCGCCTGGACCAATTGCGCACACGGTTAGCCAACGTATTGCCTCAGCGACTCGGTCAGACCCAAAATCAGGTGCAGTATTTGCAGCGTCGGCTAGCCCACGCAGGACTAGTTGGCCGAATCAGCCAGTTGCAGCAGCACGTAGACGATTTAGCAACGCGGAATCCGCGGGCAGCATTACAGGTGATTCACAATCAAGCGCAGCGCGCACAGGCGGCCGCGGAAGCTCTGGATCACTTGAGCCCCCTGAAGACGATGGCGCGCGGGTACGGGTACGTAACTGACCCAGACGGCAGATTGATTGCGCGTACCAGTGATTTCAAGGTTGGCGCAACCGCGGTCGTGCACGTAACGGACGGGACGGTAACAACCAAGGTGAAGGCGGTAACGCCAGACACAAAGGCCTAAACGGCGATGGAGGATATCATGGCAGACACGAAACCAACATTCGAAGAGAACTTGGCGCAGCTGGAGCAGATTGTGGCCCAGCTGGAAAAGGGCGACGTACCCCTGGAGCAGGCAATGACGCAGTTTCAGGCGGGCGTTAGTTTGGCCCAGAAGCTGGATAAGACGTTAAAAGAAGCCGAAACCGCTGTAACCAAGGTTATGACGGCCGATGGGGAGTTGAAGAGTTTTGACCCAAACGACAACGCTAAATAAGTTCGCAGACGCGGTGTTGCCCGGGTTCACCCAGTACATGGACAACGCCCTGACTGCCAGCCACGATGACCGGCTCAAAACCGCCATGGCTTACTCGCTGGATGCAGGCGGCAAACGACTGCGCCCGCTGCTCGTGCTTGCCACCGCGGTGGTGCTAGGCGCAGATCCGGCCAGTGCCTACCCAGCCGCAAGTGCGATTGAATTCATCCACACGTACTCACTGATTCATGATGACTTACCGGCGATGGATAATGCGCAGCTACGGCGGGGAAAGTTGACGAGCCACGTCCAGTTTGACGAACCCACCGCCATTTTGGCTGGGGATGCGCTACTCACCGACGCCTTTAGCTGCGCGGTTGCGGGTGACTTGCCCGCAGCAGTCCGTGCCGAGAACGTACGGATACTGGCGCAAGCAGCCGGTAGTTCCGGGATGGTGGCGGGCCAGATGATGGATATGGAAGGCAGCCACAAGGAATTGACCGCAACAGAACTAGCGACGTTGCACCGGCACAAAACCGGTGCGCTACTGCGGGCCGCAGTGGCGTTAGGGGCGAATGTCGGTGGCGCCAGTCCGGCAGACCGGATGCACCTCGACAACTTTGCCAGTGCGTTCGGCCTTGGATTCCAGATTAAGGATGACATTGAAGACGTGACCGAGACGGCGGCAGAGCTCGGCAAGAGCAACAACCAAGATGCGGCCAACGCCAAGACCACGTACGTGTCCCTGTACGGGCTTACCGGCGCCAAAGAGCAACTGCACCAGCAGTACGAACGGGCGCAAGCAGAATTGAACCAGACAAGTGTGGATGTAACCGTCCTCGCTGCAATTGCGGATTATCTCGCATAAGAAAGGATTACTGTGAAAGAACGAGTTGACGTCCTGGCTGTGGGCCAAGGATTATTTGCATCACGTGAACAAGCCAAGCGGGCCATTATGGCGGGAGAGGTGTACGACCAAAACAACGAACGTCTGGACAAGCCAGGCGTGAAGATTGCCGCGGATAGCGAGCTGCACGTTAAGGGCAAGAAGTTGCCGTACGTGAGTCGGGGTGGATTGAAGCTCGCCAAGGCACTCACCAGTTTTGGCATCGACGTGACTAATCAAACCGTGCTCGATATCGGTTCTAGTACCGGGGGGTTCACCGACGTTTGCCTGCAAAATGGCGCCAAGCAGGTGTACGCGCTCGATGTGGGGACCAACCAACTGGTGTGGAAGCTGCGTAGTGATGAGCGGGTGCACGTGATGGAACAGACCAACTTCCGTTATGCCAAGCCAGAGGACTTCACGTACGGTCAGGTTGAGTTCGCGGTTACCGACGTTTCGTTCATCTCCCTCAAGCTGATTTTGCCCCCATTGCGGGCAATCTTGCAGCCGAACGGGTATGCAGTGGCGCTGATCAAGCCGCAGTTCGAGGCGGGACCAGAAAACATTGGCAAGCACGGCATCGTAAAGGATCCTAAGGTGCACCGCGCTGTGCTCGACATGATTGTGAACTTCGCGGTGGAAGCCGGCTACACCGTCCGTGGATTGGACTTCTCGCCCATTAAGGGTGGCGAAGGGAACATCGAGTTCTTGATTTGGCTCGAAAATACGGGCGACGGGGCACAAATTATGCCCGAAGTGAGTGTTGACGACGTTCTGGCCGCGGCCCACGGGACACTTGATTAGATTTATGCTGTTAAGTGAATAGTAGTTCCTAATAAACGCATAATATTCATGAATATTATGCGCTTATTACGTCCTTTTACCTGTATAATGATACGTATAGAGCCGCTACCCATTGAGCAAGCGGTGCGAAGAGCCGGATTAATACCCGGAATCGCTGGGAGGATATAAGTATGGCAAAGCAAACACGGCAAGAAGCAATTCGCTCGATTCTGACGAGTAATGTCGTTGAAACCCAAGATCAGTTGGTCAAGCTGCTGCTGGATGCCGGCATGGCGGTGACACAGGCGACGGTCTCACGCGACATCAAGGATATGGCACTCGTGAAGGTGCCAATCGATGCTGGGCGCTACCGTTACAGTATGCCGATTGCGCGCACCGAAACCGCCGGCAAGGGCGACCGGATGATTGTCTCCGCGCTGCAAAACGTCGAGGTGCAGGATAAGTTCGTCAACATGGAACTTACTCCTGGTAGTGGCCCCGCGGTGGCGAGCCTCATTGCTTCCCACCACGACGACCGGATTTTTGCGACGGTGCCCACTGACTCGAGCCTGCTCATGATTGCGCGGTCGGAGGCAGCGGCGCGTGAACTTTATGCAGAAATGCGGATGGTACTCGACTAACAAGTAAAAATGGAGGGGCTAACGTGCTGCAAGAATTAGTCATTCATGATTTTGCGATAATTGAATCCCTTGACCTGAGTTTTGAAAAAGGCATGACGGCACTGACCGGGGAAACCGGGGCGGGGAAATCCATCATTATCGATGCGGTTTTGCTGCTCGCGGGTGCGCGCGCTTCAAGTGAGTTCATCCGGACGGGGACGAAGAAGGCGACGCTCCAGGGTATGTTCTACGCTGCAGACAACGAGCACACCAAAGCGGAACTGGCCAAGGTTGACCTGGAACTGGACGGCGGCCAGGTGCTGCTGGAACGGGACCTGTACGCTAGTGGTCGCAACGTTTGCCGCGTGAACGGAACCCTGGTCAACACCAGTACGCTTCGGGCCATCGGCGAAACGCTCGTGGATATTCACGGCCAAAATGAGCACCAGGAGCTCACCCGACCGGAGACCCACGTCCATTTGCTCGACCAATTTGGCGGGCCCGAGTTGCAGGCGCTACTGAGCGAATACACCGGTGTCTTTGCCACTTACCAGCAGCGCGCTGCAGCCTTGCGCAAGAAGAACGCCAATGAGCAGGAATGGGCGCAGCGGCTGGACATGTTGCGGTTCCAGGTGGATGAGATTAGTGCGGCTAACCTGACCCCGAATCTGGAAGAAGAGCTGGAAGTTGAACGTGACCGTTTGGCGAACTTCCAGCGAATTCAGGAAAGTCTGGCGGAAGCGTACGGAGTCCTGAGCGATGAGGAGTTCAACCCGCTGGATGCCATCGACACCGCCCAGTCCACGATGGCGGATATCGGCAATCTGGACCCCGAGTATGCGGAGATTGCCGAAAATATCGCTGGGGCCTATTACACCCTGCAGGATGCGCAAAAGGACTTGTCCCGCCAGATGGACAGTCTGGAGTGGGATGAAGATCGGCTGAACGCCGTTGAAGAGCAGCTGGATAACTTGCAGCAGCTGCGGCGTAAATACGGCGATTCCATGTCGGCGGTCATTGCTTACGGGGAAAAGGCGCAGAAAGAGTTGGCCTCTATGGAAGCCACGGAAGCTGACGCCAACGGGCTGGAAGAGCAGGTCGCGGATTTGCGCGCCCAGATTGTCGAACTTGGTGGCCGGTTAACCAAGGCCCGACATGCGGCGGCGGCCAAATTGGAAGATGCGGTGCACGCGCAGCTCAAGTCACTGTACATGGCGAAGACTGTATTTAGCGTCAATTTTGCCCCGGTCCCAGAAGATGAGTACTCCGCATTCGGGCACGACCAGATTGAGTTTTACATCCAGCCCAACCCTGGTGAACGGGCGCAACCATTGGCCAAAATCGCTAGTGGTGGTGAACTGTCACGGATTATGTTGGCGCTTAAGACCATCTTTGCGGAAGCAGACGGTGTGACGAGCATTATCTTCGACGAAGTGGACACCGGGGTTTCCGGCCGCGTTGCCCAGGCCATTGCCAATAAGATTGTGACCATCGCGGCCAGCTCGCAGGTTCTGTGCATTACGCACCTGCCCCAGGTTGCGGCCATGGCCAATCACGAGTACAAGATTGGTAAGGAGGTCGTTGACGGTCGGACTCAGAGCACCGTCACGCCGCTATCTGAAGATGCCCGCGTCGATGAACTGGCCCGCATGTTAGCGGGTGAGGAGATCACGCCGCTGACGGTGGAACACGCCAAGGAACTGCTACGGATGGCGCACGAAACCAGAGCTAAATTAGTCAAATAACCGCAAAGAGGATTCAGAACTCGATGGCTGAATCCTCTTTTTTTACGCGCGGCTGGCGATGATCGTCTTGAGTGCACCCAGCACGGCTTGCTCCGCGGTACTGGTTGGGGTCCACCCCAGCACCGACTTGGCGCGCTGGTTGCTGACGTCGTGATTGATTCGCAGCAGCATATTTGCTTCTTTTGCTTGCGCGTTAAACTTGGCCATGACCGCGAGTAACCAGTTGGGAATCTGCCGGTGCGGCACCTTGCCCGCAAGCTGCGGGTAGTGGCTGCGAATCAGCTGGGCCATTGCGGGTAGCGAAATCGGCTGATCGGCAACGGCAATGAACCGTTTGCCCGCCGCTGCCGGCGTGGTGAGTGCGCGTACGTGAATCGTGGCAGCGTCCGCGACGTCAATGACGTTAACGGACATCTGCGGCAGGGCGGGGATGGTTCCGTCTAGCAGGTTAGTGACCAACCCGAAGCTGCCGGAAACGTGGGCATCGAGCGCGGCCCCGAGCATGGCGCCCGGATTCACGACGGCGAACTCTAGTGGGCTGCTCGTTGCCCGTAAGTAATCCCAGGCCGCTTTTTCTGCGACCAGTTTAGATTTTTCGTAGGGTGAAAGATTGCGCTGGTTGACATCCGTCCAGTCGGCCTCTGTGGTTTGGTGGTGCGGGTCAAAATTACTAAAGCCGACCGCCCCGAGATTGCCGGTCATAACCACCCGGCGCACATGGGCCCGTTCAGCCGCTTGCAGAATACGCAAGGTGCCCGCAGTGGCGGCATTAGCGGTTTGTGCATCCGCAGTTTTGCCGTTGACAAACACGGGCGCGGCGACGCTCATGACGTAAGTGACACCCTGCATCGCGGCGTCAAAGCCAGTGTCCTGGGTTAGATCAAGTTCGGCAAAAGTCAGCCGCTCCAGGTGCGGCACCTGATTTGCAATCATGGTTACCCGCACCGCGTCCGCCTTGGCTAACGCGCGAACCGTGGCGCGGACCGTAAAGCCCTGCTCCAGTAATTGCTTAATGATGTGTTGGGCCAAAAAGCCGTTGCCCCCGGTGATTAATACTGTTTCAGACATGTTCTAACCTCGAATTTACTTGTGATTTTCCTGACAAATATGTATGCTAAACCCTAGAGTACACTCTAGAGCAAGGAGAAAATTATGACTTATTCGATTAAAGAGGTAGCCGCCAAGTTTAACCTGTCCATCTACACTTTGCGGTTCTACGATAAGGCGGGATTGTTGCCGTTTGTATTGCGCAACGCCGCGGGCTACCGCGAGTTCACGGACACAGACCTGAATTTGATCCACACCATTTGCTGCTTGAAGGACACGGGGATGAAAATCAGCGACATCAAGCAGTACATCGATTACGTGATGGCCGGACCAACTACAATCGATGCGCGGCGTGCGCTTTTAGCCCGGCACCGTGCGGCGGTGGTGGCCAAACAGCAGCAGCTAGCTGCCAACCTGCACGAAATTGACTACAAGCTGGACATCTACAATTCGCCTGAAGCGGTCAAGATTATTAACGCGGAGCAGGAGTATGTGCGCCAGGAGAAGCTGGCGGCGACCGCAAAGCAGAATTGACGTCAAAAAAACGCGGCGTCCTCATCGGTACGCCGCGCGGGTAAAGTTATTTTAGTCGAGGCGCTGGATGAAAGTACACTGCGCCAAGGGCACTAGCTGGTCGAGATTCTTGGCCTGGTCGTGCAGTAGGTAGGTGCTGGCGTTCAATTGGTGGGTGAAACGGCCGACCACAGAGTGTTCTTGGTTGCGGAAGGTGACGCCGACCATCATGTGCTGCTGGAGTGCGCGCTCTGCAAAGAGGTTAACCTGATTTTGCGGCATTTCAACGGCTGGTTCGTCGATTGCAAAAATCTGCCGGTATGATGACCGAATTGTTTCTTCAACGCGTGATAAGGTACTCTTTTGCATGTCCATGATAATCGTCCTCCGAACATCTGTTTGATAAATTCATTATACGAACGGATGTTCTCAAATGCAACCCCCATTAAAATATTTTTTGGGCGATGGCGAGAAATTGTCGCGACGTGCATGCCGGATTTTTGCTGAGTGTGCGAAAAACCTTGCGTTTACGGCAATTTTGGCGCAAAATGGATGGATACGTAGACAGATTGGGAGGACTTTATCTAATGCCAGAACGGGGAATGTTAATCGTTCTGTCCGGACCATCAGGGGTCGGCAAGGGAACCGTACGCCAGGCCATGATGAATTCCGGATTCCGTGACTTCAAGTATTCCGTATCCATGACGACGCGCAAGATGCGTCCGGGTGAAGTTGACGGGGTTGATTATTACTTCCGTACGAAGGAACAGTTCGAGGAAGAAATCGCGAACGGCCAGATGCTGGAGTATGCGCAGTACGTGGGTAACTACTATGGTACCCCGTTGCGCTATGTTAACGAAACCTTGGATCAGGGCCGTGACGTCCTGCTCGAGATTGAAGTTAATGGTGCCATGCAGGTCCGTGCGAAGTGTCCTGACGCAGCGTTCATCTTCCTGACCCCACCAGACCTCGACGAACTCAAGCACCGTCTTGAGGGTCGCGGAACTGATGATCAGGCGACGATTGAACGCCGGGTCGCCAAGGCTGTCGGTGAACTGAAGATGATGTCCAACTATGACTATGCCGTGGTGAACGACAAGGTTGAGCTTGCGGTTGAACGCATCGAATCCATCATCAAGAGTGAACACCTGCGCGTGCAGCGGGTGCTGGACCATTACACCGAGATGCTGACCCACGCCAAGTAGGTCTGAAGATAATTAGTATGTATGTGGTCAGTATTGGCCAGCGCCGATTTTTCGACGTCCGTCTAAAAAGGAGAATGCGAAATGATTGTTTACCCATCTATTGATAAGCTGCTTGCAAATGTCCCATCACGTTACTCACTGGCCGTGCTTGCGGCTAAGCGGGCACACCAGCTTGAGGCTGACGGGATTCGCACGCTGAGCGAATACAAGTCACCCCGCACGGTTGGGCAGGCACTTGAAGAAGTTGCAGCCGGCGATGTAATCATCGACCCTGCATCCAAGCTGCTCGAACGTGACGCTGAACGTCTTGACCGTGAAGAAGACGTTGAACGCGCACGCGAAGACGACGCGGAAAAGTAGTTTAACGGTCTGCAACCACGCACGTTGCTTTAACCGTAACTTTGAATAACCACGACAGGCCCACATCTGAAGTATACGGATGTGGGCCTGTCTTATGTTAAAATGTATTCAGTATTTGAAAGGAGCGGATGTCATGCCAGCAGTTGCCAAAGTGGTTGTCGATGTACCAACACAGCAAACCAACCAGCCATATGATTATGCGATTCCGGCCGCACTGGCAGATCAAGTTGTTCCTGGTGTGCGCGTGGTGGTGAACTTCGGCAATGGCAGCCGCCGCGTCATGGGCATGGTGGTCGAGTTGCCCGAGTCCGCTGACTTTGATGGTGAACTTAAGCCCATTGAGGAAGTACTGGATAAGAAGCCGGTGCTGGATGCGGAACGGCTGGCACTGTCACGGTGGCTCGCCGACGACAGTTACGCCTTCTGGATTACCTGTATTCAGACCATGTTGCCAGGAGCACTGCGCACCGAAACCAAGCTGCTCAAGAATCATCAGCAGGTGGTCGTGGACAAGGGCCGCGCCCAAGTGTTTGCATTCGTCGTGCCCGCGCTGACGGTGGCGCAGTATCAGGCTGCACTCGCGACGGTGCGCCCGAATGCGAAGGGGCAGTTAGCGTTGCTCCAGGCATTGATTGCGGGCAAGATTGCACCGGATGGAATCCAGGTGAGCCACCTGGAAAAAAAGCTCGATGTCGACCGCACCACCATTAACAAGGCGGTGACTTTGGGCTGGTTGCGCGCAGAAAAACGCGAAATTTACCGGACGCCATATTCGGATCTGGATGACCGCGACCGCACGCAGCCACTGACGCTGACTGCCCAGCAGCAGACCGCTTACGCTGCGGTTGCGGCGGCGGTGACCAGCAAGACCGCGCAGACTTTTCTCCTCGAAGGGGTCACCGGGTCGGGAAAAACGGAAGTCTACCTGCAGCTGATTGCGCAGGCGCGTGCGGCGGGGCGAACGGCGCTCATGTTGGTTCCGGAAATCGGCCTCACACCGCAGATGGTGGGCAGCGTAAAGGGCCGCTTCGGTAGTGACGTTGCGGTGCTGCACTCAGGCCTTGGGAATGGCGAACGCTACGATGAATGGCGCCGGATTGCCCGCGGGGAAGCCCACGTGGTGGTCGGTGCGCGCAGTGCGGCCTTCGCACCACTCCAAAACATTGGCGTGCTCATCATGGATGAAGAACACGAAGCCACTTACAAGCAAGAGGATGCGCCGCGCTACCACGCCCGCGATGTCTTGCTGTGGCGCGCACGTTACAACCACGCGCCGGTGGTGCTCGGTTCAGCGACGCCTAGTTTGGAGTCGCGCGCCCGGGCCGAAAAGGGCGTCTACACCCAGCTGATGATGCCAAAACGGGCGAACGCTCAGCCACTGCCACCAGTGCACGTGGTCGATATGCGGCAAAGCGAACTGGATAACGAGTCCGGCGACTTTTCCCAGCAGCTGCTGGACGCGTTAAAGACGCGTCTGCAAAAGCACGAACAGAGTGTGCTGATGCTCAACCGCCGCGGTTTTTCGTCGTTTGTGATGTGCCGGGAATGCGGCTATGTGGCCAAATGTCCCAACTGTGATATTTCACTGACACTGCACATGGATACCCACAATTTGCGGTGCCACTATTGCGGCCACGAAGAACCCATTCCGCGGGAGTGTCCAAGTTGCCACTCGCCCAAGATTCGCTACTACGGGACGGGGACCGAAAAGGTTGAACAGACGCTGACCAAGTTGCTGCCTGACGCCCGCATTTTGCGCATGGACGTGGATACGACGCGGCGCAAGGGGGCGCACAGCCGGCTGCTGAAACAATTTGGCAACCACGAGGCCGACATCCTGCTGGGCACCCAGATGATTGCGAAGGGGCTGGATTTTCCCGACGTGACCCTTGTGGGGGTCATCAACGCGGACACGGCGCTCGGACTGCCCGACTTTCGGGCCAGTGAGCGCACGTTCCAGCTGTTAACGCAGGTTAGTGGCCGGGCGGGCCGGGCGGACAAGCCTGGTGAAGTATACATTCAGACGTACAATCCGGATCATTATGCGATTCAGCTCGCCCAGCGCCAGGATTACGAGCGCTTCTTCGGGTATGAAATGCACATGCGGCACGAGGGCGGTTACCCGCCATACTTCTTCACCTTCCGTTTGACGGTTAGTCATGAGGTGGAAGATCAGGCGGCCAAGGCGGCATTTCGCTTAGCGGATATGCTCCGCGACCAGCTCAGCGATGGGGCGGTGATTCTCGGGCCTACGCGTGGGGCGATTGCCCGGCTCAAGCGCCGGTATTATTACCAGATTGTGGTGAAGTACAAGCGGGAGCCACACCTGACCGCCACCCTTGCACAGATGCTCGAGACAACGCAGACGAGCTCGCGTAGTGGCTTCCAGATTGCGTTCGACCGCGAGCCTTTATCGTTTGTTTAATGAAATACAGTACCATGTCGGCGCACTTGCTGGCATAATGATAAGTAATTAACGTATGTAAAAAATAGGAGTGAAGCATTTGACCTCAGTTATTTTTATGGGTACCCCAGATTTCGCCGTTACCGTCCTGGATGGGCTGGTCGGCGCGGGCTATGACGTACAGCTCGTCATCACGCAGCCAGACCGCCGCGTGGGCCGCAAACAGGTTCTGCAGCAGACACCGGTTAAGCAAGCGGCCCTGCGCCACAACTTGCACGTTCTGCAGCCAGAGAAGCTTTCCGGCTCACCCGAACTGGACGAAGCAATCGGCTTGCACGCTGATTTCATCGTGACTGCAGCTTACGGGCAATTTTTGCCCACCAAGTTCTTGAAGTCGGTTAAAATTGCGGCGGTCAATGTGCATGGCAGCCTGCTGCCGAAGTATCGGGGTGGTGCACCAATCCAGTACGCCGTAATTAATGGGGATGCTGAGGTCGGCGTCACGATTATCGAAATGGTGAAGAAGATGGACGCGGGCGATATGTTCAGCCAAGCCGCCATTCCGCTGACCCGGGATGACGATACCGGCACCGCATTCGCCCGGTTGGCGCCAGTTGGCCGCGACTTGTTATTGCGGACGTTGCCAGACTTGATTGCTGGCACGGCAACCCGCACGCCGCAGCCTGAAGATCTGGTCACGTTCTCGCCCACAATCAGCAAGGACCAGGAGCACCTGGACTTCACGCTGACGGCGACGCAAATCGACCAGTGGGTGCGTGGTTTGCGGCCGGCAGTTGGCGGCTGGGTGAACCTTGTCGGCCAGCGCACGAAAATCTGGGCAGTGACCCCACTTACAGAAACAACCACGGCGGCACCCGGCACGCTCGTTCGCTCCGGCAAGCATGAATTCGTGCTTGCAGCCGGCAACGGGACGGTTCTGGCCGTCGACAAGTTGCAACCAGCGGGCAAGGCAATCCAGGACGTAACGGCGTACATGAACGGCTTCGGACGTAAGTTTGCGGCCGGTGATAAGGTGATTGATTAATGGACAAGAATAACGAACGGTTACTGGCGGTTGAAGTACTGACCCGCGTCGGCAAGGGTAGTTACTCGAACTTGACGCTGGATGCCACCATCAAGAAGGCGAAGCTCGATAGTCGTGATGCGGGCCTCTTGACCAACATTGTTTACGGGGTCATTCAGCACCAGATGACGCTTGATTTTTACCTGCAGCCGTTTGTCGGCAAACGCAAACTCGACAATTGGGTCACAGTATTGCTGCGAACCGCTGTCTACCAGATGGTCTACCTGGACAAGGTGCCGAACCGCGCCATTTTCTATGACAGCACCGAAATCGCCAAGGAGCTGGGCCACGTTGGGGTGGCCAAGTTCGTCACCGCGATTTTGCGCCGGATTGACCGTGAAGGTGTGCCGGCACTAGATAGCATCAAGGACGATGTGCAGCGCATGGCGATTGCTGCCAGCACCCCAGACTGGCTCGTACAAAAGCTAATCGATCAGTACGGGCTGGCGGATGCTCAGGCCGTGCTGGACGACATCAACCACGCACCGCGGGCCGCATTGCGGATGAACACGAATATTACTAATGCGGACGACCTGAAGTTCCGGCTGGAGGAACAGTTTACGCTCGAACCCAGCGTGATTTCGCCCGCCGGCATGACGGCCGATAGCGGGCACTTAGCCCTGACGCCGGAGTTTGGCGCGGGTTACTACACGATGCAGGACGAAAGCAGTCAGCTGGTCGCACCAAGTATGCAGATTCAGCCGGGTGGCCGGGTGCTGGATGCCTGCGCGGCGCCAGGCGGCAAGACCACGCACATTGCGCAGTACCTAGACGCTAAAGCGGGCGGCGAAGTGGTGGCCCTTGATTTGCACCCACACAAGGTGAAGCTGATTGACCAGAATGCGGAGCGGATGCAGGTGCAGGACCGGGTGCACGCCCAGGCACTCGATGCGCGGCAGGCGGTAGCGGAATTTGGCGCTGCAGCATTTGACCGCGTGCTGGTTGACGCACCCTGCTCAGGTTTGGGGCTGATGCGCCGAAAGCCAGAAGTGAAGTACGAAAAATCGCAGGCAGATATTGATAACCTGACGAAGGTGCAAAGTTCGCTGCTGGATGCCATCGCGCCCATCGTGAAGGTCGGCGGGCGTTTGACCTACAGCACGTGCACGGTTGCCCGGGAAGAAAACGAGCAGGTCGTGGCCGCTTTCTTGGCGCGCCACCCCGAATACCAGCAAGAACCAGTCTTTACGGAAAAGCACCTGCAGAAGAACCACGCGGCTAATGGCCTGCAACTGCTGCCAAGTGATTACGGCACGGATGGTTTCTTCATTGCAAACATGACGCGCGTTAAGTAACGCGGGTGGAGGTAACTTATGGAATTTGCCTATCGGACCGATGTCGGGCAAAAACGGGCGGATAATCAGGATTACGTGGGCCTATTCAAGAACGGCGTGGGGGCAAGCCTCGCGATTGTCGCCGACGGGATGGGCGGTCACCAGGGCGGCGATGTTGCCAGTGAAATGGCCGTCTCCCATATCGGTTATGCGTTCGAGAAGACTGCCGCAACGGATATTTCAATTGCCGCCAAGTGGCTGATTTACGAGTTGCAAAAAGAAAATGACTTGATCCTAGAACGGGGGCAACAGTTCTCCGACCTCACGGGGATGGGCACCACCATTGTGGCCGTCCTCATCTTGGAGAATCGCTTCGTGGTGGCCAACATTGGCGATTCGCGGGCATATTTGTACCGCCACAACCACTTAGTCCAAATCACCGAAGACCACAGCCTGGTCAACGAGTTGGTGCGCAGCGGCGAGTTAACGCCGGAAGAGGCCGAGAACTTCCCCCGCAAGAACGTCATCACCAGGTCCCTGGGCGTGGCACCGGACGTGGACGCCGACGTGAACATCTACGGCATGATGGACGGTGACATGCTGCTGCTGTGCTCAGATGGGCTCACGAAGACAGTTCCAGATGACCAGCTGGCCAGCGTTTTAGCCTCCGACCAGGGGCTGGGCGCCAAGGCGGAGGAGCTGATTAAGCGGGCTAATGATGCCGGGGCCCCAGACAACATCACGGCACTACTAATCAACGAGAACGGGGAGGGTGTCGACAATGATTGAACCAGGCTCAATATTGGATGAACGCTATCAGCTCACCCAGACTCTCGGTGAAGGGGGCATGGCCAACGTTTATTTGGCCCACGACCTCATCTTAGACCGTGATGTAGCCGTGAAAGTTCTGCGCCTTGATTTGCAAAATGACCCGGACACCTTGCGCAGGTTCCGCCGTGAAGCAATGGCCACTTTGGAGCTGTCCCACCCGAACATCGTGAACATTTATGATGTCGGTGAAAGCAACGGCCAGCAGTACTTGGTCATGGAATACGTGAAGGGCACCGACCTCAAGAAGTACATCGCCCTGAACTTCCCGATTCCATACGCCCGCGTCATTGCGCTCATGACCCAAATTTTGAGCGCGGTGCAAACGGCGCACGATCACCACATCATTCACCGGGACCTCAAGCCCCAGAACATTCTGGTCGATGAGAACGGTACGGCGAAGATTACCGACTTCGGGATTGCCGTGGCGCTCTCGGATAACTCGATGACGCAGACGAACTCACTGCTGGGTTCAGTGCACTATTTGTCGCCCGAGCAAGCCCGGGGCAGCATGCCAACGCGCCAGAGCGACATTTACGCGCTCGGGATTATTCTGTACGAAATGCTTACGGGCACCGTGCCGTTTGAAGGCGAATCGGCGGTTTCGATTGCCCTGAAGCACTTCCAGCAGGATGTGCCGTCAGTACGCGACTTCGACCCGCGGATTCCCCAGGCGTTGGAGAATGTGGTCTTGAAGGCAACCGCTAAAGAGCCTGCGCAACGCTACACTAGCGCCAGTGCCATGAGCGCTGACCTTGCGACGTCGCTCGACGAGTCGCGGGCCGGCGAAGCACCATTTCGCCCCAACGCGGACGTGGACATGGATGCCACTAAGGTCATCACGCCGGTCACCGATGCTGCGTTCAACGCTAAGCCCGTGACTACACCGCATGCGGAAGAAGAGCAGGAAGAAAAGCGCAAACCGCAAATGCCGAAGAAGCGGCGCTGGCGCAAACGCTATACGGCAATGCTGATTCTGGCCGCGGTACTGGTTGCGGCCGGCGTGGTTCTGGCCATCATTTGGCCCAATGGTGACGTGAACGTGCCGAATGTCGTGGGGATGACCCAGACGGCCGCCACGCAGACACTGGAAGACAAGAAGCTGAATGTCGGTGACGTCACGAAGAAACATTCGTCCAAGTACAAGAAGGGCAAGGTCATTGCCACCACGCCTACTGCCGGGCTCAGCGTGAAGACGGATTCCAAGGTTGACCTGGTCGTTAGCAGCGGTCTCAAGAAGTACACCGTGGGCGATTACACGGACAAGGTCTACGCGGACGTTGCGGCGGACCTCAAGGGCAAGGGCTTCAAGGTGAAGAAACGCACCGTGCGGATGAAGAATGGCTTCAGCGGCCAAATCCTGTCCCAGAGCATTGACCCCGGCACCAAGGTGAACCCGAAGAAAACGACCATCACCCTGACGGTCGCCAAATTGAGCGATACGGATAACGGTGAAGGTGTCTCCACCAATGGCAACCACAGTGATGCGCAGCCAGAGTCATCGCATGCTGAAGAGAGCACGTCCAGTGAGACCGCTGATTCGAGCAGCTCGCCCAAGCCTGCTGATGAATCCTCGAAGGCATCCTCAAGTGTTTCTTCGAGTGTATCGTCCAAGGCGGAAAGCTCGAGTGCACCGGTGGCAAGCTCGTCATCAGCTGATTCTGATCAGTAACGCAAGGACTGCCGTTTTGGAAAGGGCTTGCAAGATTTTGCCAAGCGGCATACACTATGCACATGGGTAATTAACGGATACGACAGGGCGGCCCGATTCTTCGAGCCGCCCTGTCATATTCTAATCAACGAAAGAGGTAAGAATGGAAGGCCGTATTGTTAAACAAATCAGTGGGTACTACGACGTGGCTGTGGGTGAAGAAGTTATTCGCACGCGAGCTGCGGGGAACATGCGTCAAAAAAAGCAGTCTCCTTTAGTCGGCGACTGGGTAGAATTCACGCCCGCCGATGATCAGGGCGAGCTGGGATATCTGACCAAAATCAAGCCGCGGATGAATTCGCTTGTGCGGCCGCCCGTGGCGAACATCGACCAGGCGATTTTGGTGACGGCGGCGGTTGAACCCACGTTCAGTACCAACCTGCTGGACCGCTTCCTGATTTATCTGGAAGGCAAGCACATCGAGCCCCTGATTTACATCACAAAAACGGACTTGGTGCCGGACGCCGAATTCGCGCAGTTGCAGCAGGTTCTGGATGGATATGCGGCGATTGGCTACCAGGTGTTCGCCCCGCGCGCAGCCTTCGCCAAGGACATGCTTAAGGCGTTGCACCAGGACTTCAAGGACAACCTGACTATCTTCACCGGACAAACTGGGGCGGGCAAATCCACGCTGATTAACCACCTGGTGCCAGGTCTGGAACTGGCTACCGGTGAAATCTCCAAGAGTCTGGGCCGCGGGAAGCACACGACGCGGACCACGTCGCTGTACCGTGCGTACGATGGCTTAATTGTCGACACGCCGGGGTTCTCCTCGCTGGGCCTGCTGGACGTCACGCTGGATGATCTGCGCACCCGGTTCCCCGAGTTCGTGGCGCTGGCGGGCGGCTGTAAGTTCCGGGGCTGCGAGCACATCAGTGAGCCCCACTGCGCGGTGCGCGCGGCGCTAGATGCCGGCGACATTATGCCTAGTCGTTACGATAATTACCTGCAATTCCGGGCGGAGCTGAAGAACCAGCGTCCGGTATACAACAAAAGATAAACTCCAAACCGAATTGGCGCGGAGAATGGAGGTTTACATTATGCAAATTGCACCATCAATTCTAAGCGCTGATTTTGGTAACCTGGCCGAGGCCGTGCGGGTCGTTGACCACGCCGGAGCCAGTCGGATTCACATTGACGTCATGGACGGACTATTCGTCCCTAACCTGAGTTTTGGCCCCCAGATTGTCGAGGTTCTGCGCAAGGTTACCGACATGCCACTGGAAGTACACCTGATGGTCCAAAATCCCGAAAACTGGGTGGAACCATTCGCTGAGGCGGGCGCCGATGTGATTATGGTGCACGTCGAGTCCACGCCGCACATTCACCGTGCGCTCACGTTGATTAACCAAAGCAGTGCTAAGTCCGGGGTCGTCATTAACCCGGGGACGCCGGTATCCGCCATCGACATGGTGCTGCCGATTGTTCAGCAGGTGCTCGTGATGACCGTTGATCCCGGCTTCTCCGGCCAGCACTTCATTCCCGAGAACCTGGCGAAGATTGATGAACTTGTGACCATTCGTGACCGCAACGCCAACCTGAACTTCGATATTGAAGTCGACGGCGGGGTGAATGCGGAGCGGATTGAGGCAGTTGCGCGCTATGGGGCGGACATCGCCGTCGCTGGCTCGGCTGTTTACGATGGCGGGGATGCCGCGGCCAACCTCAAGCACCTGAAAGAACTGATTCGATGAGTCAATTGAACTTGATGGCTGGGGGCCCCTCAGCGCCGCTCCCGGATTCTTGGCCGCACGCGGCAGGAGCCTGGGCCGGCATTGATCGCGGAACCTTGCGCTTGCTGCAGGCGGGAATTACGCCGATCTTTTCGGTTGGGGACTACGATTCACTAACCGAGGCAGAATACGCACAGGTCGCAAACAGTGTGCCCGCGCATGTGCGGTATGCGCCGGAAAAAGACTACACGGATACCCAACTGGCCCTGGCCAAGGCCCTCGCCATGCCCGAAGTCACCGCAATTCATTTGTACGGGGCCACGGGCGGCCGGCTGGATCACGCACTGGCCAACTTGTATCTGCCGCTGACGCCCGATTTGACGGCGGCCACCACCAAGCTGACAGTGCTGGATTGCGACAACCGCATTGAGTACCTGACGGCTGGTACGGCGGTTTATCAGCCCCGTGCTGGGTACCGGTACTTTGGCGTCGTGTGCTTGACGCCGGTAACGGGCTTGACGATTCAGGGGGCCAAATACCCGCTGACAAACTGGTCGAGCACGGTGCCGTTTAGCTGGGCGTCCAACGAGTTTGTCCTGGCCACACCGATTCGGATAGCGGTGCAAACTGGAACCCTGGCCCTGATTTATAGTCGCGATGCGAACGGGCAAAAACAGTTTAACTAGTGCCGCACAAATTTTTAACGTAAAAAACGGGTGTCAAGGAAAAATACTTTGCATTATACTTGCAAAGCAGGCAACCGTGTGATAAATTGGTCAAGTGAATTAATTCGAGGGGTACCTTGAAACAGCAAGGAGGTCAAACTGATGGCAGTTGACGTAATTACCGGCCGGCACACAACGTTCGGCAACAAGCGTTCCCACGCTTTGAACAGTTCTCGTCGCACTTGGAAGGCCAACCTTCAGAAGGTGCGTATCTTGGTTGATGGTAAGCCAAAGCGCGTGTGGGTTTCCGCTCGTGCACTTAAGTCAGGTAAGGTTACGCGCGTCTAAGCGCAGAGTTAAGAGACACAGGACACGGACTTCGGGTCAACCGGAATTTCTGTTTTGTGTTTTTTTTTTACCGTTTTTTTCGGTGCGCCGGTGGCAAAACGCTGGGTGCAAGACGCACAACCCGATGCGTTACATTCGGTTATGTAGTAATTTGCCGCTTTATGGTAGAATTACAAGGATAAGTGTATACACGAAGGCACGGACGCGTGCTCGGTGATATAAGGAGGGACATCATGGCTGTCAAAATTAAAACCAAGTTTGGGACCATTGATATTGATAACTCAGTGATTGCGACGGTTGTCGGTGGTGCAGCGACGGACATCTACGGGATTGTTGGTATGGCCAGCAAGAACCAGATCCGCGACAACATGAACGACATCTTGAACCGCGAGAACTATTCACGTGGGGTTGTGGTTCGTCAGGAAGAGAACGGCGTCAACATTGAAGTGAACATCATTGTTGGTTACGGGACGAAGATTTCTGAAGTGTGCCGCAACGTACAGGCGAAGGTTAAGTATAACCTTGAGACGATGCTCGGTTTAACGGCGAATGCTGTTACTGTCATTGTTCAGGGCGTACGGGTCATCGGGGAATAATCCCGCCGACTTGGTTTAGGAGGTCAATTTTTTTGAAAGTTACGGAAATTACCGCTGTTGAATTCCAGAACATGATCCGGACAGCGGCGCACCGCATCAACAAGAATGCCGAGTTTGTCAACTCACTGAATGTTTTCCCGGTTCCCGATGGTGATACTGGGACGAACATGAATTTAACGTTCCAAAGTGGTGCGCGTGCGGTACTCGAAAGTGATGCACAACACGTCGGTCAGCTGGCCCAGAAGCTCGGTAAGGGGCTGCTGATGGGTGCCCGGGGTAACTCAGGCGTCATCAGCTCCCAGCTCTTCCGCGGGTTCGCCAAGAACGTGGAGAAGAAGGAAGTCCTGACGGCTCAGGACCTGGCCGACGCCTTTGTCGGTGGGGTCGAAACGGCGTACAGTGCCGTGATGAAGCCCGTTGAAGGGACGATTCTCACCGTGGCCCGGGAAGCGGCTAAGGCAGCCAAGAAGCAGGCAACCAGCACCGATGACGCGGTTGAAGTACTGAAGGCAACCGTGAAGGCGGCCAAGAAGGCTTTGGCCAAGACACCGGATTTACTGCCTGTCTTGAAGGAAGTCGGCGTGGTCGACTCTGGTGGCCAGGGTCTGGTCTTCATCTACGAAGGCTTCTTTGATGGCCTGTCTGGTGAAAACACCGAAGAATCCTTCGTGCCTGACGAAACCGAAATGAACGAAATCGTTAACGCTAACCACCACCAGGGTGCCCAGACGCAGCTGAACCCAGATGACATCGTCTTCGGTTACTGTACCGAAATGATGGTCGGTCTTGGTAAGAATGGCGCCACCAAGACGTTCGACTACGATGCCTTCCGCGAATACCTGAGTCACTTCGGGGATTCACTGCTGGTTATTGCCGACGAAGAAGTGGTTAAGGTCCACGTCCACACCGAACACCCCGGGACGGTCTTCCGTTACGGTCAGCAGTTCGGGAGCCTCGACAAGATCAAGATTGACAACATGCGCCTCCAGCACGAAAGCATCATCGAACGTGCCGAAGAGGAAAAGGCAGTTGCTAAGCCCCTCGAAGAATTCGGGGTGGTAGCCATTGCTAGTGGGGACGGGATTGCTGAACTCTTCAAGAGCCTTGGCGTCACATACGTTCTCAGTGGTGGTCAGACCATGAACCCAAGTACCAACGACATCCTGGACGCGATTAACGCGGCGCACGCTAAGAACGTGATTGTGCTGCCAAACAACTCCAACATCTTCATGGCTGCTGACGAAGCAGCTAAGGAAGCGGGCGTCAACGTGGCCATCGTGAAGAGCCGGACGATTAACCAGGGGATGACGAGCCTGCTGTCTTACAACCCAGACCGTTCCCTCGCGGATAACGCGGCGGACATGACGGCGGCCCTGGCCAACGTTGTTTCTGGCCAAGTGACCCAGTCCATCCGTAATAGTACAATCGGTGGACTCGAGATTCACGACGGCGACTGGATTGGCATCATCGATGGCGACATTAAGGTGGCTACGGGTGACCGCTTCAGTGCCACAACCGACATGATTGACGCGATGATTGACGAAGATTCCGAAATCGTCACGCTGATGATTGGGGTCGATGGCTCTGCTGACGAAGCGGACAAGCTCAGTGAACACATCGAAGCCAAGTATCCGGATGTTGAAGTGGAAATCCACGATGGTGGTCAGCCACTTTACCCATACCTCGTTTCCGTCGAATAACGCAATGAGTCTGGAGGTGCAAACATGTCACTTACAGATTCAGTGACTGAGCTTCCGGGAGTTGGTGCTAAACGGGCAGAGGGCTTGCAGGCGCTGGGCATCAGCACGGTGTCCGACCTGCTGTTTTACTTTCCCTTTCGCTATGACGACCTGAAAGAGCGCGACCTCGAAACGGCGATTGATGGTGAGAAAATCACCATTAAGGGCACGGTGGTTGCGCCGCCGGTAGTCAGTCGGTTTGGCCCGCGTAAGACCCGGGTCAACATCCGTATGCGGGTGCAACGCGCGGTCGTCATGGTGACGTTCTTCAACCAGCCGTGGCTGAAGGACAAGTTCCACGAAGACCAGGAAGTAGCCGTCTACGGGAAGTGGGATGCCAGTCGTAGCAGCCTTGCCGGGATGCGCGTATTGGCCACTCAAGACGCCGATACTCCGGCCATGGCGGCGATTTATCCGCTTAGTAAATCAGTACATCAAGCATTTCTTGTGGGCCTCATTAAAGAGGCCTTTGCCCGTTATGCGGGTGAAATCACGGACGTGGTGCCTGAAGATGTGCGGACGCGCTTCAAGCTGTTGTCGGACCGGACGCTGGTGCAGTGGATGCACTTCCCCAAGACGCCGCAAGAGGCCGCAGCGGCGCGGCGTTCAGCCATTTTCCGGGAATTTTTCCTGTTTGAGGCGCGTCTGCAGTCGCTTAAGTACCATTCTGCGGAACCAGTGAACGGACTGGTCATCCCCTTTGATAACGCGCGGGTGCGCCAGTTCATCGCGCAACTGCCGTTTGAACTGACTAAAGCGCAAAAACGGGTGGTCAACGAAATCTGTGCGGATATGCGCCGCCCGCTGCACATGAACCGGCTGCTCCAAGGGGACGTCGGGAGTGGGAAGACCATCGTGGCCGCGATTTGCATGTATGCCGCGGTGACCGCCAACTTCCAGTGCGCCCTCATGGTGCCGACTGAAGTGCTGGCCGAGCAGCATTACGCCAAGCTGTCCAATTTGTTCCGTGACTTGCCGGTGCGCGTGGCGCTGCTCACCAGCTCTGCCACCCCCGCGGCCCGGCGTAACATCCTGGCTGACCTGCGTGGTGGCGACATCGACATCATCATCGGGACCCACGCCCTGATTCAAAAGGACGTGGACTTTTCCGCCCTTGGTCTGGCCATTATCGACGAACAGCACCGGTTTGGCGTTGGCCAGCGCGATTTACTTCGGGACAAGGGGCTCAAACCCGATGTGCTTGCGATGACCGCCACGCCAATTCCACGAACCCTCGCGATTACCGCGTACGGGGAAATGGACGTGTCGACTATCGACGAACTACCAGCCGGCCGGCACCAGGTGCAAACACAGTGGCTGCACAAGAACCAGATGGGCCATGCGCTCACCGCGATTCGCGCGGCGGTGGCCGATGGCGGTCAGTGCTTCGTCGTTACGCCGCTGATTGCCGAGTCCGAGAAGATGGACCTGCAAAATGCCGAGGCTGTCTATGCCGATTTACAGGACCAGCTGGGCGCACAGATTCCCGTTGCCCTGCTGCACGGTCAGATGAAGCAGGAAGAAAAGGCGGCCATCATGCGCGACTTTGCCGCAAACACGACGAAGGTGCTTGTTTCCACCACGGTGATCGAAGTCGGGGTCGACGTGCCGAACGCGACACTGATGCTGATTCTGGACGCCGACCGGTTCGGCCTTGCCCAGCTGCACCAGCTGCGGGGCCGGGTCGGCCGAGGCAAGAAGGCTGCCCGGTGTATCCTGGTTGCCGATCCTTCCACCGAGCAGGGGATTAGCCGTATGGAAGTCATGACGGAGACCACCGATGGGTTCGTTGTGGCGCAAAAGGACCTGGAGTTACGCGGTCAGGGTGATATTTTCGGGAACAAACAATCGGGGATGCCTGATTTCCGTTTGGGTGACCCCGTGACGGACTTTAACGTGCTCGACGCGGCACAGCGGACAGCCGGGGAAATCTTCACGGTCGATCCGGAACTGAATGCGCCGGAACATCAGCCATTACGCGCGGAGTTGGCGCACCTAGTTGCCATCAACGGGACACTTAATTAAGGCACACGAATTACGAATTTTGAGCGCAGTCTGAGTGCAAATTGGGCTGTAAGTCAGGAGGACACTATGAAGATTGCGGTAGACGCAATGGGTGGCGATAACGCCCCAGCAACGATTGTTGAAGGGGTCGAGCGGGCCCGGGATGAGCAACAGGCAATTGAATTTGTGCTGTATGGTGATGAGAATCAGATTCGCCCGCTGCTGAAGAGTGATGAGCGGATTAGTATCGTGCACACCACCGAGAAGATTGAGATGGATGAGCACCCCGTCAAGGCTGTGCGGCGCAAGAAGCAGGCATCGATGGTGCTGGCTGCACACGCCGTTAAGGATGGGGAAGCGGACGCGATGTTTTCTGCCGGCAGCACCGGGGCACTCCTGGCTGCGGGCCTGTTCATTGTCGGCCGGATTCGCGGCGTTGACCGTCCCGGCCTCATGCCCACGTTGCCGTCAGTCAATTCTGACTCTGGGTTCGTGATGCTGGATGTCGGTGCGAACGCGGACAACCGGCCGAGCCAGTTGTACCAATACGCCGTGATGGGCAACTTCTACGCCCGCGACGTACGCGGCATCAAGAACCCGCGCGTGGCGCTGCTGAACAACGGGACCGAACCCACCAAGGGCGATGATCTGCACCAGCAGACCCACCAGATTTTGGCTGCCGCTCAGGGGCTCAACTTCATTGGGAACGTGGAGTCCTCCAGCTTGCTGGATGGTGCGGCCGACGTGGTCGTCACTGACGGCTTCACCGGTAACGCTGCCCTCAAGGCCATTGAAGGCACGTCGCACACCCTGCTGCATGAGATTAAGGCCGCCATCATGAACGGCGGCATCAAGGGTAAGCTTGGTGGATTACTGCTGAAGGGCAGCATCAAGGGCATTGTGCAGAAGTTCGATGCTTCCCGTTATGGCGGGGCCGTGCTGCTTGGTTTGCAGGCGCCAGTGGTTAAAGCCCACGGTGCCGCGGATGCAACCACGGTCTACTACACAATTTTGCAAATCCAGGCGATGGTCGAAAACAAGACTATCAGCAAGGTAATTGACTACTTCGCGGAACACGGCGTAGATAGTCCGACCCCCACCCAAGATTAGGTTTTGATGCAACAAAGATGACAGGCAGTCGCATTTCACTTTTGTTGCGCGCCGAAATGTGGTAGAACATTATTATATTAGTTCGGAAAATATGAGGAGGATCATCGTGAACGAACAAGAAATTTTCGACAAGATTGCTGCGATTCTGCAGGATCACTTTCAATTAGCAGAGGGCCAGGTAACCCGGGAGCTTAACTTCAAGAAGGACCTGGACGCAGACTCGATCGATATCGTGGAATTTGTCCTTGAACTTGAGGACACGTTCAACGCCGAAATTCCGGACGAAGACGCCGAGAAGATTCAGACCGTGGGCGATGCCGTTGCGTACATCGCAGCGCACCAGGGTTAAAGCATAACTGGGGGCCAGACGAATTAAGTCGTCTGGCCCTTTTTGTGGCTTTTGGCCGGTCAGCGATAATCGGCAGATATTTACGTTTTCCACCCTAAAAACCTGTATAATAAGTACTATGTGTGAGTATGCATATGCGAACGCAAAATAAAATGTCGGTGGCGCATTTCGTGCCCGCCGACGACTCGGAGGTTATTGAATGGTTGTGGCAGAATTCGTGAGTGAACTCCGCGCGCGCTTTGGGATTGAGTTTAAGGACTTATCAATCCTGGACGAAGCGTTCACTCATTCCAGTTACGCCAACGAACACCGTGAGCTCGGGATCAGCGACAACGAACGCCTGGAATTTTTGGGTGACGCTGTCCTCGAGCTGACTGTGTCCGACTACTTGTACCGGAAGTTCCCGAACTTGCCTGAAGGGGAACTGACCCGTATGCGAGCAGCCATCGTGCAGACGAAGAGCTTTTCGTCATTTTCACGTGAGGCGCATTTTGATAAATACATTAAGCTTGGTAACGGGGAAGAGGCCGCTGGTGCCCGCCAGCGTAACACGTTACTGGAAGACTTATTCGAAGCGTTCTGTGGCGCACTGTACCTTGATCAGGGCCGCGCTGCCGTCATCAAGTTCTGTCAGCAGGTGATTTTCCCGCACATCGATGCGGGCGAATTCCGTGGCATCAGTGACTTCAAGACCGCCTTGCAGGAGAATCTGCAGCAGGACGGGAACGCGGACATCCACTACGAAGAGGTCAGCATCACGGGCCCCGGGAACGCACGGCAGTTCAATATCGACGTGTACGTGGACGATAAGCTGCTGGGAAGTGGCTCTGGTAAGAGTAAGAAGCGCGCCGAACAGGCTGCGGCGAAGGCTGCCCTGGTCGGTTTAGGTGTAATTAGCTAGGTAGGTTAACGGATGCAACTGAAAGCATTGACCCTGAACGGTTTCAAATCGTTCGCGGATAAAACTACAATTGAATTCGACCACGGACTGACCGGGATTGTCGGCCCGAATGGTAGTGGGAAGAGTAACATCACGGAAGCCATTCGCTGGGCACTGGGTGAACAGAGTGCCAAGAGTCTTCGTGGTGAACGGATGGGGGACGTGATTTTTGCTGGGACCGCCCAGCGGCCACCCCTCAACCGGGCGGAAGTCACGTTGACCTTTAACAACGCCGATGGTTACCTGAAGGACCAACCGGAAGAAGTGAGCGTGACCCGGCGGCTGTTTCGTAGTGGTGAGAGTGACTTCCTGATTAACAAACGGTCGGTGCGGCTGCGCGACGTTGTGGAAATGTTCATGGACAGCGGTTTGGGCCGCGAATCCTTTGCCTTTATTTCCCAAGGCCGCGTTGAAGCAATCTTCAACAGCAAGCCCGAAGATCGCCGCGGCATTTTCGAAGAAGCGGCCGGAGTGCTCAAGTACAAGACGCAAAAAACGAAGGCCCAGGCGCAGTTGCAGGAGACAAGCGACAACCTCGCCCGCGTGTTTGACATCGTCCACGAACTATCCGGACGCATGGACCCGCTCGCGGAACAGGCTTCGATTGCCCAGGACTATGAGCAGCAGACCAAGGAATACCGGACTTTGCACCAGCAATTGCTGGCGCTGGAAGTTCGGGATATGGGCCAGCAGCAGGAGCAAACCCAGAATCAGGCGGCGGCCACTAAGCAAAAAATTACCGAGCTGAACGACCTGATTGCGAAACTGGAAGCGGAGTCCGACGAATTGACGGCTGAGGAAGTCGCAACCGAAGACAAGCTGAACCACGCCAATGACGATTTGCTCGCCAAGTCCACCCAGCTGGAATCACTGACGGGGGCGGAAAATGTTTCCACCACCAAGACCCAAAACGCCAACACCACGCTCGCGGATCTGAACGAGCAGGTCGAACGCGCGCAGGCGGAAGTCAGTGAAGCCAAAGCGCAGTTGGTGACACTCACCGGCAAGCGCAAGGGCCTGGACGGGCGCATCAAGGAGCTGCAGGCTAAGTTGCGTGCGTTGGGGGACGCGGCGGAAACGCCCGAAACCATTAACGCACAGCTGGATCAATTGCAGGGTCAGTACATCAATACGCTGCAGGCCCAGGCCGATAACCGGAACGAGTTGGCGGGGCTGGAAAAAGAACAGCAGCTTTCTTCCAGTCAGCTGCAGGCGACCCAAGACCGACTGGCCGAATTGGATGCCCAAAAAACGGACCTGACTGGCCGCCAGAACGCACTAAACGGCCAGTTGACTGCCGCCCAGGAGCAATATGACGCCCTGCAGGAGCAGTATTCTCAGCAAAATGGTCAGGTTGCGGCTGCCAGCAAGGAATTACAGCAGGCAACAGCGACATACAACGATCACCACAGCCAGTATGTGCGCGCAGAAGAGCGGCACAAGACCCTGGCGGAAATGGCTACGGATTACGCAGGCTTTTATGGTGGGGTGCGGACGGTCCTGAAGGCCAAGGCTCAGTTGCACGGCGTGATTGGCGCGGTAGCCGAACTCATGACCGTGCCGGGGCAGTACCAGGAGGCCCTGGACCAGGCCCTTGGGGGTAGCCTCCAGTCGATTGTGACGACGGATGAAAATGCGGCGAAGGCAGCGATTGCGTACCTGAAGCAGCGCCGCGCGGGCCGGGCCAATTTTCTGCCCCAGTCGGTGATTCGGCCGCGCAACCTGCCAAGTAGTATCGTCCAAACGCTGAACGGCGAACGTGGCTTCATCGGGATTGCCGTGGACTTAGTCAGCTTCAAACCGGAACTGCAAAACATCATGAGTAACCTGCTGGGCAGCCTGATTGTGGTTGATAACCTCGATAACGCTGTTGGCGTGGCGCGGGTCACTGGCCACCGTTATCGCATTGTGACCCTGGACGGCGACATTATGAACGCCGGGGGCTCCATGTCTGGTGGTTCGCGGCAGCAGAGCAAGGCTAGTCCGCTGGCCCGGGCGCAAGAAGTGCAGCGTTTGGCGGCCCAGGTCACCAAGATGCGGGAACAACTCGCGCTTGAAGAACAGAACCTGGATGAGCTGAACGTTGTCTTGAGTACGGCACAAAGCAAGCTCAGCGAACTCGTGCAAAAACGTGATCAGGCGCACACTGCGTTGCAAAACGTTCAGGGCGATGCGCGTCTGTTAACGGATCAGCTGCAGCAGCTGGCCCGTCAGCGTGCAAACCTGGAACTGAGCATGCCCGCAGGTACGGTTGATTTAGCCGACAAGCAGGCGAGTCTGCAGACGAAGGCCGAGGAGTTGGCAACTAAGCTGGCCAATTTGCAAAGCCAAACTGATAATCTGAAAGCCCAGCTGGCGGACGTCAAGAGTGCGACTGATTCCCGGCAGCAGCAGCGCGCCCAAGTTCAAGCCGACCTCGCCGTGGCGAAGAACGACCAGCAGACCGCGATTAGTCAGCAGCAGCAGTGGCAGGCAACTGAAACCCGTGCTGCGGCTGAGATTACCAAGTTGACCGACCGCATTGCGGCGATTCACAAGGCCGCGGAACTGACGGCTTCCGACCGTGCGGGCCGCAAAGAACTGATTGTGCAGTTGCGCCGTGAAATCAAGGACCTGAAGCAGGCCCAAACCACGCTGACGGAGGCAAAAGCCGGTATGCGCACGCGTTTGAGCCGCATTTCGGCCCAAACCAGCACGGCGTACAGTGAACGGCAAACGGCGATGAGTGAATCCGAAACGCAAGCGGTCACCCTGAGCCGGCTGAAGCAAAACCTAGGCAACCGGCTGGATACCCTGCGCGATGACTACGAAACCACGTACGAAGCTGCCCTCACGCAGGTGCCTAAGCCTGAACCCGATCAGCCGCAGCTGCGCAGTCGCCTGAAGTTGCTGAAGCGCGGCATTGACGAGCTGGGCCCAGTGAACCCGCATGCGGTCGCTGAGTACCAGGAGGTCAAGGAACGTTACGACTTCCTCACCAAGCAGCAAGACGACCTCAACTCGGCTAAGGACCAATTACTGGGCACCATGGCCGAGTTGGATGATGAAGTCCGGACGCGGTTTAAGGAAGTCTTTGACGCCACGTCGAAGGCCTTCACGGAGATCTTCCCGCAGATGTTCGGCGGTGGGCACGCGGAATTACGGCTGACCAACCCGGATGACCTGCTGACGACGGGGATTGAAATCATCGCCTCGCCGCCGGGGAAGAAGCTTGTGCGGCTCTCACTGCTCTCTGGTGGGGAACGTGCGCTGACCGCCATCACGTTGCTGTTCGCGATTCTGCGCGTCCGGCCCGTGCCATTCTCCATTCTTGATGAAGTGGAAGCGAGTCTGGATGAAGCTAACGTCGACCGGTTCGGCGCCTTCCTGCAGCACTATTCCAGCTCAACGCAGTTCATCGTCATCACCCACAGACGGGGGACGATGGTCGCTGCGGACGTCCTGTATGGGGTGACCATGCAGGAGTCTGGGGTATCGCGGATGGTTGCCGTCTCGCTGGATGAAGCGGTGACGGAAAAAGCGGCAAGCACGCCTAAGTAACACTTTGACACTCAGTACGCGCTATTTTTTGGAGGATGATTATGGGATTTTTTGACCGCATTAAGAAGGCATTTGGCGGTAAGGACGAAAATGCCGAGACTGAAAAATATGATGCCGCCCTCGAGAAGAGTCGGGATAGCTTCGGCGCCCGCCTCAACAAACTCTTCGCCAACTTCCGGACCGTCGATGAGGATTTCTTCGATGACCTCGAGGAAACTTTGATTGGCGCCGACGTCGGCTTCGAAACCGCGGTCCGCATCACGGATGAGTTGCGCGATGAAGTTAAGCTGCGTAACGTCCACGACTCGAACGCGGTGGCGCGGGTAATTGTCCAGAAACTGGTTGATCTGTACGGTGAATCGGGTAAGGACGAAGATAATTCCCTGCACTTCGCGGAAGAGGGGCCAACCGTGTTCCTGTTCGTCGGGGTCAACGGTGCCGGTAAGACCACGACCATCGGTAAGCTGGCCAACCGGCTGCACAAGGAAGGCAAGTCAGTGCTGTTAGCAGCCGCCGATACCTTCCGTGCCGGGGCGATTCAGCAGCTCCAAGTGTGGGGTGAGCGCGATGACGTGCCCGTTGTCGCCGGGCCTGAAGGTGGCGACCCCGCCGCAGTGGTTTACGACGCGGTGGTGCGGGCGAAGAAGGAAAACACGGACGTGCTCATCGTGGACACGGCTGGTCGTCTGCAGAACAAGGTCAACTTGATGAACGAGCTGGCCAAGATTAAGCGCGTTATTCAGCGCGAACTCCCCGACCAGCCAGCCGAAGTTTTGTTGGTAGTTGACGGGACGACGGGGCAGAATGCTCTGAGTCAGGCCAAGGAATTCAACCAGACCACCGAAATGACGGGGCTGGTACTGACCAAGCTTGATGGCTCCGGTAAGGGCGGCATCGTGCTGGCTGTGCGCAACGAATTGCACGTGCCGGTGAAGCTGGTTGGCCTGGGCGAAGGCATTGATGACCTCGCTGACTTCGAACCCACCAAGTTTGTTTACGGGCTGTTCAAGGGCTTGATTGACGCTCCAGAAACGGAGGAAGAAGAGAAATAATGAGTTGGCGTGATACTGTAGATCCAAAGTTGCTGGCAATCGTTGACCGCGTGGACAAGAAGATTGCCCCCCGGCTCGCGGAGCTGGACGACCAGATTGTCGAGAATGAAGCCAAGGTGCTCCATGCGTTCCAGAACCACAACGTTGCTGAAAGTGACCTGACTGGTTCCACCGGTTACGGCCACTATGACGAAGGCCGCGACAAGCTCGAAGCCGTGTATGCCGAAGTGCTCGGCGGGGAGGACGCCCTGGTGCGCCCCCAGCTGATTTCGGGGACCCACGCGATTGGGGTTTCGCTGCTGGGCCTCGTGCGCCCCGGGGATGAAATTGTCTACATCACCGGTAAGCCATACGACACACTGCAGGAAGTCCTCGGGATTACTGGTGACGGCGTGGGGACACCGAAGGAATTCGGCATCGGGGTCGACTGGGTTGACCTGCTGCCAAACGGTGAAGCCGACCTGGATGCCATCCAAAAGCGCGTGACGGAAAAGACGACCGTTGTGGCCATTCAGCGTTCCCGCGGGTACGCAACGCGCGATTCCTTCACTGTGGCCAAGATTGCCGAGATGATTAAGGCGGTACGAGAAGTTGCGCCGAACGCATACATCTTCGTGGACAACGCGTACGGTGAGTTCTCCGAGACGCGCGAACCCCTGGACGTTGGCGCAGACCTCATGGCCGGCAGTCTGTTCAAGAATGCTGGTGGCGGTATGGCCAAGACCGGCGGCTACATTGTCGGGCGCAAGGACCTGGTTGAACGCGTCAGCTACCGGTTCACCGTCCCTGGCTTAGGTGGCGCTGAAGGGGCAACATACGGTTCGCTCGATGCGATGTGGCAAGGTTTCTTCATCGCGCCCCAGACGACGGGGAACGCCATCAAGGGGGCAATTTTCGAAGCCGCCCTGCTCGAAGAACTCGGCCTGGACGTTTCGCCTAAATGGGATGCGCCACGCACCGACTTGATTCAGACGGTCAACTTCGGCAATCCTGACGACATGGTGCACTTCGCCAAGGCAATTCAGCACAACTCGCCAATCGATTCCTTCGTGACGCCAATTCCCGAACGCATGGCGGGTTATGAAGATGAAGTCATCATGGCTGGTGGTAGCTTCGTCCAGGGGGCAACGATTGAGTTCTCCGCTGACGGACCACTGCGCGCGCCATACACGCTGTACCTGCAGGGTGGGTTGACCTACGCACACGTGAAGCTCGCCATTATCGGCGCGGCGGCGGACACGTTCTTCAGCAAGGAAGATTAACTATTCCGTGCGGTGAAGAAGGCAGCATTGAAATAGAACCATCAGGAAGATTGGCCCGATTTAGGGGTCAATCTTTTTTCATGGATCGGAAGAAAAAAGTGCCCAGACCAACTTGGGTCTGGACACTTAGCTAGCTAGTTATTCCTCTGTAATGCTGATCTCCACGTCCTCCGTTAGTGGGTACTCAATGTCCGCACCGCGACTCTCATAGGCGGGCAGGTGGTGCAGGGCGCGGTAAATGGCGCGCTCCAAAGACAATGGCGAGGAACCATCAGCAACCGCGTACGGCTTACCCTGCAGCTTGGCCAGGGCCAGGGCTGTGTTCGTGTTGATGTGGTGGGCCTGGGAAATCACGGGGATGACCAGGTCCGCGCCTTGAACGCGGGTCCGCAGCTTGTTGCTCTGCAGGGCCTCTGAGCACTGGTACTTACCGTTGTGGGCCTCAATGATGCCGCGCAAACCGTTCAGGCTGTCCTCGAAGCCGATGATGAGCACCCGTTTGCCATCGAGGTCGAATTCGATGTTCGTGGGGTGCTTCGGCTTGTCTTCCTCTGCCACCTTCTTTTCCTTCGCGGGCGTTGGTGTTGGTGTGGCAGGCTTCTTGAGTACTAAGGGTTTAAGTTCGTAGTGCACCCAAGAAATCCGGGCGCTCTTAGGGCCACGACTGATGTACCAGGCCAGATCAACCACGTCGCCGAGCTGGGTCTTCACGTAGTCCAGGTCGCTTTGGGTGAATTCGAAGCGAATTGGTTCACCTTCGTACTCCAGCGGGTTGCCGATGTAGCTCCGGTCGGCATAGGCGACGTACGGGTAGGACAAATCTTCCTCTTCTTCCAGCAACACGTTGTTAATTCGGGCAATGCCATCTGGTTCGGCGGTGCGGTCGAAAATCCGCATATCGGCGAAACGACCATCGGGGATAATCACCTTGTTGCCGTTTTGCAGGCCCATGGTCCGGACCAGGTGCTCCTTGAGGAAGTACGCGCCGGCCTTGGCGCCAGACAACCGCCGCTCAACGACAATTGGCGCGCTGTCTTCGGTTGCGCCCCCAGTTGCGCGGGCCGCAGCGGCTCCGACTTTGACGGTTGGGAGCGGGTGGTGCACGGTGCGCAGCGACACGTTGGGTTTGATTTCGGTGCGTGGTTTTGCGGGTGCTGGCTCTGCAGCCTCAGCTTCCGGGGCCGCGGGTTCGGTGCTGGTTGTCGGTGCAGCTTGTGCAGCTGGTGCTGTGCTTTGCGGCGCATTCACAGCCGCCACATCTGGCTTATCTGGCTTTGGCGCGGGCGCCGCTCCGGCATTCCCATCATTTAAACGGGCCACATACTTGGACAACATCTGCACCCCAAACACTAATGAGGTCAGCGACTGGCCCGCACTTAATTCAGTGAGCTTAGTTAAATCCTGACAATATTCTTCCTTTAAATCCATCGGGTTCATCTCCTAAATGATTTTTGGTGGTACGCTTTCAGCATAGCACAACGGGGAGGAACCAAGGCGTTTTTGCGCTTCTGTGAGGTATTTGTTACAATATAAATCGATTGTATACGTTTACTGCACTTTTCGTGGCCAGCATTCAACATTTTTGCACGCCACGCTCATGCAGCGATGTAAATACCAAGAATTGATGGGGTTGTAAAAAATGGACTTAATGGTTGTGCGGCACAGTATCAGCGTTTCAAACGGGGCAGATTTGATTTCAGGGGCGGCAAATGACGTGCGTCTCTCCAAGGCCGGGGAAGATTATGCGCGCAAGGTGCGCGGACTCTATGACTGGGACCGTTTCGATGCTGTTTACGCCAGTCCGATGGTCCGTGCGATTCAGACGGCGTCCATCTTGACCAATCAACGCTCCGATATTGAGTACGATGCGCGCGTCCAGGAAATGGACTTCGGTGAATGGGACGGCTTATCGGCCAACCCGTTCCGTGACGAGCACCCTGAGATTTTTGACTACTCCGGGATTTTTAATGAAAAATACTCGCAGTTTGCCCCTGGCGCCGAGAGTTACGCGCAGCTGATTAGTCGGGCCCAGTCCTTCATCGACATGCTTAAGGATAAGCATCCCCACGATTCCGTGCTCGTGGTTTGCCACGGGCTCACGACGCGCGCGCTGTTCGCGGCGGCGCTGAACATCGACATCTACGCCTTCACCGCGGTGCGCAACGTCAGCCTGAACGAGATGCACCTGGATGCCGACGATAACTTCCAGGCCCGGGTACTGCGGTACAACGAAGTCCTCGCCTAACTGAATATTGAACAACGCGCACGCAATTGGGCCACCGGTCCGGTTGCGTGCGCGTATTTTTATATTAATCGTTGTTTGCCTTTTTCCTAAGAAACTTACGCGGGGGTAAATATGTTTGCTTGTTCGATAATCCGGCCAGCAAAGCCGGATTTTCGCCGCCACTTTCGCTAAAATTTATAACATTAACGGAGAGGGGCATGCATATGCGCATATTTAATTTGATTCTCGGCGACACTGTGCGCCTGATGCTGGCATTAACATTTGGCTTTTGCCTGTACCGGCTGTTTGTCGGCCGGATGTTTTGGTATTTACTTGCGGGGGCCAGCTTGTTTTTACTGCTCAGTCTCAGCCACCTCGCGCCACGGCAGCGGGTGCTAAGCAGAAAGCATTAGTGGTCGTCCCACATTTTAGAATAAATTAGCGTAATTGGCCGTTACCAGCGGCCTAAACCTAGGCAAAACGCGCACCTGCCGTACAATCATCATGAACACAGTTGGATGATTGACGGAGGTGGCGACATGATTCAATTAACGTTGGTAGTTGTCGGTTCCCTAATCGCGGTCACGGTTTTGTTGCTGGCCGGCTGGATGCTCGTATATGGCTGGTGGCAAGGTCGTCCGGAGCGGATTCTCGGCCCCCACAGTCCGGTCACAGCGCTGAACACGCAGTATGCTGAACGGCTGCGGCAGGATTTTGCCCCAGTCACGGTGAAAGTGACCGCCGTTTCCAGTAGTGAGTTTGATTATTTTGACCCGTATCTGTGGTACGGCGGCTATTTATTTTTACATGGTGACGACGAAGCAGCTTTGATTCGGGCGTATGAATCGGCAACACAGGATTATCGCACGTATTCGGCGCAATACGCCCAGGCAGCCAGCAAAATGCTGAATTGGGAACTGAGCGGCTGGAAGCAGCACCGCCTGCGCCATTTTCTCAGCAACTACAAACTGCCGGCGCCACGGGACGCCACGCTCACGGTACGGGTGCGGCTGACCGGAACCGAGGCGGCTAAGCGCGAGGACACGCAAAAGAATTACGCCCTGAAGCTATCCGAGCGGGGCCGGCTGTACCGGATGGCAGCCGCACGCAAACAGAACTTCCTGGCGTTAGGTAACCCGATTGACGAAGCGGAGGCGAGCTAGATGGCGTGGGAGCACACAGTTTTTACTACCCGGCGCGCGGATGAGGCCCAACTGCAAAACGCTGGGACGTGTCCGCTGGCTGCCGTACCCGCAGAAGGCAAGGTTGCTGACTATTTCCTGTATGTCCTGCAACTCGGTGACGGCCGCATGCTCGTGGGCGTCACCAATGATCCGCACAGCCGCATGAACGACGAATATTCGGGTGAGGGTCCGACCTTCACCGAACAATACGGCGTTGCCGGACTGGTGAGCGTTCAGGAACTCGGCGAAATGAGTTATGCAATGGCCGCTGAACGTGCCGACATGAAGACGCTGGAGCTCATGTGTAAGTATTCCTACCACTGGGTGCGCGGCGGCCGCTGGCAAATGGACGCCGATGACGATGTTTTGCAGGCGTTAAGTGCCCAGCGAACGGCGATTGAAGACCATTACCGGATTCGCATTGCCACCCTCATTGCATAGAAAAGGCGTCACTTCACGACCTGCCGTGAAGTGGCGCCTTTGTTGTTTAGCTATTAAATGGGTTGAAGAAGCGGCCACCGTTGACCTTAAAGAGGAGCAGGCCGACGATGATGATGGCAATCGTGACGCCCAGCACCGCCCAGTCCGCAGGCGCGAATTTGCGCCCCATGTACCAGGAGCGTTGTTTGCGCCGGCCGAACCGCCGCAGTTCCATCGCCTGACTGATGGTCTCGATGCGGTCAAGACTGCTGAAAATCAGCGGCATCAGGATTTGCGCCGCGCCCTTGAGCCGCGCAATCGGGTTGGCCTTGCGCGACAGTTCGTAGCCGCGGGCCTGCTGGCTCATGCTGATCTGGTGGTAGGTATTCTGCACGTCTGGGATGTACCGCAGCGACAGCGCCACCGAGTAGCTGATTTTGTATGACAGCCCGATTTTGTTCAAGCTGGCCGCGAATTCACTCGGATTGGTGGTTACCAAAAACAGCAGGGCGAGTGGCACCGTGACGATGTACTTGAGCGCCAGGTTGAGCTCGTAGAAGAGTTGCTCCCACGTGAGGGTGAAGTAGCCGCTGCCCATGATCAAGTGCCGCGTTCCGTACAGCTGCACGCCATATTCGGGCGAAAAGATGTAGACGGTAATCAAGTTGAGCAGTGAAAATACGAGAATGATTTTAACCACCAGGCTTATCTGGCGCCACTTGATTTTGGCTTGCCAGAATAGCAGGAGCGACATGACCATGATGGCGATGATGAAGCGGGTATCGTAGCTGGCCATCGCGATGATGGACAGGCCGATGAACGCGAGCAGTTTCGTCGCGCCGCCGAGTCGGTGCAGCCACGTGTTGCCGGGGGCAAAGCCGAAGATTGAATTATTCATGCTGCGCCTCCCGTTCTGCGGCAATCACCCGCGTGGTGAAGAGTTCTGGGTCGAGGTTAAACCGGTCCGCCAGCGTGTACAGGCTGGTTTTGGCCAGGCTTGCGGCGGCAATCACGGTGGTGTTACTGAGCACGTTCGCTGGTTTTTCATCCAGCAGCACGCCGCCATCACCGAGAACGACGGTGCGCGTGGCGTATTCGAGCATCAGGTGCATGTCGTGGGTGATGAGCATGATGGTGATGCCATGCTCGTGGTTCAGTTTTTCCAGGAAATGCATCATCTGGGTGTAGTGGCGCCAGTCCTGGCCGGCAGTCGGCTCGTCCAGAATCAGCATTTCGGGGTTGAGCACGAGGATGCTGGCGATGGTGACCCGCTTCTTCTGGCCGAAACTGAGCGCGGAGACCGGCCAGTTGCGAAATTCGTACAGTCCGCAGATCTTCAGCGCCTCATCAACGCGCTGGTCGCGTTCGTCCGTATCCACGCCGCGCAGGTCCAGGCCGAGGCCGACCTCGTCGCGAATCAGGTTCTTCGAGATCATCTGGTTGGGGTCCTGCATGATGTAGCCGATATGGTCGGCGCGTTCCTTGATGGACAGGGTGTTCAGGTCGGTACCGTTGAAGTGCATCGTGCCGGCGTTTTGCTGCACGAAACCAGTAATCAGCTGACTCAGCGTCGTTTTGCCCACCCCGTTGCGGCCGACCAGCGCGAGCATGTCGCCGTGGTTGATGGTCAGGTTCAGGTGGTTGAAAATCGGCGTGGCGCTGTCGTAGGCAAAATCCAGGTCACTGATGGTCAAAAGGGGCTGGTCGTGCTTGGCACCAGCCGGTTTGCTGCTGGCGTTCAGCCAGGTGGTCAGGCGCTGACCCAGGTTGGGTGCGTCCACGGTCTCCACTGACTCGATGCCGGTAATCTCATCCGTCTTGATGCCAGCGGCCGTTAATGCCTGCAGGTAGAGCGGACTGCGCACCCCAATCTGGGTGAGTAAATCACTGCGCAAGAGGGCGTCGGGGGTGAGGTCGCCGATGATGCGGCCGTCGCTGACGACAATCACGCGGTCAACTGGCTGGGTGAGCACGTCTTCTAGGCGGTGTTCGATGATGACGACCGTCATGTTCTGCTGCCGGTGCAATTCGTCAATCAGCCGAATGGATTCCTTGCCGGTCGCGGGATCGAGGGCGGCGAGGGGTTCATCGAACAACAGGATGTCGCCGTCGTCGACGAGCACGCCCGCCATGGAGGTGCGCTGTTTCTGGCCGCCCGACAAATTCTGGGGCGCCTGCTCGAGTTGGTCCGTAATGCCCATGGTGGCCGCAACCTGCTGCACGCGCGTGTGCATCGTCTGCGTGTCCGCCGCGTCATTTTCCATGGCAAAGGCGATGTCTTCGGCGGTGGTGAGACCGACGAACTGGCTATCGGGGTCCTGGAGCACCGTGCCCACTTTGAGCGACAGGTCGAAAATGGACGCGTCCTGGACGACCTGGCCGGCCACCGTCACTTTGCCGGTGATCTGCCCGGGGATGGCGTGGGGGATGAGCCCGTTAATCATGTTGCCAATGGTGGACTTGCCCGAACCGGACGGGCCGACAATCAGCACCTTCTCGCCGCGATTAATCGTGAGGTTGATGTTGTGCAGCGTGGGCTCGGCCTGGCTATCGTATTGGAAAGTGACATTATCGAACTGAATCAGTGGCTCTGGCATGTTGGGGTCCTTTCGCATTTTTCCTATGTAAGTAGCAAAGAGGGGCCAAAACGCGCCCCTCTTTACTCGCTGGTACTATTATAAAACTTATTCCTTCTTCAGGCTGCCTTTTTGCGTCCGTGTCGCTGCGTACGCAACCAGGAGAATCGTCCCGATAACACCAGCCGAAACGGCGTTGGAAATCGCGGAGACAATGCCCTGCAGGTACACCTTGTTGGCTGGTTCAGCATAGACCAGGATGTCCAGCGTTGGCGCGATGAGGGCCCAGCCGGCAACATTCGTGATGATTTGCACCACGTTGTAGCTGATAATCTTTTTAATACCGAAGTTACCAGCAGCAACATCGAGCTTCTTCCAGAACAGGCCGATGACACCACCGACGAGCCCGGTCGTGAAGACCCACGTCCACCAAGGGGAACCGTAAGCCGTGAAGTCGGTCAGCGCGTGGCCGAGGAAGCCGGACACGAAGCCGGCAACAGGTCCGAATAGGAGGCTGAAGAAGCCCAGGAACCCGTATGACGTGTCGATGTTCGTGTTGGGGATCCCACTAGGAATGGAAACCCACCGCTTGAGAATGAAAATAATGGCCGTGCCAATCCCGATAGCAACAACGGTCTTGACGGAAAGGGAGTTTTTCTTTTGCATATCTGTGTCCTCACACAATATTGAATAATTTATCTTAACTGGAAATCGGCGCGGACGGTGGTTCTTCCCGGCAGGTCAGCTACCGGTTCGCCGAACAAAAAATCGCCCTAAACAGAGAAGTTTTCTCTGCTTAGGACGACTATGCGCGGTACCACCTAAATTGCTCGCACGTGGCGAGCCAACTCGAAGGCTTAAGGCGCCTGCACCCGTTTCCGACCACGAGATTCATTCTGCCGGGCTAGCGCGCACTCTTTGCAGCTACCGAGTGCTTTCTTGGGGGCTAGTGGGCCGACGTACTATTTCTCGTCTAGTTAAAATATGCGGTTAGTTTAACACGGAATGAAAGGAAAATGCAAATGGTGTGGGAAGGGAATGTAAAATTTCATGGGTGCCACAGGTAAATCTTCCGGGAGGTTGAGGTGAATATGACCACGGTAAATACGAATACACCAGAATTTGCGTTGTTGTTTCGTAGTTTGGATGATTTTTTTGGTATGAACGGATATTTTGTACGGCAGGATCACGGCGTGCGAATTGATGTTAAGGCTCAGTCAAGAAGCTATACGGAAACGTTTGATTTGATTCAGAAGTTTAGGCATAGTGTTTGGCCGCAAATAGAGGGAGGTTGTTTGATAAGGTGTATTTTGATGTGACTGATGAGGAGTAACTGATGGTTTACGGCTGCAAGAGTCAGAGCGTAATTAATGAATCAACGTACTAACTGGCACGTTGATTTTTTTGTGTTTTGTAGCTGCCCACATATAATTGATAATTTGAAGTTATTCGGCGGCGCTTTATTGCAAAATGTGTGATAATTAACATGATACGGCTTACGCTTGCTCGCAACGACAGTCCTAATAAGTTGGCCGAGCCAATTAGGTGACCAAATATACTTAAATCATTTAACACGGTAGACGGTAGGAGGAGCACTAATGGTTCTCTATAAGGCAAAAGCTGAACTAGAATTTGAAGACGAGTTAATTCAGACACTTACGCAAAATGGGTGGACGCACAATCGCGCGCTTGATAATGCGACGCCGAAGATGCTGGAAAACCATTTTCGCGAGATATTAAATCAGAACAATCCGGAATCTCTTGATGGCGAACAGCTAACTGACCGGGAAATGGCGGACATCATGCGTTTCATTGGGGGGATGACCCCGGTTGAGGCAAACGGCTTCTTGAATAATGGCTACGTTGCGGAAATTCCACTAACACGGGAGCATGCTGATATTCACGTGGGGAATTTTAGCAAGGTGCGTCTGCGTGCTTTTTGGCGTGACGCTGCTGCGGGTGGTATGAACCGCTATGAAGTTATTAAGCAAGCCATTCGTCCGGGGATGGAAGACCAACTGGATAGTCCAAACCGGCGCTTTGACGTAACTCTGTTATTCAATGGGATGCCACTTATTCAAATCGAAGAGAAACGTGTCGATGTCAGTTTGAAAATGGCGACCAATCAGATTTATAAATACAAGTCAGAACACAAATACGATGGCTTGTACTCAATGGTGCAGATTTTTGTGGCGATGAAGGAGAACGAGGTTAAATACTTCGCTAACCAAAAGTCGGAAAACCAATTCAACAATAAGTTCTTCTTCGAATGGTTGGATCCGCAGAATCACGCTGTGCGCGACTGGCGTCAATTCACGTTGAGTTTCCTCAAAATTCCGATGGCCCATAACGTCATTAGCAATTACACCCTGGCGAAGGGCGACAATCTTGTTGTGTTGCGCCCATACCAAATCCACGCGATTAGTGCGGTACGTAAGGCTTTTGAGAACCATCAAGATGGATTTGTGTGGCATGCTACTGGGTCGGGGAAGACAATTACGGCCTACAAAGTGGCGACAATTCTGCAACGTAATCCGCAGAATCAGGTGATTTTCCTTTCTGACCGTAAAGAACTGGACGCACAGTCAGGGAAGAACTTCTCTGAGTTTTCGTCCGATACTGACGATACCGTGTTTGAGACGGCACATACAGACGAGTTAATTAGCAGACTTAAATCAGCCGATAACGGTGTGATTGTGACCACCATCAACAAGATGAAGATTGCGGTTGAACGAAACAATAAGCTTAAGGAAGCTGGTAAGAAAGGATTCCTTGACGGCTTAATGACACGGCGGATGGTATTCATTGTTGATGAAGCGCACCGTTCGCAGTTCGGGGAAATGCAAAGGGTGATTAAGCGAGCATTTCCATTGCAGAGCTGGTACGGTTTCACCGGGACACCAATTTTTGATTTTAACAAAACGGCTGAGGACCAAACAACTGAGAGCCAGTTTGGCCCATTGTTGCATCGTTATGATATTGGTAATGCGCTGAGTGACGGTGCGATTCTGCCATTCAATACGGAATACGTGCATGTGGCCAGTGCAACTGATCAACATGGTGAAGATGTTGATGAATCACAATTTAGTGATGATCTTTATGTTGGCAATAATGATAATGCCCAAAACTACCGCAACAAGGTGGTGCACTGGATTTACAAGAACTGGAACAAAAAGTCAGTTCACGGTAAGTTCAACGCTCTATTTGCCGTTAGTGACATTCAGCAGGCGATTGAGTTCTACCACTTGTTCAAGGAGAAGAACAAAACGGCCCTGCACCCGTTGCACGTCGCGGTTACGTACTCACTGAATGAAAACGGGGATGACAATCAGAGTCAACGTGATGGCCTAGTTGAAGCAATGCACGATTACTCTGTCCAATACACAGGGTCAGATTCAACGTTCACGCTCGATAACGCTAACGTCTACATTGACGATGTCGCTAAGCGGACCGCGCGAACTGAAGGGCCATACAAGCATCTAAGTCCGGAACAGACGATTGACCTAACAATTGTTGTTGCGCGGCTGCTGACCGGGTTCGATGCGCCTCGACTGAATACGTTGTACATGGATAAGATGATGCAGTATCAAGGCTTGATTCAGGCGTATGCCCGCACAAATCGCGTATTTGATAAGAACAAACCCCAGGGGAACATTGTCTTGTTCCGTCATCCTGATGAGATGGAAGTACGCACCAAGGACGCATTTGAGAAGTACGCAGGTTCAGGAACGTTTGAAAAGGTGTTCCGGCCAGAGTTTAAAGAGATGCAGCAGGACTTTGCGGATCAAGTTACCTCGCTGAAGGCTTATGTGCCGACTCCCGATGAGGCCAATGCATTATTGGACGATACAGTCGAAAATAGAGTTGAATTTCTCAAGAAGTTCCGAGAGGTAGCACGTAAGATGCAATACTTGGGTTCGTACTCTGATTTTGACTGGTCAGCTCAAGCAGCTAGCTATGGAATGACAGAAGAGGAGTACGGATACTTTCAGGGTGCTTATCAGACAATTGCGGATAGTATTACGCCAGTTGGTCCTGACCGAGACACTAAGGTGCTTAAGTTTGACTTCGAGGATGTGGTCATCAATACATTGTTGATTGACCGCGAGTACGTTCTATCACTGGGGACGAGCTACCTACGTTCAGTAAAGGAAAATCAAGAAGACAAGAGCCAAGAAGCACAGTCAAAAATTGAGGCGGCTTACAAAGACTTCATTGCGGCTGCAGAAAAGTTGCGCCGGTCTGGCAAACCGAAGTCGGCAGATCAAATTCTTGATTTCATCAAGACTTTTGATTCGAGCAAAGTTGATGGTGATTTTGACCCAGAGAACGAATTTCAACAGTTTCAATATCAGAAGAAGCTTGCTGCCATCAAGAAGTTCGCTAATGAGTTTGGACTAGAATCTAAGCCGTTGGAGAATGTGAACGCTGAGTATGAGGAGACAGGCGAGTTCCGCCATGAACAGGACTTGAAGCGCACCGCAAAGCGCGAAGTCGCTGAATCTCACGGCCACAAATATAAGAATGTGCTGAATTATAAGTCAGTGGTGCAGAAGAAATGGCAGTCGTTCATCACGGATGATTTGGCCCAGTACCGAGTAGAAGGAGACAAATAAAGTGGACAATAACGAAAGCAAGAACCTGGAGCAAGCGCTTTGGAATGCCGCCAATGTTTTGCGCGGCAAGATGGATGCTAGTGAATATAAGAACTACATGCTTGGCCTGATTTTTTACCGTTTCCTTAGTGGCAAGATAGAAGACGGCGTGCTGGAAGCTACTGGTGAAGACGGCGATGCAATCAAGGTATACCAGGAATACTGGGCAACACAGCGCGAGGAGATTAAAGACGCTCTGCTGGACAGTCTCGGCTTTCTGATCGAACCTGATGATCTCTTTGATAGCATTGTGACGCGCATCCAAAATCATGAATTCCAGATTTCTGACCTTAAGCAGGCGTTCTTCAACTTGGAGCAGTCCGTAAAGGGTCGCTCATCTGAAGAAGACTTTGAAGGTCTGTTTGATGACGTGGACTTGGATTCCAACCGTTTGGGTAAGAATCCAAGCCAGGTAATGAACGATACGATTATGGCGCTCAAGGATATTGATTTTGATAACGGGCGCGACGTACTTGGGGATGCATACGAATACCTGATTAGTTAGTTCGCGATGAGTGCCGGAAAGAAGGCCGGGGAATTCTACACCCCGCGGACAGTCAGTGAAATCATTTCGAAGATTGTGACAATTGGGCATAAGGACGGGGATGACCAGGTTCGTACCGTATTCGACCCAACGATGGGGTCCGGTTCATTGCTGCTCACGGTGGCAAGTCAAGTTACCGGTGATAAGCCAATCAGTTATCATGGTCAGGAACTCAACACAACTACCTACAATTTGGCGCGGATGAACCTGATGCTGCACGGCGTCAACTTCGAAGACATCAATGTGCGCAATGGGGATAGTCTTGATGCTGACTGGCCAACTGAGGAGCCATATCAGTTTGACGCGGTTGTTATGAACCCGCCATACTCTGCACACTGGGAAAACGATGAGCGTCGTCTGAGCGACCCTCGTTTCCGCGATTTCGGGGCACTTGCACCAAAGACCAAAGCAGATTACGCATTTTTACTTCACGGTCTCTATCATCTGAAACCAACCGGGACGATGGGCATCGTGCTTCCACACGGCGTACTGTTCCGTGGTGCTAAGGAAGGCGACATTCGCAAGCAGTTGATCGATAAGAACCTGATTGATGCTGTAATCGGCCTGCCGGCGAATATTTTCTACTCTACCTCGATTCCAACGCTGATTCTGGTGTTGAAGAAGAACAAAACCACCAACGACATTCTGTTCATTGACGCATCCAATGATTTCACCAAGAGCAAAAATCAGAATATTCTGACTGAAGACAATATCACGAAGATTGTTGATACCTACACCAAGCGTGAAGATGTCGACAAATATGCACACGTCGCTACGCTGGATGAGATTAAGGAGAACGAGTACAACCTGAACATTCCACGTTATGTGGACACATTCGAGGAAGAAGAGCCAGTTGACATGGTTGCCACCGCCAAGGAGCTTGTGCAGGTGGACAAGGAAATTGCTGACCTGAACGGTCAACTGCTGGAGCAAATGAAGCAGTTAGTTGGCACCACGGATGAGGCACAGCACGAGCTGGATGCCATGATGGAGGTGTTCAAGAATGGGTTCTGAGAAAAATGAAAACAAGCGTATGGTGCCGTTGATTCGGTTTAAGGGATTTGCTCACGCTTGGGAACAGCGTAAGCTCTCAGGCCTTACAAAACGTGTGAAATCATATCCACTATCACGAGACGTACAGGTTGATTATATGAGTGGATACAAATATGTTCACTATGGCGACATTCATACTAGAGTGGTGGACATGATCAAAGATGATGCCAAATTACCTGACATAAAACCCGGGAATTATGAACTACTTTCAAAAGGTGATGTGATTCTCGCAGATGCATCTGAGGACTACGAAGATATCGCAGCTCCGGCCGTTTTATTAGCAAACAGCTCCAATAAAATTGTCTCTGGATTGCACACAATAGCTTTGAGACCATCGTCGGAACTTGATTCACTTTATCTGTACTATCAAATAAAATCTCCAGAGTTTAGAAAATATGGGCGTAAGCAAGGTCAGGGACTTAAGGTGTTTGGAATTAGTGCATCGAAGGTTCAAAAATATGACTTGCCACTTCCAGTGATTGCTGAACAGACTAAAATATCATTAATGTTGAACTCAATGGACAGTGTTATCGCTCTTCATCAGCGTAAGTTAGATTTATTGCAGAAAATGAAGAAAGGATATCTGCAGAGCCTGTTTCCGAAAAATGGAGAAAAAACACCTGAAATTAGGTTCGCTGGATTCACTGACGCTTGGGAACAGCGTAAGTCCTCAGAGATTTTCAAAAATGTCTCTTCTAAAGGACACCCCGAGAAACAGGTTCTCTCTGCTTCACAAGAAGATGGAATGGTACCACGGGACAAAATTGGTATTGATATCAAATACGATCGAAAAAGCTTGAATGGATACAAATTGGTTCTACCCGGTCAATTCGTAATTCATTTAAGATCTTTTCAGGGTGGTTTTGCTTACTCTTCCGTTGAGGGTATTACTTCACCAGCATATACCGTAATGTCATTGTCTGACGAATCTAAGCAAATACCTGAATTCTGGAAGGAGGTGTTGAGGAGCCCAACCTTCATAAACAGGCTTGTAACCGTAACTTATGGAATAAGAGATGGCAGAAGTATCAGCTTTTCTGACTTTGGGACTCTTAAGTTTCAATACCCTTCTGTAGATGAACAGAAGTCAATTTCAAATGTTTTGAGGTTCTTGGACAAAACTATCGCTCTTCATCAGCGTAAGTTAGATGCACTAAAAGAAATTAAACAAGGATTATTGCAGAAAATGTTCGTATGATTTATGAAACGCTGGCTGAGTTGGCTGGCGTTTTTGCGTTTTGACTTTTTACGCTTGGGAACAGCGTAAGCTCGGTAACTTTTTTCGCCAAACGATTAACTACGTAAACCCAAGTAAAGCTAACTTGGAACTCTGGAGTTTGACTGTTGAGAAAGGTTTGACGCCTAAAGCAGAAAGATATAATCGATCATTTCTCGTTAAAAAAAATGACAAATTTAAACTTGTTAAAAACTTGGACTATATTTACAATCCAATGAACATTACGCTTGGTGCACTGGATCAAAACACTCTTGGGTACAATGTAGCTGTGTCTGGATACTACATTACAATGGAGTTGAATCAAGATGCTGGTCATGATTTTTTTCGGGTGCTACTAAAAAAACCACAAATGATAAATGTCTATAAGCGTTTTGCAACTGGTTCGTTGATTGAGCGTCAACGGGTACAATTTCCTACGTTACAGATTATTCGTGTATCTGTGCCTAAGTTATCAGAACAAAACTCTATCTCTAAACTGTTCTACTATTTAGATAGGACTATCGCTCTTCATCAGCGTAAGCAGTTAGTACAGAATGCTGATGGAAAATACCAGATTGAAAGTGCTTGTGTGATGATTATTACGCGTGTCATTGCACGATTTGATGGAGGCCGTAAAATCAATTTTTACTTGAAATCAGCGTAAGTTCCTATAAATTGCGGAAAGTTCGTCCTACAAAAATAACCACTCCGTTTACAAAAGTGGGGGAGTGGTTTGAAAAATTATATATTTAAAAATTGTAGGTAAATTTCAAGTACAAGTTAGCCACTTCTGAAAATAACATCTAAATCAATGCG